>NZ_JAXITC010000001.1:0-375885 GCF_034680285.1 Limnohabitans sp.
ACAGAAGCTGCAAGATACGAACGCGACGCCGCCTACCGAAGCGTGTTTTCAAACAACCTCGGCTGAGGAGCCGCCCAATGAAGATGCGCCAACGTTGGTGTGAACCTCAATATTTGCAGGCCAACTCAGGGGAGACGTCAGTCGGCCCAGGGTTTCGCATGCTTCCAATGGCTAAGTAGCCCTCGCATTCGGGAGTGCTTGAGTGGTTGGTCGACGAGCGCGGTCGTTAAGATCGGCGAATGTCGTCAACAGCACTTTCCCATCAGCCTGTATTGCCTAAAGATGCTCAAAGCATTTTGAATCTGGCCGCCAAGTCTTTGTTTGATGTCTTTGCAAATGCCAGCGAAGGCATGTTGTTGGTCGATCGATCAGGCAGTGTGGTTTGGATCAATGACCAGTACCGCCGGTACCTACCAGCCTTGGGTTTTGCCAGTGAGGCTGACTTTGTGGGGCAACCGGTGGCCGCGGTGGTGCAAAACACACAAATGCAACGCGTGTTGGAGACGGGAAAACCCATCTTGATCGACCTGCTCACCAACAAGGCGGGCACCTTTGTGGTGAGCCGTTTTCCTTTGCGCGACGATGCGGGGCAGGTGATCGGGGCATTGGGCGTGGTGTTGTTTGACCAGCCGCAATCGAATTTGCAGCCGTTTTTGGCGAAGTTTTCCTTGATGCAGCGTGAGTTGGATGAAGCGCGTGACGCTTTGGCTGTCCAGCGTCGCTCGGGCGTTGGGCTGCGACAAGCTCGGCACAGTTTTGCCAGCTTCATTGGCTCAAGTTCGGTCGTGGTCGACCTCAAGCGCCAAGCGCGCAGGGCAGCCCAGTCCAGCAGCCCCGTGCTTTTGCTGGGTGAGACGGGTACGGGCAAAGAGTTGTTGGCCCATGCCATCCATGCTTCCTCGCCCCGAGCCAAAGGCCCGCTGGTCAGCGTGAACATCGCGGCGGTGCCCGAGACTTTGCTGGAAGCCGAGTTCTTTGGGGTGGCTCCAGGCGCTTATACCGGTGCAGACCGCAAGGGGCGCGATGGTAAATTCAAATTGGCCGATGGCGGCACCTTGTTTCTGGATGAAATTGGTGACATGCCCTTGGGTTTGCAAGCCAAGCTGTTGCGCGCATTGCAAGAAGGCGAGATGGAGCCCTTGGGTTCTAACCGATTGGTTCCGTTTGATGCCCGCATCATCGCCGCCACATCGCGAGACTTGGTCAAGCTGGTGCAGTCGGGCCAGTTCCGGGAGGACTTGTTTTACCGCCTGAATGTCTTGCCCCTGCGTTTGCCCCCTTTGCGTGAGCGGGCATCTGATGTTCCGGCTTTGATCGAGGTGCTGGCCGAAGACCTGGCCTTGCGCAGCGATTTGCCGCAACCCGAATTCAGCCCGCAAGCGGTGGCTTTGTTGTCAGCGCAATACTGGCGCGGCAATGTGCGTGAGTTGCGCAACGTTTTAGAGCAATTGCTGCTGCGCAGTGAC
Organism: Limnohabitans sp.; assembly: GCF_034680285.1. GTDB lineage: Bacteria > Pseudomonadota > Gammaproteobacteria > Burkholderiales > Burkholderiaceae_C > Limnohabitans_A. The sequence goes on from NZ_JAXITC010000001.1 coordinate 1,467, forward strand.
ACGGGCATGGTGGATGTGTCCGAAGTGGAGTTGGTTTTGCGGGAGTCTGGCTTGAGTCAAATTTCACCGGCCCCTGCGACACGTCAGTCCCTCTTGCCTGTGATGGCCCAAGATGCGAATGCCTGGTTGGCACCCCTGTCTGAACAGGTGGAGGCCTTGGAGCGTTTGGCCGTGGCCAAAGCATTGGAGGTCACCCAAGGCAACAAGGTGGCTGCCGCCAAAATGCTGGGCGTTTCGCGTGCGAAGCTTTATCTTCGTTTGCCGTGAAGTGTATTTATTTTGATCATGTGTATTTTTATTGATCAATAGAGTTGTATTTTAAAAATACAGTTTTGCAGTCTCTGATCTGACTGATTGGAAATATCCAGTATTGACAAGGGTTTAGGATGGGGGTGGTGCTGGATGTTTCTGGCACGGCTTGTGCAAACATTTTGTGTGACAAGCGCATGACCATTCCAACAGGAGACCCCTATGTTCCGTCGACACCTCATCTCTTTGGCCGCCTTGGCGGTTGCATCTTCCTTGGCCCCCGCCGCCATGGCCCAGGGCAAAGACATCAAAATCGCCCACATCTACAGCAAGACCGGCCCCCTGGAGGCCTACGGCAAGCAGACCCAAACCGGTTTGATGATGGGTTTGAGCTACGCCACAGGTGGCACCATGGAAGTGGCTGGCCGCAAGATTGTGGTGATTGAGAAAGACGACCAAGGCAAGCCCGACCTGGGCAAAAACCTGCTGGCCGCTGCTTATGGCGACGACAAAGTGGACTTGGCCGTGGGTCCCACCGCATCGCCTGTGGCCTTGGCCATGCTGCCTGTGGCTGAAGAGTACAAAAAAATTCTGCTGGTCGAGCCCGCCGTGGCCGACTCCATCACGGGTGAGAAGTGGAACAAATACATCTTCCGCACCGGCCGCAACAGCAGCCAGGACGCGATTGCCAACGCCGTGGCGGTGGACAAGGACGGCGTGAGCATCGTCACCATGGCGCAAGACTCGGCTTTTGGCCGGGATGGCGTGAAGGCCTTCAAGGACTCGGTCAAGAAAGCCAAGCTGGTGCACGAAGAGTACCTGCCGCCCGCCACCACCGACTTCACCGCCGGTGCGCAGCGCATGATCGACAAGCTCAAGGCGTTGCCTGGCCGCAAGATCATCTTCATCATCTGGGCCGGTGGCAACCCGTTCAAGATCGCCGACATGGACTTGAAGCGCTACGGCATCGAGATCGCTACGGGTGGCAACATCCTGCCCGCCATGGTGGCTTACAAGCAGTTCCCAGGTATGGAAGGCGCGGCTTACTATTACTTCGGCATGCCCAAGAACCCGGTGAACGATGCCTTGGTGGCCTCGCACTACCAGCAATTCAAATCGCCCCCAGACTTCTTCACCGCTGGCGGTTTCTCGTCGGCCATGGCTTTGGTGACGGCGCTGAAAAAGACCAACGGTGACACCAACACCAACAAGCTGATCAGCACCATGGAAGGCATGAGCTTTGACACGCCCAAGGGCAAGATGACCTTCCGCAAGGAAGACCACCAGGCCATGCAAAGCATGTACCACTTCAAGATCAAAATCGATCCGGCTTTCGCTTGGGGTGTGCCCGAGCTGATCCGCGAGATCAAGCCTGAAGAAATGAACGTGCCGATCCGCAACAAGCGCTGATCGAAACAACTTTGTGGGAGCCCCGCCCTCGGGGCGATGGCTTGTGAGCTGCGAGCGCTTTTTCGCGGCGAGGGCGCCGCTCCCACAAGGGCCGCTCCCACAAGGGCCTCTCACAGTAAGCTTTGACGGATGGATGGAATGCTTAAAACCCAAAACCTGACTGTGCGGTTTGGCGGTCATGTGGCGGTCAATGCGGTCTCGTGCCGCTTTGAACCCGGCACGCTGACCGCCATCGTCGGCCCCAATGGGGCTGGCAAAACCACCTACTTCAACCTGATCTCGGGGCAGTTACCCGCCACCGAGGGCACGGTGCATCTGAACGGGCGCGAGCTGACAGGCTTGTCAGCATCCGCTCGGACCCGTGCAGGCTTGGGCCGTGCGTTTCAGCTGACCAACCTGTTTCCGAATTTGTCGGTGCTGGAGAACGTGCGTTTGGCGGTGCAGGCGACGAAGGAGGGTGCCCACCGCCGGGGCCTGAACCTGTGGAGCATCTGGAGCGACCACACGGCATTGACGAACCGTGCTTTGGAGATTTTGCAATCCGTGTCGATGACCGCGCAGCAGGACGCTCCGGTGGCCAGCCTGCCGCATGGTGACCAACGCAAGCTCGAAGTGGCGCTGTTGATGGCGCTCGAACCCGCTGTCTACATGTTTGACGAACCCACTGCGGGCATGAGCCATGACGAAGCGCCGGTGATCCTGGACCTGATCCGCCAGCTCAAAAAAGACAAGACCAAAACCATTTTGTTGGTGGAGCACAAGATGGACGTGGTGCGCGAGTTGGCCGACCGCATCATCGTGCTGCACAACGGCCAGTTGGTGGCCGATGGCGAGCCGAACGAGGTGATCGCGTCGCCCATCGTGCAAGAGGCTTACCTGGGTAAAGCGAAGGTGACCGCATGAGCACGCCAAACATGGACAAAAATTTGTTGACCCTCGAAGGCGTGCACACGCACATCGGGGCGTACCACATCCTGCACGGGGTGGACTTGGTGGTGCCGCGTGGCGAGCTCACCATGTTGCTGGGCCGCAACGGCGCGGGCAAGACCACCACGCTGCGCACCATCATGGGTCTGTGGCAAGCCTCTCAAGGGCGCATCACTTTTGGCTGCGAAGACATCACCACACTCAACACGCCGGCCATTGCGCAAAAAAACATCGCCTATGTGCCCGAAAACATGGGCATTTTCTCGGACTTGACGGTGAAAGAAAACATGCTTCTGGCCGCCCGCAACGCCCAAAACGCCGGGCAGATGGACGAGGCGCGGCTGCAGTGGATTTTCAAACTCTTCCCCGCCGTAGAGAAGTTTTGGAGTCACCCGGCAGGCAAATTGTCTGGAGGGCAAAAGCAGATGCTGGCGGTGTCGCGGGCGATTGTGGAGCCGCGTGATTTGCTGATCATCGACGAGCCCAGCAAGGGCCTGGCCCCGGCCATCATCCAGAACATGATCGAGGCCTTTCAGCAACTCAAGGCCAGCGGCGTGACCATCTTGTTGGTCGAGCAAAACATCCACTTCGCCCAACAACTGGGCGACACCGTGGCCGTGATGGACAACGGCCGCGTGGTGTACGCAGGCCGCATGCAGGCGCTGGCCGAAGACACGGCTTTGCAGCAATCCTTGTTGGGACTGGCTTTATGAAATTCCTGCAAGACATCGATACCCGGCCTTTGCTGCTGGTGCCTGTGTTGGCGCTGTTGGCTTGGCCCATGATCGGCTCGGGTTCCACCTGGCTCACGCTGACTGTGGCGGGCCTGGCCATGGGCATGATCATCTTCATCATGGCCTCAGGCCTGACGCTGGTGTTTGGCTTGATGGACGTGCTGAACTTTGGCCATGGCCTGTTCATCGCGCTGGGTGCTTTTGTGGCCACCAGCGTGCTGGGCGCCATGGGCGACTGGACCGGCTCGGGCGAGTGGTGGCGCAACATGGTGGCGGTGCTGCCCGCCATGGTTGTTGCGATGGCTGTGGCCGCCGCCGTGGGGCTGGCGTTTGAGCGCTTCATCGTGCGGCCTGTGTATGGCCAGCACCTCAAGCAAATCCTCATCACCATGGGTGGCATGATCATTGGCGAGGAACTCATCAAGGTGATTTGGGGCCCGCTGCAGATCGCTTTGCCTTTGCCCGAAGCCATGCGAGGCGCGGTGCTGGTGGGTGATGCCGCGATTGAAAAGTACCGATTGCTGGCCGTGGCCGTGGGCCTGGCCGTGTTTGCCTTGCAAATGTGGGTGCTGGGCCGCACCAAGATCGGCTTACTCATCCGCGCGGGTGTGCAAGACCGCGAGATGGTCGAGTCGCTCGGTTACCGCATTCGCCGCCTGTTTGTGGGTGTGTTTGTGGTGGGCAGCGCATTGGCCGGATTGGGCGGTGTCATGTGGGGCCTGTACCAGCAAAACGTGGTGCCGCAAATGGGCGCGCAGGTCAACGTGCTGATCTTCATCGTCATCATCATCGGCGGGCTGGGCTCCACGGGTGGAGCGCTGATCGGGGCTTTGCTGGTGGGCCTGATGGCCAACTACACCGGCTTTTTGGCCCCCAAACTGGCGCTGTTCTCCAACATCGCGCTGATGGCGGGTGTGTTGTTGTGGCGTCCGCAGGGCGTGTACCCCGTGGCCAATCGTTGAAAGTCCGGACATGTTCAACCGTCTCATTTCCAACGACCAGCCCCGCAGCCGCCTGCTGGCCATCTTGCTGGTCCTCACCTTGCTGGGTTTGGCCTTTGCACCTTTTTTGTTCCCGGGCGTCAAGGCCTTGTCGGTCGCCGCCAAGGTGCTGATTTTTGTGGTCCTGGTGGCCGGTTTTGACCTGCTGCTGGGCTACACCGGCATCGTGAGCTTTGCGCACACCATGTTCTTTGGCATCGGGGCCTATGGCATCGCCATCTCGTCCAACACCTGGGGTCCGACTTGGGGCGCTTTGGCCGCCGGCTTTGCGCTGTCGCTGGCGCTCACGCTGGTGCTCTCGCTGGCCATTGGTCTGTTTTCGCTGCGGGTGCGTGCCATCTTTTTCGCCATGATCACCTTGGCCGTGGCTGCGGCTTTTCAGACGCTGGCTTCGCAATTGTCCGACTTCACGGGCGGCGAGGACGGCCTGAGCTTCAAGCTGCCCGAGCTGCTCTTGCCCAGCACCGAGTTCAGCGAAGAGCCGTTCCTCGGCGTATCGCTGGACGGGCGTTTGCTGTGCTACTACCTGTTGTTTGTGCTGGCTGTGGGGATGCTTTTGTCGCTCCTGCGCATCGTGAATTCGCCGTTTGGCCGCGTGCTGCAGGCCATCCGCGAAAACGAGTTCCGCGCCGAGGCCATTGGCTACCGCGTGGTGGTGTACCGCACGCTGTCGAGCGTGTTGTCGGCGCTTTACGCTTGTGTGGCCGGGGCCATGCTGGCGCTTTGGCTGCGCTACAACGGGCCAGACACCTCGCTGAGCTTTGAAATCATGATGGACGTGTTGCTGATCGTGGTGATTGGAGGCATGGGCACCATCTATGGCGCGGCCATCGGCTCGGTGCTGTTCTTGTTGGCGCAAAGCTATTTGCAGGATTTGCTGCGATTGGCCAGCGAGGCCACTGCTGCCGTGCCTTTGCTGTCGTCGCTCCTCTCGCCCGACCGCTGGCTGCTTTGGTTGGGTCTGCTGTTTGTGCTGTCGGTGTATTACTTCCCGACTGGGGTGGTGGGGCGTTTGCGCACCCGGGCCGCGCTGCGGGCGCTGGTCTCAGAGAAACCGGCTTCCTCCAAGATCTGAGGTCCCTATGGCTTTCATATCCAACTACATAACTTGCGCCGGACTGGAAATCCATTACACCGACTGGGGCAAGGCCGAACAAGGCACCGTGATCGCCTGGCACGGCCTGGCCCGCACCGGGCGCGACATGGACGAGCTGGCCGCGCACCTGAGTGCACGGGGTTACCGGGTCATTTGCCCAGACACGGTTGGCCGTGGCCTGTCGCAATGGAGCAGCGCGCCTGAGCAGGAGTATTGCCTGGCGTTTTATGCCCGCATCGCCCGCGAGCTGATGGATGGCCTGCAACTGCGTGCCGTGCATTGGGTAGGCACCTCCATGGGGGGCGCGATCGGCACCCTGTGCGCGGCCGGGCTGGTTGAGCCCACCTTGAAGCACCGCATCCTGAGCCTCACACTCAACGACAATGCGCCTGAATTGGCTCAAGTCGCTATTGACCGCATCAAGGCCTATGCCGGCACGCCCCCCGCTTTTTCGACGGTGTCTGAACTCGAAGCATTTTTGCGTCAGGTCTACAAACCTTATGGTTGGCTGAGCGATGCCCAGTGGCGACGCCTGGCCGAAACATCCACCCGGCGCTTGCCCGATGGACGCGTGACGCCGCACTACGACCCGGCCATGGTGGCGCAGTTCACCGCGCACCCCCATGACTACCTGATCTGGGAGCACTACGATGCCTTGAAGTTACCAGTATTGCTGCTGCGCGGTGTCAATTCCGATCTGGTCTTGCCAGCCACCGCCGCTGAAATGCGCCGCCGTGGGCCGGGTGCCCGTGGCCTGCTCAAGCACATCGAAGTGCCAGGTTGTGGCCATGCGCCAGCTTTGAACGTCTTGCAGCAACTGGAGTGGGTGACCGATTTCATCGGGTCCGTTTGAGAAGTCAAATGGCGAGATGACCCGTGGATGTTTGAAAAACGAACCTCATGTGATGAGCCAAGATGTGGTCTGTCTTTTCAGTTCACTGTAGGCTAGTACAGTTGATTGTTTGAACAGGGTTCCGTGCTACTAAAGTTAGCCACTGGCCCATACCTCAGGTCCATAAATATGACAACTGATGCTTTGAATGTGTTCGGAAAACCACTGACGGCTTGCTCATTTGACCCGCTGACAGGTTATTTCCGGGACGGGTGCTGCAATACACGAGAGGACGATACGGGCTCTCATGTGATCTGTGCAAGGATGACGGCTGAATTTCTGCAGTTTTCCTTGTCACGCGGGAACGACTTGATCAGCGCACGACCAGAATACCGTTTTCACGGGCTAAAGGCCGGGGATAGATGGTGCCTTTGCGCCATGCGTTGGAAAGAGGCCTTTGATGCGGGCGTTGCACCACCCGTGGTTCTGTCGTCCACGCACATGAAAGCTTTGGAATATGTGACGCTGGAACAGTTGCAATCCTGCGAATTCACCCCTTAATTCATTCGGGGTCATTTCACCTCAATGCTTGGCCCCATGAGCCAAGGCTCTTTCACGACTCGCCGCCATTGCCTTTTGATCCGGCGCTGACAAATCCCAAGCTTGCATGTGATCCAGGCTGATGTCGGTCAATGCCTCAATCCACTGAGCGTTGTTGTTCAGGCAAGGGATGTAGTTGAAGCCTTCTCCGCCTGCGTGCAGAAAAGCTTCTTGGGCTTCCTGTTGGATTTCCTCCAGTGTTTCCAGGCAATCGCTGGTGAAGCCCGGGCAGATCACGTCGACTTTTTTCACGCCTTGCTGAGCCAGTGCGATCAGCGTGGGCTCGGTGTAGGGCTCTAGCCACTTGGCTTTGCCAAAGCGGGACTGGAATGTGAGTTTGTACTGGTCTTTGGACAGGCCCAGTGCCTCGGCCAGCAGGCGGCCGGTTTTCATGCACTCGCAGTGGTAGGGGTCACCCAGTTGCAAGGTGCGCTCGGGCACGCCGTGAAAGCTCATCACCAATTTTTCGGCCTGGCCGTGGGTGGCCCAGTGATCGCGCACGGTTTGAGCCAGTGCCGCGATGTAACGGGGGACATCGTGGTAACGATTGACAAAGCGCAGCTCGGGGATGAGCCGGGTTTTGAGGCCCCAGCGGTACACCGCGTCGAACACGCTGGCTGTGGTGGTGCCGCTGTACTGCGGGTAGGCGGGCACGATCAGCACGCGCTGCACACCTTCAGCCTTCAGGGCGTTGAGTTGCTCGGGGACAGACGGCTGGCCATAACGCATGGCGTAACGCACCGCCACATGGTGGCCACGCTCTTGGAGGGCTGTGCCCAGTGACTGGGCTTGTTGTTCGGTGAAGGCTTTGAGGGGGGAGCCTTGTTCGGTCCAAATGCTGGCGTATTTCGCAGCCGATTTGGCCGGACGAACACGCAAGATGATGCCGTGCAGGATCAGCCACCAGATGGGTTTGGGGATCTCGACGACGCGGCTGTCGCCCAGAAACTCGGCCAAGTATTTGCGAAGGGCAGGGGCCGTGGGCGCGCTGGGGGTGCCCAAGTTGCAATACAAGACAGCCGTTTTGGCGGCCTGACCATGCTGGAAGGAGGGTTCTTTTTGAAATGCCATGTCGGGTATTCTCCCTCACCATGATTGACATTTCCCGAATCAAAGCCATTACCCTCGATCTGGACGACACTTTGTGGCCTGTTTGGCCCACGATTGGCCGTGCCGAGGTGGTTTTGCAGACTTGGCTAAGCGCCCATGCCCCTGCAGCAGCAGTGATGTCCGCAGATGCCGAAGTTAAAAAAGCGGTTCGTGCAGAAATCAACGCCCGCCATGCTGATCGGGCGCACGATTTGTCCTTTCTGCGCCGGGAGTCGATCCGCGCGCTTTTAGAACAAGCCGGGGAGCCTGGGCATCTGGCCGAAGCAGCTTTTGAGGTGTTTTTTGCTGAGCGCCAACGGGTGGATTTGTTTGACGATGCGCTGCCCGCACTGGCGTTTTGGAGCCAGCGCATGCCGGTGGTGGCGCTGTCCAATGGCAACGCCGACGTGCACCGTGTGGGCATAGGGCAGCACTTTCATGCCAGCGTGAGCGCCCAGTCCCTGGGCGTGGCCAAGCCGGACTTGCGCATTTTTGCGGCGGGAGCGGTAGCAGCGGGCGTCCAGCCCCACGAGGTGCTGCACATTGGTGACGACGCACACGCCGACTGTGTAGGCGCTTTGGCCGCCGGCATGCAAGTGGCCTGGCTCAACCGCGACGGCCACGAATGGACCCATGGCGACATTCGCCCACATTTGGACGTGCGAGACCTGCACGCGCTGTGCGCCAGCTGGCCAGATTACCAACCCTGAGGAGACCGACATGACTTTGAAAATTTACGGCATAGGCCCATCGCGCGCTGCGCGCCCCATCTGGACGGCTTTGGAGTTGGGTGTGCCGTTTGATCTCATTTCCACACCCTATGCGGGTGGGGCGACACGCACGCCCGAGTTTTTGGCGATCAACCCGAATGGCCACATTCCAGTCTTGATCGACGAGCGGGCAGAGGGTGCCGTCACTGTGTGGGAAAGCATGGCTTGCGCCTTGTACATCGCCCGTGTGCATGGCAAAGCCGACGGCCAAACCATTGCACCCGCCACCCCCCGCGAAGAAGCCGAGGCCTTGCGTTGGAGCTTTTGGACAGTGTCTGAGTTGGAGGCGGATGCGCTAACGGTGCTGATGCACCGCATGGCCATGCTCGAAGACCAGCGCAAGCCCGAGCTGGCGGATAAGGCCGAGAGCCGCCTGAAAGTGCCACTGGCCGTGCTGGAGAAACACCTGCAAGCCCAGCACGCCAAAGGCGAGACTTACTTGGCCGCCAACCGTTTCACCGTGGCCGATGTGTGTGTGGCCAGCGTGGCCAGCTGGGTGCGCCCGGCGGCTGCGTTGTTGGCCCAGTACCCGGCGGTGTCGGCTTGGCTCAAAGTTTGTCTGGATCGGCCTGCACAGGCTCAGGCACGGGCCATGAAGTGATCAGAAACGCCCGAGCGCCTGCATCTTCCACGCCAGCCACAGCTTGCGCAGCGGCGTGAGTGCAATGCGCTGGTGCAGCACCTGAAAGCCCGAGGCTTCTATTTCGCGCAGCAAGGTGCGGTAGATGCTGGCCATCATCAGACCGGGTTTTTGGGCGCGGCGGTCGGCCTCAGGCAGCAGGGCCAGCGCTTCGTCGTAGAGGGCGTGTGCGCGGTCGGTCTGGAACTTCATCAGCGCGGTGAAGTTGTCTGAATAAGTGCGCTGGATCAACTCATTGGCTTTGACACCAAAACGTTGCTGCTCGTCCAGCGGCAGGTAGATGCGCCCGCGCATGGCGTCTTCGCCCACGTCACGGATGATGTTGGTCATCTGAAAAGCCAAGCCCAGCTTGTGGGCGTACTGGGTGGTGGCCTCGTCGGTCTGGCCAAAGATGCGGGCGGCGACTTCACCCACCACGCCAGCCACCAGGTGGCAGTACGTCGTCAAGCCCACAAAGTCCAGGTAACGGGTCTGGTTCAGGTCCATCTGACAGCCTTCGATCACAGCCATCAAGTGGCGGCTTTCGATGCCGAAGGTGGGGGCCAGGGGCATGAGGGCGTGCATGACCGGGTGGCTGGGCTGGCCTGCGTAGGCTTGTTGCACTTCTTTTCGCCACCAGGCGAGTTTGGTCGCGGCCACGCCGGGGTCTTTGATTTCGTCTACCACGTCGTCCACTTCGCGGCAAAACGCATAAAAAGCGGTGATGGCCGCACGCCGCTCAGGAGGCAAAAACAAAAAGGCGTAATAGAAACTGCTGCCCGAGGCGGCGGCTTTTTGCTGGACGTAGTCTTGCGGGCTCATGGGCTGAGATTCTCGCATTCAAAGCGCGTGATCACGCCCTTGGTTCGCCGGACAGACGGAGAAATTCTTTTTGCAATACGGCTGCTGACCCCAAGCCCAAAGTGATGCGCCACAGCAGGGCGTGGACTTCGTGGCGCGGCATTTTGACGCGCTGGTTCAGGGCCGCAGGCCCGGCCTGGCGCAGCAGTGCGACGGTGCGCGCACCGATCAAGGCGGGCAAGGCGCTGGCCAGCCGCAGGCGCATTGGCTTGAGCGCCAAGGCGTAGCGCATGCCATCGGCCAGTTGGGCTTGGGTGTGGTCCAGCCATTGGGTGTAGAGCGTGGCCAAGGCGTGCAGGGTATCTGTATGTGGGGTTTGGGCCGCTGGCGCCAGCTTGGCCGGGGTCAGGCCCGCCTGCGCCAAGATTTCCACAGGCCAGTAACAACGACCGGCAGCCAGGTCGGCCCCAGCGTCGCGGATGATGTTCAGGCGCTGCAAGCCCATGCCGTATTCCCGCCCGATGCGCATCATCTCGGGCTGCGGCAGCAGGCTGTAGCCGGGCAGGTGGCGGCCGCACAGCTCAGTCCAGAACTCGCCCACACAACCGGCCACCAGCCAGGTGTAGTCGGTCAGTTCGGCTTCGGTTTGCAGGGCGTTCAGACCCGGACCAAAGCGGGTCATGTCCAGCTGTTGGCCCCGCGTGATGTGAGCCAGAACCTTCCGCACGCTGCTCTGGTCTTCCTGCCCCAAGCTGTGCAGGAGAGGCAGGCATTGGGGCAAGGCTTGCATCAGGGCGCGTTCGTGCTGGTCGGTTTGTTGCGCGGCAAAAGCCTGGGCCAGTTGGGAAAGCTCTTGGATTTGTTCGGTCGACGATGCCAAGTCTGCGATGCACTGCGTCATGCGTTCCAGCAAGACTTGGCGCTGTGCGACGGGCAAAGCGGTGGTGTCTGCGACCGTGTCGGTGGCGCGTGCCAGCAAATAACCAATCGCCACCGGCGCTTGTAAAGCAGAAGGCAGCAGCTGTATGGACAGGTGAAACGAGCGCGAGACACCGCGCAAGATGCGACGGAGTTGGGCGCTGATGGCTAGGCCGTGGGTGCGATTGAAAAAGGGGCTAATGGGCATGGTCAATGCCTATTGTCGCTTGACAAATTGGGCACCATTGCGTAGATTACTAACCAGTCAGTCATTACCTTTCCCTGGGATTTCCATGCCAAGCTCTTCTTTACTCGCCAATCGGCGAGTATTTCATTTCATAGCCACAGCTGTTTTTTTGACTACTTTGGCAGCATGTTCTAAAAAAGAAGCACCTCAAGAGCCTTTGCGGTCCGTAAAGCTGCTCACTGTAGCGGGCACAGATTTGAACATCACGGGTGACTACTCGGGGGAAGTGCGAGCGCAGGTGGAGTCACGATTGGGGTTTCAGGTGGCTGGCAAGCTGGTGCAGCGGCCTGCTGAACAGGGGCAGCGCGTAACAGCAGGGCAGTTGTTGGCCTTGATCGACGCCAAGGACTACCAATTGTCTGCACAAGCTGCAGCCGCACAAGTCCTGTCGGCGCAAAGTCAGCGTGATTTGGCGCTGGCAGACTTCAAGCGCTTTGAAGTCCTGAAGGCGCAAAACTTCATCAGCGGTGCCGAGTTGGAGCGTCGCGAAGCGGCCCTGAAAGCTGCCGATGCGCAGCTGAACCAAGCCAAAGCCCAAGCACAAGCCCAAACCAACCAAGCGGGTTACGCCCGTTTGACGGCCAGCCAGTCGGGCGTGATCACGGGTGTGGATGCGGAAGTCGGCCAAGTGGTTTCCGCAGGCCAGCCTGTGGTGCGATTGGCCCACGATGGACCCCGCGATGCGGTCTTTGCCGTCCCTGAGGCGATGGCCTTGACCCTGAAAGTAGGTCAAAAAATGAAGGCCACTTTGGTCAGCACTGGCCAACCCTTGCAAGGCAAAGTGCGTGAATTGGCCGCCAGTGCCGACCCGGTCACGCGCACCTACGCGGTCAAGTTGGCCTTGGAAGCGTCCGAGCGATTGCCTTTGGGCAGCACTGTGAATGTGCAGGCTTTGCAATTGCCGGGCAGCCAAGCGGGCGTGATCAAGTTGCCCACCAGCGCTTTGCGCCAAGAGGGTGCTGGCAATGCGGTGTGGGTGCTCGATACAGCCAGCATGACGGTCCGTAGCCAGTCGGTTCAGGTGGGTGTGGTCGATGGCAACGAGGTGGTGATCACCTCGGGCCTCCAACCCGGTCAGCAGGTGGTCAGCGCGGGTGTGCATGTGTTGTCGCCCGGTCAGAAGGTGACGATCTACAACGCGACAGGCAAAGCGGCCAGTGCATCACCGGCTTCCGCGTCTGTTTCGGCCGAATCGGCTGCTCCCGCCCAAGATGGCGCATCTGCAGCGCAGCGGTGATTGCATGAGCCAAACTGAGAACACCCGATTCAACCTCTCGCGCTGGGCGCTTGATCACCCGGCCCTGACCCGCTACCTGATGGTGGTGCTGATGGTCTTGGGCATGGCCGCTTACTTTCAGCTGGGTCAAGACGAAGACCCGCCTTTCACTTTCAGGGCCATGGTGGTGCGCGCCTATTGGCCAGGCGCCACAGCGGCACAAGTGGCCGAGCAAGTGACCGACAAGATCGAGCGAACGCTGCAAGAAGTGCCCTATGCCGACAAGATCCGCAGCTACTCCAAGCCGGGTGAGGCGCAGATCATTTTTCAGATCAAAGACAACTCCAAGCCTGGCGATGTGCCGCAGGTTTGGTATGCCGTGCGCAAAAAGATCGGTGACATGCGCGGCAGTTTGCCGCCGGGCGTGTTGGGGCCGTTTTTCAACGACGAGTTTGGCGATGTGTACGGCGTGATTTACGCCTTGGGTGGGCAGGGCTTTACCCCGGCTGAGGTCAAGGTACAAGCTGACAGCTTACGCCAGCAGTTGCTGCGCGTGCCCGATGTGGCCAAAGTCGAGTTGTTTGGTGTGCAAGACGAAAAAGTCTTTGTCGAGGTCTCTCAAAAGAAACTCGCTCAGATGGGCCTCGACATGGGTGCGGTGTTGGCCCAGTTGGGCCAACAAAATGCGGTGGAGTCGGCTGGTGCCGTGCAGTCGCCTGCCGATGTGGTGCAGGTCCGTGTGGGCGGTCAGTTTCAGACACTTGAAGACCTGCAAGCCATGCCGATCCGTGGTTCATCGGGTGCGCAGATTCGCTTGTCGGACATTGCCAAGGTGACGCGGGGCTATGCCGATCCAGCCAGCGTGAAAGTGCGCCATGACGGACTAGAGGTCATCGCCTTGGGGGTATCCATGGCCAAAGGCGGTGACATCATTGCCTTGGGCAAGTCTTTGCGTTCAACGATCGACGCCATCCAGGCTGACTTGCCTGCTGGCATGGCTTTGACCCAAGTGCAGGACCAGCCGAGCGCGGTGTCCAGTTCGGTCAACGAATTCATCAAAGTGCTGATCGAGGCGGTGGTGATCGTGTTGGCGGTGAGTTTCTTGGCGCTGGGTCTGCACAAGCGGCCTGGCGTTAACCCCCTGTGGCGGCGCTGGACACTGGACATTCGCCCCGGTTTGGTCGTGGGCATCACCATCCCGCTGGTGCTGGCCGTCACGTTCTTGGCCATGCATTACTTGGGCATTGGCCTGCACAAAATTTCGCTGGGCTCCCTCATCATCGCCTTGGGTTTGCTGGTGGATGACGCCATCATTGCGGTGGAAATGATGGTGCGCAAGATGGAAGAGGGCTATGACAAAGTCCGTGCCGCGACTTTTGCCTATGAGCTGACGGCCATGCCCATGCTCACCGGCACACTTATCACGGCGGCCGGCTTTTTGCCGATTGGCATGGCCAAGTCCATGACGGGCGAATACACCTTCGCGATTTTTGCAGTCACGGTGGTGGCGCTCTTGGTCAGTTGGGTGGCTTCGGTTTACTTCGTGCCGTATTTGGGCGCTTGGTTGCTCAAGCCCCCGACGTACGCGCTGACGGCCGAACAACTCGACTCGTCCGAGATGTACAACACCCCGTTTTACAAGCACTTTCGTGCTTGGGTGACGTGGTGTGTCACGCACCGCTGGAAGACGATTGGCATCACGGTGTTCTTGTTTGCCATGGGGATGGTGGGGATGGGCAAGGTGCAGCAGCAGTTCTTCCCGGACTCTTCGCGCCCGGAAATCATGGTGGACCTGTGGCTGCCCGAGGGTTCGCCCGTCAAAGCCAGTGAGGACATCACCCGCCGTGTGGAGCATCGATTGGTGCAAGAAGCGGGTGTGAAATCGGTCACGGCTTGGATCGGTTCAGGCGTCCCGCGCTTTTATTTGCCACTCGACCAGGTCTTTCCGCAGACCAACGTGTCGCAGCTGATTGTTTTGCCCGATGACCTGAAAACCCGCGAAGTGCTGCGGGCCAAACTGCCCGCTTTGCTGGCGCAGGAGTTCCCCGAAGTGCGTGGTCGGGTGAAGTTATTGCCCAACGGCCCACCCGTGCCTTACCCGGTGCAGTTCCGCGTGGTGGGCTCAGACCCCCAAGTTCTGCGCCAAAAGGCGGACGAGATCAAAGCCCAAATGCGACTGAACCCCAACACCCGGGGCGTGAACGACAACTGGAACGAATCGGTCAAGTCGGTACGGCTCGAGGTGGACCAAGCCAAAGCCAGGGCTTTGGGTGTGACCAGCCAATCCATCGCGCAAGCTTCGCGTACTTTGTTGTCGGGTGCCCCAGTGGGGCAGTTCCGCGAGGGTGACAAACTGATCGACATTGTGTTGCGCCAACCTTTGGCCGAGCGGGATGCCTTGTCGGATTTGAGCCATGCTTACGTGCCCACAGCCTCTGGCCGCTCGATTCCATTGCTTCAAGTGGCCAACCCGGTGTTTGCTTGGGAGCCTGGCGTCATGTGGCGCGAGGGACGGCAGTACGCCATCACCGTGCAGGCAGACATTGCCGAGGGTCTGCAAGGCGCGACCGTCACGGCGCAGCTGCTGCCGGACCTCAAAAAGACCGAAGCCACTTGGCAAGGTCAGGGTTTGAATGGTTACCGGATTGAAGTGGCCGGCGCTGTGGAGGAGAGTTCCAAAGGTTCCGCCTCGATTGCGGCAGGTGTGCCCGTCATGCTGTTCATCACATTCACCTTGCTCATGCTTCAGCTGCAAAGCTTCAGCCGTGCGATGCTGGTTTTCTTGACCGGACCTCTGGGTATGGCGGGCGTGGCAGGCGCTTTGTTGGTCCTGGACAGGCCGTTTGGATTTGTGGCGCTGCTGGGTGTGATCGCCCTGATGGGCATGATTCAGCGCAACTCGGTGATCTTGATCGACCAGATCGAGCAAGACAGAGCGGCCGGTATGCCCCCATGGCAGGCGATTGTGGAGTCGGCCGTGCGGCGCTTGCGCCCCATTGTGCTGACAGCAGCGGCTGCCGTTTTGGCCATGATTCCGCTCTCACGCAGCATCTTTTGGGGCCCGATGGCGGTGGCCATCATGGGGGGGCTGATTGTGGCCACAGCTTTGACTTTGCTGGCGCTGCCAGCCATGTACGCGGCTTGGTTCCGAATTGAGAGGCCAAATCAAGCCCGGGCCTGAAATTGCCTATTTGAAGCGGCTAAAATAGAAAGTTGACCGATTTCAAGCGGGCGGTCAGGTGAGTCACAGGGCTTTTGAGTCCTTTTGCGCACCTGTCGCCCTTTTTGTTTGGACATGCGCGGGTGGCGAAATTGGTAGACGCACCAGGTTTAGGTCCTGACGGTGGCAACACTGTGCGGGTTCGAGTCCCGCCCCGCGCACCAACCGACTTGTGGCCGATGGGATAACCAGCGGCCTGTGAGACATTCAATTAACCGAGAACGACGATGACTGTGACTGTTGAAACCCTGGAAAAGCTGGAACGCAAGATCAACCTGACTGTGCCTGTGGCGGCCATTCAGTCCGAAGTGGATGCGCGCCTGAAGAAAATGGCCCGCACGGTCAAGATGGACGGTTTCCGTCCAGGTAAAGTGCCTATGAACGTGGTTGCTCAGCGTTACGGTTACTCGGTTCAGTACGAAGTTCTGAACGACAAAGTGGGCCAGGCTTTTGCCGTGGCGGCCAACGAAGCCCAGGTTCGCGTGGCAGGTCAGCCCCGCATTTCCGAAAAAGAAGGCGCGCCTGAGGGCGAACTGAACTTTGAAGCCATCTTCGAGGTGTACCCCGAAGTCAAGCTGGGCAACCTGGCCGAGACCGAAGTTGAAAAATTGACGGCTGAAGTGTCTGACGCCGCCATCGACAAGACCGTGGAGATCCTGCGCAAACAGCGCCGCACCTTCGCCCAACGTGCGCAAGACGCCGCGGCTCAAGACGGTGACCGCGCCACCATCGACTTCGAAGGCAAGATCGACGGTGAAGTGTTTTCTGGCGGCAATGCCGAAGACTTCCAGTTCATTCTGGGCGATGGCCAGATGCTCAAGGAATTCGAAGACGCAGTGCGCGGCATGAAGTCCGGCGAAAGCAAGACTTTCCCATTGGCTTTCCCTGCCGATTACCACGGTCAAGACGTCGCTGGCAAAACGGCCGACTTCATGGTCACCGTCAAGAAAATCGAAGCGGCCAACCTCCCTGAAGTCAACGAGGCCTTGGCCAAGTCCTTGGGTATTGCCGACGCCACCGTGGATGGTTTGCGCGCCGACATCCGCAAAAACCTCGAGCGTGAAGTGAAATTCCGCCTGTTGGCCCGCAACAAGCAAGCGGCCATGGACGCTTTGGTTGCCAAGGCCGAGTTGGATCTGCCTCAGTCGATCGTGCAAAACGAGATCGAGCGCCTGAAAGAGGGTGCCCGCGCCGACCTGAAGCAGCGCGGCGTGAAAGATGCTGACAAGGCCCCGATCCCTGACGACATCTTCCGTCCTCAAGCCGAGCAGCGCGTGCGCTTGGGTCTGGTGGTGGCCGAAGTGGTGCGTGGCAACACCCTGCACGCCAAGCCCGAGCAGATCAAAGCCCACATCGAAGAGCTGGCCGCCAGCTACGAGCGTCCGGACGACGTGGTGCGTTGGTACAACAGCGACAACCAACGCATGGCTGAAGTCGAAGCCGTGGTCATCGAGAGCAATGTGTCCGATTTCGTCTTGGCGCAGGCCAAAGTGGTCGAAAAAGCCATTTCTTTTGAAGAACTGATGGGTCAACAGGCCTGATCGGTCTTTTGAATCCATGAAGAATGGGGCTTGTGCCGGGCTTGTAGTCTGGCTGACAAGCCCCATCTCATTGGTGGGGTTGAAAACCCGGTTAAAGTCATCCATGAATTTTCTGGAGAAAAGATGAGCACACTGGACATCACAAATTTGGGCATGGTCCCCATGGTCGTCGAGCAGTCGGGCCGCGGCGAGCGCGCCTACGACATTTACTCGCGTTTGCTCAAGGAGCGTGTGATCTTTTTGGTGGGTGAGGTCAACGACCACATGGCCAATCTGATCGTGGCCCAGCTGCTGTTCTTGGAGAGCGAAAACCCTGAAAAGGACATCTCGCTCTACATCAACTCACCCGGCGGTTCGGTGAGTGCTGGCATGGCCATTTATGACACGATGAACTTCATCAAACCCGATGTCTCAACGCTGTGCAACGGCATGGCCGCGAGCATGGGGGCGTTTTTGTTGTCTTCCGGTGCCAAGGGCAAGCGTTTTTCCTTGCCTAACTCCAAGATCATGATTCACCAGCCTTTGGGCGGTGCTCGTGGTCAGGCCACTGAGATTGAAATTGCAGCTCGCGAAATCGTAAAGACCCGCGCGCATTTGAACCGCATCTTGTCTGAGAACACGGGTCAACCGCTTTCTAAGATCGAAATTGACACAGAACGCGACTATTACCTGTCTGCGACCGAAGCCAAAGACTACGGTTTGGTGGACGAAGTCATTTCCAAACGCGCTTGAGCGTGGCCGGGCTGACCGGCACCCAAGCTGACGGCGTTTACCTCCAAAGGGTGAGCGCCGTTTTTCTTTCGTTATCATTGACGAATTCCGGATACCGAGGCGACATTTATGGCCGATAAAAAAGGCTCAACGACTGAGAAAAACCTGTTCTGCTCCTTTTGCGGCAAAAGCCAGCACGAGGTTAAAAAGCTGATCGCAGGTCCATCGGTGTTCATATGCGATGAATGCATTGATTTGTGCAATGACATCGTGCGCGATGAATTGGCCACCATCACCGTAGCCGAAGGCAACAAAGAAGGATTACCGACGCCTTTGGACATCAAAACCAACCTTGACAACTATGTGATTGGCCAGGAAAAGGCCAAGCGCAGCTTGGCTGTGGCGGTGTACAACCATTACAAACGACTCAAGCACAAAGAGACAGCCAAAAAAGACGAAGTGGAATTGGCCAAGAGCAACATCTTGCTCATCGGACCCACGGGGTCGGGCAAGACCCTTCTGGCCCAAACCATGGCCCGCATGCTGGATGTGCCTTTTGTCATGGCCGACGCCACCACCTTGACCGAAGCCGGTTATGTGGGCGAAGACGTCGAAAACATTGTGGCCAAGCTGCTCCAGACCTGCAATTACGACGTGGAGCGCGCTCAGCGCGGCATTGTCTACATCGACGAGATCGACAAAATCACCCGCAAATCGGACAACCCTTCGATCACCCGCGACGTGTCGGGCGAGGGCGTACAACAGGCCTTGCTCAAGCTGGTCGAAGGCACCATGGCCAGCGTGCCTCCTCAGGGTGGCCGTAAGCACCCCAACCAAGATTTCCTGCAAATCGACACGACCAACATCTTGTTCATTTGCGGCGGCGCTTTCGCAGGGCTTGAAAAAGTCATCGAGAACCGCACCGAATCCGGCGGCATTGGGTTTGGCGCTTCCGTCAAAAGCAAAAAACAGCGCTCACTGACAGATGTGTTCAACGATGTTGAACCTGAAGACTTGATCAAGTTCGGTTTGATTCCCGAGTTGGTGGGCCGTTTGCCAGTGATTGCCACTTTGGCCGAGTTGACTGAAGAGGCCTTGGTGCAAATTCTCACCGAGCCCAAAAACGCCGTCGTCAAACAATTCACCAAATTGTTGGCCATGGAAGGCGTTGAACTGGAAGTTCGCCCCAATGCATTGACTGCGATGGCACGCAAGGCTTTGGCAAGAAAGACTGGTGCCCGCGGACTGCGATCCATCATGGAGCAGGCGCTGATTGATACCATGTTTGAACTTCCCAACCAAGCGAATGTCGAAAAAGTGGTGGTTGACGAGTCCGTCATCGACGACAACAAGCCACCGTTGCTGGTTTACCGCGAGTCGGCCAAGCAGGCCTGACCCACATGCGCTGCTCTTTGCTATTTACCCCTTGCACTGGCCGGGTTGAAATTGCGAGAACAGCAACCATGTGTAGCTGAATTGACACGAGGGACACACCATGTCTGGACACACACCTTTGCCGCCCACCTTGATTGAACTGCCCATGTTGCCTCTGCGCGATGTGGTGGTGTTCCCCCACATGGTGATTCCTTTGTTTGTCGGGCGCCCGAAAAGCATCAAAGCCCTCGAGTCGGCCATGGCTGCCGAGCGCCGCATCATGCTGGTGGCTCAGAAAACCGCAGCCAAAGACGAACCTGCTGTCGACGACATGTTTGACGTGGGTTGTGTTTCGACCATTTTGCAGATGCTGAAACTGCCCGACGGCACGGTGAAGGTCTTGGTGGAAGGCCAGCAACGCGCCTTGGTCAAGTCCATCGTGGATGGCGAGGCACATTTTGTGGCTTCCGTGACCCCAGTGGACCCTGTGTCCGAGTTGTCCGATGACAGCAGCGAAATCGAAGCGCTGCGCCGCGCCGTGATGCAGCAGTTTGATCAGTACGTCAAACTCAACAAGAAAATTCCGCCCGAAATTCTGACCTCTATTTCCAGCATCGACGACCCCGGTCGTTTGGCCGACACGATTGCGGCCCACTTGCCGCTCAAGCTGGAAAACAAGCAACAGGTCTTGGATCTGGCCAACATCAAGTCACGTCTGGAAAACCTGTTTGCCCAGTTGGAGCATGAGGTTGACATCCTAAATGTGGACAAACGCATCCGTGGTCGCGTCAAGCGCCAGATGGAAAAGAACCAGCGCGACTTCTACCTGAACGAGCAGGTCAAAGCCATCCAAAAAGAACTGGGTGATGGCGAAGAGGGCGCCGACATTGAGGAGCTTGAAAAGAAGATCAAGGCTGCCAAGATGTCGGCTGAGGCCCGCAAAAAGGCCGAAGGGGAGCTGAAAAAGCTCAAGCTCATGTCGCCCATGTCGGCCGAAGCCTCTGTGGTACGCAATTACCTGGATGTGTTGATTGGTCTGCCTTGGGGCAAAAAGACCAAGCTCAAGCACGACTTGGCCAATGCTGAAGATGTTTTGAACCAAGACCACTTTGGTTTGGACAAAGTCAAAGACCGCATTTTGGAATACCTCGCAGTTCAACAACGCGTGGACAAAGTCAAAGCACCGATTTTGTGCTTGGTCGGCCCACCGGGCGTGGGCAAGACCTCGCTGGGACAGTCGATTGCCAAGGCCACGGGTCGGAAATACGTGCGCATGGCGCTCGGTGGTATGCGTGATGAGGCCGAAATTCGTGGTCACCGCCGCACCTACATCGGCGCTTTGCCTGGCAAAGTGCTTCAGAACCTCAACAAAGTAGGCACCAAGAACCCCTTGTTCTTGCTGGACGAAATCGACAAGTTGGGCACGGATTTTCGGGGTGATCCTTCGAGCGCATTGCTCGAAGTGTTGGATCCCGAGCAAAACCACACCTTCGGTGACCATTACGTCGAGGTGGACTTTGACCTGAGCGATGTGATGTTCGTGGCGACCTCCAACTCGATGAACATCCCATCGGCCTTGTTGGACCGGATGGAAGTGATCCGTTTGTCCGGTTACACGGAAGATGAGAAAACCAGCATCGCCATGAAGTATTTGCTGCCCAAGCAAATGACCAACAACGGCGTCAAAGACACCGAGCTGCAAGTGACGGAAGCTGCCGTGCGCGACGTGGTGCGTTACTACACCCGTGAAGCCGGTGTGCGGTCGCTTGAGCGTGAACTGGGCAAGATCTGCCGCAAGGTGGTCAAGGCCTTGCTGCTCAAGCAGATGACCCCGCAAGTGGTGGTGAACGCCGATAACTTGAATGACTTTTTGGGTGTTCGCAAGTACACCTACGGCCGTGCGGAGCAGAAAAACCAAGTGGGCCAGGTCGTCGGTCTGGCGTGGACGGAAGTGGGCGGCGATTTGCTGACCATCGAAGCCGCTCTCATGCCTGGTAAGGGTGTCATCACCCGCACGGGCTCCTTGGGCGATGTGATGAAAGAGTCTGTTGAAGCTGCCCGCACCGTGGTGCGCAGCCGCTCTCGACTTTTGGGCATCAAGGACGAGGTCTTTGAAAAGAAAGACCTGCACATCCACGTGCCCGATGGCGCAACCCCCAAAGACGGTCCGAGCGCAGGCGCGGCCATGACCACGGCCATGGTCTCGGCCATGACGGGTATACCTGTCCGAGCCGATGTGGCCATGACGGGTGAGATCACGCTGCGCGGCGAAGTCACAGCCATCGGTGGCTTGAAAGAAAAGCTGCTGGCGGCTCTGCGTGGTGGTATCAAAACCGTGTTGATTCCTGAAGACAACGTCAAAGACCTGCAGGATATTCCCGAGAATGTCAAAAACGGTTTGGAAATTGTCCCTGTCAAATGGATCGACCAGGTTTTGGATGTGGCTTTGGAGGCCAAGCCTACGCCCTTGAGTGACGAAGAGGTGGCTGCCGCCGCTTTGTCCGCGGCGACAGCGACGGCCAAGCCTGAGGCGGTGAAACATTGATGCAAAATTTTCGGAGGGAGTTCAAAGCCCCCCTGAAATTGCATTACAATTTGGGCATTCCATAAAACAAAGCATAGAATGCTGAGTTTTGTGAAATACGCGGGAATAGCTCAGTTGGTAGAGCGCAACCTTGCCAAGGTTGAGGTCGCGAGTTCGAATCTCGTTTCCCGCTCCAGATTTTGAAAGAGGCACCAAACTCTTTCATGTGATTTTTCCAGTTTGCGGGAATAGCTCAGTTGGTAGAGCGCAACCTTGCCAAGGTTGAGGTCGCGAGTTCGAATCTCGTTTCCCGCTCCAAACATGTGAAAAACAGTTTGTTTTTCAGAAAAATGGGAAGCAGCAGCTTCCCTTTTTTGTCAGTCATCAACGGTTTTGGCGCGATAGCAAAGCGGTTATGCAACGGATTGCAAATCCGTCTAGCCCAGTTCGACTCTGGGTCGCGCCTCCAAACAAATACCCCTGCGGTTCATGCCTCAGGGGTATTTTTTTGATCTCACACTACTTCGGCGTTTGATCAGTTGGCCCGAGCCACCCACACAGTGGCCCCTTCTGGGCCGTACAACTCGGCGTGGGGGATGTTGCGAGCTAACCGGAAATCGTCGCCCGCTTTCAGGTGTTGCACCTTTTCGCCCACCGTCAGCCAATACTCGCCAAGAACGACATGGGCGCTGACATCAAAGGGGTGGGTGTGCATTTCCAGTTTCAAGTGGGCATCCCACTCACGGACGATGATTTCGTCAAAGCCCTCATCCAAGGATTGGGCGGTGAATGCTTCGAGTGTGAGCTGGGTCATGATCAGAACCTGACAATCAAAACCCCATCCTAACGTTGCAGAAATAAGTTGCCAGTCGCCAACCCGTCAGCCTTTCAGGACATAAGGGGTCATGCTGGCGCAATACAGCACGGCAGGAAAACTGCTGACCCAGGCCCAGAAAAATCGGTTGAGTCCTAGAAACCAAAAAACCAGAAAGTGGAAGAGGGCGGCGCCAGCGCACCAAATCATGGCCAGTCGAAGATCGAGCAGAGCCAAAGGGAAGAGCCCCTCCCAAAGTGTGAACGACCATGAACACACCCATGCGACCCAGCGGTTCCGGAAAATGCTGCGGCTGGGCAGTGGACCGTACACCCCCGTGTCCAGAAACATGGGCAGCGCGCGACCTGAGCGCCATTCGGGGCGCAGGAGCTTGACCCACCCCGACACAAAGTAAGAGCTGACGGTTTGCAGACTGATGTACCAAAAGCCAGCCTGCCAGCCCAAAGTCGTGTCGGTGAATGAGCCCACCAGGTGCGACAGCAGCAAGCCTGAGATGCCAACCAGGGTCATGAAGTCACTGCCCCCGTTGAAGGCCCCTCGCCAGCGCAAAAGCAGCAGCAGCGCCATCACAAACAACAATGCGGCACCCACCAAGCCGACTTGCCCCAGCATCAGCCCCATCGCCAAAACACCCCGCAAGCACAGCCAAGCCGTGTAAGTTTTGGTTTGGAACAATTGATTGAGCAAGGCTTTGAGCCACGCGGGACGAGCCGGAATTTCTTGAAGCAAGGTGGGCCATCGGGTGAGCTTGTCCAGCGATGGCAGGCGAAGGTACTCCAGGGTTTGAACAAGCAAACTCCAGCCGAGCAGAATTTCAAAGGCACGAATAGCCCAAGTCAAGGTCATCGATCTACCACCGGGGATTGCAGCATCAATTGACTGTTTTGGGCATCGGGCATCTCCATGCGTACTTGAAACTGGAAGGCGGACAGATTGGACTTGAGTGGATGGGGCAGCATGGCCTGATCGCCCCAGCATGCCCCTGAGATGGCTTGCCTGGCCAGTTGCTCGACCAGTTGGTAGGTCACGCGGTCCCGGATGTCTTCCCCGTCCGCCATGTCGTTGATGTCGTTGGCCAAGTGGTCCACCAGGTTTTGGTGTGCCAAAGCCAAATTCACGTCAGGGTTGTGAAAAAGGTGAAGTGCTTTGCGGGTCAATCGGGGGTAAATCAACTGCCAATCGGTCCAATTGGCGGTGTCGGATTGACCCCGAACATACAGTCTGGGCGACAGTTGGATGCCATGGTAGAACTTCCAGTTCGGGAAAAAAGCCCGAAAGAAAAACAGCCAAGGACCGTCGATGACGCCCCAGCGTTTGCGCAGGTTGATCGCCAGCATGGCGAAATAGGCCACGATCAGCCAGGTGGTGAAGTCCATATCGGCAGTTTATCGCCTTCATCGCGTGCCATTTGAATCAACTGCTGATCAACTTGGCGCTTTGCCCTGTCAAAACAGCCCATTCTTGTGGCCTAATATCGCTTTGCATTATTTATCTGGAGCCGTAGATGGGCAACAAAATCGTTACCGAAGCAGATCGTAAATTCACCCCACCTTTGCCCGCATTGCCAGGCGTGACCCTGCGCACAGCCGGCCGCGGTCAGCGCGTGAGTCTTGAGCGTGGTGTGGCCACCCGCAGCAAGAAGAACCCAGGCAAGCGCTCCAAAAAAGGCGGTTGATCCCCATGCGCTCGGTCATGCGCCGAGCCAGTGAATGGCCACTGATGATCTCAGTGGCTTTTTTTTGTGTTGATGCTGGCCCATTGCGCGAAGGCTGGAAAATCTAGGAGCTGTGAATGCTGATTTCTTACGGTGCTTTGTTGGTGGCAGGTCTCATGCCTGTGGTGTGTGCGGGCATTGCCAAATCGGGGTTCAAAGGCTATGACAACAGCGATCCGCGAGCTTGGTTGGCTCGTCAGACAGGCTTTCGGGCCAGGGCCAACGCCGCTCAGGCCAACTGTTTTGAGGCTTTCCCCTTCTTTGCGGTGGGCGTCATCTTGGCCTTGCTGACTGGGGTCGACCCCAGCATCGTGGATGCCGCATCTGTGTTTTTCGTGGTCATGCGCGTGGCCTATGTGTTTTGCTATGTCAGCGACAAGGCCAAGTGGCGCACCATGGTGTGGTCGGCCGCCTATTTGACCGTGGTTGCTCTGTATGCTTTGGCCATGCTCAATTTGCAGATGGATTGAGGTCAAAACACCGTTGAATCAAGGCACAATAAGAGCTCTGCCCCGGTGGTGAAACTGGTAGACACACCGGACTTAAAATCCGTTGCTTCGTTCATAGCGGGCGTACCGGTTCGATTCCGGTTCGGGGCACCAATCTGTGGAAACACCATCATGAAAAACGACAACGCACCGCTTGAAATTCATGTGCATGGTGATGTGCCCATCAAACCTGGTACGGACATCAAATCCATTCAGGAAGCACTCAAACCCCTTTGGCGTTACGCTGGCGCTCGCAATTTGAGCGATGGTTCCTCGAGCCTCTACGAAGAAGAACCAGGCATTCGTTTTGACAGCGATCTGAGCCGTTTGCAGATGTGCTGGACTGTCCGTGGCGACGATGATTTCCGCATGGTCATGGAAGACCTGTGCATGAACATCAATGATTTGTCGGCTGCAGGTGCACAGATTGAAGTTACCTTTTACGACACCGAATTTGACGACGAAGACGAAGCCAGCGGTAACGAATCACGCGACGATTTTGTCATGCTGTTTGTGGGGCCTGATCCTGGTGCCATCATGCAGGCGCAGCGTGACCTCTTGATTCACGATGTTGTGAACATGATGGAGCGCCATTTTGATGGCTCCGAGTTGTCGGGTGTTGTCGCTGAAATCGACAAGCTGTTTAGCCAGCGCTTTGACAACCTCGTCAGCTCATTGGAACTGGGCAAGCCCCCCCGGGGTTCAGGCGGGAATGGCGGCAGCAGCGGCCATGGCGGTGGACGCCGACCCCGACACCTTCACTGAAAATTTTCCCCCATGGCCAATTTGATCTCTCGCGCAGCCCTCAATCCCGGCGTTCGAAAGCGCGAGGTCTTTGGTTGGGCCATGTATGACTTTGCCAACTCGGGCTATACGACAGTGGTCATCACGGCCGTGTTCGCAGCCTATTTTGTGGGTGGCTTGGCAGGCGGAGCCGATTGGGCCACCTTGGCTTGGACATCCGGTTTGAGTGTGTCTTACCTGATCGTGATGTTGACCATGCCCGGCTTGGGCGCCCGCGCTGACCGTGTGGCGGGTAAAAAACGCATGCTCATGTGGGTCACGGCAGGGTGTGTCCTCAGCACAGCCGCCTTGGCTTTCGTCGGACCGGGGCAGGTCGCTTTGGCCCTGTGCATCTTGGTGGTATCCAACACTTTCTTTTCGTACGGCGAGTCGCTCACTGCGTCTTTTCTGCCGGAGTTGGCGAAACCCGAAGCCATGGGCCGTGTCAGTGGCTGGGGCTGGTCTTTGGGCTACATCGGCGGCATGCTCACCTTGGGTATTTGCCTGGCCTATGTGTTGTCCGCCCAGGCTCGCGGCGAAACAGGCAGCCAGTTTGTGCCCGTGACCATGCTGATCACGGCTGTGATCTACGGTGCAGCGGCGCTGGTGACTTTCGCTCTTTTGAAAGAGCACTCGGTCGCTCAACCCAATTTACCCGCCCGCACTTTTTTGCAAAGTTTGCGTGGCCTGCGACAAACCTTGCGTGATGCCAAGCCTTACCCCGATTTCTTGCGTCTGCTGGCGTGCACTGTGACCTACCAAGGAGGCGTGGCCGTGGCCATCACGCTGGCGGCCATTTATGCCGAGCAGGTGATCGGCTTTCAGCCCCAGGAGACCATGGTGCTGATCTTTGTATTGAACATCGCTGCTTTTGTTGGCGCATTCTTACTCGGTCATTTGCAAGACCGTTTCGGGCACAAGCTGACTTTGTCTTTGACCTTGTGGGGTTGGGTGGCGACTTGCATCATCGCTGCTGTGTCCAGCAGCAAGGACATGTTCTGGTGGGCGGCAGCCATTGCCGGTTTTTGCATGGGATCGAGCCAATCTTCAGGCCGTGCCATGGCGGCGTTGATGGTGCCCCCACAGCGTCTGGGTGAGTTTTTTGGCTTGTGGACATTTGCCATTCGCTTGGCGAGCATCTTGGGCCCGCTCACCTACGGACTGATCACTTGGCTGAGCGATGGCAACCAGCGTTTGGCAATTGGCTCCACCTCGCTGTTGTTCATCCTGGGTTGGGTGCTCTTGCTGCCGGTGGACGTGGAGCGCGGTCGTTTGGCAGCGCAATCATCCGACTGATCAACCAAGGGTAAGCGACGCAGGCACTGCATGGCAGACTTCGGGTGGCAAGCTCAACCAGCGCTGGGCAGCCGCTTGCAGCCCCTGCAAGTCGCCGGTGGTTAACAAGCGAATGGGCTGTGCAATCTCATTGGTCATTTCTGGGTTCAACAGTTCGGCGGCAGCCAGCAAGCGGTGTGTTTGACGCGCCACGGGTTCTCCGGTCGAGACCAGTTGCACTTGTGGCCCCAACAACTGTCGCAAAACCTGTTCGACAAACACATAGTGGGTGCAGCCCAAAACCAAGGTGTCGATTTCTCCCGGTGCTGATCCAAATGGGCCCATGGCGTGGGTATAGGTCTGCACCAACTGCGCAATCTGCGCTTGCGCGGCCACAGCCTGATCGGGCAGGGCGCATTGTTCAATGGCCAAGGCCAAGCCATTGCAGGCTTGCACCTCAAACTGCGCTTCATGTTTCACGCTGGCCAACAGGCGTGCAAATTTCTCGCTACTCACTGTGCCGCGCGTTGCTATCACCCCGATGCGGCGGGTGTGGCTGAGCGCCAGAGCTGGCTTGAGCGCAGGTTCTAAACCCACGACGGGCAGGGATGGGTGCTGCAAGCGCAGTTCATGGATGGCTGCTGCAGTGGCTGTATTGCAGGCCACCACCAAGGCTTTGATCTGATGACGTGCCAGCAAATACTCGGCGGCCGCATGGGTGCGCTGGCTGACAAACGCTTCGCTTTTTTCGCCGTAGGGCGCGTGGGCGTTGTCGGCCAAGTACACAAAGTGTTCGTGCGGCAGCTCTTTTTGCAAGGCCTGCAGCACGCTCAGGCCCCCGATGCCACTGTCAAAAACGCCGATGGGCGTGTGCATGCTCAGCCTGCGCTGACGCCAATGCCTTTGAACTCACCCGTGGCGATGCGTTTTTGCCACTCGGCCGGGCCGGTGATGTGGGCACTGGTGCCGCCTGCATCCACTGCCACCGTCACAGGCATGTCCACCACGTCGAATTCGTAAATGGCTTCCATGCCCATGTCGGCAAAGCCCACCACTTGGGCGTGCTTGATGGCTTTGGACACAAGGTAAGCCGCGCCGCCCACGGCCATCAGGTAGGCACTCTTGTGCTTCTTGATGGCTTCGATGGCGACGGGGCCGCGCTCGGCCTTGCCAATCATGGCGATCAGGCCGGTATTGGCCAGCATCATTTCGGTGAAGCCGTCCATGCGGGTGGCCGTGGTGGGGCCGGCAGGGCCGACGGCCTCGTCGCCGACCGGGTCCACAGGGCCCACGTAATAAATGACGCGGTTGGTGAAGTCCACCGGAAGTTTCTCGCCCTTGGCCAGCATGTCTTGGATGCGCTTGTGCGCCGCATCACGGCCTGTGAGCATTTTGCCGTTGAGCAAGAGCGTTTGCCCGGGTTTCCAGGCGGCAACCTGCTCGGGTGTCAAGGTGTTCAGGTCCACGCGCTGGCTTTTCTCGGTGTCTGCCGTCCAGCCCACGTTGGGCCAGAGGTCGAGCGAAGGCGCTTCCAAATAAGTGGGGCCAGAACCGTCGAGCACAAAGTGCGCATGGCGGGTGGCTGCGCAGTTGGGGATCATGGCCACGGGCTTGGAGGCCGCGTGGGTGGGGTACATCTTGATCTTCACGTCCAGCACGGTGGTCAGGCCGCCCAAGCCTTGAGCGCCAATGCCCAGGGCGTTGACCTTGTGGTAGAGCTCCAAGCGCATCTCTTCGACTTGGTCGAGCTTCTCGCCTTGGCTTGATTTTTCGAGCAACTGATACATGTCCAGGTCGTCCATCAGGCTTTCTTTGGCCAACAAGACTGCTTTTTCGGCGGTGCCTCCAATGCCGATGCCCAACATGCCGGGCGGGCACCAGCCCGCGCCCATGGTGGGCACGGTTTTGAGCACCCAGTCGACGATGCTGTCGCCGGGGTTGAGCATGATCATCTTGGACTTGTTCTCGCTGCCGCCACCTTTGGCCGCCACGGTCACATGCACATGGTGGCCGGGCACGATCTTGGTGAAGATCACGGCAGGTGTGTTGTCTTTGGTGTTTTTGCGGTTGAAGTGCGGATCAGAAACCACCGACGCACGCAGCATGTTGTCCGATTGGTTGTAACCCCGGCGCACGCCTTCGTTGATGGCGTCTTCCAGGCTGCCCGTGAAACCATCAAATTTCACGTCCATACCGACTTCAAGGAAGACGTTGACGATGCCGGTGTCCTGGCAAATTGGGCGGTGGCCGATGGCGCTCATCTTGCTGTTGGTCAGGATTTGCGCAATCGCATCCTTGGCGGCAGGGCTTTGCTCACGCGCGTAAGCGCTGGCCAGGTGCGAGATGAAGTCGGCTGGATGGTAGTAGCTGATGTACTGCAGGGCGGCGGCGACGGATTCGATCAGGTCGTCTTGTTTGATCAGAGTGGTCATGGTGGTGGAGTCCAGGAAAAATCAAAAACGGTTCGTTGTCAGGCGATCTTAGGCGCTCAATGGGCCTTGTCGTGGTGCGACATCAGGCGGTCTGCATAGGCAATGGCAATCGCGCTGAGCAAGAAAGCCATGTGGATGATGGTTTGCCACATCAGCACTTTTTCATCGTAGTTGGCGGCGTTGATGAAGGTCTTGAGCAGGTGGATGGAGCTGATGCCGATGATGGCCGTGCCCAGTTTGACCTTGAGCACCGAGGCGTTGACATGGTCCAGCCATTCGGGTTGGTCGGGGTGGCCCTCAAGATTGAGGCGTGAGACAAAAGTTTCGTAACCACCCACGATGACCATGATCAGCAAGTTGGAGATCATGACCACATCGATCAGGGCCAAAACGACCAGCATGATCACGGTTTCGTTCAACGAGGTGATGGGCGCGTCGGTTTTGTATCCGATGCTGGTGATCAGGGCCTGCAGGGCGGTTTGGCTGCCAAAGGCAGCTTCTAAGAGGTGCACCAATTCCACCCAGAAGTGAAAAACGTACACAGCCTGAGCGGCGATGAGGCCCAAATAAAGGGGCAATTGCAGCCAACGGCTGGCAAAAATAAAGCTGTTCAAGGGGCTCAATTTGCCTTTTGGGGCGGGCTGCTTGGGGGACATGGTTTTCCTGAATGTTGCTTAAAGGCCTGGCCTTGGGGCGAGACAAGATTTTAGGCGGTAGAAGTGCCATTCCAGCCCATGTCCGTGCAAGTCTGATGTCAGTCAGTGCTTTGTAAGAGCGAAAGCCGACATTTGCACCAGTTTTGAAAACGCCCATGTCCTAGAGGAGACAAATCTGATGAGTTCCAACCTTTACCAACCCAGCGCAGACTTCGTTAAGAACGCCAATGTCTCCGGTATGGCCGCCTATGAAGCCCTGTGCAAAGAGGCAGAAACCGATTACCAGGGTTTCTGGGGCCGTTTGGCCAAAGAGCTGATCACCTGGAAGACCCCATTCACCAAGGTGCTCGACGAGTCCAATGCGCCTTTCTTCAAATGGTTCGAAGACGGCACTTTGAACGCGTCCTACAACTGCCTCGACCGCAACGTCGAAAAAGGCCTGGGCGACAAGACCGCCATCATTTTTGAAGCCGACGGCGGCGAAGTGACCAAGGTCACTTACAACCAGCTGCTGGCCAAGACCTGCCAGTACGCCAACGCCTTGAAGAGCCTGGGCATCAAAAAAGGTGACCGCGTGGTCATCTACATCTCCATGTCCATCGAAGGCGTGGCGGCCATGCAAGCTTGCGCCCGGATTGGCGCGACCCACTCGGTGGTGTTCGGTGGTTTCTCGGCCCAGTCACTGCGCGACCGCATTGAAGACACGGGCGCTGTGGCGGTGATCACCGCTGACAACCAAGTGCGCGGCGGCAAGCTGCTGCCCCTCAAATCCATCGTGGACGAAGCCATCAATTTGGGCGGCTGCGGCTCGATCAAGAATGTGTTGGTCGTCAAGCGCTCCGGCGCCGACATCGCCATGACAGCAGGCCGTGACCAGTGGATGGCCGAGCTGGCTGACGGCCAAGCCACCACCTGCGAGCCCGAGTGGGTGGGTGCCGAGCACCCCCTGTTCTTGCTCTACACCTCTGGCTCCACTGGCAAACCCAAAGGCGTTCAACACAGTACGGGCGGCTATTTGCTCCACGCGGCATTGACCACCAAGTGGACCTTCGATTTGAAGGCTGACGACGTGTTCTGGTGTACCGCCGACATCGGCTGGGTCACAGGCCACACCTACATCACCTATGGCCCCTTGGCTCTGGGCGGTACCGAAATCGTGTTCGAGGGCGTGCCCACTTACCCGGATGCTGGCCGCTTCTGGAAGATGATCCAAGACCACAAAGCCACGATCTTCTACACCGCGCCCACCGCCATCCGCTCGCTCATCAAAGCCGCTGAAGCCAACGACGCGGTGCACCCCAAGAGCTACAACTTGAGCAGCCTGCGCTTGCTGGGCTCGGTCGGCGAGCCCATCAACCCCGCCGCTTGGGAGTGGTACCACCAGCACGTCGGTGGCGGCAATTGCCCCATCGTCGACACCTTCTGGCAGACCGAAACCGGTGGCCACATGATCACCCCACTGCCTGGCGTCACGCCCATGGTGCCCGGCTCTTGCACGCTGCCTTTCCCAGGCATCCAAGCGGCTATCGTGGACGAGACTGGCAAAGACATGCCCAACGGCCAAGGCGGCATTTTGGTGGTCAAGCGCCCATGGCCTTCCATGATCCGCAACATCTGGGGCGACCCCGAGCGCTTCAAGAAGAGCTACTACCCTGAGGACTTCAAGGGCAAGTACTACTTGGCGGGCGACGGCGCGATCCGTGACGAGAAGACCGGTTACTTCACCATCACCGGCCGCATCGACGACGTGCTGAACGTCTCCGGTCACCGCATGGGCACCATGGAAATCGAATCGGCGCTGGTCAGCTGCACCGAGCTGGTGGCCGAAGCCGCCGTGGTGGGCCGTCCTGACGACACCACGGGTGAGGCCATTTGCGCCTTCGTGGTGCTCAAGCGCTCTTTGCCCAACACCGACGAAGGCAAGGCCATTGCCAAGCAATTGCGCGACCACATCGCCAAAGAGATCGGTCCGATCGCCAAGCCCAAAGACATCCGTTTTGGCGAAAACCTGCCCAAGACCCGTTCCGGCAAGATCATGCGCCGCCTGTTGCGTTCGCTGGCCAAAGGCGAAGAGATCACCCAAGACATCTCCACCCTGGAGAACCCTGCCATCTTGGGTCAGCTGGGTCAGGCTTACTGATCGGTTGTGATTTGCAGAGGGCTTTCGGGCCTCTGCAGAGATGCAAAACAAAAGGCAGCCTCGGCTGCCTTTTGTCATGGTGCTGGGGCGTGTCAGGTTTTCATGGCCAGACCCAATCGTTCGATGGTCGCTTTTTCGGACTGGAAGGTGTCGCGGATGAATTTGGTGTATTCCTCCGTGCCCATGTAGATCACCGACTGGTCGTATTTGTCAAAGCTGGCCATGACGGCCGGGTCTTGCAGCGTGCTCTTGAAAGCGTCGTGCAGGCGTTTGACAACGGCCGGGTCCATGCCCTTGGGGCCGCCAATGCCAAAGGGCGAATCGGACACGGTGTCGAAACCGAGTTCGTTGAGCGTGGGCACATTGGGCCAGCGCTTGGTGCGTTTGCTGCCATAGGTGGCCAGCAGGCGCATGGTGCCCGCCTCGACCTGAGGGGCCCAACCGGTGGCGTCGCTGTGCGACATGACATGGCCGCCCAACACCGCTTGCACGCCATCGGCGCTGCCTTTGAAGGGCACATGGGTGACATCGATTTTGGCTTTACTGGCGAATTCGGCAAAGGCCAGGTGCGGCGTGGTGCCGTTCCCTGTGGAGCCGTAGGTGAATTTCCCCGGGTTGGCTTTGGCAAAGGCCACCAAATCCGCAATCGATTTGATGGGGGAGTCGGACCGCACCACCACCCCAAAGGTATAGCCCGTGAGGCAGGCGATGTAGGTGAAGTCTTTGAGCGGGTCGAACTGCATTTTTTGCATGTGCGGCAAACGCGCAACGCCGATGGTGATTTGCGACAGGGTGTAGCCATCGGGCTGGGCACGCACCAGCTCGTTGGGGCCCAGCATGCCGCTGGCGCCCGGTTTGTTTTCGATGACCACTTGAACGCCCAGGGCCTTGGTGGCGCTCTCGGCCAAGGCACGCATCACCGCATCGGAGGAGCCGCCTGCAGGCCAGGGGCAAATCAGTTTGATGGGCTTGGCCGGAAAAGCCTGGGCTTGCGACAAGCTGGGGAAGGCCACCGTGACCGCTGCGGCGGCAGTGGCCTGAACAAATGAGCGGCGGCTGGTGTCTGGGGTGTTCACAAAAATCTCCTGTTGGAATGGGATCACCCATTGCAATAGAAGCAGCGTGACCTGGCAAGAGGGCAAACCTGAGGCCGGGCTTGGGCAAGGTCGCTTTCGCGACTTTTCTCAATCACCCTTGACCAAGCCCTCGCGCCGTGGGTCGGCTCCACCAAACCACCCACTGGGGGTGCGTTCGATGGCCTGCAGACCGCTGGTCATCTCCATTTCGCGCACCTCGTGGCCACGCGCCTTGAGGGTGTCCACGGTTCTGCGCTCAAAGCGTTGGGCTTCCAGCAAAGTGGGGCCGCCCAGCGAGCCGAAGTTGGGCAGGTCAATCGCTTGCTGCGCGTTCAGTCCCCAATGCAGCGTGCCGGTGAGCAGCTTGGCGGTGTAGTGGATGATGGCGGCGCCCCCTGGGCTGCCGCCGCTCAGGAGCAGTTGGCCTGTGGTTTTGTCGAACACCAAAGTGGGCGACATGGACGAGCGCGGGCGTTTGCCGGGTTCGACCCGGTTGGCGATGGGGCGGCCCTGCGCGTCGGCAGGGGCCAGGCTGAAATCGGTCAGCTCGTTGTTGAGCAAAAAGCCGCCGGGGCGAGACGGGTTGGTGCTGACCATGCGGCGTGCGCCAAAAGCGGCTTCGATGGTGGTGGTCATGGCCACGGCGCGGCCTTGTGCATCGACCACGCTGATGTGGCTGGTGCCATATTCGGTTTGTGTGGGCATGGGCGCAAAGCTGGTGGTTTTTCCACCGGGCTGGCCTGCTGTGGCCGCTTTCATGGCCTGGCTGCCGATCAGCTGGCTGCGTTCGCGCAGGTAGCCGGGTGCCATCAGGCTGCGCCAGTCACCAGCAGGCGCTTGCACAAAGTCAGGGTCGGCGACAAATTGCGCTCGGTCGGCAAAGGCCAGGCGCGAAGCCTCGATGTAACGGTGCAAAAAGTCGGGCGAGGGCAGGCCAGCGGTCAGCTCTGGGCCTTGCGCCTGGGTGTTGCCCAGCATGCCCAAAATTTGACCGATGGCGATCTGGCCCGAAGACGGTGGGGGAAAGCCGCAGATGCGGTAAGCCCGCGCTGCCGCTGTGTGGTCAAAACAAAGGGCTTCGCGCATGCGGGGCTGGTAGCTGGCCAGGTCTTGCAGGCTCAGGGTGCCGGGGCGTGGTGCTTGTGCGGTGCGGGCCACCATGGCTGCCGCCACCGGCCCTTCGTGTAGGGCGCGGCTGCCCTGGGCCGCGATCAGGCGCAGCACATGCGCGTACTCAGGGTTGCGCAGCACATGGCCCACGGGCCAGGCTTGGCCATCTGCTTGGTAGAAAAAGCGCAGGGCCAGCGGGTCTTTTTTGAGCAGCGCGTCGGCTTGCAGCAAGGCGTGCAAACGGGGGCTGACCCGAAAGCCTTGCTCGGCCAGCATGATGGCGGGCGCCAACAACTGCGCCCAAGGCAGGCGGCCGTGTTGGCGGTGTGCTGCTTCGAGCATGCGCACCGCGCCGGGTACGCCCACCGAATGGCCGCTTTGCACCGCCTCTAGAAACGGCAGCGGCTTGCCTTGCTCCATGAACATGTCGCCTCGGGCACCTGCGGGTGCGGTTTCGCGCCCGTCGTGCGCCGTGACCTTTTGGCCATCAAAGTGCAACAAAAACGCACCGCCGCCAATGCCGCTGGACTGCGGCTCCACCAGGCCCAGCACCATTTGCACGGCAATGGCGGCATCGAGCGCCGAGCCGCCAGCACGCAAGACCTGGTGGCCCGCGTCGGTGGCCAGTGGGTTGGCAGCTGCCACCGCCTGTCGCGTGAAAGCCCAGCCGGGTTTGGCCGTGTTGCCACTGGCCGCTTCGGGCTGGATGGCTTGATCGGGCACGCTGTAGCGCAGGGCGTTGGCGGGTGGTTGTGTTGTGCAGGCGCTCAACAATGCCAGCAGGGTCAGGCTCAAAGGCAGGTGTGTGTTCATGGGTTCTTTCTTGGGTGAACAGCCGCATGCAAGGGCTAGATGTCGGTATGGGACCGCTTGAATTGAAACTGTATCCAGTTCAGGCAGTCAAGACGGTTCAATCGTTTTCTTGGCGGGTGCTGATGGGGCCGGGCTGGCCTGGGCTTGCGTGGGGCCTTGGGTCAGGGCGGTGTGCATCATGCCCATCAAATAGGGTTCGGCCTGACCTGGCACGCCGGGCGTGAGCACCAGGTGCTGCATGACGTTGGACTGCTGGATGCTGGCCATGCCGTGCAGGGCCGACCAGATGAAGAGGGCTTGCAGCTCCGCTTGGGCCAACAGGGCCAGCATGTCGCTTTGTGGGGCGCTGGCGCGTTGTTGCAAGTGCTGCAGCAACTGGTTTCGCAACAAGTCAAAAGCATGCACCGCATGGCGCACCAGTTCGGGATGGGCCGCTGGTTCGGGCCATGGTGTGCCAAACATCAGGCGGTATTCAAGGGGATGCTGAGCGGCGTAGCCCATGTAGGCCTCGCTCATGCCCAGCAGCGCATCCGTGACGTGCGCTTGGGACGCCTGGTCCAGATGGTTGGCGAAATCCTCAAAGCAGCGCTGCATGATGGCCGCGAGCAAGTGGTCCCGACTCGGGTAGTGCCGGTAGGGGGCTTGGTGTGAAACCCCCAGTTTGCGGGCGACATCGCGCAGGCTCAAGCCCTCTGTGCCTTTTTCTGCAATCACTTCTCGGGCCGCCTGAATGCAGGCTTCTTTCAGGTCCAGCTCGTGAATGTTTTTCACCATATTTCGTTTGACATGGGTCTATGTTGACAGCGTCAACAGTTTAAGTGACACTTGTTGACGGTGTCAACAAGTGGGGAAGTCATGTCATTTTCAGAGGCATTGCCGCGCTTGGCCGATTCGGCTTTGGGCTGGCCCGGACTGAGTACGGCGCAAAAAACCTTGTGTGTTTATGGGCTGGTGATGGCGGCCTTGCTGTTGCCAACTTATGCCCTGTCGTGGTTCGATCTGCGCACGCTGCGCGAGGTGGGCATCTGGGCCAAACCCATGAAGTTCATGGCAGGCACGGCGCTGTTTGCCTTGACCACGGTGTGGTTGAGCACCTTGGTGCCTGGCCAGGTGGGGCATGACCCCAGTTTTCCGTGGATCGCGGCATTGATCATCGTCACTTCCTTGTTTGAGGTGGTCTACATCACCGTCCAAGCGGCCAAAGGCGAAGGCTCACACTACAACACCACGGACCCGCTGCGGGCCATGATGTTTGGGCTGATGGCGTTGGCGGCAGTGGGTTTGGTGGCATCCCAAGCCTGGCTGGCGTGGGTGATCTGGAAAGCCTTGGGGTCAACGGTGCTCACGCCCACCACTTTGGCTGTGCTATTGGGCTTGGCACTGACTTTTGTGCTGTCCACGGTGAGTGGCTTCATGCTGGGGGGCAAGCAGCCGCCTGCTGGTGTGGGCTGGCCGGTGGTGGGGTGGCATACTTGGCAAGACCTGCGGCCCGCGCATTTTTTGGCGGTTCATGCCCAGCAATTCATCCCACTGGCGGGCTTGTTGGCCGAACGGCTGATGGGGCAGGCCGCCATACCCGGTGTGATCGCTTTCACGCTCAGTTATTTGGGGGCATGGGTCGCCTTGATTGTGATGGGCATGGCAGGCTGAGCCCCATTGCCTATTCACAGGCCCATTTTGGAGCCGGTGGGTCAAATCACTTCGGTGCCAAGCGGATCGCGCCGTCCAGTCGGATCACTTCGCCGTTGAGCATGTCGTTTTCGATGATGTGTTTGGCCAATTTGGCGTAGTCCTGCGGGGTACCCAAGCGGCTGGGGAAGGGCACGCCCGCGGCCAGGGCGTCTTGCACTTCTTGGGGCATGCCAAACAGCATAGGGGTGCCGAAGATGCCGGGGGCAATCGTCATGTTGCGGATGCCGTTGCGGGCCAGGTCGCGGGCAATGGGCAGTGTCATGCCGACCACGCCGCCTTTGGATGCGGCATAAGCCGCCTGACCAATCTGGCCATCGTAGGCCGCAACGCTGGCGGTGCTGATCAGCACGCCGCGCTCGCCGGTGGATTCAGGCTCGTTTTTGCACATGGCCTCAGACGCCAGGCGGATCATGTTGAAGGTGCCGACCAAGTTGACCATGATGGTCTTGGTGTAGACGGCCAGGCTGTGCGCACCGTTTTTGCCCACCGTTTTTTCGGCGGGGGCGATGCCCGCGCAGTTGATGAGGCCAGAAAGTCGACCCATGGACACAGCTTGAGCCACCACAGCTTGGCCGTCGGCTTCATTGCTCACATCGCATTTAACAAAGGCGCCGCCCAGTTCTTTGGCGATGGCTTCGCCCTTTTCGGCTTGCATGTCGGCAATGACCACTTTTGCGCCATTGGCCGCCAGCATGCGCGCCGTGCCTTCGCCCAGGCCCGATGCGCCGCCGGTGACGATGAAAACTTTGCCTTGAATGTCCATGTTCAGCTCCAGAATTTGATTGACGTTACGTCAACGTTAATTATGCACATCTGTCATGGTCACCCCGTTGCCGGAGGGAGCCCCGAGCTGATGAGGCCCTTATCCGGGGAAAACAAGTCGGGGGGCATTGACTTGGTGTCACCTCATTCAAAGGAAGGAGACAAACACGTGTTTCAATCCAAGTTGTTCATTGCTTCAGTACTTTCTCGAATTGGGTCCACATGACTTCACCGTCTCAGGGCACTTTGCCCATCATTGCCAAGCTTTTTTTGATTTCAGGGGCGGTCAGTGCCTGCGCCAGTGTGGTGTTCAGTGCCGCTTTTGCCCATTTGCCTGTTTTCTCGGCGGGGGTGCCGGCCATGGTGCAGACGGCATTGACCCAGCAGCACTTCCACGCTTTGGGACTTGTCGGGGTGGGCTTGTCCATCGCGTGCTTAGGTGCTTCGCGTTGGTTGATCAGCTCGGGCTGGCTCATGCTGGCGGGTTTGTTTCTGTTCAGTTTGAACCTTTACGCCCGGTATGTGTTTGGTATGGATACCTTCAGGGCGGCCGTTCCTTGGGGCGGTGGGGCCTGGATCTTGGCTTGGTTGCTTGCTGCTGTGGGTTTCGCCCGTCGGTAAATCCCTTGGGTTCTTTGGCGACACGTCACGACAGATCTGTTGGGCTGGAACGGTTTTCCCTATCGACACGATAGGAACTACTCATGAGTGAAAACCCTAGTTTGTTTTATGATTGCTACCAATGAGTTTTCTCATTCGATAGTTTTTTTAAACCAACCCAAGGAAACACCATGTCCCTGATCAACACACAAGTTCAGCCTTTCAAAAACCAAGCCTTCCACAACGGCAAGTTTGTTGAAATCACCGAAGCGACCCTCAAGGGCAAGTGGAACGTGTTCATCTTCATGCCCGCCGCGTTCACCTTCAATTGCCCTACAGAAATCGAAGACGCTGCTGACAACTATGCAGCTTTCCAAAAAGCCGGCGCTGAGGTTTACATCATCACCACCGACACCCACTTCTCGCACAAAGTTTGGCACGAGACTTCGCCTGCTGTGGGCAAAGCCAAGTTCCCATTGATCGGTGACCCCACACACAAGCTGACCCGCGCTTTTGGCGTGCACATCGAAGAAGACGGCCTGGCTTTGCGCGGCACTTTCGTGATCAACCCAGACGGCATGATCAAGACGATGGAAGTCCATTCCAATGAAATCGCCCGTGACGTGTCTGAGACATTGCGCAAGCTGACCGCCGCTCAGTACACCGCCGCCAACCCCGGCCAAGTTTGCCCAGCCAAGTGGAAAGAAGGCGCCAAGACTTTGGCTCCTTCCATCGACCTGGTCGGCAAGATCTAAATCTTGACTTCTTCGCCCTGCTTGGCAGGGCGTTGAGCACAGCGCAACAAGGCCACAAGCTGGGTGTGCGCTGTCCTCAACGATTCCCCAAAACCCTTTATTTGGGTCCCGCCACAAGCGAGGACTTGAGTTTTTTGCAGCCTGAAACAGGAGAACACCATGCTCGACGACACCCTCAAAGCCCAATTGCAACAGTACTTGGCCTTGCTGCGCCAGCCCATCCGCTTGGTCGCCTCTTTGGACGACAGCGAAACTGGCACAGAGATGAAAGAACTGCTCGAGACCATTGTGGGCTTGTCTGACAAAGTGAGCCTGGACACCACCGGCAACGACGCACGCAAGCCTTCTTTTGAAGTGGTGCGTGAGGGTGAAAGCCAAGGCGTGCGCTTCGCGGGCCTGCCACTCGGTCACGAATTCACCTCTTTGGTGCTGGCACTGCTGTGGACTGGCGGCCACCCGCCCAAGGTGGAGCCCGAAGTGATCGATGCCATCAAAGGCTTGGACGCCGACTCCAGCTTCGAGGTCTACATGTCCCTGAGCTGCCACAACTGCCCGGATGTGGTGCAGGCCTTGTCGCTCATGGCCATCTTCAACCCCAAGGTCAAAACGGTGGTCATCGAAGGCGGTGCTTTCCAGAAAGAAGTTGAAGAGCGCCAGATCATGGCCGTGCCCATGGTTTTCCTGAACGGCCAAGTGTTCGGTTCAGGCCGTATGAGCGTCGAAGAAATCGTGGCCAAGCTGGACACCGGTGCCGCCACCCGTGACGCAGCCAAGCTGGACGCCAAAGACCCGTTTGAAGTTTTGATCGTTGGTGGTGGCCCTGCAGGTGCGGCCGCTGCCGTGTACGCAGCCCGCAAAGGCATCCGAGTGGGTGTAGCCGCAGAGCGCTTTGGCGGCCAAACCAACGACACCATGGCGATTGAAAACTACATCTCGGTGCTGGAAACCGACGGACCCAAATTTGCGGCTGCCTTGGAAGCCCAAGTGCGCCAGTACGGCGTGGACATCATGAACTTGCAACGGGCCGACAAACTGACGCCCGCAGGGGCCGATGGTTTGGTGCACATTCAAATGGAAAACGGCGCAACCCTCAAAGCCAAAACCGTGATCTTGTCGACCGGTGCTCGCTGGCGCAACGTGAATGTGCCCGGCGAAGCCGAGTACAAGAACAAAGGTGTGGCTTACTGCCCGCATTGCGACGGCCCCTTGTTCAAGGGCAAGCGCACGGCCGTCATTGGCGGCGGCAACTCCGGTATTGAAGCTGCCATTGACCTGGCGGGCATCGTCGAGCACGTCACCGTGATCGAGTTCGCCGAGCAACTCAAGGCCGACGCGGTGCTGGTGAAAAAGCTCCACAGCCTGCCCAACGTGACGGTTCACACCAACGCCCAGACGACTGAGATCACTGGCGACGGCAGCAAGGTCAACGGCATCCGTTACAAAGACCGCGCCACCGGTACCGAGCACCATGTCGAATTGGCCGGGGTGTTCGTGCAAATCGGCTTGGTGCCCAACACCGAGTTCTTGAAGGGCACGGTGGAACTCTCCAAGTTTGGCGAGATCGTAGTGGACGCCAAGGGCCACACCAATGTGCCGGGCGTGTTCGCGGCGGGTGACTGCACCACCGTGCCTTACAAGCAGATCGTGATCGCCGCAGGCGAGGGGGCCAAGGCCGCACTCAGCGCCTTTGACCACCTGATCCGTTCCTGATCGCGCCAGTGCAGGCACAAAAAAACCGGACCTTAGGTCCGGTTTTTTCTTGGCAAGCGCCAAATTTGCTGTCTAGATTACTTGAAGCCCACCCGGTCGAGCATCTGCTGCACTTTGATCTGGTTCATGCCCACGGCGCTGATCGGGATCAGCTCGCTTTTGAAGCTGCCGCCCGTCATGGCTTTAAGTGCCGGGTTGTCAAAGCTCACGCCTTTGGCGGCGGGCCATTCGTTGTTGCCATTGGCAAAGTGGTTTTGCGCAGCCGGGCTGGCCAGGTACTCCAAGAACTTCACCGCGTTGTCGGTGTTTTTGGCATGACGGGCGACAGCGCCACCGGCCACGTTCACATGCGTGCCCCAGCTGCTTTGGTTGGGGAAGACCACCCCGATTTTTTCGGTCACAGCTTTGTCGGCCGGGTTGCTTGACCGCATCATGCGGGCCAGGTAATAGGTATTGGTCACGGCCACGCCGCATTCGCCAGATGCCACGCCCTTG
Organism: Limnohabitans sp.; assembly: GCF_034680285.1. GTDB lineage: Bacteria > Pseudomonadota > Gammaproteobacteria > Burkholderiales > Burkholderiaceae_C > Limnohabitans_A. Next base: position 42,682 of record NZ_JAXITC010000001.1, read on the forward strand.
ATCTGATCGGTGTCACCGCCTTTGGGGCTGCGGGCCATGTTGTCCACCAAGCCTTTGAGCCAGGCTTCGGTTTTTTGCGGGCCCAGGTGCTCGGTCATGGCGCCAAACAGGCTCAGGTTGTAGGGGTGCGAGCCGGAGCGGATACACAGGCTGCCCTTGAACTTGGCATCGGCCAGCTTTTCGTAGCTGTCCACATCAGTTTTGCTGAACTTGAGCTTGTCGTACACAATCACTCGCGCCCGTGTGGACAGGCCAAACCAGGCTGTGCCACCGTTGTCGGTCGCTTTGGCACGCAAGTTGGCGGGAATGGCTTCCTCGAGCTTAGTTGATTTGATCGGTAAAAACAGGCCTTCGACCTCGGCACGCCAAAGGCGGGCGGCATCCACCAGCAAAATCACGTCGGCCGGGGAGGCTGTGCCTTCGGCTTTGAGACGGGCGAGAATACCGGCATCGTCGGCGTCCACGCGGTTGATCTTGATGCCGGTGGATTTGGTGAAGTCGCTGTACATCACCTCGTCAGTGGGGTAGTGGCGGGCTGAGTAGATGTTCAGTGTTTTGTCTTGAGCCCAAGTGGTCAGGGCGACCAGCGTGCAAGTCAAGCCCAAGAAAGTTTTTTTGAAAGTCATGTCGATGTCCAGTGCAGTTGATGAGAGTTTAGTGCAAATGAGAACGATTCTCAACAAGTCCCTCAAAAACCTTGGGAAATACATCCCTGTGCGTCAAATTTTTGAGAGTGGACGCTTCGGCGCGGGCCTTTGTATAGCGATCGCTCTGTCTGGATGCGGCAGCTTGCCAACGACATCACCATCGGTCGACGTGGTCAAAAGCCCTCCAATGGCGGAGCGGCGAGAGCTGAAATTGGGTTTGGCTTTAGGGGGTGGCGCTGCCAGAGGTTTTGCACACCTGGGGGTGATCGAGGTGCTGGAAGAAGCCGGATTGCGCCCGAGCCATGTGGTGGGCACATCCGCAGGGAGTTTGGTGGCTGCGTTGTACGCCAGTGGCAAAAGCACGGCCGAACTGGCCCGCATGGCCGAAACCATGCAGGAGGCGGACATCACAGACTGGATGCTGCCCATCCTGAACCGTGGTGCTTTGCGCGGAGAAGCATTGGCCCGCTACGTCAACACCCAAGTGGGTGGGCGCAATTTGGAGCAAATGAAAATACCGCTCGGCATTGTAGCCACCGACCTGAAAAGTGGCGATGCGATCACGTTCCGGCGCGGCAACACCGGGGCTGCTGTGCGCGCCTCCAGCGCTGTGCCAGCGGTGTTTCAGCCAGTGCGCATTGGAGAGCGCGAATACGTGGACGGTGGTTTGGTGGCCCCTGTTCCGGTACGCCAGACCCGTGAGATGGGCGCCAACTTTGTGATCGCGGTGGATATCTCCAGCGATCCGGAGGGCAATCCTTCTTCGGATACTTTTCAAATCCTGATGCAAACCTTCACGATCATGGGCAAAACCATCAACACCTTGGCTTTGAAAGAAGCCGACTTTGTGGTTCGCCCGACTTTAACTGGCGTAAAAAGTGCTGACTTCAGCGCCCGGATGCGTTCGATAGAGGCCGGACGGGTGGCGATGCGGGCGGCCCTGCCCACATTGAAAGTGCGCATGGCGCAGTTTGAAGAGGGCCGCTGAACCGGTCAGCCCAGAAGAAAAAAAGGGCCAATCTTGCGATCGGCCCTTGAAGGGATCCTTGTTTCCCTGATGAAATTCAAAAGGATCCGAGGAGACAACTTGTCTTGAGATCCGTGCGCCTAAAGTTGCGCGTACGGATCAAAAAAATCACTTCTTTTTGGCAGCTTTGGGAGCGGCAGACTGGGTCACCGAAGCCAGGTTGGATTCGGCCAGGTCAGTGGCTTGCTTGACTGCTTTTTGCACAGACTCGAAAGCGGTGTTGGCGGCATTCACAGCACCCTTCATCATGGCCACGGCTTGCTCAGAGCCGGCTGGGGCGTTTTGAGCGGCGGTGTCCACCAAGGTGGCGAACTGCTTTTGGGCAGCAGCAGCTTGTGATTCGAAGGCTTTGGTGAATTCGTTGCTGGTGCCGGAGGCGATGTCGTACAGGTGGCGGCTGTAAGCAGCGGTTTTTTCGGCCAACGGCTGGAACAGGTTGGCTTGCATGGCCACCAGTTCTTGGGCGTCTTTGACGCTCAGGGCAGATTGGGTGTTGCTGGCGGACTCGTCCAAAGCAGCTTTGGCAGCGGAGAGGTTCAATTCCACCAGTTTTTCCATGCCTTCGAAAGCCTTGGCGGTCAGGCCAAACAGGGTTTCCACATTGGCTTTGTGCGAAGCGACGATTTGTTCAGCGGTCATCATGAGAATCTCCAGATAAAAGTTTGGTTTCAAAGAGACTGCGCCGAAACTGGCCGGGGCCATACAACTTTGTTGCAGTGCAGCATGATTTGAATTTTAGGGTTTCCACGGGGTATTGCAAGGGGATGGACCTGCTCGCTGCTCAGTTTAGAGAGAGCTTTCTAGAATCGCCTTGTGCTTGATCAAGTCACGCACCTTTAAGAATGCACGCCTATTACGCCGACCACTTTGTTTTGCCTTTGCCAGAGGGCCACCGGTTTCCGATGCGCAAGTACAGCCGCTTGCGCGACCGCCTCACCCAAGAGCTTCCTGGTGTGGTCATGCGCGAAGCCCCCGCAGCCAGCGATGGGGAACTGGCCTTGGTGCACACACCCGCCTACATCCAAGGTGTGGTCACAGGGACTCTGGACGCCGCTTTGCAGCGCGAGATCGGTTTCCCATGGAGCCCGGCCATGGCCGAGCGGGCGCGCCGATCGGTGGGGGCCACTGTGGCTGCAGCCCGCGATGCGTTGGTGCAGGGCGTGGCCGGCAACCTGGCGGGCGGCACGCACCACGCCTATGCGCACAAGGGAGGGGGCTTTTGTGTGTTCAACGACATCGCTGTGACTGCACGCCTGATGCAGGCCGAGGCTTGGCGGCACCACCGCCAACACATGAAAGTGGCGGTGATTGATTTGGATGTGCACCAAGGCAATGGGACGGCCCATGTGTTTGCTGGCGACCCGACTGTGTTCACCCTGTCGCTACATGGCGAAAAAAACTTCCCATTTCGCAAAGAGGCCAGTGATTTGGATGTGGGTTTGCCGGACGGCTGCACCGATGAGCCTTATTTGGCGGCCTTGCACCAGTCGCTGCAAACCCTTCAAGATCGGTTTGATCCGGATTTGGTGATTTATCTGGCGGGCGCCGATCCGCACGAGGCAGACCGACTGGGGCGACTCAAGCTCACCTTGGACGGCATGCAAGCCCGTGACCGGGTGGTGCTGGACTGGGCCTGGCAGCGCAGGCTTCCGGTGGTCATGTGCATGGGTGGGGGCTACGGCCATGACATTGAGACCACCGTGCAGGTGCAAATGCAGACCTGGGATGTGGCTTTGGGCTATTGGCAACGCTGGCACAATCTCGGGCCATGAACACCCCAGCCACCCCCTCTGCCAAAGCACAGCCGGACAAACGCAGCAGTTACAAGGCCTTTCGCGCCATCAGCACGCGCTGGATGGACAACGATGTCTATGGCCATGTGAACAACGTGGTGTACTACAGCTGGTTCGACACCGCTGTGAATGCCACCCTGATTGAGCAGGGCGTGCTCGACATCCACGCGGGCAGAACGATTGGTTTGGTGGTGGAAACCCAGTGTTTTTACTTCGCGCCGCTGGCTTTTCCGCAAACCATTGACGCAGGCATCCGTGTGGCCAAGCTGGGCACCTCCAGCGTGCGCTATGAGGTGGGCCTGTTCGCCCAAGGCGAAGAACTGACCGCCGCCCGAGGCCATTTTGTGCATGTGTACGTGGACCGCGAGACCCGCCGCCCGGTGCCATTGCCGGCCGCACTCAAAGCATTTTTGGAGACATTGACATGAGCATTTTGGACATCGGACCCCAGGTCAGCACCCGCGTGAACGACCCCGCCAGCGTGGACGCGGCCATCCTCAGCCGCTTTTCGGCCCGCGCTTATTTGCCCCAAGCGGTGGAGCGCAGCGTTTTGCAAGAAGTGCTGAGCGTTGCGGCCCGCTCGCCCAGCGGCACCAACACCCAGCCCTGGAAGGTCTATGTGCTGCAGGGTGCCAAGCGCGACGAGCTGGTGGCCAAGACCTGCGCCGCACACGACGCCATCAGCGCCAACCCCGCGCTGGCGTCTGAATACGCCGAGTCTTATGACTATTACCCCGAAAAATGGGTCAGCCCCTACATCGACCGCCGCCGCGAGTGCGGTTTTGGCCTGTATGGGGTGCTGGGCATCGGCAAGGGCGACAAGGCCATGATGCACGCTCAGCATCAGAAAAACTTCCGCTTTTTTGATGCGCCTGTGGGCCTGATCTTCACCATCGACAAAGTCATGGGCCGGGGCAGTTTGCTCGACTACGGCATGTTTTTGCAAAGCATCATGGTGGCCGCCCGCTCGCGGGGCCTGCACACCTGCCCGCAAGCGGCTTGGAACGGCTTTTCCAAAATCATCTTGCCGCTGGTGGGCGCGGGTGACAACGAAATGGTGGTCTGCGGCATGTCGCTGGGCTATGCCGACGAGTCAGCGCTGGTCAACACCTTCGAGACCACCCGCGTGCCAGCGCAAGACTTCACCCACTGGGTGGACTGACTATTTATCTCAACGCGCTTCAATAAAGACAAGGGCCTGGTTTGGGATTCGAAGCACTGGCGCTGCAACTGCTCAATGGCCTGAGCCACGCCACCACCTTGTTCTTGATGGCCTCCGGGCTGACGCTGATTTTTGGCGTGACCCGAATCGTGAACTTTGCGCACGGCAGCTTCTTCATGCTGGGCGCTTTGTGGTCTGCGCATGCGGTGACGAACTGGTGGCCCGGCATGGCGGACACCGCTTGGGGCTATGGCGCAGTGATCTTGATGGGCGCGTTTATGGCGGCCTTGCTGGGGGCGTTGACCGAAGTCTTGCTGCTCAAGCGCATGCGCCACGCGCCGCAGCTCTACCAACTGGTGGCCACCTTTGGCTTGACGCTGGCGCTGCACGACGCGATGCGCTGGTTTTTTGGCCCCGAAGAGGTCTTTGCGCCGCGCTTTCCGGGCCTCAAAGGCGCGATCGAGCTGGGCGAGTCGTTTTTCCCGACCTGGCAATTGTTCACCCTGGTGCTGGGCCCGCTGGTCTGGCTGGGCTTGCACCTCTTGCTCACCCGCACGCTGTGGGGTCAGCGCGTGAAAGCCGCTACGCAAGACCGCGAGATGCTGGACGCCCTGGGCGTGAACCCCGCGCCCCTCATGTTGGGGGTGGTCATGCTGGGCTGCGGCCTGGCGGGGCTTGCTGGGGCGCTGCAACTGCCGCGCGAGCCGGCGCACTTGCAAATGGACGTGAACGTGGTGGTCGAGACCTTTGTGGTGGTGGTCACGGGTGGGCTGGGCAGCATTGGCGGGGCATTTGTGGCGGCGGTTTTGATAGGCGTTATCCATGCGCTGGGCCTGAGCTTCTTCCCGCAAGCGACTTTGGTGCTGGTGTTTTTGACCATGGCCGTGGTGCTGGTGTGGCGGCCGCAGGGCCTGGCCGGGTCGGCCGCACATGGGGAGTTGCGCGAGAGCGTGCCGGTGTTTGCCCTGTGGCCGGTGGCGGGCTGGGGACGGGCGCTGTTAGTAGCCGTCTTTGTGGGCTTGACACTGCTGGCCTGGGGGCAGGGCGATTACGGCCGCAGCCTGGCAGAAGACGTCATGGTGATGATGCTGTTTGGCCTGAGCCTGCAGTGGATGATGGCTTTGGGCGGTCTGGTCAGTTTTGGCCATGCGGCGTTTTTTGCGTTGGGTGCTTATGGCGCGGCGCTGTCGCACTTGCACTGGGGTGCGGGTTTGCCAACGGCATTGGCCGCGGGCATGGCGCTGGCGCTGGCCGTGGCTGTGGCGTTTGGTGCTTTGGTGGTGCGCAGCAGCGGGGTGTACCTGGCCATGCTGTCTCTGGCGCTGGCGCAAATGATTTGGGCGGGAGCCACGCAGTGGGTGGGATTGACGGGCGGTGACAACGGCTTGATCGGCCTGCGTTTGATCGCCCCCGAGTCGCGTGCTTTGGCCGATACGCTGCTGTGCGGCTTCATGCTTTTGGCCATTGTGGGCATGGCCCGCGTGGTTCGGTCCAGCCGTGGCGCGGCTTTGCAGGGGCTGCGTGATGCGCCGCTGCGTGCTGCGGCCAGTGGTTTGCCGGTGCAGGCTTTGCGCTACCAGGTGTTTGTCGGCAGCGCCACCTTGGCGGGTTTGGCTGGGGGCTTGTGGGCCGCTTTCAAAGGGGCGGTGTTTCCGTCGGTGGCCTCGGTGGCCATGTCGGTGGACGCTTTGTTGGTCATCTTGCTGGGCGGTGTGCACCAGCTGTGGGGCGCGGCTGTAGGCAGTGCGCTATTGGTCTGGGGCGGGGCCGAGCTTGGGCAGGGCCTGGATTATTGGCGCGGTGTTTTGGGCTTGGTGATCATGCTGGTGATGGTGCTGGCGCCCAGTGGTGTGCTGGGCGGGCTGCAAATGGGGATGAGCCGTTTTTCTTCTCCCAAGGGGAGCCGCGCATGAGCCTTCAAACAGTTTTGCAGGTCAACGGTTTGGCCAAGCATTTTGGTGGTGTCCGGGCGCTGGACGGTGTGAACTTCTCTGTGCCCGCAGGCCAATGCGTGGCCCTGATCGGGCCCAACGGCGCGGGCAAGTCGACCAGTTTTGCCTGCTTGGCGGGCCAGCAAGTACCCACGGCGGGCGAAGTGCTGTGGCAAGGTCAATCGCTTTTGGGCAAGCCACCCGCCGAGCGCCAGCGCCTGGGCGTGGCCCGCACCTTTCAGGTGGCGCAAACCTTCGAGGCCCTCACTGTTCTGCAAAACATCCAGCTGGTGCTGCGCGGCGCTGCGCCACTGGCCTGGTGGGACCGTCTGGATAGCCGCCAGCCTGAGCGGGCGATGCGGCTCGCCGACCAAGCAGGCTTGCAAGACCAAGCCCACGCCACCGTGGCCGATTTGCCTTATGGCGCGAAAAAACGCTTGGAGCTGGCCATGGCACTGGCGGGCTTGCCCGACGCTGTGACTGATGCTGTGGCAGACCAAGGTGCACACTCAGCCCAGTCATTGCTGCTTCTGGACGAGCCCGCTGCCGGGCTGGCGCTCGCCGAGCGGGCCGACATGATGGCGCTGGTGCGGCAGGTGGCCTCGCAAGGCGTGACGGTGCTTTACACCGAGCACAACATGGACGCCGTGTTTGGCGTGGCAGACAGGGTGCTGGTGCTGATGCAAGGCCGCTTGGTGGCCGACGGCCTGCCCGAGGTGGTGGCGCAAGACCCGCAGGTGCGCGAGCGCTATCTGGGGCTGGATTTTGATCCGAATGCCAAGGAGATTACCGATGCGAAAGGCCTGCGCGATGCTGACCGTTGAAGGCCTGAACGCCTGGTATGGCCAAGCCCAAGCCTTGTTCGACGTGAGTTTGTCGGTGGGCGAGGGCGAGCTGGTCGTCATTCAGGGCTTGAATGGCGCTGGTAAATCCACACTGCTGCAAAGCCTGATCGGCTTTGGCCCCCGGGCGCAAGGCCGAATTACTTGGCAAAACGAACCCATCCAAGCCTGGCCCGCGCACCGCCGCGCCCAAGCGGGGCTGGGTTTTGTGGCCGAAGACCGGCGTTTGTTCACGGCTTTGACGGTCAAAGAAAACCTGTGGATCGCTGCACCCTCGGGTTCAAGCGCTCTGGACACGCCCGCGCAGCGCTTTGACCGGGTGATGGCCTTGTTCCCGCAGCTCCAGACCATGCTGCACCGCCCGGCCAGCCAAATGAGCGGGGGTGAACAGCAAATGCTGGCGCTGGCCCGCACCCTGATGACCGGCCCGCGCCTGCTGCTGCTGGACGAACCTTGTGAGGGTATTTCACCGGTGCTCGTGGCGGCCATGCGCGACGCCCTGCTGCAGCTGGCGCGTGAGGGCGTGGCCATGCTGGTGGCCGAGCAAAACAACATCTTGGCCCGGCATGCGCAACGGGTTTTGGTGTTGACCAGTGGGCGGATGGCTGGGGCGGCTTGACCCTTGACGGACCCGGATGTGCGGGGTATGCATCCCTTACACTGCCTGACAACAACGAGCGGCCTCAGCCGCCAGAGACAATACACCATGATCATCACCAGTCTGCTCGATACCGACCTGTACAAATTCACCATGATGCAGGTGGTGCTGCACCAGTTTCCTGGTGCGCAGGTGGACTACAAGTTCAAATGCCGCAATCCGGGCGTGCCTTTGGCACCTTTTGTCGACGAGATTCGGCAAGAGATCCGCTCTCTGTGTTCTTTGAGCTTCAAGGAAACCGAGCTGCAGTACCTGCGCTCTCTGCGTTTCATTAAAAGTGATTTTGTTGATTTTTTGGGGCTGTTCAAGCTCAATGAAAAATGCATCCAGGTCACCGCGCTGCCTTCCGGTGAAATCGACATCACCATTCAAGGACCGTGGCTGCACACGATTCTTTTTGAAATCCCGGTGCTGGCCATCGTGAACGAGGTCTTTTTCCGCAACACCCAAAAAGTGCCCGACCTGATGGAAGGCCGCCATCGCCTCGACACCAAAATTGCCCAGCTCAAAGCGCCGGGCCTTGAAACCCTCAAGATTGCCGATTACGGCACCCGCCGACGCTTTTCCCGTGCCTGGCACGAAGAAGTGTTGCGCGTGTTGTCCGCGCGTTTGGGCACAGGCCCCAGTGGCCAGTTTGCGGGTACCAGCAATGTGTATTTCGCTTATTTGTTGGGGCTGACCCCGCTGGGCACCATGGCGCACGAGTACCTCCAGGCCTGCCAAGCTTTGGGGCCGCGCTTGAGGGACAGCCAAATTTTTGCCTTCGAGTCGTGGGCCAAAGAATACCGAGGGGACTTGGGCATCGCCTTGAGTGATGTGTACGGGTTCAATGCCTTTTTGCGCGACTTTGACCTGTACTTCTGCAAATTGTTCGACGGTGCCCGCCACGACAGTGGTGACCCATTCAGTTGGGGCGAGCGCATGATCGCGCACTACCAGCAAAACCGGGTGGACCCGAAAACCAAGACACTGATTTACAGCGACGGCTTGACGATTCCTCGAACCATCGAATTGTTCGAGCAATTCAGAGGGCGGTGCCAGCTCGCTTTTGGCGTGGGCACCAACCTGACGAATGACCTGGGCTATGAGCCGTTGCAAATTGTCATCAAGATGACCCGCTGCAACGGCCAGCCTGTGGCCAAACTGTCAGACACACCTGGTAAGGGTATGTGTGATGACGAAAAGTATCTGGCCTATTTGCGCCAGGTTTTTGAGATCAACCCAAGCACCTGAACGGTGCAGCTGCCCCGTTAACATACGGCAGCTATAAATAGGAGATTTGAACGATGACGCGATGGGGTATGCGGTGGACCGCTTGGCTGGCTTTGCCGCTTTTTTTGGGGTCAGGCGGCGCTTTTGCCGCTGATTTAGATGGTGCTCAGTTGTCGGTGATGTGGGGAGTGCCCTTTGCAGGCATTTTGCTGTCCATTGCTTTGATGCCTTTGCTGGTGCCCCATTTCTGGCACCACCATTACGGCAAAGTGGCCGCGGCCTGGGGCTTGGCGTTCCTCGTGCCATTTGCGCTGATGTTCGGCCCCGCTGCAGCAGGCGTGAGCACAGTGCATGCTCTGTTTGCCGAATACATCCCCTTCATCATCTTGCTGACGGCTTTGTTCACCGTGTCGGGTGGCATTTTTATCCGTGGCAATCTGCACGGCAGCCCGGGCCTGAACACTGCCATTTTGGCCATTGGGGCCGTGCTCGCCAGCTTCATGGGGACCACGGGTGCGTCCATGCTGCTGATTCGGCCGCTGATCCGCGCCAACGACAACCGCAAACATGTGGCGCATGTGGTGGTGTTTTTCATCTTCATCGTCTCCAACGCGGGTGGCTCGTTGACGCCTTTGGGCGACCCCCCCTTGTTTTTGGGCTTCTTGAAGGGCGTTGACTTCTTCTGGACCATCAAAACCATCTTCCCCGAGACACTGTTCTTGGTGGGCAGCTTGCTGGCCATCTTCTTTGCACTGGATTCCTGGTTCTACCACCGCCGCGAAGAGTTGTTGCCACAAGACCCGACCCCCGATTCCAAAGCGATTGGCTTTGACGGGGCCATCAACTTCTGGCTGTTGGCTGCGGTGGTGGGCTTGGTGTTGATGAGTGGCTTCTGGAAATCGCCTGTGTCGTTCAACATCTACGGCACCGAAGTCGGTTTGCCTGGTGTCTTGCGCGATGTTGGCTTGCTGGCCGTGACGTTCTTGTCCCTCAAGATCACGCCCACGCAGGTACATGCAGACAACCAATTCAGCTGGGGGCCCATGGCCGAAGTGGCCAAGTTGTTCGCGGGCATTTTCCTGACCATCATCCCGGTCATCGCCATGCTCAAGGCGGGCGTGAATGGCCCATTCGGCGCGGTCGTCCAAGCGGTCACCAAACCCGATGGCGGTCCGGATGTGATGATGTATTTCTGGATCACAGGCTTGCTCAGCTCCTTCTTGGACAATGCACCCACTTATTTGGTGTTCTTCAACACCGCTGGTGGTGACCCGCAGGTTTTGATGACCACACTGGCCCCGACGCTCGCCGCCATTTCTGCAGGTGCCGTGTTCATGGGCGCCAACAGCTACATTGGCAATGCGCCCAACCTGATGGTCAAGGCGATTGCCGAAGATCGTGGCGTGAAAATGCCCAGCTTCTTTGGCTACATGCTCTGGTCGGGATGCATTCTGGTGCCCCTGTTTGTTGTCATGAGTTTCATCTGGTTCCGATAATGACTAAACCTGCCATTCTGGTGGCCCGCGCCATCTTCCCCGAGGTCCTGCAGTCTTTGGCGCAGGTGTTCGAAGTCGAGAGCAATCAGGCCGACGAGGTCTGGTCTGCTGCAGAGCTGACCCGCCGCATGCAGGGCAAAGTGGGGGCCCTGACCACAGGCAGCGAGCGCATCGACGCGGCGCTCCTGCAGGCCAACCCCCAGCTGAAAATCGTGGCCAACATGGCGGTGGGCTTCAACAACTTTGACGTGCCCGCCATGACCGCCGCAGGTGTGCAGGCAAGCAACACCCCCGATGTGCTGACCGAAACCACCGCTGACTTTGGTTTTGCCCTGCTCATGGCCACGGCCCGTCGCGTGACCGAGAGCGAGCACTATTTGCGTGCCGGTTTGTGGAAAAAGTGGAGTTACGACATGTTCGCCGGGGCCGAGGTGCATGGCTCAACCCTTGGCATCATGGGCATGGGCCGCATCGGTCAGGGCATTGCCCGCCGGGCGGCGCATGGCTTTGGCATGAAGGTGATTTATCACAACCGCAGCCGTCTGAGTGCCGATTTGGAAGCCGAGTGCAAGGCCACTTATGTGTCCAAGCAAGAGCTGCTGCAAACCGCGGACCACGTCATGCTGGTCGTGCCCTACAGCGCCGAGTCGCACCACACCATCGGTGCGGCCGAACTGGCGCAGATGAAACCCACAGCCACCTTGGTCAATATTGCACGCGGCGGCATTGTGGACGACGCGGCCTTGGCCAAGGCCTTGGCTGCAGGCCAAATTGCGGCCGCAGGTCTGGATGTGTTTGAGGGCGAGCCCTCGGTGCCCCCCGACTTGCTGAAAGTCCCGAATGTGGTGCTCACGCCCCACATTGCCAGCAGCACGGTCAAAACCCGCAAGGCCATGGCGCAGCTCGCGGCGGACAACTTGATGGCTTACTTGACCCGTGGCCAAGCCCTGACACCTCTGAACACCTTGACAGGCCCGGCTGCATGAGCGATTGGGTGTTGCCAGCGCTTCTGGCCCTCGGCGGTCTGAATCTGTTTGTTTTGGTGTTTTTGTGGCTTCGTTTCAAAGCGGCACCGGCGCGTCAGACGGAAGAAGTGGCCGCACAGGCCGCTTGGCAGCAACAGCAGTTTGCTGCACTGCTGTCCCAGACTGAGCGTTTGGAGCGCGAACTTCGCACCGAGATTGCCCAGTCCGGCGTGCAGGGTCGTCAAGAAGCCATGCAAACGCTCACGCTCTTCCAGCAATCACTGCTGCAGCAAAGTGCCGAAGCCACCCGCACCCAAAACCAGCAAATTGACGCACTGGCCCAGCAGCTGGCCTTGCTGCAAAAAAGCCTGACCGACAGCCTGGCCCAGCAGGTCAATGCGCTGTCTGAAGCCAACGCCCGCCGCCTGACCGAGATGCGCGGCACCATGGAAACCCAGCTGTCGCAGCTGCAGCAAAGCAATGCCGCCAAACTGGACGAAATGCGCCAGACGGTGGACGAAAAGTTGCAAGCCACCTTGCAAGCCCGCTTGGGCGAGAGCTTCAAACAAGTGGCCGAGCGCCTGGAGCAAGTGCACAAAGGTTTGGGCGAAATGCACAACCTGGCGCAAGGCGTGGGCGATCTGAAACACCTGCTGACCAACGTCAAAACCCGTGGCATGTTCGGCGAGGCTCAGCTGGCCTCGCTGCTCGAGCAGGTGCTGACGCCCGAGCAATATGCGGTGCAAGTGGCCACCAAGCCAGGCGACAAAAACCGGGTGGACTTTGCGATTCGCCTGCCGGGACGTTCTGACAGTGGCCAGCCCGTGTGGCTGCCGATCGACGCCAAGTTCCCCAACGAGGACTATGAGCGTTTGCTCGAAGCCCAAGGTCGGGCAGACCCGGTGCAAGCCGAGTTGTGCGCCAAGGCCCTCGAGACACGCATCAAGCTTGAAGCCAAATCAATTGCCGAAAAGTACCTGGAGCCGCCGCACACCACCGACTTTGCGGTGATGTTCTTGCCGACTGAAGGGCTTTATGCCGAGGTGCTGCGCCGTCCTGGCCTGATGGAAACGCTGCAGCGCGACCACCGCGTGACGCTGGCGGGGCCCACCAATTTGATGGCCATGCTCAACGCCTTGCAAATGGGCTTCAGAACCTTGGCGCTGGAAAAGCGCTCGAGTGAAGTCTGGCAGGTGCTGGGCGCTGTCAAGACCGAGTTTGGCAAGTTTGGCGATGTGCTTTCCAAAGTACGCAACCAGACGCAGACCGTGCTCAACACACTGGACCAAGCGCAAACCCGTAGCAACGTCATGAGCCGAGCCCTGCGGCAGGTGGACGCTCTGCCTGACTCACAGGCCCAGGCCCTTTTGCCCGGGGGCCCAGACTTGCCCGAAGAGGAAAGCGCGTGACGCCCGATTTGGCCCGCTTGATCGCAGGCCAAATGTTTTTGCACGCTTGCATGGCGGGTGCCCGCATGGCGATCCCCTTGCTCGCCCTTAAACAGGGGTTCAGTGCTGTGGCGGTGGGCGCTTTGTTGGCCTTGTTTGCATTGGCACCCATGTTCTTGGCCTTGCCCGCTGGCCGCTACAGCGACCGCCGCGGCTTGCAAAAACTTCTTCGCATCAGCGTGGTTTTGGCTGCTTCCGGCGTTTTGTTGTCGGCGCTGTGGCCTATTTTTCCGGTGATGTGTTTGAGTGCTTTGGCGGCGGGTGGTGCAACGGGCATGGCCGTGATTGCCCTGCAGCGCCATGTGGGGCGCATGGCCAAAGACCCGGCGGCACTCAAAGTCGCTTTCAGCTGGTTGTCTTTGGGCCCGGCGGTGTCGAATTTCGTCGGCCCGGTGATGGCTGGTTTGCTGATCGACTACGCGGGCCCAGTCGCTGCCGACGAGTTGGGGTTCCGATGGGCTTTTCTACTGATGGCGGTGTTTCCGCTGTTCACCTGGGTCTGTGTGCGACTTGTGCCCGAGTCACCGCTGTCGCATGAGTTGGCCAATGAACCGCCTCGGCGCGCCTTGGATTTGTTGGCCGAACCTCTGATGCGGCGTTTGCTGGGTGTCAATTGGTTGCTGTCATCGTGCTGGGACGTCCACACCTTTGTGGTGCCGGTACTCGGTCATGAGCGGGGTTACAGCGCCTCGGTGGTCGGCGGCATTTTGGGGGCGTTCGCGTTGGCTGCGGCCTTCATCCGGGTGTGTTTGCCCTTCATCTCCCGCCACGTTAAAGAGCACCAGATCATCACCGCCGCGATGCTCTGCACGGGTCTGTTGTTCGCGCTGTACCCCTTGATGCCCACTGCGGGCTCGATGCTGGTGTGCTCGGTTTTGTTGGGTCTGGTTTTGGGCACGGTGCAGCCCATGATCATGAGCACCTTGCATCAGATCACCCCACCGCACAGGCAAGGTGAGGCGCTGGGCCTGCGACTGATGAGCATCAACGCGTCCAGCGTGCTCATGCCCATGCTGTTTGGCGCAGCGGGCGCAGTGGCGGGTGTCGCCCCGGTTTTTTGGGTGGTGGGTGCGGCGGTCGGAACAGGGTCTCGTGCGGCCTGGCACTTGCGGCCGGACCACGCCGCCCAGCATCACGACACCTTGAGCTGATAAAAATCGCAAATCGCTTGCCAAGCCGCTTCGGGTGTGTCCACGTACTTGAACAAATTCACATCGGCGGCAGAGATCATGCCTTCCTCCACCAGCAGGTCCAGGTTGAGCAAGCGCTGCCAGTAATCGCTGCCAAACAACAAAATCGGCACGGGCTTGGATTTGCGGGTTTGGACCAATGTCACCACTTCAAACAACTCGTCGAGAGTGCCAAATCCACCCGGAAATGCCACCAAGGCTTTGGCCCGCATCATGAAGTGCATTTTGCGCAGCGCAAAATAATGGAATTTGAAGCTCAGGCCAGGCGTCACATACGCATTAGGTTGTTGTTCGTGGGGCAGGGCGATGTTCAGGGCCACCGACAAGGCCCCAACCTCTGACGCCCCCCGGTTGGCGGCTTCCATGATGCCGGGGCCGCCGCCTGTGCAGATGAATAGCTGTTCATGCTGAGGCAAACAAGCGCAGGAGCGGGCCACCATTTGGGCAAAAATCCGGGCATTTTCATAATGCTCGGCATTGCGGACCAAGGCTTGCGCTTTGGCAATCGCCTGAGCTTGACCCTTTTGAAGTGCGTCTTTCAGGCTTGCCGCGGCGCTTTCTCGATCGACGAAGCGGGCGCTGCCAAACACCACCACCGTGTGCTCGATACCAGCCTCGGCTTGGGCCAGATCAGGTTTGAGCATTTCCAGCTGGAACCGGATGCCACGGGTTTCCCGGCGCAATAAAAATTCCGGATCGGCAAACGCCAAGCGGTGAGCCTGCGGCTGCATCCAATCGCTGGTGGGGGACTCGTTTTGCAAATCCGCCCAAGCGTGGGCCAAAGTGGAGTCTTGAAGGTTCGGTTTGTTGGGCATGCGTTCATTGTGCATGGGTCATAAAAAAAGCCCCTTGCGGGGCTTTCTCGGGGGGCTCGATCGGAAGATCAGACGCGCTTGCGGTATTCGCCGGTGCGGGTGTCGATCTCGATTTTGTCGCCTTGGCTCACGAACAAAGGCACAGGCACTTCCATGCCGGTGGCGATCTTGGCGGGCTTGAGCACTTTTCCGGAAGTGTCGCCTTTGACGGCTGGCTCGGTCCAAGTGATCTCGCGCACGACGCTGGTGGGCAATTCAACAGAGATGGCTTTCTCGTTGTAGAACACCACTTCGAGTTCCATGCCGTCTTCGAGGTAGTTCAAAGCGTCGCCCATGTTGGTGGCTTCGACTTCGTACTGGTTGAACTCGGTGTCCATGCAAACGTACATGGGGTCTGCGAAGTAAGAGTAGGTGCACTCTTTTTTGTCCAGAATGACCTGGTCCATCTTGTCGTCGGCACGAAAAACCACTTCAGTACCGAAGTTGGCGATCAGGCTTTTGAGCTTCATGCGGACAGTGGACGAGCCACGACCGCCACGCTGATATTCGGTGCGCAGGACGACCATGGGGTCTTTGCCGTGCATGATGACGTTGCCAACGCGGATTTCTTGAGCGGTTTTCATAGGAATAGAGTCTGAAATGAAAGGGGGTGGCTTGAGGCCAAGCCCATTATTCTAACCTGTGGGGCTTGGTTTTCGACCGATGGAGCCTGCGGGCGCTCAGACCCGTTCAGTCCCGCGCTGTCAGGCCATGGGCCAAAGCGCCCAAAACAATGCCGCCCAAGGCCCACAAAATGTCCATATTGCCCGTGCCCAAGGCCGCAATCGCGGGGCCGGGGCACACGCCAGACAATCCCCAGCCTACGCCAAAAATGGCCGAACCGATCACGGTTTGGCGGTTCCAGTTGGCCGGTTGCGTCAGGAACTGACCGCCCAACAAAGGGCGGCGCAGCCAACGCGGAAATCCTTTGTACGCGACCATGGCCAAGCCCGCCGCGCCGCCCATGACCAGCATCAGACCCCAGTCCTGAAAGCGCAAAAAGCTCAAAACCACGTCGGGCTGCACCATGGTGGCTAGCGACAGGCCAAAGCCAAACAAGGCCCCGGCGATCAGGGTGACCAGTGCTTTGGGCAGGGTCAGGGTGTGAGGATTCAGATTGTTCATGCGAGGCTCCAGGCCATCACGTTGGCGGTCATGAAAGCGGTGGCCATGAAGGTGAGCACCGCGCCCAGCGAAGGCAGTTGCAACGAGCCCAGGCCGCAAATGCCGTGGCCCGATGTGCAGCCATTGCCCAAGCGGGCACCGTAGCCCACCAAAAAGCCGCCCACCAGCAGCTGCCAAGCGGGCACGCTGGTGTGCTGCGCCTCGCCGCTCGCCAGCGTGAACCGCCAAACCAGCGCCCCCAGCACCACGCCCAGCGCGTAAACCAGTCGCCAGTTGCGTGTGCTGACAAAGCGCGCTTGCTGGAAAAACGCCCGTTTCGAGACGAACGACCAACTGCTGGAAAAGACGGAACTCATGCCGCCCACCCAGCCGTTGAAAAAATACAGCAGCGCCACGCCAGCGCCAATGGTGAGCCCGCCCAGCAGGTAGTGCTGCCAGCCCAGGGGGAAGAGGGTGTCAATCAGAGTCATGGGTCAGGATTATCAAGGAGGATGTCAGTTCTATATGTGAGGGGCCAGATATGAACATGCCTGGTGATAGCCGTTTAGCCGGATAAGAACCCAGTCAATCTGTGGAGGCGGTGTTTGCCACATGCACTATCAATTGGCGCACCAAGTCGTGCTGCTGAAAAAGCGACTGCCTTGCCGCTTGTGTGGAGGTTGACCAGTCTGCCAGCAAGTTGGAGTCAATTACGGGCCATTCACGGGCTTCGACACCATTCCAAACCCGTTGCGCCTTGCGCAAGCTTTCCGGGGCCTGTATGCAATTCAGAAACGCCTCCAGCTTGGCGTGGTGCGCGTTGTCGTCTTGTGGGTAGATGTGCCAGATAAAGGGCTGGCCTGCCCACAGAGCCCGTACCAGCGAGTCTTCGCCGCGCACAAAGTTGAGGTCGCAGGCCCAGAGCATTTCGTCAAAGCCGTTTTGGTCGGTGTAGGGCAGGGCGCTCCAGTTTGGTTGCTCGGCCATGCTGGCCAGTGCTTGCTGAACCGCCGCCAGTGGGCGGCCCGGGGTGACCAGCAGGTGATGGGGTGTTCCCACCAGTTGGGCCAGCAGCTGGGGCAGGGCGGCGGGTTCGTAGCAGAACAGGCTGATCAGGAGGCCGTTCGGCGGCAGATTAGGGGCATGTTGTTCACGCCATGCCATGCGGTCAAAGCGTTGTTGCCTTGCCAGCAGGTCGGCCTCGCGCAGCAGGCCGCCCGTGTCTGGTGTGAAGCCGGGGTAAAAGAAGGTCTTGGTCCAGCCCTTGGCCGGGCTGCTCATGATGGGCGAAGGCAGCTGGTGCATGCGTGGCACCCAGTCTTCGGCACTCAGGTATTCGAGATTGATCCACCTGGGTTGTTCCGCTCGGGTGGCTACAGCGTGCGCCACCAAGGCTTCAGGGATGTCGCAGCCAAAGGCTTCAACCCAGACATCCGCCGGAGGCAGCGCTTGCAGGGTACTGGCTTGGCTGGCATCGGCCCACGGCCGTACCTCAATGCCAGGCTCTTGGTGGGCGGTGGGGGCCATCCAGGCCAGGGCCGAGGCGTCGTCTACCCACAGGCGCACGCGCTGGCCAGCGTCGCGCAACTGGCGCGTCAGACGCCAGCACACGCCCAGGTCGCCGTGGTTGTCGATGACGGTGCAGAAGATGTCCCAGAGTTGGCCAGTTTGCATGCGGCGATTGTCGCTGGAGATTTCACACACATCTTTTCACAGACAATAGCCGCCATGTCGAACACCCATGATGAAGCCCTGCTCGCGCAAGTTGCCGCGCTGCCCGCCTTGCCGGGGGTGTACCGCTACTTTGATGCGCAGGAGCAGCTGCTGTATGTGGGCAAGGCGCTGAATCTCAAGCGCCGGGTGTTGAGTTATTTCCAGAAGGACCACGGCGGCACCCGCATTGGCCACATGGTCAGCAAGATCACGCGCATGGAAACCACCGTGGTGCGCTCCGAGGCCGAGGCGCTGCTGCTGGAAAACAACCTCATCAAGACGCTGCACCCGCGCTTCAACATCCTGTTTCGGGACGACAAGAGCTACCCCTACCTCAAGCTCACGGGCAACGGCCGCGTGGCGCTGCCCGCTTTGGTCAAAACGCCCGAGGCACAGCATTACCCCCGTGTGGCGTATTACCGAGGCAGCGTGGAGAAAAAGCACCGTTACTTTGGCCCATTTCCCAGCGCTTGGGCGGTCAAGGAGTCGATTCAGCTGATCCAGAAGGTGTTCAGGCTGCGCACCTGCGAGGACACGGTGTTTGCCAACCGCACTCGGCCGTGCTTGCTGTTTCAGATCAAGCGTTGCTCGGGGCCTTGTGTGAACCTGATCAGCCCCGAGGACTACAAGTCCGATGTGCAGCTTGCCGAGCAGTTTTTGCGTGGCGAGACCCAGGCGCTGATGCGCGAGATGGAAGCACGGATGATGCAGCATGCCGACAAGCTCGAATTTGAGCTGGCGGCCGAGGTGCGCAACCAGCTCACGGCGCTGTCGCGGGTCTTGCATCAGCAGTCGGTGGACACGGCAGTGGACACCGATGCCGACATCTTGGTGGCCAAAGTGCAAGGTGGCCGCGCCTGCGTGAACCTGGCCATGGTGCGTGGCGGACGGCATTTGGGTGACCGGCCTTATTTTCCGGTGCATGTGCAAGACGCGCAGGACCTGTTGGGGCTGGAGGAGGGTGAAGGGGAAAGCGAAGTCAAGCGCCCCGTCGAGGTGCAGGTGCTCGAAGCGTTTTTGGCGCAGCACTACATTGGCGTGCCCGTGCCGCCGCTGTTGATTTTGAGCTCGGCTGTGAACAAGGCCTTGATTGAGGCGCTGTCGGCCCAGTCGGGCGTGAAAATCAGCACCGTGACGCAGCCCCGCGAACACCGCCGCGTCTGGCTGGAGATGGCCGAGAAAAACGCCGAGCTGCAATTGGCCCGCTTGCTGGCCGAAGAGGGTTCTCAGCAGGCCCGCACCCGGGCGCTGGCCGAAGCGCTGGACCTGGCGCCAGATGACCTTGATCAGTTGCACATCGAGTGCTTTGACATTTCGCACACGGCAGGTGAGAACACACAGGCCTCTTGCGTGGTGTTCCGACAGCACAAGATGCAAAGCAGCGACTACCGCCGCTACAACATCGAAGGCATCACGCCCGGCGACGATTACGCCGCCATGCGCCAGGTGCTGATGCGCCGATACGGCAAGTTGGCGGAAGCCCTCCGATCGGGCGAAGGCACGGCCAAGTTGCCAGATTTGGTGCTGATCGACGGCGGCAAGGGCCAGGTGAGCATGGCGCGTGAGGTGTTCACCGACCTGGGGTTTGACCTGTCGCGCATCGTGGGTGTCGAAAAAGGCGAGGGCCGCAAAGTGGGTCTGGAAGAGCTTGTGTTTGCCGATGGCCGCGAAAAGGTCTACCTGGGCAAGGACTCGGCCGCGCTCATGTTGGTGGCCCAGATTCGCGACGAGGCGCACCGCTTTGCCATCACCGGCATGCGGGCGCAGCGTGCCAAGGTGCGCATGGGCGGCAGCAAGATTGAAGAAATCCCCGGCATTGGCCCACGCAAACGCGCCAAACTGCTGCAACGCTTTGGCGGTGTGCGGGGTGTTGAAAGTGCCAGTGTGGAAGACTTGCTGGGCGTGGACGGCATATCCAGGGAGCTGGCAGAGGCCATCTACAACGCCCTGCACTGATCTTGAGCACAAGAGACATGGCCAAGACCTATGGACGTGCCACAATTAGCCCATGTTTTTCACGATCCCCACCATCATGACTTGGACGCGCATTGTCGCGATCCCCTTGATCATTGGCGTGTATTACCTCCAAAGCCTGACGGTGGAAACCCAAAACACCATCGCCACCGTCATGTTTGTGCTGTTTGCCATCACCGATTGGCTCGATGGCTTTTTGGCCCGCAAGCTCAACCAAACGTCCGCTTTTGGCGCTTTCTTGGACCCGGTGGCGGACAAATTTTTGGTGTGCGCAGCCCTGCTGATTTTGGTGCACATGAATCGGGTGCATGTGCTGATTGCCTTGGTCATCATTGGCCGTGAAATTGCCATTTCCTCTTTGCGCGAGTGGATGGCGCAAATTGGCGCAGGCAAGAGTGTGGCGGTCCACATGGTGGGCAAGCTCAAAACCACGGTGCAGATGGTGGCGATTCCTTTCCTGCTTTACGACGGGATCTTGTTTGGCCAGATCGACACCCGTGATTGGGGCGCTGTTTTGATCCTGATCGCCGCCGTGTTGACCATCTGGTCCATGGTTTATTACATGCAAAAGGCTTTGCCCGAGATTCGAGCCCGGGTGAAATGATCGCCGTGCGTTCGTCTGACGCATGGGTGAAGGCGACACCCTTGGTGTTTGTGTTGATTTGGGCCACGGGCTTCATCGTGGCCCGGTTTGGCATGCCCCATGCTCCTCCCTTGTCTTTTTTATCGATGCGATACGCATTGTCGATCGCCTGCTTTGGGGTTTGGATTGTTTGGGCCAAGGTGGCTTGGCCCCAAAGTCGCCAGCAATTCCTGCATTTGTCGGTCACGGGCATCCTGATGCACGCAGGCTATCTGGGCGGCGTGTGGGTGGCTGTTAAGGCGGGCATGGGCTCCGGCTTGTCGTCTTTGGTGGTGGGGTTTCAACCCGTTTTGACCGCCATTTGGCTCTCTTACAGCTTGCGCGGCACGGACCAGCCCGGCATCTCGCGCAGGCAGTGGCTCGGTTTATGGCTGGGTTTTGTCGGCTTGCTCATGGTTGTGTGGCGCAAATTGACTTTGGGCACGCCCCTGGACCATGTCACGCCCGCCAACATGGCTTTTGCCGTGACCGCTCTGCTCAGCATCACCGTCGGCACGCTCTACCAAAAGCGTTTTGTCCAAGCCTGCGATGTGCGCTCGGCCAACACCGTGCAGCTGTTCGCCGCTTTGGTGGTCACCTTGCCATTTGCGCTGATGGAGACCGAGTCGATGCGTTGGAATACCGAATTGGTGGGGGCCATGGCCTGGTCGGTGCTCGGATTGACTTTGGGCGGCAGTTCACTGCTTTACATGCTGATCCAGCGTGGCGCTGCCGCTTCGGTCACCAGCCTCATGTATTTGGTGTCCCCCACCACGGCCATGATGGCTTGGCTTTTGTTTGGCGAAACCATCACCCTGGCAACGATCTTGGGCACCGCCCTCACGGCTTTGGGTGTGAGTTTGGTGGTGCGGCCCTCACGTCCCTCATGACGAGGGCTTGGCGTTGTTGCTAAGCTCTCATTATTTACATCCAGCCCCTTTGTTCCATTGATTCAGAAAGTACCTCGTATGAGCAAGCACCGCATCGCTGTCATCCCCGGAGACGGCATTGGCAAAGAAGTCATGCCCGAAGGTCTGCGCGTGATGGATGCAGCAGCCCGCAAGTTCGGGATCGATTTGCACTTTGACCACTTCGACTTTTCCAGCTGGGATTACTGCGAAAAGCACGGCCAAATGCTGCCGGACAACTGGAAAGACCAGATCGGCGGCCATGAAGCCTTGTACTTTGGCGCCGTCGGCTGGCCCGAAAAAATTGCGGACCATGTCTCTTTGTGGGGTTCTTTGCTCTTGTTTCGCCGCGAGTTTGACCAGTACATCAACCTGCGTCCAGCGCGCCTGATGCCTGGCATCATCGCGCCCGTGGTGCGGCGCGACGGCAGCCCACGCCAGCCGGGCGAGATCGACATGTACATCGTGCGTGAAAACACCGAAGGCGAGTACTCCAGCGTCGGCGGCCGCATGTTCCCCGGTACCGATCGCGAAATCGTGATGCAGGAATCCATCATGACCCGCATTGGCGTTGACCGTGTGCTCAAGTTTGCTTTCGAATTGGCCCAGTCCCGTCCCAAAAAGCACCTGACCAGTGCCACCAAATCCAACGGCATCGCCATCACCATGCCTTATTGGGATGAGCGCGTGGCCGAGATGGCCAAGGCCTACCCGGGCATCAACGTCGACAAGTTCCACATCGACATCTTGACCGCTCACTTTGTGCAGCGCCCCGACTTTTTCGATGTGGTGGTCGCCAGCAACCTGTTTGGTGACATCCTGAGTGACCTGGGCCCAGCTTGCACGGGGACGATTGGCATCGCGCCCAGCGCCAACCTGAACCCGGACCGCAAATTCCCGTCCTTGTTTGAGCCCGTGCACGGATCAGCCCCCGACATCGCGGGTCAGGGCATTGCTAACCCCATTGGCCAGATTTGGTGTGGCGCGATGATGCTGGAGTTTTTGGGCCACAAAGACGCACACGATGCAGTTTTGCGTGCCATTGAAAAGGTATTGGCAGCAGGAGCTGATGCACCCCGCACACCTGATTTGGGCGGGACCGCCAAAACGGCAGACGTCGGTAAAGCCATTGCTGAAGCACTCTGAGGCTTCTAAATGCGAAACAAATCAAGGACAGCGTGCAGTTTTCTACTGCGGGCTGTCTGATTTGTGGATTTTTCAAGGATAAAATCAACGCTCTGTTGAGAGTGGCGTCAAAGCCGTTTTTCCCGGGACATGGTCCATCACCCACGAATGAACCATGTTGAACAAGCAGTTTTGACCCCTCGCACCTTCTCGGTGCGATTAAAATCAAAACTGCCCAAGTTCCAAAGCTTCATCTGGCCCAGTCATGGTGAAGTTTTGAATTGAAGATTTTTTATGTGGGGCGCTTAGCTCAGTTGGTAGAGCGGCTCCTTTACACGGAGTAGGTCGGCGGTTCGAGACCGTCAGCGCCCACCACCACATACAAACCAAGGCGAACCCTGTGTTCGCCTTTTTTGTTGATTACACGAGACTTCAAACATGTTTGATTCGATTCGCAACAACTCCAAAATTTTGATGGGTTTGTTGTTCTTGTTGGTGATCCCTTCATTTGTGCTGTTTGGCATTGAGGGCTACAGCCAGTTTGAGGACAAGGGCGCAGTGGTTGCCCGGGTCGATGGCAACAAAATCACCCAATCTGAGTGGGATGCCGCTCACCAACAGGAAGTGGACCGCATCCGTGCCTCTGTCCCGAATATCGATCCCAAGATGCTGGACTCGGCAGAAGCCCGTTATGCGACCTTGGACAAATTGGTGAATGACCGTTTGATTGCTTTGGCCTCTGAAAAGCAATTGCTCGTCACCAGCGACCAGCGATTGGCGCGTTACCTCCAGCAAGACCCGTCCATTGCCAGTTTGCGCGGCGCAGATGGCAAGCTGGACATGGAGCGTTACCGCCAGTTGGCCGCCAGCCAAGGCATGACACCTGAAATGCTCGAAGCCCGTGTTCGCCGAGATT
Organism: Limnohabitans sp.; assembly: GCF_034680285.1. Classification (GTDB taxonomy): domain Bacteria; phylum Pseudomonadota; class Gammaproteobacteria; order Burkholderiales; family Burkholderiaceae_C; genus Limnohabitans_A. Next base: position 66,269 of record NZ_JAXITC010000001.1, read on the forward strand.
TGTCGAACCAGCAGGTGTTGGCGGGTTTGCAGGCATCTGCCTTCGCCACCCAAAAACAAACCGACACGGCCTTAGACGCCTACTTGCAGCGCCGCGATGTGCAAGTCAAGCGTTGGTCAGCCGCTGACTTTGCTGCCAAAGTGGTGGTGACCGATGCCGACTTGGAGCGCTATTACAAAGACAATTCAGAGCGTTTCCGCTCTGTAGAAAATGCCGATGTGGAATTCCTGGTCTTGGATTTGCCGTCCCTGCAGTCGCGCATCGAATTGCCCGAGCAAGACCTGAAAACCTATTACGAGCAAAACCTGCAGCGCCTGTCTGGCCAAGAACAACGCCGTGCCAGCCACATCTTGGTCAATGCCGCCAAAGATCTGCCTGAGGCCGACAAGGCCAAAGCGCGAGCCAAAGCCGAAGAATTGTTGGCCGCTGTGCGCAAAGCCCCCAAATCGTTTGCCGACGTGGCGCGCAAAAACTCCGACGACACGGGCTCCGCACAAAATGGCGGTGACCTCGACTTTTTTGCTCGTGGTGCCATGGTCAAGCCCTTTGAAGACGCTGCTTTCGCACTGAAAAAGGGCGAAATCAGTGACATCGTGACCTCGGATTTTGGCTTCCACATCATTGTTTTGACCGATGTGAAGCAGCCGCCTGTGCCCACGTTTGAAGCCATGCGTCCTCAGTTGGAAGCCGATTTGCGCAAGCAACAGGCTCAACGCCAGTTCGCCGAATTGGCCGAGACTTTCAGCAACAGCGTGTACGAGCAATCTGACAGCTTGACCCCTGTGGCCGAGCGCATGAAGTTGACCCTTCAAAAAGCGCAAGGTCTGACACGCTCGCCAGTTCCAGGTGCTCAAGGCGTTTTGAACAACCCCAAACTGCTGCAAGCCATCTTCTCGGAAGATGCTGTGGCCAAGCGGCGCAACACAGCCGCGGTTGAAGTGGCTTCCAACACCTTGGTGTCCGCTCGGATCGTCACCCACCGTCCCGCCACGGTGCGCTCTTTTGACGAGGTGAAAACCGAAGCGCGTCAACTCTTCGTTCAGGCCAAATCGGCTGAATTGGCGAAAGCCGAAGGCCAGGCCAGCTTTAGCGCTTGGAAGGCGGAGCCAGCACAGGCCTCCTTGGGCGATGCACTGACTGTTTCGCGCGATCAAGCCGCTGCACAGCCGTCTGCCTTGGTGGATGCAGCCCTTCGCGCAGACCCCGCCAAGCTGCCAGCTTTGGTGGGTGTGGATTTGGGTGTGCAGGGTTACGCTGTGGTCCGGGTGAACAAAATTGTGTCCCGTCCAGAGTCCAATTCCCAGCAAGCAGAACAAAGCCGCACCCAATTTGCCCGCCTGTGGTCTCAGGCAGAGTCCCAGGCTTATTTGGCCAGCCTGAAGTCCCAATTCAAAGTCCAAATGTTGGCTCAAAACCCCAAAAACTTGGGTGATGCTGCAGCCGAAAAACCCTGAGTCTCGGGCTATAATATTGACCTACGGTGGCTGTAGCTCAGTTGGTAGAGTCCAGGATTGTGATTCCTGTTGTCGTGGGTTCGAGCCCCATCAGCCACCCCAAAATCCTGAAAGCCCTTCCGATGTCGGAAGGGCTTTTTTGTTTGTGTGTCACTTTGTTTGTGTGTCCACGTTGTCCCTGATTGATCACCGTTTACACCCCGTTTATCCACAGCTTTATCCCGTGACTCTCTGAGTTTCACGGGCTAACATGGCTTTTTCGTTTGCCTGTACAACATGTCTGCTGTTTTCTCCCCCCATTTGAGCGAATTTCCCGCTGACTTTTCTTCTGACAGTCAAATTGCCAAGTTGCGTGTGCCGCCGCATTCGATCGAAGCCGAGTCGAGCGTGTTGGGGGGCTTGCTGCTCGACAACGGTGCTTGGGACCGTGTGGGCGATTTGCTGGTGGATACGGACTTTTACCGCCACGAGCACAAGTTGATTTATGCAGCCATTGGGGCATTGATCAACACGTCCAAGCCTGCAGACGTGATCACCGTGAGTGAGCAGTTGCAAAACCAAGGCAAAACAGCCGAAATGGGCGGTCTGGGTTACTTGAACTCCTTGGCGCAATACGTGCCCAGTGCCAGCAACATTCGACGTTATGCCGAGATCGTGCGTGAGCGCTCGATTCTGCGCAAGTTGGTGTCGGCCAGCGACGAAATCGCCACCAACGCCTTCAACCCGCAAGGCAAAGCGATCGACCGCATCTTGGACGAGGCCGAGCAAAAAATCTTCAACATCGGTGAAGAAGGCTCGCGCATGAAGCAGGGCTTTCAGTCCATGGACACCCTGGTCGTGGAGTTGCTTGACCGTGTTCAAGAGATGGCCGACAACCCCAACGAAGTCACGGGGGTACCAACCGGTTTTTACGATTTGGACCGCATGACTTCAGGCCTGCAAGCTGGAGACCTGGTGGTGCTGGCCGCGCGTCCATCGATGGGTAAAACCGCTTTCGCGATCAACATTGCTGAGCATGTGGCTTTGAACGAGGGCTTGCCCGTGGCAGTGTTCTCGATGGAAATGGGCGCATCGCAGTTGGCAGTGCGTGTGGTGGGCTCGATTGGTCGAATCGATCAAGGCCATTTGCGCACGGGCAAACTCAGCGACGACGAATGGCCACGTTTGACCGAAGCCATCGAAAAGCTGCGCACCGTGTCTTTGCACATCGATGAAACACCCGGCCTCACGCCGTCAGAGCTGCGTGCCAATGCCCGGCGTTTGTCTCGCCAGTGTGGCAAGTTGGGTTTGATCGTGGTCGACTATTTGCAGCTGATGAGTGGCTCGGGTGGTTCAGGCGGCGACAACCGCGCCACCGAGTTGGGCGAGATTTCGCGGGGCCTGAAAATGCTGGCCAAAGAACTTCAATGCCCTGTGATTGCGCTGTCGCAGCTCAACCGAAGCGTGGAGCAGCGCACCGACAAACGCCCCATGATGAGCGATTTGCGGGAGTCAGGTGCGATTGAGCAGGATGCCGACATCATCATGTTCATTTACCGCGACGATTACTACAACAAGGATTCCAAAGATCCGGGTGTGGCCGAAATCATCATCGGCAAACAACGAAACGGCCCCACAGGCACGGTCCGTTTGACCTTCCTGAAGAACTTGACGCGTTTCGAAAGTTTGGCGTCGGGTCTGAGCGACGATTACTGAGACCCGACTGGCGCTCTTGGCTGACGCTCAGAGAGCGTCGCTGGCAAAGTCTGCCAAGCGCGAACGCTCGCCACGTGCCAAGGTGATGTGGCCGCCGTGTGCCCAGCCTTTGAATCGGTCCACCGCATAGGTCAAGCCCGATGAGCCTTCGGTCAAATAAGGCGTGTCAATTTGGGCCAAATTGCCCATGCAAATGATTTTGGTGCCCGGGCCAGCTCGGGTGATCAAGGTTTTCATTTGCTTGGGCGTCAGGTTCTGGGCCTCGTCAATGATCACGTATTTGTTCATGAAAGTACGGCCGCGCATGAAGTTCATGCTCTTGATCTTGATGCGGCTCTTGATCAGCTCGTTGGTGGCTGCGCGACCCCATTCACCTGAATTGCCGCCATCGCCCTTGGCCAAAAACTCTAAGTTGTCGTCCAGTGCGCCCATCCAGGGGCCCATTTTTTCTTCTTCAGTGCCTGGCAAAAAGCCAATGTCCTCGCCCACGCTCACCGTAGCACGGGTCATGATGATCTCGGTGTAACGGCGGTCGTCCAGCACTTGGGTCAAGCCTGCCGCCAAGGCCATGAGGGTTTTGCCCGTGCCCGCAGTGCCTGCCAATGTCACGAAATCAATGTCTGGGTCGGTGAGCAAATTGACGGCGAAGTTTTGTTCGCGGTTGCGTGCGGTCACGCCCCAAACGGCATTTTTTTGATGGCCGAAATCTTTCAAGGTCCGCAAGACAGCTGTTTTGCCACGGATTTCGGTCACCCGTGCGTACAAACTCGGTTCGCCCGGTGCTTCGAAATACACAAACTGGTTGATGAACAAGCTGGGCACGATGGGGCCAGCAATTCTGTAAAACGTGTGCGTGCCTTGCTGCCAGCTTTCCACCGTTTTGCCGTTTTTGACCCAAAAATCGGCTGGCAATGCCAAAGAACCTGGGTAGAGCAAATCGCCGTCTTCCAGCGTTTTGTCGTTTTGGTAGTCTTCGGCCTGCAGACCCAAGGCGCGGGCCTTGACGCGCATGTTGATGTCCTTGGACACCAGAACCACCTCGCGGGGGGCATGCAGCTGACCCAGCGCTTTCACAACGCCCAAAATTTGGTTGTCGGCCTTGCCTTGTGGCAGGGCCAAGGGCAGGCTCAAGTCGAGCGCTTGGGTTTGGAAAAACAATTGGCCCGTCGCGTCAGAGTGGCCTGTGACGCTCAAAGGCGAGCCTTGGCTCAGGTCTTCCCCTTGCCCAGAGGCCAAAACGTCCAGTGACCGGCTGGCTTGGCGGGCATTGCGTGCCACTTCGGTCATGCCTTTTTTGTGACCATCGAGCTCTTCCAGCACGATCATCGGCAAGAAAACATCGTGCTCTTCAAAGCGGAACAGACTCATGGGGTCGTGCATGAGGACATTGGTGTCCAAAACGAAGAGTTTCTTGGGTCCGTTCTTGCGTTTGGAGCGGTTTGCCGTGGCCTGGGCAGAACCTGGTTTGGCCGCTGTGTTGGCCTTTTCAAGGCCAGATCCTGGGCTTGTTTGCCGTTCTGAACGCGTGGCAGTCGCAGTATCTGCAGATGCGGCAGCGGGTTTGCGAGGGCGGGCGTTGCGTTTGCTGTCCTGTGCTCGGACTGGCACTGCAGCTTCCTCTGAAACCGCGACCGACTTCAAGGACTTGGTTTCGACCTGAATCATGGCTGGGGCGTTTTCTTCCTCCGCACCAGATGAGGCAAAAGCGGCTTGCGTCAAACGGCTGGCACGTTGAGTAGGAGCGGGTGGCAGTGGCATGGGCAATGGTCTCTAAAAGGGAAAAAGATTCAGAAGTCAAAAAATAAAAAGCCGCCTGGATAACCAGGCGGCTTTTTAAGGAGAGGGCTGATTTTCAGCGGCATGAAATCATTATGCACGAGCCAAAAGTCAGAACCGAGACAAGGGCATCAGGCCACTGCCGCGGCTTTTTTCAGGTCTTTGACAGCTTTGAGGACTTCTTCCACATGACCCGGCACTTTCAGGCCGCGCCACTCTTGTTTCAGAGTGCCGTCTGCACCCACCAAGAAAGTGCTGCGCTCGATGCCTTTGACTTTTTTGCCGTACATGATCTTGTTTTTGACCACGCCAAACATGTGGCACATTTTTTCTTCGGTGTCCGCGATCAACTCGAAGGGCAATTCCAACTTGCCTTTGAAGTCATCGTGCGATTTCATGTTGTCACGCGATACACCCAACACCAGCGCGCCTGCTTTGACAAAGTCTTTGTATTTGTCACGGAACTGCATGGCCTCTGTGGTGCAGCCGGGTGTGTTGTCTTTGGGGTAAAAGAACAAAACCACGGGTTGGCCGAGGTGAGAAACGTTGGAAACTTTCAGGCCGCTGGTCGCGTTGGCTTCAAATTCGGGGAGGGGTTTGTTAAGAACGATCGCCATAAAACTTTGAACTCGCTTGACAGGTGGAGCGCCTGGCGACGTGCATGGTCGACAGAAACGCTAAAGGCCTAGGCCTCGGCAACTCTAGATTTTACTCTGAATGCAACCCTATAGACTGATCAGTCCTTCTCATGACCCATATGTCGCCTTCATCCATGCTTTACGCTTCCATCAGCAAGGCGACGACCACCTTGCGGCCTTCACTGGCCAAAATGTTGTAAGTGCGGCAGGCGGCAGGCGTGTCCATGGTTTCCATGCCGATGCCTTTTTGGATCAAACTGGCGAACCAAGCGGGTTGTGGGAAGCGCAGGCGCTGACCGCTGCCAAACAAGACCAGCTCGGCACCGCTTTGTGCCAAAACTTCAAAATCCAGGGGGCTCAGGTCTTCAAAGTGAGCTGCATCCCAGACCAGCGGACTTGAGCCAGCCAGGCTGCTGACGATCAAAGAGCTCGTGAAGCGCTGTCCATTGACCTCGATCCAGCCTGGCCCGTAGGCATTGATGGTCAGGCTGTTGGATTTATCGGGTTGTAATTTCATGGGGATGAGTTTGAAGGCTTGGCCTTGCCAGCTGAACAATAGAGGCGAACCTCTGGAATTTTGGGCTGAGATAGCCTTGAAATGTGGTCAAATTATAGGTTTTCTCCCTCTTGAAACTCCTTTTGGAGGCACTTTGAAGCCCATTCAGAAATCAGCCAAGCTCGCCAACGTTTGTTATGACATACGTGGCCCGATCATGGACCGCGCTCGTCAGATGGAAGAAGACGGTCAGAAAATCATCAAACTGAACATCGGAAACCTGGCGGTTTTTGGCTTTGATGCCCCTGAGGAAATTCAACAGGACATGATCCGCAACCTGCCCAATTCGGCGGGTTATTCAGACAGCAAAGGCATTTTCGCGGCGCGAAAGGCCGTGATGCACGAAACCCAAAAGCAGGGTATTTTGGGCGTCACGCTGGATGACATTTACTTGGGCAACGGTGCCAGCGAATTGATCGTCATGGCCACCAACGCCTTGCTGGACAACGGCGATGAACTGCTCCTGCCTTCCCCAGATTACCCCTTGTGGACGGCCGCGGCCAGTTTGTCGGGCGGCACCCCTGTGCATTACCGCTGCGAAGAGGCCAATGGCTGGATGCCTGATTTGGCCGATATCCGAGCCAAAGTGACTCCGCGCACCAAAGGCATTGTGGTCATCAACCCCAACAATCCCACAGGGGCTTTGTACGCCGATGAGTTGCTCAAAGGCATTGTGGCCATTGCCCGGGAACACGGTTTGGTGATCTTTGCCGATGAGGTGTACGACAAGGTTTTGTACGACGGCGTCAAACACACGCCTTTGGGCAGTTTGTCTCAAGATGTGCTGACCCTGACTTTCAACTCTTTGTCCAAGAGCTACCGATCTTGCGGCTACCGTGCAGGCTGGATGGTGATCTCGGGCGATAAAAAGAGAGCCCGCGATTACATCGAAGGCCTGAACATGCTGTCGAACATGCGCTTGTGTGCCAACGTGCCGGGTCAATGGGCCATTCAAACGGCCTTGGGTGGTCACCAAAGCATCAACGAGTTGGTGGGTGAGGGTGGTCGCTTGCGCAAGCAGCGCGATTTGGCGCACCAGCTGATCACCGCGATCCCAGGTGTCAGTTGCGTCAAGCCGCGTGCTGCGCTGTACATGTTCCCCAAACTGGATCCCCAGATTTACCCTGTACAGGACGACCAGGATTTTTTCTTGCAACTGCTGGAGGAAACCAAGGTCATGTTGGTGCAGGGCACGGGTTTCAACTGGCCCGATCCGGATCACTTCCGCATTGTGTTTTTGCCGCATGAAGACGATTTGCGAGAAGCGATTGCGCGCGTGGCGCGCTTTTTGGAAGGCGCTCGTCAACGCTTTGGCACCGAAGCCTTGGTGGCCTGAATTCAATCCTTGCCCGAGCATTTCGGGCGCACAGCAGTAAAGAAGATAAAAATGAAACCGATCAAAGTGGGCCTTTTGGGCATGGGCACTGTGGGCAGCGGCACTTTCAATGTGCTCAAGCGCAACCAAGAGGAAATCCAGCGCCGAGCCGGTCGTGGCATAGAGATCACCATGGTGGCCGACTTGGACGTTGCGCGCGCCCAGGCCCTGGTGGGTGAGGGCGTTCAGGTGGTGGGCGATGCCCGCGCTGTGATCGCCAACCCCGAGATCGACATCGTGGTTGAGCTGATTGGTGGTTACGGCATTGCCAAGGCCCTGGTCATGGAAGCCATCGCCGCGGGCAAGCATGTGGTCACAGCCAACAAGGCGCTGCTGGCGGTCCATGGGACCGAGATTTTCGCGGCTGCGCAAGCCAAGGGCGTGATGGTGGCTTTTGAAGCCGCCGTGGCCGGGGGTATCCCGATCATCAAGGCGCTGCGCGAGGGCCTGACGGCCAACAGAATCCAGTGGGTGGCGGGCATCATCAACGGCACCACCAACTTCATTTTGTCGGAGATGCGCGATAAGGGGCTGGACTTTGGCGTGGTGCTCCAGGAAGCCCAGCGTCTGGGTTATGCCGAGGCCGACCCGACTTTTGACATTGAAGGCGTGGACGCTGCACACAAGGTGACCTTGATGAGCGCCATTGCCTTTGGTATTCCTGTTCAGTTTGACAAGGCTTATGTCGAAGGCATCACGAAACTGGGTGCGGCCGACATCAAGTACGCCGAGCAATTGGGCTACCGCATCAAGCTGCTCGGTATCACCAAGCGCACGGCCCAAGGCATTGAGTTGCGAGTGCACCCGAGCCTGGTGCCAACCCAGCGTCTGATTGCCAATGTCGAAGGCGCGATGAACGCCGTGATGGTGCAAGGCGACGCCGTGGGCACCACTTTGTATTACGGCAAAGGCGCAGGTTCCGAGCCCACTGCCAGCGCGGTGATCGCTGATCTGGTGGACATCACCCGTTTGCACACCGCCGACCCTCTGAACCGCGTGCCGCACTTGGCATTCCAACCCGGTTCGATGAGCAATTTGTCGGTGTTGCCAATGTCTGAGGTTGTGACCAGCTATTACCTGCGCCTGCGCGTGGCCGATCAAGCAGGCGTGCTGGCCAAGCTGACTGGTTTGCTCGCAGAGGCAGGCATCAGCATCGATGCCGTTTTGCAGCGCGAAGCCGATCAAGTCAGCCAAGCAGGTGAAAACCAAACCGACGTGATCATCTTGACGCACGATACCCGTGAAGGCACTTTGAACGGCGTACTGGCCCAAATGCAGGCCTTGCCCACCGTGATGGCGCCCATCGTGCGCATTCGCAAAGAAGAGTTGAACTGATGCGCTATTTGTCCACCCGCGGTCATGCTGACCGCAAACAATTTTGTGAAATCCTGCTCGAAGGCTTGGCGCCAGATGGTGGCTTGTACCTCCCTGAGAGCTACCCACAGATCGATGCGACAGCCCTGACCCGGTTGCGCAGTGTCTGGCAAAGTCAAGGGTATGCGGCCTTGGCTTTCGAGGTTCTGTCGCTCTATATCGACGACATTCCTCGCGATGACCTGCAGGCCTTGTGTCGCAAGACGTACACGCCTGAGGTTTTCGGGACGAAAGAAATCGTCCCACTCAAACCTTTGCAGACCGCGGGCCAAGCCCAGCCCGATTTGTATTTGGAAGCCCTGTCCAACGGCCCCACCTTGGCGTTCAAGGACATGGCCATGCAGTTGCTGGGCAACTTGTTTGAGTACGAACTGGCCCGCCGAGGCGAAGAGCTGAACATTTTTGGCGCGACTTCCGGCGATACAGGCAGTGCGGCCGAATATGCCATGCGCGGCAAAAAGGGCGTGCGTGTTTTCATGACGAGCCCCAACGGCCGCATGAGTCCGTTCCAGCAAGCGCAAATGTTCAGTTTGCTCGACGACAACATCCACAACATCGCCGTCGAAGGCGTGTTCGACGACTGCCAGGACATTGTCAAGGCGGTCTCCAACGATCTGGATTTCAAGCGCAAATACAAAATTGGCACCGTGAACTCCATCAACTGGGCGCGTTTGCTGGCCCAGGTGGTGTACTACTTTGCGGGCTACTTTCAAGCCACCCAAAGCAATGACCAGAAGGTCAGCTTCACCGTGCCCAGTGGCAACTTCGGCAACGTCTGCGCTGGACATGTGGCCCGCATGATGGGCTTGCCGATTGACCGCTTGGTGGTCGCGACCAACGAAAACGATGTGCTCGACGAGTTCTTCCGCACTGGCATTTACCGCGTTCGCGGCACGGCAGACACGCACGAAACGTCCAGCCCCTCGATGGACATCTCCAAGGCCAGCAATTTCGAGCGTTTTGTGTTCGACCTGCTCGAACGCGATGCCGCCAAAACCAAAGCCATCTTTGGCGAAGGTTTGAGCCGCCACGGGTTCTTCGATCTGTCGGGCGACGCCCGATTTGGTCAAGCCGCCACGACTTATGGTTTTGACAGTGGCCGCAGTACCCACGCCGACCGCCTGAAAACCATCCAACACGTATTTGCCCACTACGGCGTGATGATCGACACCCACACGGCCGATGGCGTCAAGGTGGCGAAAGAGCATCTGAACCCTCAAGTGCCCATGGTTGTGCTTGAAACCGCTCTGCCCATCAAATTTGCGGCCACCATCGTCGAAGCTTTGGGCCGTCAGCCCGAGCGTCCTCCGCAGTTTGAAGGCATTGAATCTTTGCCCAAACGGGTGCAGGTCATGAAGGCGGATGTGAATTTGATCAAGGCTTACATCACCCAGCACTGCGACTGAACACCATGAGCCACGCCCCCCGCGCTCCGTTGATGTCACTGGACGATGCCTTGCAGGCCTTGTTGAAGCACATTCATCCTTTGACACGGTCAGACACGGTGGCCACTTTGGATGCCGATGGTCGCTTCTTGGCGCAAGACGTGGTCTCAGCTTTGCAGGTGCCGGCTTTCGACAATTCCTCCATGGATGGTTACGCTGTTCGCAGCGCCGACATTCAGCAATCAGGTACCGAATTGACCGTGACGCAACGGATTGCGGCAGGCCACTTTGGTGAGGACTTGCTGCCTGGGCAAACAGCACGCATTTTCACGGGGGCTCCGGTTCCTCCTGGGGCCGATGCCATCGTGATGCAGGAGCAAACCGAGCCAATCAGCGGCCAGGATGCCAACCGGGTGCGATTCTTGACCACCCCCAAGGCGGGTCAGTGGATCCGCCGCAGTGGCGAAGATGTCAGAGCGGGTGACACGGTGCTCAAGCGTGGTCAAAAACTCGGTCCTGCCGAATTGGGTTTGGCAGCGAGCTTGGGTCTGTCGCATCTGCAAGTCATGGCGCGGCCTAAAGTGGCTTTGTTTTCGACGGGTGATGAGTTGGTCATGCCCGGCGATGTGGCCCCAGGGGACATGCGGCCCGGAGCCATTTACAACTCCAACCGTTTCTTCTTGCGGGCTTTGTTGCAGCGAATGGGCTGCGAGGTGAGCGATTTGGGCATCGTTCCTGATCGCCGCGATGCCACAGTGGCCGCACTCCAATCTGCCTCTGAGCAGCATGATTTGATTGTCACCAGCGGCGGCGTGTCGGTGGGTGAGGAAGACCATGTGAAACCCGCGGTGCAAGCCTTGGGCGAGTTAGCACTTTGGCAAATTGCCATGAAACCCGGTAAACCTTTTGCCTTTGGCCATGTGCGGCGAGAGTCCGTGTCGGGTACGGCCCATTTTGTGGGCTTACCCGGTAACCCCGTCTCCAGCTTCATCACCTTCTTGCTTTTGGTGAAACCCTTGATATTTGCGCTGCAGGGTGCTCAAGCTCAGCCGCCCGTAGCGTACCGCTTGCCAGCTCACTTTGACCTGCCCAAAGCCGACAAGCGGCGTGAATTCTTGCGCGTGCGGCGCAATGCCCAAGGCGGCTTGGATTTTTTTCCGAACCAAAGCTCTGGTGTTTTGACATCCGTGGTTTGGGGGGATGGGGTGGTTGACAACCCGGCTGATCAAACCATTGCCCATGGGGATATGCTCAACTTTTGGTCTTTTTCGGAGTGGCTGTCATGAAAATTCAGCTGCGTTATTTCGCGTCCTTGCGTGAAACCATCGGTGTGGGCAGCGAGACCATCGAAACTTCGGCGGCCGATGTGGCGGCCCTGCGGCAATCCTTGATCGCACGCGGTGGTGCACACGCACAGTGCCTGGCCCTGGGTTTGCCTGTCCGTGTGGCCGTCAACCAAGTCATGGCCAGCGACAACACGGCTTTGGTGGGTGATTGCGAAGTGGCATTTTTTCCACCTGTAACCGGAGGCTGAACGCATGCAGCCACAAGTGACGATACAAACCGAAGATTTCGATGTGTCGCAAGAAATCAACTTTCTGCGTGAACAAGACTTGCGCGTAGGGGCAGTTTGCAGTTTTGTGGGGACGGTTCGTGACACCCGCGCTCTCACGGGTCAAGCGGCAGATGAAGTCCAAGCGATGGAGCTGGAGCATTACCCTGGCATGACCGAAAAATCGATCGAAGCCATGATTGAGCAAGCCCATCAGCGCTTTGACTTTTATGCGGCTCGGGTGGTGCACCGTGTTGGTCGTTTGTTGCCTGCAGATCAAATTGTGCTGGTGGCCGTGACCTCTGCACACCGGGGTGAAAGCTTCAAGGCTTGTGAATTTTTGATGGATTACCTCAAAACCCAAGCCCCGTTCTGGAAAAAAGAGCAAACTCCGCAAGGTGCGCAGTGGGTGGACGCCCGAGTTTCAGACGATGCCGCCTTGGCCCGTTGGGGCATTCAGAGCAACAACCGCTGAAAACTTTCGCCGTGACGGGTGTCTTGCTGTGTCATGGGCGCACTGTTGCCGCTCAGTGTTTGTAAGCCGTTGGCCCCATGGGTAATGGGCCTGACGCCTCGTTGTTGAGAGGCCTAGCGGGTGAGCCGATTTCCCACTCGGCTTTGATCAAGGTTTCTTTCAGCAAATGGACCAATCCATGCACCAACTGGGCTTGCAGGTTGAGGTGGCAGGACTGAATGCTGTCACCTTTTTTCTGTTGAAAAACCACCTCCAAGTTGCCTTGGGCTTGCAGTGTCATTTGGACATCTGTGACCAGCAGGGGCTCAGGACCCAAAGGCAAGTGTTGTGCAACAGCAGCATAGGGCGTGGCGAAATCGGCGTTTTGCAAGAAAGCATCTCGCTTGATGTCCGTCAAAATTTGTTGCGTGCTCAGGTCAGTGGCAGCAACACCGGGTTGGGCAGCTTCTAAACGAATCAGAGATTGGTCCAAGGCCGGCAGCAAGCGAAGCGCCAAGCGGCGGGTAAGCCAAAAACGGTATTCGTGTGCTTCTTGTGTGTTCAGGCGCACCAACAAGCGGTCTTGGACCTCTTCGTGGCTGACGGACAGTTGATGGATCTGCATTTCTTGATTTTAGGCAACAAAGCACAGCTTGCGCCGCTTGAAAATGGCCAATCACCCCCAAGCTAGGTCCCATTGGAGAGCTTTCATGCGCTTAGATAAATTGACCACCAAATTCCACGAAGCCCTGTCCGATGCGCAGTCATTGGCGCTGGGTGGAGACCATGCTTACATCGAGCCTGCGCACGTTTTGCTGGCCATGCTCAAACAAGACGATGGCCCCAAATCTTTGCTGCTGCGGGCTGGCGTGCAAGTGCCAGGTTTGCTGTTGGCGGCTGAAACTGCGGTGAACCGCTTGCCCAAGGTGACGGGACAAGACCAAGTTCAGGTGGGGCCTGATTTGGCCAAACTGCTGCAAGCGGCCGAAAAAGAGTCGATCAAACGGGGTGATGCATTCATTGCCAGCGAGCTCTTTTTGTTGGCCTTGGCCGATCAAAAAGGTGAGATTGGGCGTTTGGTCAAAGAGCAGGGCATGAGCCGAAAGAGTCTGGAGTCTGCCATCGATGCCGTGCGCGGCGGTCAAAACGTGGGCAGCGCTGAATCGGAAGGCCAGCGTGAAGCTCTGAAAAAGTACTGCATTGATCTGACGGAACGTGCCCGCATGGGCAAGTTGGACCCTGTGATTGGCCGTGACGATGAGATCCGCCGGGCCATTCAGGTGTTGCAGCGCCGCACCAAAAACAACCCCGTTTTGATTGGCGAGCCTGGCGTGGGCAAAACGGCGATCGTTGAAGGGTTGGCCCAACGCATCGTGGCGGGTGAGGTGCCCGATTCACTCAAGGGCAAGCGGGTGCTGTCACTTGACATGGCTGCATTGCTGGCCGGTGCCAAGTTCCGTGGCGAGTTTGAAGAACGCCTGAAAACCGTGCTCAGTGAGTTGGCCAAAGACGAAGGCATGACCATTGTTTTCATTGACGAGCTGCACACCATGGTGGGCGCTGGCAAGGCCGAAGGCGCCATGGACGCGGGCAACATGCTCAAACCTGCATTGGCCCGTGGCGAACTGCATTGCGTGGGAGCCACCACACTGGATGAGTACCGCAAATACATTGAGAAAGACGCCGCATTGGAGCGCCGCTTCCAGAAAATTCTGGTCAATGAACCTTCTGTTGAGGCCACCATTGCCATTTTGCGAGGCTTGCAAGAGAAGTACGAAATTCACCACGGTGTCGACATCACCGATCCGGCCATTGTGGCCGCGGCCGAACTGAGCCACCGTTACATCACCGACCGTTTTTTGCCCGACAAGGCGATCGACCTGATTGACGAGGCGGCGGCCAAAATCAAAATCGAAATCGACTCCAAGCCCGAGGTCATGGACAAATTGGATCGCCGCCTGATTCAGTTGCAAATTGAGCGCGAGGCCGTGCGCAAAGAAAATGATGAAGCCTCTCAAAAGCGTTTTGAATTGATTGAAGAAGAAATCGTCAAGCTCAAAAAAGAGTCGGCCGACCTCGAGGAAATTTGGCAAGCCGAAAAAGCCCAAGCCCAGGGGGGGCAGCAGGTGCGTGAAGAAATTGACCAGTTGCGCCAGCAAATCGAAGACCTGACGCGCAAGGGCGACTTCAACAAAGTGGCGGAACTGCAGTACGGCAAATTGCCCGCTTTGGAAAAAACACTCAAAGAAGTCCAAGCCAAAGAATCTGCACCGGGTGAAAAGCCTGTGCACCGCTTGTTGCGCACCCAAGTGGGCGCCGAGGAAATTGCCGAGGTGGTCTCGCGGGCCACAGGCATTCCTGTGGCCAAGATGATGCAGGGTGAGCGCGAGAAATTGTTGCAAATGGAAGTCAAACTCCACCAGCGGGTGGTGGGGCAAGACGAGGCCATCGCCGCCGTGGCCAACGCCATCCGCCGCTCGCGCTCAGGTCTGTCTGATCCGAACAGACCCACGGGTTCTTTTCTCTTTTTGGGGCCCACAGGCGTGGGGAAAACCGAATTGTGCAAAGCCTTGGCCGGGTTCTTGTTTGACAGCGAGGACCACCTCATCCGGATGGACATGAGTGAGTTCATGGAAAAGCACTCGGTGGCGCGTCTGATTGGTGCGCCCCCCGGTTATGTGGGTTACGAGGAGGGCGGTTATTTGACAGAGGCTGTGCGCCGCAAACCCTACAGCGTGCTGCTCCTCGACGAAGTGGAAAAGGCCCATCCAGATGTGTTCAATGTCTTGCTTCAGGTCCTCGACGATGGCCGGTTGACCGATGGCCAGGGCCGCACGGTGGATTTCAAAAACACGGTAATTGTGATGACCTCCAATTTGGGCTCACACCTGATCCAGTCCATGGTGGGGCAGCCTGCAGAGGACATCAAAGATGCGGTTTGGGATGAACTCAAAACCCATTTCCGTCCGGAGTTTTTGAACCGCATAGATGAGACGGTGGTCTTCCACGGTTTGGATGCGGAGCACATTGCCAGCATTGCCCAAATTCAGCTGCAAGTCTTGCAAGCCCGTCTGGCCCGCATGGACCTGAACTTGAATGTCAGCCCTGCCGCTTTGTCGGAATTGGCCAAAGTAGGGTTCGATCCGGTGTTTGGTGCCCGTCCCCTGAAGCGAGCCATTCAGCAGCGCTTGGAAAACCCCTTGTCGAAATTGTTGTTGGAAGGCCGTTTCCCTCCCAAATGCACGATCGAAGTGACGGTGGACCCGGTCCGCAACCCCGGGCAATTTGACTTCAAGGTGGTCGAACTGGCGGTTTGATGGCTTCTGAGCGGCACCTCATGTGCGCGGCAGTGACAGTCGGGCAGGACGGTCTTGGGCACAATAAGGCATGACTTCAAAAATTGCCGGCCACCTGCTCGTTGAATGCCTTCTGGCCCAAGGCGTTACCCATGCTTTTGGCGTCCCAGGAGAAAGTTATTTGGCGGTGCTGGATGGCTTTCACTTGCACCGGGGAAGCATTCAGTTTGTCACTTGCCGACAAGAAGGCGGTGCCGCTTTCATGGCCGAAGCGCAAGGCAAGCTCACGGGGCGTCCCGGGATTTGCTTTGTGACCCGCGGCCCCGGTGCCACCAACGCGTCGATTGGCGTGCACACGGCGTTCCAAGACTCGACACCCATGATTTTGTTTGTGGGCGACGTGGCGAGCGACACCCGCGATCGTGAAGCTTTCCAGGAAATGGATTACACCCATTTCTTTGGACCCTCTACCAAAGGCATGGCCAAGCGGGTCGAACGGGTGGACGATCCTGAGCGCTTACCTGAGTACGTCGCTCGTGCATTTGCCACGGCCATGAACGGCCGACCTGGTCCAGTGGTTTTGGTGTTGCCCGAGGACATGCTGACTCAGCCCGTCAACTCGGACCCTTTGCCACGCTTGGAGCCCATACAAGCTTGGAGTGACCCCGGCGCTCTGCGCACCCTGCGCGACATGTTGTTGGCGGCACGCCAGCCATTGGTGATTGCAGGGGGCGGCGGTTGGACGATGCAGTCGGCCCAAGCTCTCCAGCGTTTTGCTGAGAACTGGCAGTTGCCTGTGACCAATGCTTTTCGCTTTCAAGACACCTTTGATAACCACCATCCCCTGTATGCGGGTGATGTAGGCATTGGCATTGGACCCGCCTTGGCTCAGCGTGTTCGTGATGCGGATTTGATCCTGGCCATTGGCCCTCGTCTGGGGGAAATGACCACTGGGGGCTACACCCTGCTGCAAGCCCCGAAAACCCGTCAGAAACTGGTGCACATCCATTCGAGCGCCGAGGAACTCAACCGGGTTTACCAAGCCGATTTGGCCATCCATGCCACCATGAACGCAGCAGCGCGCAGCTTGGAGGTCTTGACTGCTCCTCCCGAGTTACCTTGGACTGAATGGACGAAGTTCGCCCATGCGGACTATCTTGTTAACTTGCAGCCCCAAGCGCTGCCTGGTCCTATCGACATGCCCGCCATCGTCGCGACACTGCAGAAGCATTTACCAGCCGATGCTGTGCTCACCAACGGAGCGGGCAACTTTGCCAGTTGGGTGCACCGCTTTTTCAAGCACCACGGCTTGGTGAAAGGCTATAAAACCCAGTTGGCGCCAACTGTTGGTGCCATGGGTTATGGCGTTCCTGCTGGCATTGCGGCGAACTTATTGACTGGCCGGGTTGCCTTCACCATCGCGGGTGACGGTGACTTTTTGATGAACGGTCAAGAGCTTGCTACCGCAGTCCAGCATGGCGGTAAAAGCATCATTGTTTTGCTCAACAACGGCATGTACGGCACCATCCGCATGCACCAAGAGCGCGAATACCCCGATCATGTGACCGGTTCCAGTCTTCAAAATCCTGATTTTTCGGCGTTGGCCCAAGCCTATGGGTATGTGGGTGTCCGCCTAGAGCAAACCGACGGCTTTGAAGCGGCGCTTCTTGAGGCTCTAGCGCGTCCGCAAGGCACTTTGATTGAGGTGATTCTCGACCCCGAGGTGATCACCACACGCGGAACCTTGAGCGCCATCACCCAAGCTGCTTTGGCGAAGCAAGCCCCCAAAGGCTGACCTTTTTTCATTGGATTCTGAGAGGCCTATTCCCGGAAACAAAAAAACCCGCCAAGGCGGGTTTTTTGATGGGCAAAAACTTTGCTGAATTACTTCAGGTGCTTGCCGATCAAGCCTGCCATTTCGAACATGGTGACTTGAGCTTTGCCAAACACAGCCTTGAGCTTGTCGTCGGCGTTGATGGCACGGCGATTCACGCTGTCTTGCAGGTTGTGCTTTTTGATGTAAACCCACATTTTGCTGACCACTTCAGTGCGCGGCAGCGGTGTGGCGCCGACCACAGCAGCCAATGCGGCACTGGGAGTCAAAGCCTTCATGAACGCAGGGTTAGGCGTGCGTTTTGCTGCAGGCGCAGCTTTTTTGGCTGGGGCTTTTGCCGCAGCTTTAGGAGCGCTTGCAGCCACTTTTTTAGCAGGAGCAGCTTTTTTGGCTGGGGCTGCTTTGGTAGCGGGAGCAGCTTTTTTTGCCGGGGTTTTTTTCGCAGTTGCCATGATGATGTTCCTTTGATCGGAAAAGAGTTCGTCGCTGATTCACAGTTTGTTTTCAGCTGAGTGCATGCTACTGGAGAATCGACCCCTTTCCAACCCGAAATCTCATTTTTCTATAGGGGTTGATCCTGATTTTTTAAGGTGTTGGGCGATTTGTTTGAGCTAAGACATCTCTTTGTTCTCTGTCTTGGCGATGAATTTGCCGTGACGTCATATTGCCTGGCGTGTTGGATGCGCTCTGATTTGAGTTTTAACGCCTTTTTTGATGGACTGGAATCTCATGATTCTTCTGGGCTTTCCGTAATATAAAAATTCAAGCCAATTGATCCCTGAAAATTTTCTCAATATGGAAAAAATAAAATCATATTGTGGAATTTCTATCCTAAGGCAATGATTTTAAACAATAAAAAATAAGTCTTGTATAAGACATAAGAATCGAAATAAGTCTTCTATAAGAGTTAAGATTGAGGCACCGACAAAGCAGAATTCGCTGCCCAAATCGCCCGATTTCAACTTGACTTCAGGAGTCTTCTCATGCCCGCTAACCTCACCGAACAACTGAGCCGTGAACAACAAATCGCAGCCCTCGAAAAAGACTGGGCCACCAACCCGCGCTGGAAAGGCGTGAAGCGTGGTTACTCTGCAGCCGACGTCGTGCGTCTGCGCGGCAGCATGCCCATCGAGCACACCTTGGCCAAGCGCGGTGCAGAAAAGCTCTGGGAAAAAGTCAACGGTGGCGCCAAAAAAGGTTACGTCAATGCATTCGGCGCGATCTCTGCGGGTCAAGCCATGCAACAAGCCAAAGCTGGCTTGGAAGCTGTGTACTTGTCAGGCTGGCAAGTGGCTGCTGACGGCAACACTTCTGAAACCATGTACCCAGACCAATCGCTCTACGCGTATGACTCGGTGCCCACCATGGTTCGCCGCATCAACAACACCTTCAAACGTGCTGATGAAATTCAATGGGGCCGTGGTATCAACCCAGGCGACAAAGAGTTCATCGACTACTTCTTGCCCATCGTCGCTGACGCTGAAGCCGGTTTCGGCGGCGTGTTGAACGCCTTCGAATTGATGAAAAACATGATCGCATCCGGCGCTGCGGGCGTTCACTTCGAAGACCAATTGGCTGCCGTGAAGAAATGCGGTCACATGGGCGGCAAAGTGTTGGTGCCCACCCAAGAAGCTTGCGAGAAATTGATCTCTGCACGTTTCGCTGCTGACGTCATGGGTACATCCACCATCGTGTTGGCCCGTACCGATGCCGAAGCTGCTAACTTGATCACTTCTGACCACGACGCCAACGACAAGCCATTCTTGACGGGCGAGCGCACACAAGAAGGTTTCTACCGCGTCAAAAACGGTTTGGAGCAAGCCATCAGCCGTGGCGTTGCATACGCACCTTACGCTGACTTGGTGTGGTGCGAAACAGGCGTTCCAGACATTGGCTTCGCTCGCGAATTTGCACAAGCTGTGCACGCTGCATGCCCAGGCAAGCTCTTGTCTTACAACTGCTCACCTTCTTTCAACTGGAAGAAGAACCTCAACGACAGCCAAATCGCTTCGTTCCAAGAAGACTTGTCAGCATTGGGCTACAAGTACCAGTTCATCACATTGGCCGGTATCCACATCAACTGGTACAACACATTCCAGTTTGCCAATGCATACGCCAACGGCGAAGGCATGAAGCACTACGTCAACATGGTGCAAGAGCCTGAATTCGCAGCACGCGACAAGGGTTACACCTTCGTGTCACACCAGCAAGAAGTGGGCGCAGGCTACTTCGACGACGTGACCACTGTGATCCAGGGCGGCTCGTCCTCCGTGAAAGCCTTGACCGGTTCGACCGAAGAAGAGCAGTTCCACTGATCAACTTTGGCATGCTGAAGGCGAGGGCGGCGTAAAATCTGTCCTCAGCGTTTAGACATTTCCCCCAAGCGCGGCCTATGCCGCGCTTTTTTACTTGCAAACTCATGGTTCAGATCACACTCCCCGACGGTTCATTGCGCGAATTTCCCGGTCCTGTGACCGTGGCTGACGTGGCCGCCTCCATTGGCGCTGGCCTAGCCAAAGCGGCTTTAGGCGGCAAAGTCAATGGTCAACTCGTGGACACCAGTTTCAGCATGTCGGCCAACGCCAACTTGGCCATCGTGACCGCCAAAGATCCTGAGGGTCTGGAGCTGATCCGTCACTCTACGGCGCACTTGTTGGCCTATGCCGTTAAAGATTTGTTTCCTGAGGCACAGGTCACCATCGGTCCCGTGATCGACAACGGTTTTTATTACGACTTTTCCTACTCCCGTCCGTTCACGCCGGACGACCTGGTCACCATCGAAAAACGCATGACCGAGCTGGCCAACAAAGACGAGCCAGTGGTGCGCCGAGTTCTGCCACGCGACGAAGCGGTGGCCTATTTCAAGGGTCTGGGCGAGCATTACAAGGCCGAAATCATTGCCAGTATTCCTGCCGATCAAGATGTCAGCTTGTACCGCGAAGGCAATTTTGAGGACCTGTGCCGTGGCCCTCATGTGCCCAGCACGGGCAAGCTCAAGCACTTCAAACTCATGAAAGTGGCGGGCGCCTACTGGCGCGGTGACAGCAAAAATGAAATGCTGCAGCGCGTCTACGGCACGGCCTGGGCCAGCAAGGATGACCTGCAGCAGTACTTGGTGCGCCTTGAAGAAGCTGAAAAACGCGACCACCGCAAGCTGGGACGCGAATTGGACCTGTTCCACATCGACGAGCATGCACCGGGTCTGGTGTTTTGGCACCCCAAAGGTTGGACCGTCTGGCAAACCATCGAGCAGTACATGCGTCAGGTTTACCGTGACAACGGGTATCAAGAGGTCAAAGGCCCTCAGATCATCGACAAGAGCCTGTGGGAAAAAACCGGTCACTGGGACAAGTACCGGAACAACATGTTCACGACCGAGTCGGAAAAGCGCGATTACGCCCTCAAGCCGATGAATTGCCCAGGTCACATCCTGATTTTCAAGCAGGGTATCAAGAGTTACCGTGATTTGCCCTTGCGTTACGGCGAGTTCGGCCAGTGCCACCGCAACGAGCCTTCGGGCGGATTGCACGGCATCATGCGGGTGCGCGGTTTCACGCAGGATGATGGGCACATCTTCTGTACCGAAGACCAAATCTTGCCTGAGTGCGACACTTTCACCAAGGTGCTCAAGAAGGTCTATGCCGACTTCGGATTCACCGACATCTTGTACAAAGTCTCGACCCGTCCAGCAGCCCGCATTGGTTCTGATGAGTTGTGGGACAAGGCCGAAAAAGCCTTGATGGACAGTTTGACAGCATCGGGTTGCGAGTACGTTATTTCTGAAGGCGATGGCGCTTTCTATGGTCCCAAGATCGAATACACCCTCAAAGACGCCATTGGTCGTGAGTGGCAGTGCGGCACGATCCAGGTGGACTTCAACCTGTCTGAGCGCCTGGACGCTGAATACACCGCCGAAGACGGCAGCCGTCAACGCCCTGTGATTCTGCACCGCGCCATCGTGGGCAGCATGGAGCGATTCATCGGGATTCTGGTTGAGCAGCATGCGGGCGCCTTGCCCACATGGCTGGCACCCCTGCAAGTGTCTGTGCTGAACATCACGGATGCACAGGCCGATTACTGTCGTGAAATCGCTGCAAAACTGCAAAAATCGGTGTCAAATCAAGGCCTTAGGGTGGATTTGGACCTGCGTAACGAGAAAATCACGTATAAAATACGAGAGCATTCGTTGCAAAAGCTGCCTTATATCCTTGTCGCTGGCGACAAAGAGAAGGCGGCAGGTACCGTCGCAGTGCGCGCCCGAGGCAACAAAGACCTCGGTGTGATGTCGATCGATGCGTTCATTGAACTCATTGCAGCCGACATCGCTTCTAAAGCCTGAAGGTGTTTTTCGCCAGAAGCTTTGGCCCGTGGGCACAAAGACGGATGGGCTGCTTTTTGCAGTTTTGTTCCGTAAAGGATTGAGTCATCGCTACCGAATTTCGTGATCGTCGCCACCGCGAAGAACGTAAACACCGTTTGAACCGTGAAATCATGGCCCCTGAGGTCCGTGTTTCCGGCCCTGAAAATGAGCCGATGGGCATTTTGTCCTTGGCTGAGGCTTTGCGTCTTGCAGGTGAGATGGATGTGGACTTGGTTGAAATTGCCGCCACAGCCACCCCTCCGGTTTGCCGTTTGATGGACTACGGCAAGTTCAAATACCAAGAGCAAAAGCGTGCGGCAGAAGCCAAAGCCAAGCAGACGGTCATTGACATCAAAGAAGTCAAGTTCCGCCCAGGTACCGACGATGGTGACTACAACATCAAGATGCGCAACATCCGCCGCTTTTTGGCAGATGGTGACAAATGCAAGATCACATTGCGTTTCCGCGGTCGCGAGATCACCCACCAAGAGTTGGGCATGGACTTGCTGAACCGGATTCGTGACGAATTGGCCGACTCGATCATCGTGGAGCAGTTTCCAAAACTGGAAGGTCGCCAGATGATCATGATGATCGCACCAGGCCGTAAAAAACCGGTTGCGGGTGGCAAGGCTGCAGATGCGTCTGCACCTGCTGAGACAGCTTAATTAGAATTTGATCGGCCTTCGGGCTGGTTGGGTCGAGAGTCACTTTCGGGTGACTCTTGTTAAAAGTGGCTCGGGGCCAACAAGGCTGCAAATTTTTTGCAGACGCCTCACGAGCACAATTAAAGGAGCATTGATATGCCCAAGATGAAGACCAAAAGCAGTGCTAAAAAGCGCTTCCGTGTTCGTCCCGGTGGAACCGTTAAACGCGGTCAAGCCTTCAAACGTCACATCCTGACCAAGAAGACCACCAAAAACAAGCGTCACCTTCGCGGTGCAGTGGCTGTGCATGAGACCAATATGGGTCACATCGCTCAGATGCTGCCCATGGCTGGCCTGTAATTACTGACGAACAAGGAGAATAAATATGCCTCGCGTTAAACGTGGTGTAACGGCACGCGCCCGTCACAAGAAAGTTTTGGCCCTTGCAAAAGGTTTCCGCGGTCGCCGCGGCAATGTCTTCCGCATCGCCAAACAGGCGGTGATGAAGGCTGGCCAATACGCCTACCGTGACCGCCGCACCAAAAAGCGTGTGTTCCGTCAGTTGTGGATTGCCCGTATCAACGCCGCTGCGCGTGAATGCGGTCTGACCTACAGCCAGTTCGCCAACGGCCTGAAGAAGGCTGCCATCGAAATCGACCGTAAGATGCTGGCGGACATCGCTGTGCACGACAAGGCCGCTTTTGCTGGCATCGTGAACCAAGTCAAAGCCAAACTGGCCGCAGCTTGAGTCCATGGGTGACACGGGCCTTCGGGTCTGTGCCACGCACTCGATCAAAGGGATTGAGGCTCGCAAAAGCTTCAATCCCTTTTTTGTTCTTTCTCACACAGATCAACGATCTCCCACACCATGAACGAGCTGGACACCCTGGTCGAATCCGCCCGCCAGAGTTTTGCGCAGGCACTGACACCTGCTGACCTCGAAAACGCCAAAGCCCTGTTTCTGGGCAAAGCCGGTCGCATCACCGAGCTGATGAAGGGCATGGCCGCTCTGAGCGTGGAAGACAAGAAAACCCGCGGCGCCGCTATCAACATCGCCAAGCAGGCGATCGAGGCTGCATTGAATGACCGCCGCCAGGCCCTCGCCGACGCCGAGTTGCAAGCGCAGCTCAAAGCCGAAGCGCTGGATGTGACGCTGCCTGGCCGCAGCGCCAATGCGGGCGGTTTGCACCCCGTCTCGCTCACGCTCGAGCGCGTCGAAAACATTTTTGGCTCCATGGGATTTGAAGTGGCCCAGGGTCCTGAGATCGAAACCGACTGGTTCAACTTCACCGCCCTTAACACGCCCGAAGACCACCCAGCCCGCTCCATGCACGACACCTTCTACGTCGAAGGCGGTCATTTGCTGCGCACACACACCAGCCCCATGCAAATCCGCCATGCGGTGCAGCACGTCAAGCGCTACAAAAACCAACTCGATGCGGGCCAAGGCATGCCCGAGATCCGCGTCATCGCGCCGGGCCGTACCTACCGCGTGGACTCCGATGCCACCCACTCTCCGATGTTCCACCAGTGTGAAGGCCTGTGGATCGGTGAGAACGTGAGCTTCAAAGACCTCAAAGTCGTGGTCACCGATTTTTGCCGCACCTTCTTCGAAAGCGATGACTTGATCTTGCGCTTCCGTCCCAGCTTTTTCCCCTTCACCGAGCCCAGCGCCGAGATCGACATCCAATTCCAAAACGGCCCTTTGGCGGGTCGCTGGCTTGAAGTCGGTGGCTCCGGTCAAGTCCACCCGAACGTGGTGCGCAACATGGGCTTGGACCCCGAACACTACATTGGTTTTGCCTTCGGCATGGGTATGGACCGTTTCACCATGTTGCGCTATGGCGTCAACGACTTGCGCCTGTTCTTTGACGGCGATGTGCGCTTTCTGAGCCAGTTCCAGTAATTACCTCCCAAGTCCGACACACGAGACCCGAGTCATGCAATTTCCTGAATCCTGGTTGCGCGAGTTCTGCAACCCGTCCCTGACGACCCAGCAACTGGCCGACACCCTGACCATGGCCGGTCTCGAAGTGGAAGAGCTCGAGCCTGTGGCTCCGCCGTTCACCAAAATCGTGGTGGGTGAAATCAAGGAAGCCTTGCAGCACCCCAACGCCGACCGCCTGCGCGTGTGCCAGGTCGATGTGGGGCAGGGCAGTCTGCTGAACATTGTGTGTGGTG
Source organism: Limnohabitans sp. (assembly GCF_034680285.1). Lineage (GTDB taxonomy): Bacteria > Pseudomonadota > Gammaproteobacteria > Burkholderiales > Burkholderiaceae_C > Limnohabitans_A. The sequence continues at coordinate 90,843 of NZ_JAXITC010000001.1, forward strand.
CGCCCAATGCCCGTGTCGGCATTCGCGTGCCTTGTGCCATGGTGGGGGCTGAATTACCGCCTGGTGAAGATGGCAAGCCTTTCCTGATCAAAGTCGGCAAGCTGCGCGGTGTCGAAAGCCAGGGCATGCTGTGCTCGGCCAAAGAACTGCAGATCGCCGACGACCACGGTGGCCTGTTGGAGTTGCCCGCAGACGCGCCTCTGGGGCAGGATATTCGCCAGTATTTGAACTTGGACGACACACTGATGACGCTCAAGCTCACGCCCAACTTGGCGCATTGCTTGAGCGTGTACGGCATCGCCCGCGAAGTGTCGGCCTTGACCGGTGCGACTTTGAAGGCACCAACGTTCGCGGCAGTGGCCACGCAGATCAGCGACAAACTGGCAGTGCATGTGCAGGCCCCCGACCTGTGCGGCCGTTTCAGCGGCCGTGTGGTCAAGGGCGTGAACACCCAAGCCCAAACACCGCAGTGGATGGTGGACCGTTTGGCGCGTTGCGGACAGCGCAGCGTGAGCCCCTTGGTGGACATCTCCAACTACGTGATGTTCGAGTTCGGTCGCCCCTCGCACATTTTTGACCTCGACAAGATCCACGGCGGCCTGCAGGTGCGCTGGGGCAAGGCAGGGGAGTCGCTCAAGTTGCTCAATGGCAACACCGTGACCGTGGACGAGAAGGTCGGCGTGATCGCTGACGACAGCCAGGTTGAGTCGCTCGCGGGCATCATGGGTGGCGACGCTACCGCCGTGTCCGACGTCACCCAAAACATCTACATCGAAGCCGCCTTCTGGTGGCCCACGGCCATCGCGGGCCGTTCGCGCCGCTTCAACTTCTCGACCGATGCCGGCCACCGTTTTGAGCGTGGCGTAGACCCTCAGCTCACCGTGGAGCACATCGAGCGCATCACCCAGCTGGTGCTCGATATCTGCGGCACGCCCGAGACCCAAGTCGGCCCCATTGATGACCAGATTCTGAACATTCCAGCCATCCAACCCGTCACACTGCGCGTGGCGCGTGCGGTCAAGGTGATCGGTATGCCGCTGACGCAGCAGCAATGCGCCGATGCCTTGCGCGGCCTGGGTTTGCAAGTCGCCGAAGGCGAAGGGACCGTCACCGTAACGCCGCCCAGCTTCCGTTTTGATTTGCAGATTGAAGAAGATCTGATTGAGGAAGTGGCCCGCATGGTGGGCTACAACAACCTGCCCACAAACCCGCCTCTGGCCCCCATCACTGCCAAGGTGCGCCCTGAGACCGAGCGCAGCCCGTCCGCCGTACGCCGCGCCATTGCGGCTCTGGGTTATCAAGAAACCATCAATTACAGCTTTGTCGAAGAAGCCTGGGAAAAAGAGCTGGCTGGTCACACCAACCCGATTCGCCTGCTCAACCCGATCGCCAGCCAGATGAGCGTGATGCGCTCGAGCCTGATCGGCTCGCTCTTGCAGGTGGTCAAGTTCAATGCCGACCGCAAGGCCGACCGTGTGCGCGTGTTTGAGTTGGGTCGCGTGTTCCTGCGCAATGACACTGTGAAAAGCACAGACACCACGGTGGACGGCTTTGACCAGCCCATGCGCGTGGCAGGGATGGCATGGGGCCCGGTCGAACCCTTGAGCTGGCAAGGCAAAGCCCGTCACGTCGATTTTTACGATGTCAAGGCCGATGTGGAGCAGCTGCTGGCCCCGCGCAAGGCGGAATTTGTCGCAGCAGAGCATCCGGCGTTGCACCCCGGTCGTTCGGCTCGCGTGGTGTTGGATGGCGTGGACATTGGTCATGTTGGCGAGTTGCATCCGCGCTGGCGTCAAACATGGGAACTGAGCAGCGCCCCCGTGGTTTTTGAGTTGTCACTGGACGCTGTTATCGCGCGCAAGGTCCCCGTGTCCAAGAGCGTGGCCAAGCACCAACCAGTTGAGCGCGACATCGCGGTCATCGTGAGCGAGCAGGTCACACATGCCCAACTGATGAACACCATCCACACCGCGCCGACAGAAGGCTTGCTGCGTGACGTCGTTTTGTTTGACATCTACCGACCCAAGGCCGAGTCGACCGGTGGTTTGGCTGTGGGCGAGAAAAGCTTGGCTGTTCGCCTGAATTTGCACAGCGACGAAGCCACGCTGACCGAGGCACAAATCGATGCCGCAATGAATGCCGTGCTGGCCCAGTTGACACAGCAAGTCGCTGCACGACTGCGTTCCTGAGATCGCCATGCAAATCAGTTTTGAATCACTGGAAACACCTGCGCTGACCAAGGCGCACTTGGCCGATTTGTTGTTCGAGCAAATTGGCTTGAACAAGCGCGAGTCGAAGGACATGGTGGATGCCTTTTTTGACCTGGTGGTGGACAGCCTGATTTCTGGCGATGACGTCAAAATTTCCGGTTTTGGCAATTTCCAGATCCGCACCAAGGCAGCTCGTCCGGGTCGCAATCCGCGCACAGGAGAATTGATTCCTATTGATGCACGTCGTGTTGCCACCTTCCATGCAAGCCATAAACTCAAGGCCTTGATTCAGGGCGATGCCGTTGACGACGAAGGTGTGGAGATGGTGGGCCGCTGAATCATTCCTCATTGGAGCCCACCATGCTGTTCAAGTTCAAATCAAAAGCCGCCAGCGATCTCATTATGCTGGAGCCCGACGCTCGGGCCTTGCTTCACATGATGTTGGGCAATGACCCCGTCAAAGGCATTGTGTTGGCCCAAGACATCCCTGCAGCGATTGCCCGTTTGGAGTCCGCGTTGGCGCAAGAGGCTGCCAAACGCCAAGAGCACAAGCAGGCAGCGGGCGCATCAGGAAAAGGCTTCCTGGATGATGAGAAGGATGCCATGGTGCAAATCAGCCAACGGGCAGCACCCATGCTGAAAACGCTCAAAAGATGTCTGGCCGAACAGTCAGACTTGGTTTGGGGTGTGTAAGCCCGTCGGTTTTTCAATTCAGCGCTTGAAAACGGTACCGCTCAATTGATACCCGGCTTTGATTTGCCGTTTGGCGAACCAGCCCACATTCATCTCCAGCACGAAACGTACGGGTTTCTCGGAGCAGTGTGAATCGTCGCTTTGTGGCTTCATGTCCGCGATGTTCACAATGCTTCCATCGTCGGCCACAAAGGCTGCTGAAAGCGGAATCAAGGTGTTGCGCATCCAAAAACACTGCTGAGCGGCTTGTTCAAAGACAAACAACATCCCCTCGTGCTGTGGCATGTCTTTGCGCCACATCAGCCCAATTTGTCGCTGTTCTGGGGTTTGGGCCAACTGAACATCCAAAACATGCATGCCCGCATTCAATTTGGTGCGTGGCAACTGAAGTTGTGGACCCGTCTGCGCCCAAACGTTCAAGGCAAGCCCGCTTGCGAGAAGCAGCAAAGTCCGTAGCCCAGAGCGGAGGCACCCTGCAAGGCTGAAATACGGCAGGTATGAAGTCAACTTGGCCCAAGTCTGAGGCGAAAAAGTTTGGCGGTTCATGGCTCTATCCATCTGTCATGCCAATATTGGCAAAGTGCAGAGGATAAAGCAGTCAGCGGCCGATTTCCGGGGCGGTTGAGGAGGGGGCTTGGACCGAAGTGGTGTTTTCTTCGCTGGGGCGAATGTTCGAGGCCATCACACCCTTGGCCCCTTCTACCAAATCAAACTCCACCCGCGCCCCTTCTTTCAAAGTTTTAAACCCTTCGGCCTGAATGGCCGAGAAGTGCGCAAATGCATCGGGGCCGCCCCCATCGGGCTGGATGAAGCCAAAACCCTTGGCATCGTTGAACCATTTGACCGTACCACTGGGCATACGATGTCTCCATCTTTGTACTTGTCATTTCAGTTTGATGGATGACTGTCAATTTTGTCAATGTGCGGTTTACCCGGGGTGGACCGATTTTGGGCTGTCCAATGCCAAGACTTTTCAAGCGGCAGTCGCAAAGGGCATGAAAGCATCGATAGAATGAATTCATGGCAACGAAGAAACCCACAAATCCCACGCTGCCGACAGAATCACCGAGCACGCCCGATGGCGGCGCAACCGTGGTTCTTGAGCGACGTGCCCAAAAAATAGAACCGCCTCAGATGTACCAGGTGGCGATGCTGAATGACGACTACACCCCCATGGAGTTCGTGGTGATGGTGATTCAGGAGTTCTTCAGCAAAGACCGTGAGGCGGCCACCCAAATCATGCTCAAAATCCACTTGGACGGAAAAGGCGTTTGCGGAGTTTATTCGCGCGACGTGGCGGCCACCAAAGTGGACCAAGTGCTCGATGCTGCCAAACAAGCAGGCCATCCCCTGCAATGTGTCAGCGAACCTATTGAATAGTGGGCAATATGCCCCAACTCTTTTGAATCTCTCTCAGCAAGGCATAAAGGAAATCACATGATTGCCCAGGAATTGGAAGTCAGTTTGCACATGGCCTTTGTTGAAGCCCGTCAGCAACGCCACGAATTCATCACCGTCGAACATTTGCTGTTGGCATTGCTCGATAACCCCAGTGCTGCCGAAGTGTTGCGCGCTTGCGCTGCCAATATTGATGATTTACGCAAAGCCTTGGGCAATTTCATCAAGGACAACACGCCTCAAGTGTCTGGCACAGAAGAGGTCGACACGCAACCCACCTTGGGCTTTCAGCGTGTGATCCAACGCGCCATCATGCATGTGCAGTCCACAGGCAGTGGCAAAAAAGAAGTCACGGGCGCCAATGTGTTGGTCGCCATCTTTGGTGAAAAAGATTCACACGCCGTGTATTACCTCCATCAGCAGGGCATCACCCGCTTGGATGTGGTGAACTTCATCGCCCACGGTATCCGCAAGAGTGACCCCCCAGAGGCGGCCAAATCTGCTGAAAACCCTGCCAACTCGGAGAGCGAAGAGGGCAGCAATGGCGGCGAACGCAACGAAAAAGCCTCGCCGCTCGAGCAATACACCAACAACCTGAATCAAGCTGCCAAAGAAGGCAAGATTGACCCCTTGATTGGCCGTGAGTACGAAGTCGAGCGCACGATCCAAATTCTGTGCCGCCGCCGCAAGAACAACCCGCTTCTGGTGGGCGAGGCGGGCGTGGGTAAAACCGCGATTGCCGAAGGCCTGGCTTGGCGCATCACACAGGGCACAGTGCCCGATATCTTGGCCGAAGCCACGGTGTACTCGCTCGACATGGGCGCATTGCTCGCGGGCACCAAGTACCGGGGTGATTTCGAGCAGCGCCTCAAAGGCGTGCTGAAGTCCCTCAAGGACAAGCCCAACGGGATTTTGTTCATTGACGAAATTCACACCCTGATCGGTGCGGGTGCGGCTTCAGGCGGCACGCTCGACGCGTCCAACCTGCTCAAGCCAGCGCTGTCGAGCGGCCAGCTCAAGTGCATCGGTGCGACCACCTTCACCGAGTACCGTGGCATCTTCGAAAAAGACGCGGCTTTGAGCCGCCGTTTCCAGAAAGTGGACGTGGTCGAGCCCACGGTCTCTGAGACCGTGGACATCCTCAAAGGCCTCAAGAGCCGCTTTGAAGACCACCACAGCGTCAAATACACGATTGCCGCTTTGCAGGCTGCGGCTGAGTTGTCGGCCAAGTTCATCAACGACCGCCAGTTGCCCGACAAGGCGATTGACGTGATCGACGAAGCCGGTGCTGCACAGCGGATCCAGGTGGCGTCCAAGCGTAAGAAAACGATTGGCAAGACTGAGATCGAAGACATCGTCGCCAAGATCGCTCGCATCCCTCCGGCCAACGTCTCCAACGATGACCGCAGCAAGCTGCAGACCATCGAGCGCGATCTCAAATCCGTGGTGTTTGGCCAAGACAAAGCACTCGAAGTGCTGGCTTCCGCTGTCAAGATGGCCCGCTCAGGTCTGGGCAAGACCGACAAACCGATTGGCTCCTTCCTGTTCTCCGGCCCTACAGGCGTTGGAAAGACCGAAGCGGCCAAGCAGTTGGCCTACATTTTGGGCATCGAGCTGATCCGTTTCGACATGTCCGAGTACATGGAGCGCCATGCGGTCAGCCGCCTCATCGGAGCGCCTCCGGGCTACGTGGGTTTTGACCAGGGTGGTTTGTTGACCGAAGCCGTGACCAAAAAGCCCCACTGTGTGCTCTTGCTCGACGAAATCGAAAAAGCCCATCCGGACATCTTCAATGTGCTGCTGCAGGTCATGGACCATGGCACTTTGACCGACAACAACGGTCGCAAGGCCGATTTCCGCAACGTGATCATCATCATGACCACCAATGCGGGCGCGGAGACCATGAACAAGGCCACCATTGGCTTTACCAACCCGCGCCAAGCCGGAGACGAAATGGGCGACATCAAACGCCTGTTCACGCCCGAGTTCCGCAACCGCTTGGATGCCATGGTGAGCTTCAAGCCGCTGGATGAGCAAATCATTTTGCGTGTGGTGGACAAGTTCTTGCTGCAATTGGAAACACAGCTTGGCGAGAAGAAGGTGGAGGTCACTTTCACCGACGCTTTGCGCAAGTTCCTGGGCAAGAAGGGCTTCGACCCGCTCATGGGCGCACGCCCGATGCAGCGCCTCATTCAGGACACGATTCGCAAAGCCTTGGCCGACGAGTTGCTGTTTGGTCGTTTGACCGAAGGTGGTCGCCTCACGGTGGACATCGACGACAAGGACGAGGTTTTGTTGGACATCACGCCTAATCCGAAGAAAGAAAGCCGAGCTTCACGCTCGGAGCCTACCGAGCCTGAAGAGGCAACGGCCAGCTGATCTTGTGGATCTGAAAGTCGAAAAAAAGGAGGCCTGAAAAGGCCTCCTTTTTTGATGGCGTGGCGAAAGATGGGGTCTCGGCCTCAGTTCACCATCACCAGTTTGCCTTTGACACTGCGCGAGCCCATCAAGGTGTAAGCCGCCTTCAACTCGTTCATGGGCAGGGTGCGGTCAATCACGGGCTTGATCTTGCCTTGGCCATACCACTTCGCCAATTCACCCATCATGGCGGTATTGGCCTGGGGCTCGCGTCGGGCAAAGTCACCCCAGAACACGCCCACCAATGAAGCGCCCTTGAGCAAAGGCAAATTCAAGGGCAGCGCGGGGATCGGGCCACCCGCAAAACCGACCACCAAGTAGCGGCCGCGCCAGGCGATGGAGCGGAAAGCTGGCTCGGCCAGGTCACCGCCCACCGGGTCGTAAATCACGTCAGGGCCTTTGCCTTCGGTCAGCGTTTTGAGGGCGTCGCGCAGGTTTTCGGTGCTGTAGTTGATGGTGGCGTCGGCGCCCAGTGTGGTGCACAAGGCGCATTTCTCATCGGTGGATGCGGCTGCGATCACCTTGGCACCCATGGCTTTGGCAATTTGAATGGCTGCGGTCCCCACGCCTCCCGCGGCGCCCAAGACCAGCACGGTCTCGCCGGCTTTCAAGGCGGCACGGTCCACCAAAGCATGGTGTGAGGTGGCATAAGTCATGATGAACGCCGCGCCATCGATGGCCGAAAATCCGTCGGGCAAAGGCATGCACAGTTTGGCAAGTGCCAAGGTGTGTGTTCCAAAGCCGCCAGTTCCTGACAGGCAGGCCACGGTTTGCCCCACTTGCAGGTGGGTAACGCCTTCGCCAACGGCTTCAACCCGCCCTGCATACTCTGAGCCCGGCACAAAGGGCAGCTCGGGTTTCATCTGGTATTTGTTTTGAACAATCAACAGATCTGGGAAATTCAAGCTGGCAGCTTGAATTTGTATCAAAACCTGACCTTTTCCCGGTGTGGGGGTGGGCAGTTCTTTCCAGTTGAGGGCCTCAACACCGACCGGGTTCTCGCAAAGCCAAGCATGCATGCATCTTCTCCTTGTTGATTGCTGCGTTTGTTGGGCTGCATCTTAGGCAAGCGAAGGGACGCATGCATGTCTCAAGAGCGACCTTGGGGCAGCTCATGTCTTTGCATTCGTTTCTGAATTTGATGGCAGCCTGCGCCCTACAATCGATACCCAGACAGGACTCGATATGAAAATTCTCATTTCCAACGACGATGGCTTCCGCGCCGAGGGAATCGTGGCCCTTCACGACGCCCTTCAAAGCATGGCAGACGTCGAGGTGGAGGTCGTTGCACCTGAGCACAACAACAGTGCCAAGTCCAATGCGTTGACCCTGCACACGCCCTTGTATGTTCACCGAGCAGACAACGGTTTTCGTTATGTGAATGGAACTCCCGCCGACTGCGTCCACATTGCCTTGACTGGCTTGCTCGGATACCGCCCCGATTTGGTCATCTCTGGCATCAACAACGGCGCCAACATGGGGGATGACACCCTTTATTCAGGGACAGTGGGTGCGGCCATGGAAGGGTATTTGTTCGGTATACCGGCCATCGCTGTTTCGCAAATTGAAAAAGGCTGGAGCCACTTGGACTCGGCAGCCGCCAAAATCAAAGACTTGGTTCAGCAAATGCGTTCTGGGATTGAGGCAGGGGGCAAGCCTTGGTTGTTGAATGTGAACATCCCGAATTTGCCATTGGCCCAGATCAAAGCGCCCAAATTGTGTCGCTTGGGTCGTCGTCACGCCGCTGAGCCCGTCATCACCCAAGTGGATCCCCGAGGTCAAACCATGTATTGGATTGGCAATGCCGGTGCGGCCATGGATGACAGCGAGGGCACTGATTTCCATGCGGCCGGATTGGGCCATGTGGTGGTCACACCCCTCAAGGTCGATTTGACCGAGCACGCGCATTTGGACGAATGGGCTCAAACTTTTGCCCGCTTGAATCCTCACCAAGCATGACCCAACGCCCCGGTTTCCCAGTCAAGTTGACACCCTCCGGGACCAACCGTCCTGCAGGAAAAACCCCTGTCGGCGGCTCTGGACGCCAAGCACCCTCCCTTTCGCCCAGTTTGAATGCCACCCAGGCAGCGGCCAAAGCTGCGGGTGCGGCCGTAGCTCGTCCCGACAGCCCTGTGTCCGGCTTGGGACTCGATTCGGTCGCCGTGCGTGCCCGCATGGTGCGCAAACTGGCTGAGCAAGGTGTTCAAGACCCACGCGTCTTGGCCGCCATGGGTCAAGTCGAGCGCCACCGATTTGTAGAAAGTGCCTTGGTCAATCAAGCCTACGAGGACACCAGTTTGCCGATTGGCTTAGGCCAGACGATATCCAAACCCAATGTGGTGGCCCGCATGATCGAGTTGCTTTGCCAAAACACACCAGGTAAATTGGGTCGCATTTTGGAAATTGGCACGGGCTGCGGCTACCAAGCGGCCGTCCTCAGCCATGTGGCCAGCGAGGTCTACAGCATCGAGCGCTTGCGTGGCTTGCACGAAAAAGCCAGAACGAATTTGCGTCCATTCAGGCTTCACAATGTCCACCTGATATTTGGCGATGGCATGTTGGGATACCCAAAGGGTGCGCCCTATGCGGGCATCATCTCTGCTGCAGGCGGAGATGCCGTGCCCGAAACCTGGCTCGATCAGTTGGCTGTGGGGGGACGATTGATCGCTCCGACCATCACACCAGCCGGTCATCAGGCCTTGGTGGTCGTCTTGAAAACACCCGAAGGTTTTGAGCGTCAAGTGCTCGAAGCGGTTCATTTTGTCCCACTAAAATCGGGCGTCGCCTGAACACCTGAAAAACCGATGAGATCCTTGTTTCACTTTCGTCCCCTGGTTTTGACGGCACTGTCCGTGGCACTTTTGAGCGCCTGCTCCACTTCGGTTCGGATCCCCGCACCCGTGGAAGACCGCAACCCATCGGGCCGAACCACGACTTCAGCCCCAAGCCCATCTGCAGCTCCGGCGGTTGAAGTGGCCCAACCTATGCCAGGCAGCGAAAACGCAGGCAAGCCGGGTTTCTACACGGTGCAGCGCGGTGATACCTTGACACGCATTGCCTTGGACAACGGTCAGGGTTGGCGAGACTTGGCCCGATGGAACCAGCTGAGCAACCCTGATGTGATTGAAGTGGGCCAGGTTTTGCGTGTCTCGCCCCCCGGCGGTGCGGTTGAAGCGCCCGGCGTGGTGGTCAGGCCCATTGCCCAGTCCACGACACCGTCGAGCCAAGTGACTCCGCCCAAGTCAGAACCTGCGCCCTCAGTCAACCAACCTACGGCCAACGACGATGGTCTGGGCTTCATCTGGCCTGCCAATGGCGTGTTGATTGCTGGGTTTGACGAAGCCAAAAATAAAGGCTTGGACATCGCGGGCAAAGCGGGCGATCCCATCCTGGCGGCCGCCGATGGGCAAGTGGTTTACGCGGGTGCCGGCCTTCGTGGTTATGGCAATTTGATCATCCTCAAGCACAACAACACCTTTCTAACGGCATACGCTCACAATCAAGCCTTGCTGGTCAAAGAAGACCAGAAAGTGCGCAAGGGTCAAAAAATTGCAGAGATGGGCAAATCCGATGCCGATCGCGTCAAACTTCATTTTGAGGTTCGCCGACAAGGCAAGCCCGTCGATCCGGCCAAATTGTTGCCTGCTCGTTGATGGGCATCCCTTGTGCGGGACCCTCTAGCTCGACCTCACATCCTGAGACAATCGGGGTATGAGTGATTTAGACATTTCCCTATCCCAAGCCCACGCCGACGAACCCAGCCACTCCAGTGCTGACTTGCCCGAAGGTTGGTTGCGTGTTGGCTCCCTGGACATGGATGCCCAAGGCATCGCCCGCCGACCTGACGGCAAAGTCGTGTTCATCGAAGGCGCCTTGCCTTTCGAGTTGGTGTCGGTCAACGTGCACCGGAAAAAGAACAACTGGGAGCAGGGCACAGTCACCCAGATCCACCACGAGTCCTCCCAGCGCGTGCGGCCGGGTTGCCCAAATTTCGGTTTGCACGCTGGGGCGTGCGGCGGCTGCAAGATGCAGCACCTGGAAGCTTCGGCACAAGTGGCCATCAAACAACGCGTGCTCGAAGACAACCTTTGGCACTTGGGCAAGGTCAAGCCAGAGACCTTGCTCCGTCCCATTGAAGGTCCAACATGGGGCTACCGGTACCGCGCCCGCTTATCGGTGCGATATGTGATCAAAAAAGGCGAAGTGCTGATCGGCTTCCATGAGCGCAAAAGCCGTTACATCGCTGACATGAAAGTTTGTCCGGTTTTGCCGCCGCATGTCAGCCGTATGCTGTTGCCTTTGCGGGCACTGATTGGCCAAATGGAGGCGCGTGAAACCTTGCCTCAGCTTGAATTGGCTTGTGGTGACGAGGTCACAGCCTTGGTCCTGCGACACATGGCGCCCTTGAGTGAAGGCGACAAAGACTTGCTGAGAGCATTTGCTGCCGAGCACCAAGTTCAGTGGTGGTTACAAGCCAAGGGACCTGACACAGTTCAATTGCTGGACGAGGGTGGTGCCCAACTGAGTTATGGTTTGCCCGACTTTGGCATCACCATGCCTTTCAGACCCACCGATTTCACTCAGGTCAATCCTTTCATCAACAGGGTGTTGGTGGCCCGTGCGCTTCGCCTGTTGCAAGCCCAAAAATCAGAACGCGTGATCGACTGGTTCTGTGGCTTGGGCAACTTCACTTTGCCCCTCGCTACCCAAGCGGGCGAGGTGTTGGGCATTGAAGGCGCCGAGACGCTGGTGGCGCGGTCGCGCGACAACTACGCTTGCAACCAAGCCTCTCGACCCGATGGCCAGGCTTTGGCCCCGACACAATTTGTGGCACGCAATTTGTTCGACATGACCCCTGAGATGCTGGTGGCCGATGGCGTCGCCGACAAATGGCTGGTGGACCCACCCCGAGAAGGCGCCTTTGCCCTGAGCAAGGCGCTGGCCGAATTGAACGAAAACCAGGATCTGCGTCAGGGCTGGACACCACCCCGGCGCATTGTTTATGTGAGTTGCAACCCGGCCACCTTGGCCCGCGATGCGGGCATTTTGGTCCACCGGGCAGGTTACCGTTGTGTGTCAGCAGGGGTGATCAACATGTTTGCGCACACGGCGCATGTGGAAAGCATGGCGGTCTTTGAACTGATTTGATGCTGTGGGCTGTGGATTGCCCATGCAATTCCATGGCCCCTCTGCGCAAAAAAGGCTCCCGAGGGAGCCTTTTTCGATCACGCTGAAGAAGCGGTTTACTCGCGCTCACCACCCATGATGCCCAGCAAGGCCAGCAAGCTTTGGAACACGTTGAAGATGTCCAAGTACAAAGCCAAAGTGGCGCTGATGTAATTGGTCTCGCCTCCGTCGATGATTTGCTTAAGGTCATACAACATGTAGGCACTGAAGATGCCAATGGCCATGACCGAAATCACCATCATGCCCACGGTAGAGCCCACAAACACGTTGATGATGCCGCCAATCATGATGGCCAATGCGCCCACCATGAGCCACTTGGACATGCCCGACAAGTCGCGCTTGATGGTGCTGGCCAAACTGGCCATCACGAAAAACACACCTGCCGTGCCTGCGAAGGCGGTCATGATCAGTTCAGAACCGTTCTTGAAACCCAGCACCATGGCAATCATGCGGGAAAGCATCAGACCCATGAAAAAGGTGAAGGCCAAGAGCACAGGCACGCCTGCCGCTGAATTTTTGGTTTTCTCGATGGCGAACATGAATCCGAAAGCCCCGGCCATGAACACGATCAAACCCACGCCCCCTGAGAGGGAACGGGTGATGCCGGTGGCCACGCCCAGCCAAGCGCCCAAAACGGTGGGCAACAAGCTCAGGGCCAGCAGCCAATAAGTGTTGCGCAGCACACGGTTGCGTGCAGCCGTATCCACATGGCCCCAGTCTGTGGAGTGGAGGGTTTGAAGGTCGCTCATATATATCTCCTGTCATGCCTGGTTAAAGGTGAGGCCATTGTAGGGTGAGCCTCTTCGATTCGAAGGGCGTTAAAGGATTTCCGTTTGCCGATGAGGTTATCCGGGTGCATCACTTTTGCTTTGAAGTGAGCAATCTTCGGTTTGCGCCCGTGTATGCTCTTCGTTTTATTTCCTGACGGAGCCATTTCATGAAAACCCAATCCACCCTTGAGCTGTCCGATGTCAAAGCCATTGCTGCCGCTGCCGAGGCTGAAGCCCTCAAAAACAACTGGGCAGTGAGCATTGCCATCGTTGATGCCGGTGGTCATTTGTTGCACTTTGTCCGTTTGGATGGTGCGGCGCCCGTATCCTCGCACATTGCGCCAGCCAAAGCCCACACCGCTGCTTTGGGCTGCCGTGAATCCAAGGTCTATGAAGACGTTATCAATGGTGGCCGCATGTCATTTTTGTCGGCGCCTGCCATTCAAGGCATGCTCGAAGGCGGTGTGCCGATCATGAAAGATGGCTTCTGCTTGGGGGCTGTGGGTGTGAGCGGTGTCAAATCGACCGAAGACGCACAAATCGCCAAAGCCGGTATTGCTGCGATTGGTCTGTAAGGGCTGTTTGATTGGCCTCGGCCGATCAGCCACAAAAAAGGCGCTGAAAAGCGGCTTTTTTGATGGGCTATGCTTTTTAGGGCATCAGTACAAGTCGAGCACTGCACCTTTGCTGGCGCTCGATGCGTTGAAAGCGAACTTGGCTTGCACGCCGCGCGTGTAACGAGGCTCGGGGGCTTTCCAGCCTTCACGACGCTTGGCCAGTTCAGCTTCGGGCACGTTGAGTTCCAGAATCAGCTTGTGCGCGTCAATGGTGATGCTGTCGCCTTCATTCACAAACGCGATGGTGCCACCTGCTGCGGCTTCAGGGGCGACGTGGCCCACCACCATGCCCCAGGTGCCGCCGGAGAAACGGCCATCGGTGATCAGGCCCACGCTTTCGCCCAAACCTGCACCGATCAACGCGCCCGTGGGGGCCAGCATTTCGGGCATGCCGGGGCCGCCTTTGGGGCCGAGGTAACGCAAAACCATCACATCGCCGGCTTTGATCTTGCCCGCCAAAATGGCTGCCAGGGCCGATTGCTCGTCGTCGAACACACGGGCTGGGCCGGTGATGACCGGGTTTTTCAGGCCAGTGATCTTGGCCACGGCGCCTTCTGGAGATAAATTGCCTTTGAGGATGGCCAAGTGGCCTTCGGCGTACATCGGCTTGTCAATCGGGCGAATCACGTCTTGGTCGGCGCGTGGAACTTCCGGCACGTCTTTCAGGTTTTCGGCAATGGTTTTGCCCGTGATGGTCATGCAATCGCCATGCAGCAAACCTGCCGCCAACAAGGTCTTCATGACTTGCGGAATACCGCCGGCTTGGTGCAGGTCGACCGCCAGGTACTTGCCGCTGGGTTTCAGGTCGCAAATGACCGGGATTTTCTTGCGCATGCGCTCGAAGTCGTCAATGCTCCATTCCACGCCTGCGGTGTGGGCGATGGCCAAAAAGTGCAGCACCGCGTTGGTCGAACCGCCCGTGGCCATGATTACGGCCACAGCGTTTTCAATCGCTTCCTTGGTCACGATGTCACGGGGCTTGAGGTCTTTTTTGATGGCTTCGATCAAGACCTTGGCAGACTCTTTGGCAGAGTTTTGCGTTTCATCATGGGGGTTGGCCATGGTGGATGAGTAGGGCAAGGACATGCCCAAAGCCTCAAACGCCGAGGACATGGTGTTGGCGGTGTACATGCCGCCGCAAGAACCCGTGCCCGGAATGGCGCGCTTTTCGATTTCTTTCAGATCGAAGTCGCTCAATTTGCCCGCAGCGTTTTCACCCACCGCTTCAAACACGCTGACGATGTTCAGGTCTTTGCCCTGGTAGCGGCCTGGCAGGATGGTGCCGCCATAGACATAAATGGCCGGCACGTTGGCGCGCAACATGCCCATCATGCCGCCGGGCATGTTTTTGTCGCAGCCACCGACGACCAAAACGCCATCCATCCATTGACCACCCACGCAGGTCTCGATGCAGTCAGAGATGACTTCGCGGCTGACGAGCGAATATTTCATGCCCTCGGTGCCCATGGCCATGCCGTCCGAGATGGTCGGGGTGCCAAACACTTGGGCGTTGCCGCCAGCTTCTTCGATGCCTTGGATGGCCGCGTCGGCCAACTTTTGCAGGCCGCTGTTACAGGGAGTGATGGTGCTGTGACCATTGGCCACGCCGACCATGGGTTTGACGAAATCCCCCTCTTCATAGCCCATGGCGTAGTACATCGACCGGTTCGGGGCACGGGATTTGCCCTGGGTGATGTTGGCGCTGCGGCGGTTGATGGGGGTGATCGGGATGATTTTATCGCTCATGGTGGTGTCTCAATAGAAGCCCAAAAGAAGGTCGCCACATTCTAACGGGCCAGTGTCCATCTCTCTTGTCCTTTGGGGCGCATGTCCGGTGCACAATCCGGGGATGCTGATTCATCCTCAAATTGACCCTGTCGCCTTGCAATTAGGGCCTTTGGCCGTCCACTGGTATGGCCTGACTTATTTGGCCGCTTTTGGCCTGTTTTTCTGGTTGGGCGTGCGGCGTCTGGGGCATGCGCCCTTTAAAAACCTGCCGCAATGGAAAAAAACCGATGTCGAGGACATTCTTTTTTTAGGCGTTCTTGGCGTCATCTTGGGGGGACGGGTGGGTTACTGCCTGTTTTACAAACCCGCTTACTACCTGTCCAACCCGCTCGAGATCTTGGCCGTGTGGCAAGGCGGCATGAGTTTTCATGGGGGGTTGTTGGGGGTCATATTGGCCATGATGTGGTTTGCCCGCACCCGTCAGCGGCCGTTTTTGCAGGTGATGGATTTTGTGGCCCCTTGTGTCCCCACTGGCTTGGCCGCAGGTCGGGTGGGCAACTTCCTCAATGGTGAGTTGTGGGGCCGTTTGGCCGACCCCTCTCTGCCTTGGGGCATGGTGTTCCGGGGGGCCGGAGATTTGCCGCGTCACCCCTCACAGCTTTACCAGATCGCGCTCGAAGGCTTGTTGCTCTTTGTTCTTTTGTGGTGGTTTGCCCGCAAGGACCGACCCACGGGGCAAGTGTCCGGCGCCTTTTTGCTGGGCTACGGTTTTTTCCGATTCGTGGCTGAATTTTTCCGCGAACCCGATGCGCACCTAGGCCTTTTGAGTCTGGGTATGAGCATGGGGCAGTGGCTGTGCGTGCCCATGGTGCTGGCCGGTATCTGGCTGTTGCGCCGGAAAACATCCTGAAAAATCAGGACAGGAACCTGGCACGCCGATTCTTGTCGCCAGTTGGGGCGCTTTATTGAGCGCGCAAGGTCACAGAGGGCAATTCACCAAACAGGTGTTTGTAGTCCTGAGCAAACTGGCTCAAGTGCCAAAAGCCCCAGTGTGAGGCGATGTCTTGGATGGTCTCGCCCGGCGCAGCCTGGCGCAGGGCACGGCGCACGCTGTTCAGCCGCAGCGAGCGCAGATACTTGATGGGCGTGGTGCCCAGCACATCCTGAAAACAGTAGTTGAGCTTGCGCCGGCTCGTGCCCACGCGGCTGCACACCTCCAGGATCGACAGCGGCTCGTCGGCATGGCCCATCATCAGCTCGCAGGCCCGGTCCACCAGCTTTTTGCGCCGCTCCAAGTTGGGCAGCTCGGACGTGTCCACCTGGGCAGGCAGGGCCTCGAGCCATTCCATCAGGATTTCGTCGCGCAGCTGGCGCAAGGCTTGCGGGTCGTGCTGGCGATGCGCCAAGGCGCTGGCCTGGTCCAGCACGGTCAGCTGCAGGTCGCGCAGGTTCTGCGCTTTGATGTCGGTGGTTTGCAGGACCAGCTGCTTTTCAAGCCAGTGCGCCAGGGGCTTTTGGTACATGCGCTCCCACAGCGGGTTAAGCAGGCTGCGCTCCACCACCACCGCGATCAGGGTGAAGTGCGGCGGCGTGGTCAGGTCCACTTCGTCGCCCTTGCCGCACATGATGGCGTGGGCAGGCACCCGTTGGGCGTTGAAAAACAGATCGGGGGAATCTTGCAAAGCCATGGCAAAGCCGTACACGCTCTCGTCGAGCCGACCGCGCTGACGCAAGGCGATGCTGGTGTCCTCGCGCAGCAGGGTCACCTCGGGCAGCTGCACCTGGTGGATGCGCCCCTTGAACTGGCCAGGCGAGAGCTGCTCGTATTGCAGCGCCCAGCCCTGTTGGGCCAGGGCGTGCTGGTCCATGTCCTGGGTGTCGAGGACCTGGACCCAGGGCGAATCAGTGGCAGGGGTGCTCATCAAGGGCGGAAAACACGTCGCAAATGCATGCCCCTGAGTGTGCCTGCTTCCGAAGCACAGGCTTTTTCGTGAAAACCCGGGGTGCACGGTGCCCAAACTTGATAGTGCTTGGCGAGCCTTGTGCTTAGCATGGCTGTGAGTTTGAAAGAGATTCGATGACCCTGCCGAACCTGCATATCGCTGTTTTGCTGACCAACAACGACACCTCGGCGTTTGCTGCGCATTTCCCAAACGACGGGCAAAAGGTGGTCCAGCTGCTGCAGCCCTTGCGTCCCGACTGGTCTTTCGAGGTTTTACCGGTCAAGGACGGGGTGCTGCCAGCGAGCCCCGCAGACTTTGACGGCTACGTCATCACCGGCAGTCCGGCTTCGGTCAACGACGACAGCCTGCCTTGGGTCGGGCCGTTGCTGGATTTCATCCGCGCCGTCCATGCGGCCCGCCGGCCTCTGATTGGCCTGTGCTTTGGCCACCAGGCCGTGGCCCGGGCGCTGGGCGGGCAGGTGGCGCGCAACGCGGCGGGCTGGGGCTTGGGCACCGCCCCAACGCACTGGCAGGCCGAACGCCACTGGATGCAGCCCGCGCAAAGCACCACCACCTTGATGGCCGCCCACAACGAACAGGTCACCCGCATGCCCGAGGGGGCCGAGTGTCTGGGTGGCAGCGATTTTTGTCCCATCGGCTCGATGCAGATCGGCCAGCACATCTGGACCACCCAGTACCACCCCGAAATGCCGCTGGTGTTCATGCAGGCCCTGCTGGGCTACTTGGCCGACAAGCTGGATACAGACACGATGACCCGTGCCCACGCCAGCCTGCAGCAGGCCGCCGATGTGCCGCTGTTTGGCGAGTGGATGGCGCAATTCATTGACCACGCAAGGAAAACCCACCCATGACCGTCTGGCACCCCACCGACGATGGCCACGCCGACTTGGCGGACCACGACAGCTATGTGAACGGTACGCCGCACAACACCTTCCAGCGCCTGCGCGACGAGGACCCGATGGCCTGGTGCGATTGGTCCGAAGGCAAGGGTTTCTGGTCGGTCACGCGGCATGCCGACATCCTGGAGCTCAACCGCAACCACCAGCGCTTGAGTTCAGCCCAAGGCATCCGCATGGAAGACCAGACGCATGAGGAGTACATGGCGCGGCGCACCTTCCAGGAGACCGACCCACCCGAGCACACCCGCACCCGCATGCTGGTGGCCAAGGCCTTTTCCAAGCCCATGATGGCGCTGTACGAAGACCAGATCCGCGAGCTGTGTGTGGGCATCCTCGACCAAGCGCTGGGGCTGGGTGAGTTTGACGCCACGCACCAGATCGCCCGCCAGCTGCCCATGCGCATGCTGGGGCGCATCGCGGGCTTGCCGGAAGAGGACTTGGACTGGCTGGTGGACAAGGGCGACGCGCTCATGGCCAACACCGACAGCGACTTCACCAGCCATGTGGTCGACAAAATGGACACCGAGGCCTACCGCTTCATGCCATTTCGCTCGCCCGCCGGGGCTGACTTGTTCGACTACGCGGCCCAGATGATGGAGCGCAAACGCGCAGCGGGTGACACCAGCGGCGTGCTGCACCTGATCACCCAGCCCGATGCGCAGGGCAATGTGATCAGCGACACCGAGTTCCGCAATTTCTTTTGCCTGCTGGTGGCGGCGGGCAACGACACCACACGCTATTCGATTGCGGCGGCCTTGCACGCGCTGGCCAACCAGCCGGGACTGATGCAGCAACTCAAGGCGGTGCAGGGCGAGGCCGCCTGGGAAGGCGTGGCCGACGAGTTCATCCGCTGGGCTTCTCCGGCCACGCATTTCCGCCGTACCGCGACCGAGGACTTCGAGTACCACGGCAAACAGGTCAAGGCGGGCGACAAGGTGCTCTTGTGGTTCATCTCGGGCAACCGGGACGAGCGGGCCTTTGAGCAGCCGTTCACCGTCAACCTGAGTCGGGGCGTGAACCGCCACCTGTCGTTTGGGCAAGGCGGGGCACATGCGTGTCTGGGCATGTGGTTGGCGCGGCTGGAGTTGCGGGTCTTGTTGCAAGAGTTGATCCAACGGGTCGATCGCATCGAGCAAACGGGCGAACACGCCTTTTTGCGTTCGAATTTTGTTTGTGGCATCAAACGCCTGCCGGTGCGCATGCACCTCATCTGAACCTAGGGTTGAAAGGAATCACCATGTCCAATGTTCAAGAACGCCTGCGGGTGCTGTTTTGTGACCACCTCGCCATTGCGCGGGGCAAATACGTCACGCTCCAAGCCGGGCAGGGCGGCGGTGCGCGTTTTTGCCGTGGCACCTTCGGTGTGACGTATGAGAAAGAGCTGATCCCCGTGCCCGGTGCCATGGTCATGGAAGGCCTGCCCGACATGGAGGCGGCCTACACCGCCGAAGACATCCGCCCCGGCTGGCAGCCGTTCACGAAGGTGGCCATTGGCGATCTCAAAGCCAACGACGGCTCGCCCCTGCCCATGTGCGGGCGCAGTGCGCTCAAGCGCGCCGTGACCGACTGGCAGG
This sequence comes from Limnohabitans sp., assembly GCF_034680285.1. Classification (GTDB taxonomy): domain Bacteria; phylum Pseudomonadota; class Gammaproteobacteria; order Burkholderiales; family Burkholderiaceae_C; genus Limnohabitans_A. Next base: position 110,301 of record NZ_JAXITC010000001.1, read on the forward strand.
CCATGGGCTACGACCCGATGGTGGGCATTGAGCTCGAAGCCTTTGCTTTCCAGATCGAGCCGGACGGCTCGCTCAAACCCTACGACACGCCTGCGGCCCATGTGTATGCCACCGGCCCCTTTGCCGACCCCAGAGGCTTCACCGATGCCCTGTGGGAAAAGGCCACGGCCGCGGGCTTTCCCATCGACAGCATGAACACCGAATACGACGCACCGCAGTTCGAGTTCACGCTGAAATACGACCGCGCCGTCAAGGCGGTGGACGACATCTTTTTGTTCCGCCTCTTGGCGCGCGAAGTCGCTTTCCAACACGGCATCGTATTGACCTTCATGCCCAAACCCATCCTCACCGTGGGGGGCAGCGGGGTGCACATCAACTTCAGCCTGCGCGATGCTCAGGGCCAAAACGCTATCTCGGGTGGGCATGACGCCAGCCAGTTCAATGCATTGACGCTCGGCTGCACTGCTGGGCTGATGCACCACCACCAGGCTTTGGCGGGTCTGCTGGCGCCCAGCGCCAACTCCTACCAGCGCCTGCAACCGGCCAGCCTCTCGGGCTTTTGGCAAAACTGGGCGGTGGACCACCGGGGCGTCACGGTGCGGCTGTCGGCTGAAAGTGGCCCCGGTGCGCGCATCGAGCACCGCATGGGCGACGCTGCCGCCAACCCCTACACTCACACTGCCGCCGTGCTGCAGGCTGCCCGTTTGGGCGTGGCCAATGCGTACAAGCTGCAGCCCGCAGAGACGGGTGACTGTCTGGAAAACAAGGACGCCACCCACAGCGTGCCTGACACCTTGGCGGGCGCGCTGGATGCGCTCGAAGCCGACACGGCGCTCACGCAAGCGCTGGGCGAAGGCCTGGTGGCCAACCATGTGGGCATCAAGCGCCACGAGATCGAGCGTACCGCTGGCCTGGAAGGCGACGCGCTGCGCGACCAATACATCCGATTCATCTGACCTGAAAGAACCCACCCCATGCCCCAAGTGCACTGGATCATGAGCAACGGCGACCGCGTGAGCGATGACGTGAACGACGGTACCAACCTGATGGACGCCGCGCAGATGAACGGCATCCCCGGCGTGGCGGGCGAATGTGGTGGCTGCCTGTCGTGCGCCACTTGCCATGTTTATGTCGACGAAGCTTGGCTCACTGCCTGCCCACCCATGGACGAGGTGGAAAACGCCATGCTCGACATCGTCACCTCGCCCCGCCAAAGCGGCAGCCGCCTGAGCTGCCAGCTGGTCGCCTCCGCTGCGCTCGACGGCATCGTGTTGCATGTGCCCGACTGAAGGCGGCCCATGAAGCAAGAACAGATCGACGCGCTGCGCCATTTGCCCATCCCCGATCAGGGGCTGCTGATCGACGGGCAGTGGGCTGCGGCAGCGTCTGGCCAGACGCTCCCCGTGGTCTCGCCCATCGACGGGCAACAGCTTTGCACCATTGCAGCAGCTGGGCCGACCGATGTGGACAGCGCCGTGCAGGCGGCCCGCCGCAGCTTCGAGTCCGGCGTGTGGTCGCGCATGGCGCCTGCCGAGCGCAAGAAAATCTTGCACCGCATCGCCGACCGCATCGAGGCGCACCACGCCGAGCTGGCAGTACTGGGCGTGCGTGACAACGGCACCGAGATTGCCATGGCTTGGAAGGCCGAGCCGGGCAGTGCGGCGGGCACCTTCCGCTACTACGCCGAGTGTGTTGACAAGGTCAACGGCGAGATCGCGCCCACACCTGAAGGCACGTTGGGCTTGATCCACAAGGAAGCTGTCGGCGTGGTCGGGGCCATCGTGCCCTGGAACTTCCCGCTGATGATTGGCGCCTGGAAGATCGCTCCGGCGCTGGCAGCGGGCAACTCGGTGGTGCTCAAACCCTCTGAAGACGCCTCGCTGTCTTTGCTGCGTCTGGCGCAGCTGTGTCTGGATGCTGGCTTGCCCTCGGGCGTGCTCAACGTCGTCACGGGCGCCGGCGCAGTGGCGGGTGAGGCGTTGGCGCGGCACATGGACGTGGACATCCTGACCTTCACTGGCTCCGGTCCAGTGGGTCGTTTACTCCTCAAGGCTTCGGCCGAGTCCAACCTCAAGCGGGTGTACCTGGAGCTGGGCGGCAAGTCGCCCAATGTGGTGTTTGACGATGCGCCCGATTTGGCGCAGGCAGCCAAAGTGTCGGCCATGGGCATTTACCGCAACAGCGGTCAGGTGTGCGTAGCGGGCTCGCGCCTCTTGGTGCAGCGCTCGGTGCACGATGAATTCGTGGAGCGTCTGCACAAGATCGCGGCCAGCTTGCGCGTGGGCGACCCGCTGGATGTGACAACCGAGATCGGTGCGGTCAGCAGCGCCCGGCAACTGGCCAAAAACTTGGCAGCGGTGCAGACCGCGCAGCAGCAGGGTGCCCGCCTGCGTGTGGGCGGTGGGGCATTGCAGCCCGTGGCAGGCGGCAGCTACATGGCCCCTGCCTTGTTCGATGGCGTGACGCCCGACATGACGCTCGCCCGCGAGGAAGTCTTTGGCCCGGTGCTGGCGGTCTTGCCTTTCGACGACGAGGCCGATGCGGTGCGCTTGGCCAACGATTCGACCTATGGCTTGGCGTCGGCCGTGTGGACCGGCAGCCTTTCACGCGCCCACCGCATGGTGCGCGCCATCAAGGCCGGGGTGGTGCACGTCAACACCTACGGCGGCCCCGACATCACCGTGCCGTTGGGCGGGGTGCGCCAGTCGGGCAACGGGCACGACAAATCGATGCACGCCTTGGACAAATACCTGGACCTGAAAACGGCCTGGATTCAGCTTTGATTTTGAAAGTAAGCGACATGAACCACGAGCAACTCAAGGCCGACAACGCCCAATACCTGTGGCACCCCATGGCCCACCCGGGAGCGATGAAGAAGTCCACCCCCGACATCATTGCCAAAGGCGAGGGCTGCTGGATATGGGACGTGGACGGCCACAAAATGCTCGACGGCGTGGGGGGCCTGTGGGCCTGCAACCTGGGCCACAGCAACAAGCCGGTGCGCGACGCCATCGTGGCGCAGATGGACGAGCTGCCGTTTTACAACGTGTTCCGTGGCACCACGCATGTGCGGGCCATTGAACTGTCCAAACGCCTGGTGCAGATGATGCAGCCCGAAGACGTGGCCACGGTCATGTTCTCCAACGGCGGCTCGGACGCGGTGGAAGGTGCTTTGAAGGTGGCGCGCCAGTACTGGAAGCTCAAGGGTCAGGCCGACCGCTTCAAGTTCATCAGCCTGCGCCAGGGTTACCACGGCGTGCACTTTGGCGGCATGAGCGTGAACGGCAACACGAACTTCCGCCGCGCCTACGAACCGCTGCTGCCCGGGTGCTTCCACATCGACACGCCTTGGGCTTATCACAACCCCTACACCGATGACCCGATCCGACTGGGTCAAATCTGCGCCGAGTTGCTGGAGCGCGAGATCGTCTTTCAGGGGCCAGACACGGTGGCCGCTTTCATTGCCGAGCCGGTGCAGGGCGCGGGCGGGGTGATCGTGCCGCCGGCCAACTACTGGCCACTGGTGCGCCAGATTTGCGATAAATACGGTGTGCTCTTGATCGCCGACGAGGTGGTGACCGGCTTTGGCCGCAGCGGCGAGCTGTTTGGCACGCGCCTGTGGGGGGTGAACGCCGACATGTGGTGCCTGGCCAAGGGCATTTCTTCCGGCTACATCCCACTGGGGGCCACGGCCATCAACCGCCGCATTGCCGACGTGTTTGACGCAGACACCACGGGCACGGCTTCGGTCTCGCACGGCTACACCTACAGCGCGCACCCGATCGCAGCCGCTGCGGCGCTGGCCACGCTCGACCAGATCGAGGCGCTGGACATCCCCGGCAACGCCGCCCGTGTGGGCGCGCACTTGCAAACCCGCTTGCGCAAGTTGGTGGACACCTGCAGCTTTGTGGGCGATGTGCGCGGTGTGGGCCTGATGCTGGGCATCGAGATGGTGAGCGACAAGGCCAAGCGCATTCCCATGCCCCGCACCAGTGACATCCCGGCGCGGGTGGCCAAGGCCGCCTACAAAGCGGGCTTGATGGTGCGCATCTCCGGCCCCAACCTGATCCTGTCGCCCCCGCTGGTCATCACCCGTGAGGAGGTCGACTTCATGTGCGACGTGCTCGAAGCCGCCTTTGCCGCCGTGCAGGAGGGCCGCGCATGAAGAGCCCGGTCATCCTGATCGTCGGCACGGTCGACACCAAGAGCGACGAGATCGGCTTCATGCGCGAGCAGGTGCTGGCCGCTGGTGGCCAGGCGCTGGTCATGGACGTGGGGGTGCTGGCCAAAGGCCGGGTGGTCCCGGACATCGCCAACACCGACGTGGCTACGGCTGCAGGCGTGACGCTGCAGCAGGTCATGGACAGCGGCGACGAAAACAGCGCCATGGCTTTGATGGCGCAAGGCGCATCTGCCTTGGCTGCCCAACTGCAGCGCGAAGGCCGCATGGACGGTCTGCTGGTGCTGGGTGGCACCATGGGCACCGATCTGGCGCTGGATGTGGCCAGCAGCTTGCCGCTGGGTGTGCCCAAGGTGGTGCTGTCCACGGTGGCGTTTTCGCCGCTCTTGCCGCCCGAGCGCATGCCGCCCGATTTGATGATGGTGCTTTGGGCCGGGGGCTTGTACGGCCTCAACAGCCTGTGCCAGTCGGCCTTGGCCCAAGCCGCAGGCGCGGTGGTGGGGGCGTGCCGCGTGGCACGCGTGCCGCGTTTTGACAGGCCGGTGGTCGGTATGACTTCTTTGGGCTCGAGCTGCCTCAAATACATGGTGCAGCTGCAGCCTGAGCTGGACAAGCGCGGCTTTGATTTGGCCGTGTTTCACACCACCGGCATGGGGGGCAGGGCGTTTGAATCGCTGGCCGCACAAGGCCAGTTTGCCTGCGTGATGGACTTCAGCTTGCAGGAGATGGTCAACCAGATGGGCGGCTCGGTGGTGAGCGCGGGGCCTGACCGTTTGATGGGCGCAGGCAGCAAGGGCGTGCCCATGATCGTCGCCCCTGGGGCCACCGATCTGGTGGATTACCCCGCCTGGGGCCAGATGCCCGAGCGCTTTGCCGGGCGGCCCTCGCACGACCACAACCGATTGATCGCTTCGGTGGGCATCGACGCCGACATGCGCCGCGAATTCATCCGCGAGCTGGCCAGCCGATTGCGACAGGCCCGTGGCCCGGTGCATCTGGTGTTTCCACTGCAAGGCATAGAAGAGTGGGACCGGCCCGGCGCGCCGCTGCATGATGCCGAGGGTTTGGCGGCTTTGATGGATGAATGTGGCCAATGCGATTGGGGCGCGGCCGAAGTCTCGCGCATCGACGCGCACATCAACGACGCGGCTTTTGTGCAGCAGGTGCTCAAGGTCTTTGACGACTGGCTGGCCCGTGGCTTGGTGGAAAAGGTCGCGCCATGAGCGCCGCATCGACCAAGGCCTTGGTGCTGGACTTTGGCGGAGTCATCAGCCGCACCCTCTTTGAAACGCATGATTTGAGCGAGGCGGCGCTGGGTTTGCCGCCCGGCACGCTGACCTGGCGTGGCCCCTTTGATCCGGAGACCGATGCGCTTTGGCAGGCCATGCAGGCCGACCACATCACCGAACGCGAGTACTGGATGGCCCGCACCCGCAGCGTGGGTGACCTGGTGGGTGAAGAATGGAACAACATGCAGACCTTCGTGCAGCGAGCACGGGGGGCGGATGTAGAAGCGGTGATCCGGCCTGAAGCGGTGGCCGCCGTTCACCAAGCCAAGGCGGCGGGTTGCAAACTGGCGGTACTGTCCAACGAGCTGGACCTGTTTTATGGCGCGAGTTTTCGCGAGCGTTTGCCTTTGCTGCAGCTCTTTGACGTGATCATCGACGCCACTTACACAGGCATCCTCAAGCCCGACCGTCGGGCTTACGAGATGTGCACCGAGGCGCTGGGTGTCGCGCCCGCAGACTGCGTGTTTGTGGACGACCAGAGCCGCAATGTGCTGGGTGCGATGAGACTGGGTTGGCAAACGGTCCAGTTCGATGTGATGAATCCGGCGGATTCTTACCAACGGGCTTTGAAATTGCTGGGTATTCGATAAAGCGCTCAGTGGCATGTAGACCTTGTTTGCGGATAATCATCCGATGTTTGCCAAGGGAAAATTCATTCCCAATCCTTTCCGTTGAGAAAACAGGTCATGACCCCATGCCAGAACTTGGAAGTATTTAAATGAGCACATCGGAATGGATAGGCCGCAAGGTATCCGGTTGGTTGCCATCAGGGAAAAGCAAGGTGCAGACCTTGACACCCGTTCAACCCCAGACGACAGATGTCCGACATCAAAAAGCTGTCGGTCCAAAAGAGGTGCAAGTTCGCTCTTCCAAAGAACGCCTCAATGCTACTTTGCGTCAAAAAGAGGAAGCCCTGTCCCCGCGTGTTTTGCGCAGAACGTTGAGTGAGTTGCAGGCCATCGTGGACCCCAGTGTCAGCGAGGTGGAGGGTGGAAAACGTGCCAAGGGTGTCGCCCAGTGGTACAGCAAAGCTCCACCCGAACAGCGCGAAGACTGCTGGCTCCTGATGAGTGAGCAATTTGCCCCCGATGCCACGAAAGTCAGGGCTGCGCGTGAGCATTACGAAGCCGCCTTGGGCACCCCCGATGAAGGGGTGGCTGAGATCCGCATGCGCAAAGCTTTGGTGTCGCCACGCACGCGTTTGCTTCAACGTTTTGCCGTATTTCCAGAAGGCATGCGTTTCCTCGTCGATTTGCGCCAAGAATTGATGCCTGCGCTCAAATCCAACAAGCGTTTGTTGGCCCTCGAAGCGGAATTGGAAAACCTGTTCACCACCTGGTTTGATGTGGCGTTCTTGGAATTGCGTCGGATCAGCTGGGACTCCCCGGCCAGTTTGGTCGAGAAATTGATCAAATACGAGGCGGTGCATGACATCAAAAGCTGGGGAGATGTGAAAAACCGGCTTGATTCCGACCGCCGTTGCTATGGTTTTTTTCACCCCCGATTGCCCGATGAGCCCTTGATCTTTGTCGAGGTTGCTTTCATGAATGAGATCGGCGTCAGCATCAGCCCCTTGTTGGATGAAGCGGCTGAAGCGGTGGATCTGAGCCGAGCCACCACGGCCATTTTTTATTCCATCAGCAATACACAACCGGGTCTCAAGGGTGTGAGTTTTGGTGATTCGCTCATCAAAAGGGTGGTGGAAACTTTGAGGGCTGACTTTCCCAAGCTCAAAACCTTTGCCACCTTGTCGCCCATTCCTGGTTTTCGGACTTGGTTGAACAAAAATGCGGCCCGCATGTTGGAAGCCACCCCTGAGAAATTGCGATCTCAACTTGGACGAGCCGTGGGCTTTGAACCTGCGGCGGCTGGCCATGTGTTGTCGGCATTGGACCAGGTGCCCACTTTGTCAGATCGCTCGGTGTTGCGGCAATGGTTGTTGTCTTGTGCAGCGCACTATTTGGGCAAGGAAATGAGTGACGACCGTCCTGTTGACCCAGTGGCGCGTTTCCATTTGGGCAATGGCGCCCGCGTTGAGCAAATCAACTGGGCTGCCGATCCGTCGGCAAAGGGTTTCAAACAGTCTTTTGGGCTGATGGTCAACTATCTGTACGATTTGCGAAAAATCGACCGCCATCGCCATGGCCTGTCTCAAGGTAAAGTGCCTGTTTCGGACAACCTTGAGCAACTGTATTTTTGAATTAATTGTTGAAATTAAAAATAAGGAGACCTTCATGCAGCTTTTTCCACATTCTTTTGAACGGCGTGACCTGTTGAAACTGGCCGTTTCAGCCGCTGCGGCCAGTGTTTGGAGCGCTCAAGCACAAAGCACTTGGCCCACCAAACCCGTGACCATGGTCGTTCCCTTTCCTGCTGGGGGCGGCACAGATGCTTTCGCGCGCCCTCTATCAGCCCAATTTGCCAAGCTGACCGGTAAGCAACTCATCATTGACAACCGGGGAGGCGCAGGTGGCACCTTGGGCGCAGGGATCGCCGCCAAATCCACGCCCGATGGTTACAACTATTTCATGGGGGCTGTTCACCACACGATCGCGCCCAGCATGTACCCCAAGTTGGATTACGACTTGGAACGTGATTTGGTCCCCTTGATTTTGGTTGCCAATGTCCCCCAGGTTTTGGTGGTCAACCCCAAAAAAGTGACTGCCGCCGATTTCAAAGGCTTTTTGGAGTTCGTCAAGAAAAATCCCGGCCGCTTGAACTACGGTTCTGCCGGGGGGGGCACCTCGCACCACTTGGCTGGGGAGTTGTTCAAGCTTCAAACCAAAACCTTCATCACACACATCCCTTACCGAGGAGCAGGACCTGCTTTGCAGGATTTGATTGCTGGCAACGTGGACATGATGTTCGACGGATTGGGTTCTTCTGCCGCTCATATCAAAGGGGGTAGGATCAAGGCACTGATGGTCTCGGGTGCCAAACGCAATGCAGCTTTCCCGGATGTCCCGTGTTCTGCAGAGCTGGGTTTGCCAGACTACACCGTGTCAACTTGGTACGGCGTCTGGGCGCCCAAAGGAACACCAGCCGATGCGCTAGGTCGTGCCATTGAAGAGATTCGCCGTGCTTGCCTGACCGATGAGGCCAAGGCGGTTTGGGCCAACCAGGGTGCCGAATTTCCCAACTTGACCACCAACCAATTTGAGGCGTTCATCAAAAAAGAACTCACCAAATGGTCGCAAGTGGTGAAAGCCTCCGGCGCCAAACTCGACTGATTACCTTCAACGATTTTCATGGGCCTGCTCGCAGGCCCATTTTCACGCTCACTTTGAAATCATGAAAAACCAGAACTTGTTCACAGCCCTGCGCGCTGCGTTCCCAGCAGATGTCTCGGCCATTGCGATCGAAACCGATGAGGGTCTTCAGTACAGTTGGCGTGACCTGGACCGTGCCACGGCCATGATGGCCAATCTTCTGAAGTCGCTGGCTTTGCCCGAAGGCAGTCGGGTGGCCGTTCAGGTTGAAAAGTCGGTCGAAGCCTTGATGCTGTACTTGGCCACTTTGCGAGCTGGGTATGTGTTTTTGCCCTTGAACACCGCCTATCAAAGTGCAGAAATTGAATATTTCCTTGGCAATGCCGAACCTGCTGTGGTGGTCTGCAGTGGTGCCAACTTTGGCTGGGTCAGCAAAATCGCCTTCAAGGCGGGCACCCAACATGTGTTCACCTTGAATGAGGACCGCACAGGCAGTTTGCTAGAACGTGCTGCGCATCAAAGCGATCAACACCAGGCAATCCCTCGTCAAGCCGACGATTTGGCCGCTATTTTGTACACCAGTGGCACCACCGGTCGCAGCAAAGGGGCCATGCTCACGCATGGCAATATGCTGAGCAACGCACTCACGCTCAAGGATTATTGGGGCTGGAAAAAGGGCGATGTGCTCATCCACGCCTTGCCCATTTTTCATGTGCACGGTCTTTTTGTGGCCATTCATGGGGCCCTGATCAATGGCAGCAAGATGATCTGGATGGCCAAGTTCGACCCTAAGCGTGCGATCAGCTGCATGAACCAAGCCACCGTTTTCATGGGTGTGCCCACCTTGTATGTGCGCATGCTGTCCGAGTCGAGCCTGAACAAAGCAGCGGTTAAAAACATGCGTTTGTTCATCGCTGGTTCTGCGCCATTGCTCATTGAGACTTTTACCGAGTGGCAAGAACGCACAGGCCACACCATTTTGGAACGCTACGGCATGAGCGAAACCGCCATGCTGACGTCCAACCCTTATGGGCCTGACACGCGTTATGCCAAGCAGTCAGAGCGCCGTGGTGGTACTGTGGGTTTCCCTTTGCCGGGTGTTTTGCTCCGCGTCATGACGGACGATGGCCAAAATTTACCGGTCGGAGAAATCGGCGGCATTCAGGTCAAGGGCCCGAACGTGTTCAAGGGGTACTGGCGCATGCCTGAGAAAACCGCCGAAGAATTCACGGCCGATGGTTTCTTCAAAACCGGTGACGTCGGTCAAGTCGATGAAAGAGGTTATGTGACCATCGTGGGACGGAGCAAAGACCTGATCATCAGCGGCGGTTACAACGTCTACCCGGCTGAAATCGAGGGTTACATCAACGAGATGAAGGGTGTTGCTGAAAGCGCAGTGGTGGGCGTGCCCCACCCGGACTTTGGTGAGGTGGGGGTGGCGGTGGTCATTGCCAAACCCAATGCAAGCGTTCAGCCCGAGGTCGTTTTGGCCGAACTCAAGGCAAAACTGGCCAATTTCAAAATTCCCAAGCGCTGTTTTGTGGTGGCCGAGCTGCCTCGCAACACCATGGGCAAGGTTCAAAAAAACCTGCTGAGGGACCAGTACAAGTCATTGTTTACCGGATGACCGCCTCCGCATTGGCCAAGCGTGTGCTTGGCCAATGCCCGAGTGACTTAACGCAGCACCAAAACGGGGATGTGCGAATGGGTGAGGACCTGCTGGGTTTCACTGCCCAAAAGTAGGCGCTTGATGCCTTTTCTCCCGTGCGATGCCATCACGATCAATTCGGCTTTGTGTTTTTTGGCCGTCGCAATGATGGCTTCGGACACCACATCCGACTTCACGGTCACGGCTTTCACGACAACCGATTTGGCTTTTGCAGATTTTTCGATGACAGCCAATTGCGCCTGAGCCGACTCGGTCCATTGTTTTTCAATGCGGCCGATTTCTTCCGCTGACAATGGGATGCTGCCTTCAAAGTAAGCGGACGGGTAGCGGGGCACCACTTTGAGTGCAATGAGGTCTGCGCCACAAGTCGCTGCGAGTTGAATCGCACTGGTAACGGCTTTTTTAGACAAGTTCGAGCCGTCGGTGGTCACAAGAATTCGCGTGTACATGGTGTGCTCCAGAAGTTGAGGGAAGACACAGAATAAAAGTGCAGTCTGTCCGGCCACTTGATGTACATCAAGGATTGAGCCTCTTTTTTGACGTATCGTTGAGGCATGACTCAAGTCAAGGAATTGCCTCCATCGCCTTTGGCTGAACGGCCCGATACGCCAGATCAGCAAGCACAGCTTTTAGACGAAGCTTCAGAATGGACCGCCTTCAGCTTGCCAGAGAAATCCGAAAACGGGTGCTGGCGCTCCAGTGTGGTTTTTGAAGGCATGCACTGCGCTGCTTGCGCCATCACCCTCGAAGACGCTTTGTTGGCGGTGCCTGGTGTGAAGTCGGTTCAAATCAGCGGAGCCAGTCATCGTGGGCAAATCGTTTGGTCCCCTGATCAAACCCGGCCCTCGGAATGGATGCATTCTGTCGAGCGACACGGTTACAAAGCCTTGCCCGCCAATGACGCGCACGCTCACCAGCGTCGTCGTGAAGAGGCCCGCCGCATGGTATGGCGCTTGGCCGTCGCGGCCATGTGCATGATGCAAGTCATGATGTACGCGACGCCAACGTACCTGTCTCAAGCCGGTGAAATTTCTGACGAGGCCTTGTATTTGTTGCGTTGGGCATCTTGGGTTTTGTCTTTGCCTGTGCTGTTTTTTTCATGCACGCCTTTTTTACGCAATGCTTGGCGCGATTTGCGTGAACGCCAAATCAGCATGGATTTCCCCGTTGCCTTGGGGATGGTTGTCACATTTGGTGTCAGCACGCTGGGGACTTTTGAGCCCCATGGGCCTTTTGGGGCGGAAGTCTTTTTCGACTCATTCACCATGTTTGTGTTCTTCTTACTCATGGGGCGCTGGTTGGAGCAGCGCATGCGCGATCGCACAGCCGGAGCCTTGGAAGCCGTTTTGAACCGATTGCCGGACAGTGTTCGCAAACGGGAAACTGACGGCTCTTGGCGGCTCATGTCGATTCGGAAACTTCAAGTGGGCGACGTGATCGAGGTTCTGCCTGGAGAAGCTTTTGCGGGCGATGGTCTGGTCGTAGCGGGTCAAACCCAAGTGGACGAGGCATTGTTGACGGGTGAATCGAATCCGCTCAGCCGAGGCGCTGGTGATCGGGTGATTGCTGGGAGTCACAATTTGAGCGGCACCTTGGAAGTCCGGATTGAACAGGTGGGGGCCTCGACGCGTTATGCGCAGATTGTGGCTTTGATGGAAAGTGCGTCCAGCTCCAAACCGACCATGGCCTTGCTGGTAGACCGCTGGGCGAAACCCTTTTTGTTGGCTGTTCTGGCGGCATCTTTGGCCGCGGCCGTCTATTGGTGGCCCACCGACCCAGCCCACGCGATCATGGTGGCCGTTGCTGTCCTCATCGTCACTTGCCCTTGCGCATTGTCTTTGGCTACCCCGGCAGCCATGTTGGCCACAGCCGGGGCATTGGCCAGAAGCGGTGTGTTGGTTCGCAGACTCAGTGCCTTGCAACACCTGGCCAACATCGACACCGTGATTTTTGACAAAACAGGCACTTTGACCCGCGATACCTTTCAGGTGCTGCATACCCACACCCGAACCGGCGTGAACACGTCACAGGTTCTGGGTTGGGCCGGTACTTTGGCGCAGCATTCTTTGCATCCAGTGTCTCGGGCCTTGTGGTCAGAGGCCAGAAAACAAGCAGAGATGGCAGGGCAACTGAAAGCGTTGGAGGCCATGGTGGTGCAAGACGTGACCGAATTGGCCGGGCAGGGTGTTCAGGGGCAATTGCGCTTGGCCAATTCAATGGCCTTGGACTTGAGACTGGGGTCGTCCCATTTTTGTTCTGCCCCAGCGTTGACGGGTCACCACTTGCAAGTCAGCTTGGCCGATGCGTCGGGTTGGTTGGCCACGTTTGAATTGGCCGAAGAAGTGCGTCCTGAAGCTGAACGGGTCGTGAAGCACTTGTTGGTCATGGGTTTCAAGCTCCAGGTCTTGTCGGGTGACGGCCAAGCCGCGGTGTTGCAAGTGGCCGAATCGGTAGGCATTGACCATGCACAAGGCGGCTGCAGTCCGCAGCACAAATTGCAAGCATTGCAAGCCTTGCAGGCCCAAGGCCATCGAGTGGCCATGGTGGGCGATGGCTTGAACGACGGTCCGGTTTTGGCGGGCGCCGATGTCTCATTTGCCCTGGGCCAAGCGGTGCCATTGGCCCAGTCCAAATCTGACTTTGTGTTGATGGGCGGTCATTTGGATGCCTTGGTGGACACCGTGATCCGCAGTCGAAACACCATGCAAGTGGTCCAACAAAACCTGGTGTGGGCAGCCTTCTATAACGCCGCCTGTGTGCCATTGGCGCTGATGGGTTGGTTACCAGCTTGGGCAGCAGGTCTGGGCATGGCGTTGAGCTCGGTCATTGTTGTGCTCAACGCTTTGCGTCTGTCAAAGCCTCTGTCTGAAAAGGGTGCTTTGATCAATACGGCATCTGCGCTGCCCTGAAAAAAGCTCTAGAAAGTACCTATGGATATTTTGTACCTTTTGATTCCTTTGTCCGTGATCCTGGTTTTTGCCATCTTGGCGGGGCTGTGGTGGGCCATCGACAAGGGTCAATTTGAAGACATTGAGGCCGAAGGGGAGCGCATTTTGCGTGACGATTGATTTTGATCAAGTCTCATCGGTATATACCCGGTCACACTGTGGCGTAGTTTTTGTAATAGAAGAGGTAAAAATGATGTTTGCCAATGCGCAGGCGACGACCTACAACGACAAAGTTGTCAGGCAGTTCGCCATCATGACGGTGGTTTGGGGTGTGGTGGGCATGCTGGTTGGCGTGATCATTGCGGCTCAACTGACCTGGCCGGAGCTCAATTTCGGCATTTCCTGGCTCAGCTATGGCCGCCTGCGGCCCTTGCATACCAACGCGGTCATCTTCGCGTTCGGTGGTTGCGGTTTGTTTGCGGCCGCCTATTACGTGGTTCAGCGGACCTGCAACGTGCGCCTGATCAACGACCAAGTGGCTGCCTTCACTTTTTGGGGTTGGCAGCTGGTCATCGTCTTGGCGGCCATTTCTTTGCCTTTGGGCCTGACCCAAAGCAAGGAATACGCTGAACTCATTTGGCCCATCGACGTGCTGATCGCCGTGGTCTGGGTGGCGTTTGCCTTTGTCTTTTTTGGTACAGTGGGCATTCGCAAGGTGCGCCACATTTATGTGGCCAATTGGTTCTTCGGTGCCTTTATCATCGCCGTGGCTTTGTTGCACATCGTCAACAACATCCAGTTGCCCACAGGCCTGCTGCACTCGTACTCTGCTTATGCAGGCGTTCAAGACGCCATGGTGCAATGGTGGTACGGCCACAACGCCGTGGGCTTTTTCTTGACAGCTGGTTTCCTCGGCATGATGTATTACTTCATCCCCAAGCAAGCCGAGCGTCCTGTTTACTCATACCGCCTGTCGATCGTGCACTTCTGGGCGCTGATCTTCACTTACATGTGGGCCGGTCCTCACCACCTGCACTACACCGCCTTGCCGGACTGGACCCAGTCTGTGGGCATGGTCTTCTCCCTGATTTTGTTGGCACCCAGCTGGGGCGGCATGATCAACGGCATCATGACCTTGTCAGGCGCTTGGCACAAATTGCGTGATGACCCGATCCTGCGTTTCCTGATCGTGTCCCTGTCTTTTTACGGCATGTCGACCTTCGAAGGTCCGATGATGTCCATCAAGACCGTTAACGCGTTGAGCCATTACACCGATTGGACCGTGGGCCATGTGCACTCGGGTGCCTTGGGTTGGGTGGGTTTGGTGACCATGGGTTCCATGTACTACCTGATTCCCCGTTTGTTCGGCCAGAAAAAGATGTACAGCGTCAAAGCCATCGAAATCCACTTTTGGACCGCCACCATCGGCATCGTGATCTACATCGCCGCCATGTGGATTGCCGGTGTGATGCAGGGCCTGATGTGGCGCGCCATCAACGCTGACGGCACCTTGACCTACACCTTTGTGGAGTCCGTCAAAGCCACTTTCCCGTTCTATGCCTTGCGCTTGCTGGGTGGTTTGTTGTACCTGAGTGGCATGGTCATCATGCTCTGGAACACATTCAAGACCGTGGCCATGGGCCGGTCGGTGGAAGTCCAGATCCCGACACTCGCCCCCGCACACTGAGGAGAAATTAAGAATGGCTCAAAACCCAAAATCAGGCGGCTTGTCTCATGAGAAAGTCGAGACCAACAACTTCTTGATGATCGTTCTGATCTTCGTCGTCTTGTTGGTGGGAGGCATGGTTGAAATTGTGCCTCTGTTTTTCCAAAAATCCACCACTGAACCGATTGCGGGTCTCAAGCCTTACACCGCTTTGCAAGTGGTGGGGCGCGACGTGTATGTGCGTGAAGGTTGTTACAACTGCCACTCGCAGATGATTCGTCCCTTCCGGGCTGAAACCTTGCGTTACGGCTCTTACTCATTGGCCGGTGAATTTGTCTATGACCGTCCCTTCCAGTGGGGCAGCAAGCGTACGGGTCCTGATTTGGCCCGCGTGGGTGGCCGCTACAGCGATGAGTGGCACCGCATTCACTTGACCAATCCCCGAGATTTGGTCCCTGAATCCAATATGCCTGCATATCCTTGGTTGGAAAAGACGGCAGCAGACCACGGCACGGTGGTGGCGCACATGTCGGCCTTGCGCACGCTGGGCGCACCATATACCGACGAAGAGATGGCCAAGGCCACTGATGAAGTCAAAGGCAAAACCGAATTGGATGCGGTCATTGCCTACCTGCAAGTGCTCGGCATTCACCGCAAATAAGGCTCAGCCATGGACATCAATACTTTGCGATCCATCGTCACCGTCCTCGCCTTCATTGCCTTTGTCGGCATCGTGGTTTGGGCATGGTCTCGGCGCAATCAGGCCAGCTTTGACGAGGCGGCGCTATTGCCGTTTCGTCAGGACGACTGAGCGGTCCTCCAGAACTCAAAAAAATACTTCAAGGAAATTCCATGAGTGACTTCATCAGCAACTTCTGGCACTTGTATGTGGCCGGCATCACGCTGGTCAGCATCATTGCCTGTCTGCTTTTGTTGTGGTTCAGCGGCAAGGCCAAGGCCATGACCGCCAACGACAACACCACCGGCCACGTCTGGGACGGGGACTTGCGCGAGATGAACAACCCCTTGCCCCGCTGGTGGGTGGGCTTGTTCATCATCACCATCATTTTTGCCTTCGTTTACCTGGCCATGTACCCCGGTGCGGGCAACTTTGCCGGTAAATTCGGTTGGTCTTCGGCTGGTCAGTACGAGACTGAAGTGGCCAAGGGCAATGCCGAAGTGGCGCCTTTGTATGCCAAGTTCTCTGGCATGCCACCCGAAGATGTGTCCAAAGACCCACAGGCTTTGGCCATTGGTGACCGTTTGTTCATGAACAACTGCGCCCAGTGCCACGGTTCCGACGCACGTGGCAGCAAGGGCTTCCCCAATTTGGCCGATGCCGACTGGTTGTATGGCGGCTCGCCCGATGCGATCAAAACCACTTTGGTGCAAGGCCGCATGGGCAACATGCCCCCCATGGCCGCAGCGGTGGGCACACCGGAAGATGTGCGCAACGTCGCGCATTACGTGCTCAGCATGTCGGGCAGCCCGCACGACTCCTTGCGCGCACAGCTTGGCAAATCGAAATTCGGTGCTTGCGCGGCTTGCCACGGCATGGATGGCAAGGGTAACCATGCTGTCGGGGCGCCTAACTTGACCGATGACATCTGGTTGCATGGTTGGGGTGAAAACGCCATTGTCAACATGATCAACAACGGGAAGGTCAATCAAATGCCTGCGCAAGCCGCCAAGTTGACTGAAGGGCAAATCCATGTTTTGGCTTCTTACGTTTGGGGCCTTTCTAACAACGCGACGGCCAAAGTAGCGACCGTGGCCAAGTGACGTGAACCCTGGGCGGCAAGTGCTTCTTGCCGCCCGTTTTAGCAAGGTCTGCATTTTGTCCTCCCCAGAAGATCGTCCCCGTTCAGTGATTCCTATCAACCCGATTCCTGTTGAGGAAGACGGTGTCATGGTGTCTTTGTACCAAGCACAACAAAAAATCCATCCCCGCAGTGTTCAGGGTGTTTTTGCCCGTTGGCGCTGGTTGATGGTGGTCATCACACAGCTGGTTTTTTATGGCCTGCCTTGGCTGGAGTGGGGTCAGCGTCAAGCCGTTCTGTTCGACTTGGGTGCGAGACGTTTTTATATTTTTGGCTTGGTGCTTTACCCGCAGGACTTCATTTACCTGACGGCTTTGCTCGTCATCTCGGCTTTGTCGCTTTTTTTGTTCACTGCCGTTGCCGGGCGTTTGTGGTGTGGTTTTGCGTGTCCTCAAACCGTTTACACGGAAATCTTCATTTGGATCGAGCGCCAGTTTGAGGGAGACCGTTCTGCCCGAATGCGCCTTGACGATGCACCTTGGAACTTGAACAAGGTTGGGCGCAAAACCGGCAAGCAATTGGCCTGGATTGTTTTCTCGTTGTGGACGGGCTTCAGCTTTGTCGGCTACTTCACCCCCATCCGTGAATTGTCTGCATCTGTACTGTCGCTGGGTTTTGGCCCGTGGGAAATTTTCTGGATTCTGTTTTACAGCTTTGCCACCTATGGCAATGCGGGCTTCATGCGAGAGCAGGTGTGCAAATACATGTGCCCCTATGCCCGCTTTCAAAGCGCCATGTTTGACAAAGACACGCTGATCGTCACTTACGACGAAGCGCGTGGTGAACCCCGTGGCCCCCGCTCCAAAAAGGCCGACCCCAAAGCCCTGGGCTTGGGCTCTTGCGTGGACTGCACACTGTGCGTGCAAGTTTGCCCCACTGGCATCGACATCCGCAAAGGCTTGCAATATGAGTGCATTGGTTGCGGTGCCTGCGTGGACGTGTGCGACAACGTGATGGACAAGGTCGGCTATGACCGTGGTTTGATCAAGTTTTCCACGCAAAATGCCATGGATCAAGGCTGGAGTTGGGCGCAAACCGTTCGTCGTATTTTCCGTCCACGTGTATTGATTTATACAGCTGTTCTCTGGTCTATCATCATCGGAGTGGGTGTTTCTCTTTGGCTGCGTGAACCTTTCAAGGTGGATATCGTGCGCGACCGCGCCACCATGGCACGTATCGTTTCCGGTGGAAAAATCGAAAACGTTTATCGCCTTCAAATCATGAATGCTGCGGAAGAGACTTTGTCCTTCCACCTTCAAGTTGAGGGCTTGCCTGGATTGCTCCTCGCGAGTGAATCTGCGGTGCAAGTCAACGCCACTGAATCACGCTGGGTTTCGGTTCAACTGCAGGTGCCCTACGATGCTGCGCCCTCAGGCTCTCACCCGATTCAATTCCACATTGAGGCCCGAAAGCCATTCGCTTCTACGGATGCACCAAACGTCGGTCATTTGCGTGAAAAAACCGTCTTCTTGATCCCTCGGTGAGTGATCAGACAAATAGAAAGAGACTCATGAGCAGCACTTCCAATTCAACTCAAGTGAGCCAGCCTTGGTGGCGCTTTGGCATGGTCTGGATGGTGGTGGGCGGACCTGCCGTGGTGGTCGTGGCGGGTTTGACCACCTTCTACATTGCTGCGAGCCATCCTGATCCTGTGCTCACAGTGACGCCCCGAACGGCCACACAAGAGCGGCAAGGGATCACCAACGCACCTGCGATGCAAGGCCGTAATCACGCCGCGACAGGCGAGTTGCCCAAGCTCAAAGAAGCAGGGAGCCAAGCGAGTTCAGAGCCTGCCGAAGCGTCTGTCTCTGTGCCCACCAAACCCTGAAGGACAAAACAATGCGCACCCAACGCTGGATGTGGATCGCCTGGCCCTCTTTTTTGGTGGCTGGTTTGATCGAAGTGCTTGCCTTTGCTTTTGTCGATCCACAAGATTTGCACTGGTTTGGTCATGAACTGGAACTGTCACGACAGGCCATTTACACCCTGGCTTTTTTTCCCTTTTGGGCGATGACCATGCTCTCCAGTGCGCTGACGACTTTGTTGGCTCTGTCTTCAGAAGAGGTCAATGGCTGACCACTGAAGTAAGGGGTGATTTATTCACAATGGATTGTGTTGTTCACCAAACGCTGCAATCCTTCTGTGTTCAAAATGCGAACATGGCGCTGCTTGACTTCAACCATGCCTTCCTCCACAAACTTTGAAAAAGTGCGACTCACCGTCTCAAGTTTGAGCCCTAAGTAACTGCCAATTTCTTCACGGGTCATGCGCAAGACCAACTCGGATTGCGAGAAACCTCTGGCATGCAAACGTTGAACCAAATTCAATAAAAAGGCAGCCAATCTCTCCTCCGCACGCATGCTGCCCAAAAGCAACATGACACCATGCTCACGCACAATTTCGCGGCTCATGATTTTGTGCACATGGTGCTGCAAGGCTTTGACCTCGCGGGAAATTTCTTCAATTCGGTCAAAGGGCATGACGCAAACTTCTGCATCTTCCAGTGCTACCGCATCACAGCTGTGCTGGTCATTCACAATGCCGTCCAGCCCAATGATTTCCCCCGCCATCTGAAAACCTGTGACCTGATCTCGGCCGTCTTCTGTGGCCAAACAGGTTTTGAAAAAGCCTGTGCGGATGGCATAAAGCGATGTGAATTTTTCGCCGTTGGTGAACAATGTGTCACCCCTCTTGACCTTGCGTCGCACCGCCACCAAGTCATCAAGACGCTTCAAGTCTTGTTCACTCAAGCCCACGGGCATGCACAGTTCGCGTAAGTTGCAATTCGAGCAGGCGACTTTGATGGCTTCGGGGTGCATGTTTATCTCAGGGTTGAAGAGAGGTTTTGCCTTGGATCAAGCATTGAGCTTAAACCGAAAAATCTTCCAAAATTGATTCAATACCCGGTCTGTGTAGAAAATCCCGGAAAACAAGTATTCCTTTTGACTTGCGTCAAAACCCATGTCGGAGCGAGAGGGCAAAGTCGATCCCGTCATTTGCATTCAATTGAACCCAGGGTCAAGCCATGTCCATCATCAGCCCAGAATTGTTGTCCCGTTTTGATGTGCCGGGTCCTCGCTACACCTCATACCCGACAGCCGATCGGTTTGTGGATACCTTTGGAGAGGACGACTACATCAAGGCACTGACCCATCGTCAATCGGGTACGGTGGGCAAGCAACCACCTTTGTCCTTGTACGTGCACATTCCATTCTGTGAATCACTTTGTTATTACTGTGCCTGCAACAAAATCATCACCAAACACAAAGACCAAGCCGCTGTTTATTTGGATTATTTGAGTCAAGAGGTGGCGCTTTACTCTAGGCATTTAGGTCAAGGCCAATCGGTCAGTCAGCTGCATTTGGGTGGTGGAACCCCCACATTTCTGAGCGATGATCAGTTGAGACAACTGATGAATATGCTGCGTAAACAGTTTGTCTTGGTTCCCGGCGGTGAGTATTCGATTGAAGTTGACCCACGCACCGTCGACGAAAGCCGTTTGGCCGTTTTGGCAGCGTTGGGGTTCAACCGTTTGAGTTTTGGTGTGCAAGACTTTGAGCCTGATGTCCAAAAAGCAGTACACCGCATCCAACCCGCCGATCAAGTGTTCAAATTGGTGGTGGCAGCTCGGCGTTTGGGTTTTGAGTCGGTGAACGTCGACCTGATCTATGGCTTGCCTTTGCAAACAGCGGATTCTTTTGACCGCACGTTGGATCAGGTCAAGCGCTTGCGCCCCGATCGCATCGCCTTGTATGCCTATGCTCACCTGCCTGAACGTTTCAAACCGCAGCGCCGAATCCATGCTTCAGAGCTCCCCACCGCAGAGGGTAAGGTTCACATGCTTTCGCGCTCACTGGATGCATTGACCGATGCCGGATACGTCTACATTGGCATGGACCATTTCGCTTTGCCACAAGACAGCTTGGCGGTGGCCAAACGCCAAGGACGTTTGCACCGCAACTTTCAGGGCTACAGCACCCAAGCGGACAGTGACCTGATTGCCCTGGGTGTGTCCTCGATTGGGAAAGTAGGCGCCACCTACAGCCAAAATGCCAAAACCATGGACGAGTACCGCGACTTGCTCGATCTGGGGCATTTTCCTGTGGTCAGAGGTTTGGCGCTCACACGAGATGATTTGATTCGACGCTCTGTGATCATGGCGCTCATGTGCCAAGGGCATTTGGAGTTTGAAGCCATCAATTTGGCTTGGCTGATCGATTTCAAAACGATGTTCGCGCCAGAGTTAGAGCAGCTGTTGTCCATGCAGTCGCAAGGCTTGGTCAAGGTGCAGAACAGCGGCATTCATGTCACCGACATGGGCTGGTTTTTTGTACGCGGTGTGGCCATGGTGTTCGACCGTTACCTGCAAACCAACCTCGATCGAAGCCGTTTTTCTAAAATCATCTGATGGAGCACGGGTATCTGGGCTGCATCGCAGACAATGTGGCCATTGACCTTGAAGCGGATACTCCATGCAAAGTTCTCTGGCCATCACGGCCTTGATGATGGGCGTGCTGGGCGGACCCCATTGCGTGGCCATGTGCGGTGCAGCTTGCGCTGGCTTAGGGCAAGCTGCAGGTGCACGTCGAGGCCAAGCCCTGCTGGCTTTCCAGATTGGGCGCTTGGCAGGTTACACACTGCTTGGCGCTGTGGCTGCGGCCAGCGTTCAAGGTTTGGGTTGGTTGACCACCCAGTCCGCCGCCATTCGACCTGTTTGGACATTGCTCCATTTGGCCGCATTCACGCTTGGGGTCTTGCTGCTGCTGCAGGCTCGGCAGCCCGTATGGTTGGATGGCGCTGCAAGAAGAATCTGGGCGAAAGTTCGTGCATTCAATAACCGCTGGGGGCGTGCAGCACCTTGGATGGTGGGTGGACTTTGGGCATTGATGCCTTGTGGCTTGCTCTACTCGGCCTTGATGGTGGCGGCTTTAACGAGTCAGCCATTGGAAGGTGCAGTCACCATGGCATTGTTTGCGATGGGCAGCAGCATCAGCCTTTGGATTGGCCCTTGGTTGTTTTTGCGCCTGCAAACCTTGGGGGATGGCGCCTGGGGCATCCGGTTGGCAGGATTTGCATTGGCTGGAGTCTCTGCTTGGGCTTTGTGGATGGGCTTGGTGCATGACCAAGCCCCTTGGTGCATCACACCCGCGTGATCAAGCGACCAGCCCTTTGTAAAGCATATAAGCCGCCAATACATAAAGCACACTGGCAAACACACGCTTGAGCTGCTTGACAGGCAACTTGTGCGCTGTGGCCGCACCGATCGGCGCCATCAAGACACTGCAAACGGCAATTACCACCAAAGCGGGGAGCCAGAGGTAACCAAAACTGAGTTCGGGCAAGTTCTGAACACCTTGGCCGCTGACGATGTAACCGGTCACGTTGGCTAGAGCGATAGGAAAGCCCAAAGCGGCACTGGTAGCCACGGCATTGTGAATGGCCACATTGCACCAAGCCATGAAGGGTACGCTGATGAAACCACCGCCAGCACCGACCAAACCAGACAACAAGCCAATCAAGCCGCCAGCCCCGAGCAGACCTTGGAAGCCGGGCACTTGACGACTGGGGGCAGGCTTCTTGTCCAGAAACATTTGAGTGGCCGAAAACCCCACAAACAGCGCGAAAAACAAGGCCAAGTAAGTACCCTTGGCAAAGGCAAAAATACCCATGCTGCCGACCAAGCTGCCGATGACGATGCCGGGGGCCAAGCCTTTGACCAAGTCCCAGCGAACGGCTTTCTTTTTGTGGTGAGCGCGAACGCTCGAAACCGAAGTGAAGATGATGGTTGCCATAGAGGTGGCAATCGCCATCTTGACCGCCAAATCAGGGCTGACGCCCCGACTGCCCAGCATGTAGGTGAGAAAAGGCACCATCACCATGCCACCGCCGATGCCCAGAAGGCCAGCCAAAAAACCTGTGCACAGGCCAAGAACAGCCAATTCGGCCAACAACAGGGGTTCAATGATCATGGGGGGATATCGCGATGTGAGGAAAAAGGTGTCTGCGAATGCCACCGGACCGGCATCCTGAACCGGGGTTCAGGTGGGCGAGGGCAGACTGGCGTTGGGTTCATCTGACGCGAGATGATCACGCTCACCAGCCAATGTACCAAGCCCGGGCTCTAAGAGCATTGGTTCAAGGAAATATAAAGCCCGGCATGCACCGCAGACTTGCTGATTGTAGGCGGATCCAATGAACCTTCACGGCGCCATGTGGGCTTTCAGATCAATTGACCGTCTTGTTCCAAAACCTGATCGAGTCGTTTGAGCAAGTCCGTCAAACGTTCTTGGGCTGCAGGAGGAACATCTGGCACGTCAGGTTGACCGACTGGCGCAGCAGCAGTTGCCTCTCCTTGATCAAATGCGAGATTCAAGGCTGCCAAAACAGCAATGCGATCACGCGCTTTGATTTTCCCGGCATCTCGGATCTTGCACATGGCTTCATCCACTTTTCGCACTGCGGACAATAAACGGTCTTCACCACCCACAGGGCAACCCAAAATATAGCTCTGGCCCATGATCTGGACGTCAAGTTGTTTGTTGCTCATGCTGTGGCCTCAGGAGATGCGGGGGTATTGCTAACCGGAAGGCGTTCAATCAGCGCATCGACACGAGCGCGGGCTGCAGCCAGGCGAGACTTGAGTTGGTCACGTTCAAGTGTGAGAACCTGAAGCTGTTGTGTCAACAAAGCATTGGTGCGCTGAAGCTCTTCGTGGCGCAGCAACAAATGATCCACACGCTCAGCTATTTGATCAATGGTGTCGAAATGGGCCATGGCAAACAATGGAAAGTAATTTCATCATTGTAGATGCTGGGGCTATTTTGTAGGCTGACAGACAGCTTGGCACCTAAAATGAAAGTTGTTGGTGCTCGCGAGCTGGTTCACGGCGCGCAGTTCAACGGGAAGCAGGAGGGATAAGCCATCATGGCTGACCTAACCTGCGCTGCCCCCGCAACGGTAAGCAGACGGGTCTTTATTTGCATGAAGACTCCGCTTTCATCTGAAACCACTGATGGCTCTGAAACAGGCCGCCGGGAAGGTGATGAAAGTCGATCTGCCAGCCCGGATACCGGCCAACAAGGTGACTTGTCGAAAGACAGGTTGGATACCCAAGCACTGTCGGGGAAGGCGGTGAGGGCGCTGTACTTGTTGTTTTATGAAAATTCATTCTTTTCGTGCGCTTTTATTAGCGCCACTTTGTTCCTATTTGTCTTTGAATACGGACCTGGCTTGGGCCCAAACGGCACCTTCTCAAATTGTGGTGACCGCGAGCCGAACAGAGCAAATCCTGACCGATGTCTTACCTCACACCACTGTTTTAGGTCGTGATGCCATCGAGCAATCACAAGTCCTCGATTTGCCAAGTTTGTTGGCCCGTGAGACTGGTTTTCAATTCACTCAAAGTGGCGGGCGAGGTGGTCAATCCACCGTTTTCATGCGTGGGGCTGCCTCGTTGCAGGTCCTCGTGTTGGTGGATGGTGTTCCCATCACCAAGCAAGACACCACGGGCGCTGTGAGCTTGGAACACATCATGCTCGATCAGGTCGAGCGCATAGAAATTGTCCGGGGTAACGTATCCGCAATGCACGGCGGCGGCGCTGTAGGCGGGGTGATCCAAGTCTTTACACGTCAAGGGACCGGGCAGCCGACGATGTACGCTGCGGCGGAGCAGGGTTCTTTGGGGTCACAGCGTGCCAACTTGGGCACTAGCGGTTCAGTGGGACCTTTTGCTTACGCCTTGTCTGTCAGCCGAACCCGCACGGACGGTATCAATGCACTTAATTTATTGCAAACCACCCATGCCAATCCAGACAAAGATGCTTATCTCAACGAGAGCCACTCTTTACATCTCTCCTACCAATTGACTGCTGAACATCAAATGGGCTTGCGTTCTTCAAGCGCCAAAGGTCATTTTGATTACGATGTGTCAGGAAGTTTTGCGACACCACAAGATCTTCACAAAGGTCGGACTCAGCTTGACTCCCAAACCCTTTACTGGGCAGGTCGCTGGAGTCCTCAATGGACGTCCCGCCTCAGTTATTCCTTAGCCAAAGAAGGCAACCACACCGATACCGTAGGAGGCTATTCTTTCACCACCATGGCTGAAACGCAGACCCGTTTGTTGTCTTGGACGCACCAGTTTGATTTGCCTTCCATGGTGTTGAGTGCGGGCTTGGATCACCAGTCACAAGGGATAGACATGGCCACCGATGGTGTCTCGGGTCTGTCCCGTGAGCGCACCGCCAAAGCGATTTTCGGTGGTGTTGTTTTCAAAAAAGAAGCTCACAATATTCAGCTCAATCTGCGACGCGATGATGTTCAAGGGCTGTCGGTCAAAGACTCTGTGTATGTAGGCTATGGGTACGACTTGAATGCCCAATGGAAACTGATCGCCAGCCACGCGACGGCGTTCAACATGCCCCCCTTGGGGTACTTGTTTGATCCGTACAGTGGCAATCCCGATTTGCGACCTGAGTCTGCCAAAACACAAGAAGTGGGTGTGCAATGGGCAACTGGACTGCATCGGTTGCGCTCGACCTGGTTTGTGTCGCGCACCCATGATTTGTTGCTGTACGACATGAATACTTGGCAATTTGGCAACATCAGCAGTGCTAAAAACAAAGGTCTGGAAACCAGCTACAGCGGCCGGTTCAACAAAACCGATTGGCGCGCAAGTGTGACTTTCCAGGATCCTCTGAATGAGGGGACAGGTCAAAGATTGGTACGACGGGCCAAAACCATGGCTTCTTTGTCGGTGTCTCAGCCTATTGGTTTGATGACACTGGGGGCCAGTGTTCGTTACACAGGATCACGTCCAGACATTGAAGGCGTGCCCCACTTGCCCAGCAACACTTTGTTGGATCTGACCGCTCGCTATGACCTGGGTCGCGATTGGACACTCTTTGGACGAGTTGAAAATGCAACAGACAGCGTCTACCAGACCGCGTACGGGTACAACCAATTGCCGCGCACCTTCACACTGGGTTTGCGCTGGAAAATGAAGCACTGAACCCAATTTTCATGTCACAACTTTTGCCTCAACGCATCGTCTGTCTCACCGAAGAGACAACGGAGTGGCTCTATCTGTTGGGGCAGGAGCAGCGCATCGTGGGCATCTCGGGGTACACGGTGCGCCCGCGCCGTGCCCGAGAAGAAAAGCCCAAAGTCAGTGCTTTTTTGAGCGCCAAGATCGACAAGATCCTGGCGCTCAAGCCAGATTGTGTTTTTGGGTTTTCGGACCTGCAGGCGGACATCGCGTCTTTGCTGATCAAAGCGGGCGTTCAGGTCACCGTGTTCAACCAGCGCAGCGTCGATGAAATTTTCTCCATGCTCTACCAAGTGGCTGCCATGGTCGGCCAGGCTGAGCAGGGCTTGGATCGCCTGCTGGCCATGCGTGCCGAATTGGATGCGATCGCGCAACGGGCTGGGGGTTTCAAGCGCCGTCCCAAGGTATTTTTTGAGGAGTGGGACGAGCCGCACATCAGCGGCATCCGTTGGGTGTCAGAGTTGATGGGGATTGCTGGCGGCGACGATGTTTTTCCGGAGCTGGCGCTGCAGTCGCTGGGTAAAGACCGGATCATCGCCGACGGCCAAAGCATTGTGGATCGTGCGCCTGACATCATCATTGGCTCGTGGTACGGCAAGAAATTTCGCCCAGAAAAAGTCGCGGCACGGCCGGGCTGGCAAGACGTGCCCGCTGTGCGGACGGGGCAGATTTTTGAAATCAAATCGGCTGACATTTTGCAGCCCGGTCCTGCTGCGCTCACCGATGGTGTGGCGCAGATGCACCGCATCTTCAGCCAATGGGAAGCGCTGCATGGCTGAGTTTTTCAGAGTCTGGGTTCAATCCTTGGCCTTGGTGGGGGTCGTTTGGGCGTGTGCGCAACCCGCCCAAGCTGTCACCGTGCTCGACGACCGCCAGCAAAAAGTGCTGATCACCCAAGCCCCGCAGCGCATTGTGAGCTTGCTCCCTTCCCTGACCGAGACCGTTTGTGCCTTGAAACAGTGCCACAACTTGGTTGGCGTTGACCGTTATTCCAATTTTCCCGAGGCTGTCAAATCTGTGCCGCGTGTGGGCGGGGGGCTTGACCCGAACATCGAGAGCATCGTCGCGCTCAAGCCCGACCTTGTGTTGGCGGCAGGTTCTACCCGGGGTGCGGACCGCTTGCAGGCCTTGGGCTTGAACGTGCTGCGCCTGGAGCCCCGCAACCACGCCGATGCGCAGCGCGTTTGGCGAACTGTGGCGCAGGCGCTGCATGTGCCGGCCGCAGACAGTGACCGCACTTGGCAAGGCATTCAAGCGGGCGTACAGGCGGCGGTGCAATCGCTCAGCCCTGCTGCGAGGCAGCAGCGGGTTTACTTTGAGGTGAGTCCCGCACCCTATGGCGCAAGTGCTTCGTCTTTTTTGGGCGAGACGCTCACGCGCATGGGTGTGACCAACATCCTGCCCGCATCGATGGGCCCGTTTCCTCAGGTCAACCCCGAATATGTGGTGCAAGCCCAGCCCGACGTGATCATGGCGGGCGACAGCAGCCGTGTCAGCATGTTGCAGCGCCCGGGCTGGAGCCGCTTGCGGGCCATGCAAAGCCAGCGCTTGTGCGTGTTCAAGCAGGATGAATCGGACATGTTGGTGCGGGCTGGCCCGCGCATGGCCGAAGGCGCGCAGCTGATGGCCGACTGTCTTAACCGCGCTGCGGGCACAGCCCCAGCCGCGATGGGATCAGCACGATGAACGCGAACACCCGTGCACCCCTCTGGGCGCTGATGCTGTTGACTTTGGGCTTGACCGTGGTCTCGTTCGGCACTGCCGCTGGCAGTCAAGGCTGGCAGGCCTGGTGGTCGGCGGGGGGCGATGTGGTGTCGCGCCAAATCGTGTGGGACATCCGTTTGCCGCGCAGCTTGGGCGCATGGTTGGGCGGAGCCTTGCTGGGTCTGGCCGGGGCGGTGGCGCAAGGCCTGTTTCGCAACCCGCTGGCCGATCCATATTTGCTGGGCAGTGCCTCGGGGGCGTCGCTGGGCGTGGGCGTTTATTTGAGCTTGTGGGGAGGCAACGCCTGGGCCATGAGCAGCTGGTTGGGCTTGGGCCTCACGGGCGCGGCCTTTGTGGGCGCGGTGTTGGCGGTGGTGTTCACGCTGCTGTTGGCCCGTGGTGTTCAACAAACGCTGCGCCTGTTGTTGGCGGGCGTGGTGGTGGGCGTGGTGCTGGGGGCGGTGACGTCCTTGATCTCACTGCTGCAGCCCCAAGTCTTGCAGGCGATGCAAGGCTTCATGCTGGGCTCGACCGCTTTTGTCAGCTGGAGCGCCTGCTGGACCATGGCGTCGGTGCTGGCCGTGTGCGTGGCTTTCTCTTGGGTCTTTGCCCATGTGTTGGACGCGTTGAGTTTGGGCGAAGCCACCGCACAAAGCCTGGGCGTGCCGCTGCCACTGGCGCGCATCGTGTTGGTGGGTGTGATTTCGCTGGCCACAGGGGCGGCGGTGGCGCATATCGGTCTGGTGGCTTTTGTCGGTTTGGCCGCGCCGCATTTGGTGCGCTCGCTCGTGCGCTGCACACACGCTTGGCGCTTGGTTTTATCGGCCTTGATGGGCGGGGCCTTGCTGGTGCTGGCCGATGTGATGGCCCGCGTGCTGTTGGCGCCGCAAGAGCTGCCTGTGGGCGTGCTGACGGCGGTGCTGGGCGGTGGCTATTTGCTTTGGCGCGTGTACCGAGATGCCGACCCGGGAGCGCGCTCATGAGCGCCGCGCTGCAAACCCGGCAGCTGAGTGCCGAGTTGGGTGGCCGCCAAGTCCTCAAAGCCGTCGACCTGCAGATCACGGCGGGCCGCTGGACCTGCGTGGTTGGCCCCAATGGCGCAGGCAAATCGAGTTTGCTCAAGGCGATAGCGGGCTTGCTGCCGCACAGCGGGCAAGTGCTGTGGCAGGGGCACCCGCTGGCATCGCTCACCCGTCAGCAAAGGGCCTTGAAACTGTCTTGGTTGGGGCAGGGCGAGTCCAGCACGCTGGACTTGCGGGTGTGGGACGTGGCCATGCTGGGCCGCTTGCCACACCAAAGTTGGCTAGGTGGGCCGTCAGCGCAAGACGCGCAGATGGTGGAAGCCGCACTCAAGGCTACACAGGCCTGGGATTGGCGCGAGCGCATGCTGGGCGAGTTGTCGGGCGGCGAGCGCCAACGCGTGCTGCTGGCCCGCGCCATGGCGGGCATTGCGCCCACCATGCTGATGGACGAACCCTTGGCCAACTTGGACCCGCCGCACCAAGTGGACTGGCTTGAGCAGGTGCATTGCCTCTTGGCGCAAGGCACCACGGTGGTCAGCGTCCTGCACGAAATCGGCATGGCGCTTCATGCTGACGACATCGTGGTCATGCGCGAAGGTCAGGTGCTGCACCATGGGGCAGCCAGCGATGCGGCGACACACTCAGCCATCGAATCTGTCTTCGACCAGCGTATTCGCATCCGCGCCTTGGATGGTCAGTGGGTGGTTTTGCCCCGCATGGCCTGATTGGCTTGTACCCGTTTTCTTTCGCTAGAATTTGAAACATGGAACTCAAAATCGTCGTTTACTCCAAGTCCGCATGCCCCCAGTGCGAATCCGCCAAGATGGTGCTCAAAACCAAGGGCTTGGCTTTTGAAGAAATCAAAATCGACGGTGAAGCCGAGCGGATGGCATTCTTCGAAAAATGTGGTCCTTCGGTACGTCAAATGCCGCAAATTTTCATCAACGACCAGCGGGTGGGTGGATTTGCAGGCTTACAGGCCGCTTTGGTTCAACTCGGTCTCTGAATCAGGCCCTGGGCCTCAACCAAAATGAGGGAACGGCCATGGGTCTGATCATGAAGCAAGCGATGTCCGGGCCAGCGGTGTGGAAGGGTCAGGACTTGGAGGGTGACTCCTCTTGGGTGCACCCCTTGAGCCCCAAAGTGTTGGCCATCCTCGATGCCGCTTTGGCCCATGTGAAATCCAAAGGGCTGTCTTTTCCCCATTTTTCTCGGGAAGATTTCCCCATTGGTGACTGGGCCCACGAGCTGAAAACCCACAGCGACGAACTGGAAAACGGCCGGGGCTTTTTGGTGCTGCGGGGCTTGCCTGTTGAGCGCTACAACGAAGAAGACATTCAAATCATCTACTACGGCATTGGCCTGCACATGTGTGTGCCCGTTCGGCAAAACCCCAAAGGGGATCTGCTTGGCGTGGTCATGAACGTGGGCGATGTGACGAAAAAAACCACCCGCGTTTACGAAACCAACCTGTACCTGCCGTACCACTCTGACCCCTCAGACGTGGTGGGCCTTTTATGCCTTCGCAAAGCCAAGCAGGGTGGTTTGAGCTCGCTGGTGAGCGTGGCGGCGATCTACAACGAGATCCTGCAGCACCACCCCGAGTACCTGGGGCTGTATTACCGCACTTGGTATTTTTCGCACCTTTGCGAAGACTTGCCCAGCCTGTCGCCCATCTTCAGCCACCACCAAGGCAAGCTCAGCTGCCGCTACCTTCGCCAGTACATTGAGTTGGGCCACGAAATCCGCAACCTGCCGCTGTCCAAGGTCGAAATCGAAGCGCTCGACTTGTTTGACGAGATCATGCACCGCGATGATTTCCGCTTGAGCATGATGCTCGAGCCCGGTGACCTGCAGTTCGCCAACAACTATGCCGTACTGCACTCGCGCAACGGGTTTGAAGACCACGGCGTGCACGAGCTCAACCGCAAGATGCTGCGCCTGTGGGTCAAGATGCCCAACGCGCGGACACTGGCCCCCGAGTTTCCGGGGCGCAACGGTTTCCCGGCACCCGCTGTGCTCGCCTGATCGCACCGAGCACCAGCGCTCCCCCTACGGGCGGATTTTGGCGGCGGGTGAGGCTTTCTTGGGCGTTAACTTGGCCTTGCCGGCTTCGTCCAGACACAGCAGCGTGTCCACATGTGCCATGAACCTGTTGAGATACTCCGGTGAAATATTGCGCATCAAGCCCAGCGAGCGCAGCACCAACATGTGAGAGTTGATGGGGCCCGCATTTTGCGGTGCTTGGGCAATGGCTTGGGTGACCTGCTTTTGCACGCTGATCTGGCTCAATTGCTTTCTGAACTGCTGAATGCGAGGGCTCTCATGCCCCCATCCTGTCGTTGTACTGGAGGCTTGCGGGGTATTTTTCGATCCCATGTCGTGCAGCAGTGTGGCCAAGGGGGAGGATGTGGCAACCTGTTTTGCCGGAGGCTCAGTCGCTGCGCTCATGCGGGTCTCCAAACGCACAAGAGCCTCTTGCAGTTTGACCACGAGCTTCAGTTGCGCAGGGCCCGATTGTTCACGCGTGCGCTTGGCCAGTGTTTCGATGTAATGCCAACCCACAGCATCCACCCGCGCCGCGCCCGACGCACGCAAGGCGTCAAGGTCGGGCAGCTCTGGCGTGGTTTCGTTCATGGTTTGACGGTTGGCTGTTGGGTGCTGGCCGCATTGGCAGCTTTGGGCACAGGGGCCATTTCCACGCGGCGGTTTTGGGCGCGGGCCTTGTCGCTGGTGTTGGCCACCAGGGGTTGCTCTTGGCCGAAGGCCGCAGCAAACAGCGCCGATGACGGCATGCCTTCTTCAATCAAAGTGCGCGTCACCGTCAAGGCTCGCTGGGCAGAAAGCTCCCAGTTGTCTTCGAATTGGCGGTTACGGTTGCTGACCGCTTTGTCATCTGTGAAACCACTGACCATCAGCATCTCGTCACGCGACTGCAGGTAGCTGCGCAACGGCACCACCAGGCTCTTGAGCAGCTGGCGTCCTTCGGGTTCGAGCTTGTCGGAGTTGAGCTCAAACAGCAGCTTGCCGCTGATGCCGATGCGGCCATTGTTCAAGGTGATGCGGCCACTGGCCAGTGGAATGGCCAAGGCTTGTTCCAACGAGAGGCGCTTTTGCTCTTCGACTTGGCGTTTTTGCACCTCGTCTTCGAGCTTGGAGGCCATGTCCAGTTGCGCTGCCATCACCCCCACCAACAAGAGGACAAAGGCCCCCAGCAGGCCGGTCATCAAGTCGGCAAATGAGATCCAAGTGGGCGTGGTGGATTCGCTCTCGGCTTCGATTTCCAGCATCAAGCGGCTCCTTCGGCTTGACGCTGCTGCAGGGCTTCCAGCACATCTTTTTGGCTGCCAATGCTCAGGTCAATCATTTCACGAGCCTGCGCCACGTAATAGGCCAGTTGCTCGTCACTGCGCGTCATGGATTTCTCGATCGCTTGCTCGATGCGCTGAAGGTTGGTCATGAGCTTTTCGTTGGTCTCGCTGAACGAGCGAACGGCAAAGCCAAAGCTCTCGCCCAAGCTGGCCACATCCACCGCGCTGGCCGTGACTTGCGCCGCGATGTCGCCCAGCTTGCCCGTCTCGGCCGCCACGTGTTCGCGGAACTCACCGCTGGTCTGGCTCAGCGTGGCTTGGCTGGCGGTGACCATGGCGTCGATCACGCCGCGCTGTTCGGTCGAGGCATGGTTGATCGCGTCCAGCAAAGTGCTGAGTGTGCCCAGAATGCGGGTGCGCTCTTCGAGCAAGGCGTTGTCTCGCGCCACACTGACCGAGATTTCTTGCCGCAGCTGGCCAATAACTTCGGCTGCGGCTTTGGGGGCCTCGGAGGCGGTTTCGATCAGGCGTGTGATCGGATCTTCCAGGGCGGTGCCCAGCGTGGTCAGGTGGGCAGTCACCGCGCTTTGCAGCTCGCTCAGGCGAGCCACGGCGGTTTGACCGCGCACGTCTTCGGCATCCCGCAGGGCCGAGAGTTCCTGGCGCAGCACGGCCGCGAGTTCTTCGGCGCGTTGCTGGTGCCCTGCAGTCCACTGCACCTCTGTGGCGATGCGCTCGCGCATCAGTGCTTCGCTGCTGGCCATCAGGCGTGTGATTTCGGCCAAGGTTTGCGTGGCCTGGGTTTGGGTGTGAGTCATGATGTCTTGCGCCGTGCGGGTCAGCGTGACGCAAATGGTTTGTTGCTGCGCCAGGGTTTGCGCGCCTGCACTTTGCCACTGCTGCCCCAAGCTGCCCGCCGTGGCTTCGAGCGAGGCTTTCCATGCTTCCAGGCGCGCTTGGTCGGCTGCTGCGCGTTCGTCGTGCAAGCGCGTGATGTCGGCCAGTGTCTGGCTGGCATGGCTTTGTGCGTTCGATTGAATGGCTTGAGCCGTTTCGCCCAAGGTATCGCAAATCGCTTGCTGTTGTGCCAGTGTCTGTGTGCCAGAAGCCTGCCACTGGCTGTGCAGTGCCGTGGCCATTTGTTCCAATGCGGATTGCCAAGCTTGCAAGCGTTGTTGGTCGGCGCTGCTTTGCAGGGCTTGTTGTGCGGTTTGCGCGTCGCCGACTTGGTCGACCAGGGCCTTCGCACTGCGCTCGAAATTCTGGCTGAACGCGTCCAGTGTTTGCCCGACACGCTCACTCATTTGGGTACTGGCTTGCGCGTGGCGTGTCAGTGTCTCGGCACTGGTCTGCGCCACGGTGGCTGCCGTTGCGGCCATTTGCGTCTGCAGTTCGCCCAGTTGCTGCTGCGTGTTGAGCAGCAGGCGGTCGTTCATGGTCTGGGCTTGTTCGCTCAGTTGCGTCATGGTGGCTTGCACCACGGGGCGAATGCCGTCGCTGGCCAGTTGCATGCTTTGGCTCAGACTGCTGCGCAGCGATTGGTCCACCGATTGCGCCAGACCTGTGTAGGCCGAGTGCACTTGCGTGTGGAAACTTTGCTGGTTGGCCAGCAAGCGTTCATTCATTTGCTGACTCGTTTCGGCCATTTGCGCCATAAGGGTCTGTAGTTGCTGCACCACTTGCGGCAGCGCTTGCGACTGTTGTTGCAAGGCCTTGAAGGTTTCTTGCCGTTGGTGCACCAGAGAAAAACCGCGCAGGCTGCTCACCATGAGCGTGTCCAGCTGCTGAGTCGCTAGGGCACGTTCACGCCGGGCTAAGCTGCTCATCAAGCCCAGCATGGCCGAGGTGGCCACGCCAGCCACCGACGTGCCAAAGGCCAGACCCAGACCTTTGATGGGTTCGGAAAACGCGGACCGAATGCCCGCCACGTTGGTCGAGCCTTCGAGTGCGAACACTGCGCCATTGAGCGTGACCACCATGCCCAAAAACGTGCCCAGCATGCCGAGCATGACCAACAAGCCCACCAAATAGGGTGTCAATGCCGGACTCGGTAGGCCCACGCGCTCACCCTCGACGCGTTGGCGGATTGGGTTTTGCAAACCCGATGGCAGGGTGATCAGCCAATCATTGAGGTTTTGCAACTGGGGGGGGATATTGGCTAAAGCTTGGTTCAGCGCAGCGGTCGCGAGCCGGTATTGGTGCAGCTCGATCGTGCCGAAAACATACACCCCGCCAATGACCGCCGCCATGATCAAGACCAGCAGGTTCGAGGTGGCCACAGCAGCCGCGACCCAAAGCACGGCCAATGCGCCCAGCCCGAAGGCGATGTGAAAGGAATATCGTTTCATTGTTCTTGTGGTGTGTAGGTGTGGAAGGCTTCGAGAAGGCCCAGAACAGGTTGCAGTCGTGTGTCCAACTCTGCCAGCAATGCGGTGCGCATGGCTTGGCGTATTGGTAACAGCCAGACACCCATCGCAGGGGCGGTCGTGGCTTCGGCGCCTGCATCAGCGGCTTCGGCTTGTTTCTTGAGGTGTTGTTTGAGGGCTTGTGCAAAGCACTTTTCGTGCAGCTTGGAGACTTTGCCCAGCAACACCGCCTCACGCTCACTCAGGATATTTTCAAAGGCGGCATCGAGTGCGGCCAGCTGCTGCAGGCGAGGCGAACTTTGACTCAATTGCCCCCGCACTTGCGAACGCAAAGTTTGAATGGACGTTTCCATTTGTCGCTGGTGGGCGGCATAAAACCGGCGGTAGGTCTCAAAAGCTGTTTTGGGCTCAATAGGCTCGTCAATTTCAGCAGGGGGCATGTCGATGCGAGCCAGACCCGAGCCAGGGGGCGCACCTTGCGCGATGGACTGCTCAAGTTGGGCCCGCACTTTGTCCACATACCGGGTCAGTGCTTCGGCTGTCATCGTCCCCGCTCGACGCAGGTGCGCAGGCTGTGGCGCGGCAGAGGGCTGCTCCGGGTTGAGCACGCCGTGCAAGGCAATCGCATGGCGAAAGTTCAACCAATCGCCCAACTTCTGTCCCACATCGTCCGCGACAGGGACGGCATCGATCATGGCGTTTTCAGTCAGAAAACGCGTGAGTCTGGAGCTGTTGAGGTGGGTACGCGGCAGGGCTCGCGTCATGGGCAGGTCGGATCGGGTTCGAAAAGCAGAGCATCGCGCTCTTGAGGCAACGGTGGCAAGGGCCATCCATCGAGGAGCTGTCCAGCTGGACAGAGGCCCAAATTTTACCCGCCCTGTGCTGGCGCCTAGAAGGGTTGGTCTTGAAATATGAGTCCCTAAGAACTCAATTTCCAGAGCTCCATCAGGCCGTTTTGGGTTTGAAGTCGCAAAAGGCGGCCACCGCGCACTGCCCGCACAACGGTTTGCGGGCCTGGCACACATAACGCCCGTGCAAGATCAACCAGTGGTGCGCGTCCACCAGGTACTTGGTTGGAATGCGTTTGAGCAGTTTGAGCTCCACCGCCAAAGGTGTTTTGCCGGGGGCCAGGCCCGTGCGGTTGCCTAGGCGGAAGATGTGTGTGTCCACCGCCATGGTGGCCTCGCCAAAGGCCGAATTCAAGACCACATTGGCGGTTTTTCGACCTACACCGGGCAGGGCTTCCAAGGCTTCGCGCGTGCGGGGCACTTGACCGCCGTGCTGCTCCACCAAAATGCGGCAGGTTGCCATCAGGTGTTTGGCTTTGCTGCGGTACAGGCCAATCGTCTTGATGTAGCTCTCCAGTCCCTCCAGACCCAAGTCCAAAATCTTTTGCGGCGTACCCGCCACCGGGAATAATTTGCGTGTGGCTTTGTTCACGCCCACATCTGTTGCCTGGGCCGACAGGAGCACGGCGGCCAACAGCTCGAAAACGCTCGTGTATTCCAGCTCGGTCACGGGCATGGGGTTGGCGGCTTGCAGTGTGGCAAAGAAGGATTCGATCTGTGCGGGTTTCATGAGGGTCAAAAGTAGGTGTGCAGATGTTGGCAAAATGACGACCAAGACAACCCGGGAAGATACACCATGCCTTTGCAATTTGCCGACCGCCTGAACAACGTCGAAACCTCCGCCATCCGCGAGCTTTTCAAGCTTTTGGGCAAGCCCGGGATCATCAGTTTCGCGGGCGGTTTCCCCGACAGCGCGATGTTTGACGTGGACGGCATCCGCGAAGCCAGCAATGCCGCCTTGAACCAAGACCCCGGCGCGGCCCTGCAGTACGGCGCGACCGAAGGCTTTGGCCCGCTGCGCGAGCAACTGGCCCACTTCATGGCGCAAAAGGGTGCCAAAGAGGTGTCCGCAGACCAGCTGATCGTGACCACCGGCAGCCAGCAGGGGTTGGATTTGATCGGCAAAACCATGATCAGCCCCGGCGACAAGGTGATCGTGGAAGGCCCGACCTTTTTAGCCACCATCCAGTGCTTCCGTTTGTATGGGGCTGAACTCATCAGCGCCCCGGTGGACGGCCACGGCGTCAAAACCGACGAGCTGGAAAAACTGATCGCCGAGCACAAGCCCAAGTTTGTTTATTTGATCCCCACCTTTGGCAACCCGAGTGGTGCCTTGCTGAGCGCCGAGCGCCGTAAAAAGGTGCTGGAGATGGCGGTCAAGCACCAGACCCTGATTGTCGAAGACGATCCTTATGGCGATTTGTATTTTGGCGAAGCGCCACCACCCAGCTTGCTGGCCTTGAGCAGCACGGTGCCCGGCAGCCGCGAGTTGCTGGTGCATTGCGGGTCGCTGTCCAAAGTGCTGTCGCCCGGACTGCGTGTGGGCTGGATGATCGCCCCAGCCGAATTGCTGGCCCGCGCCACCATGTGCAAGCAGTTCAGCGATGCGCACACCAGCACCTTTGCCCAAGCCACGGCCGCGCAGTACCTGTTGGCTGGCCGGATGCCAGCCACTCTGGACAAAGTGCGTGCTGTGTATGCCAAGCGCGCCCAAACCATGGGCGACGCGTTGCGCCGCGAATTGGGCGATGCGGTCGAATTTGTGCAGCCCCAAGGCGGTTTGTTTGTGTGGGCGCGTCTGACAGGCGCTGGCGACAAGGTGAATGACGGCAATGCGTACGCCAAACGCGCCATCGAGCAGGGCGTGGCCTTTGTGCCGGGCACGCCGTTCTTCTGCGCCAACCCCGACCACGCCACTTTCCGCTTGAGTTTTGCTACGGTGGGCGAAGACAAGATTCTTGAAGGCGTCTCGCGTTTGGCCAAGGCGCTTTGAGCCATGGCTGCGGGAACCGAACTGTGCATCACTGTCAACGGCACTGACGTTTGGCTGCAAGGGCAGGGTGACGAGGTCATTCTCATGCTGCACGGCTGGCCGGATACCCGTGCCCTGTGGGACGGCACCGTGGCTGCCCTGCAGGACCGCGCCACCTGTGCGCGCTTGACGCTGCCGGGCTTTGAGTCAGGCCCCTCGGCAACAAGTCTCCACGACATGTGCCAACTGCTGCTCCAGATCGTGGACCGAATCAGCCCGGACAAACCCGTGACCCTGATGCTGCACGACTGGGGCTGCATTTTTGGCTATCAATTCGCCATGCGCCACGCCGAGCGGGTGGCCCGCGTGGTGGCGGTGGACGTGGGCGACCACAACTCGGGTACCTTGTTGCGCAGCTGGGGCGTCAAGGAAAAGCTGTCGGTGATGGGCTATCAGGTCTGGCTGGCCTTGGCCTGGAAAATCGGCGGCAGCCTGGGCACCCGCATGACCCGCGCCATGGCCCGCTGGCTGCGCTGCCCCACAGACCCGGCCACCATCACCTACAAGATGAACTACCCCTACGCCATGCAGTGGTTCGGCTCGGCGGGCGGCTTCCAGAGCGCGGCGCAAATTCAGCTGCCCATGCCGCTGCTGTTTGTTTATGGCGAGCGCAAACCTTTCATGTTCCATTCGGCCAAATGGCTGGAAAAAGTCGCCACCACGCCCGGCAGTGCGGTGAAAGGCTTGCCTTGTGGACATTGGGTCATGATCTCGCGGCCCGAGGCGTTGCATGCCCGCGTGCGTGAATGGCTCTGGGGCGGGGTGTGAGGGCTAGGCCATGAAGCCCGAAGACCTGACGAAGCTGGTCACCATGCCCATGCCCTTTGGCAAGCACAAGGGCATGCTGATTGCCGACTTGCCCGGCGATTACCTCAACTGGTTTGCGCGTGAAGGATTCCCCAAGGGCGAAATCGGGCAACTCCTTCAACTCATGCAAGAAATCGACCACAACGGGCTGAGCGATCTACTCAAACCTCTGCGCCGCTGAGGCCTTTTGTAGGAGCGGCGCCCTCGCCGCGAAAGACTGTTCGCAGACCACAAGCCATTGCCCCGAGGGCGGGGCTCCCACAAACCTGTAGGAGCGAGGTCCCCGTCGCGATAAAGCCTCGGCAGAAACGCTCAGGCCTGAACGACTTCCAACAGCCGGTCCAGCCCGCCTTCATTGATCGCGACCATGGCCTGCTCGCGCACCTTAGGCTTAGCGTGATACGCCACTGACAAACCTGCCACGCCCATCATGGGCAGGTCATTGGCACCGTCCCCGACGGCGATGCATTGTTGCGGCTCGATGCCCATCAACGAGGCCATTTCCAGCACCGTTCTGCGCTTCTCGGCTCCGTCGCAAATGTCGCCCCAGCTTTGCATGACCAGGTTGCCTGTGAGTTCACCGTTCACCACCTCCAGCCGGTTGGAACGGGCGAAGTCGATGTTCAAGCGCTCTTTCACGCGGTCAGCAAAAAAGGTAAATCCACCAGACACCAGCAGCACCTTCATGCCCACCTTTTGGCAAGCGGCGATCAACTCGGCTGCGCCGGGATTGATTTTCAGGCGCTCGGTGTATACGCGCTCCATGTCGGCCAGCGTCACGCCCTTGAGCAAGGCCAAACGGCGGCGCAGGCTTTCCTTGAAGTCTGTGATCTCGCCGCGCATGGCCGCTTCGGTGATGGCCGCCACCTCGGCCTTGCGGCCCACGGCGTCGGCAATCTCGTCGATGCACTCGATGCTGATGAGCGTGGAGTCCATGTCAAACGCGATCAGCTTGAACTGGGACAAAGACAGGGGGGCGATGAAGCCTTGGATGGCAAGGCCGGGGGCGAATTCGGTAACAGTGGTCATGATTCAGGATTATCGAAGATCGTGGAATGGACTCAAGCGGTGGTCGTTTCTGATTTGGGTTGACCCAAACTCCGCAGAACATCCCGCACCATCTGCGCCCGCGCTTTGGGGTCGGGCAGTTCGCGCTCGATGCGGATTTTGTCGTTGCCCGCCAGCTTGATGTGTTTGTTCTTCTGGATCAGGCCAATGATGGCCATAGGGTCCACGGGCGGGTTGGGTTTGAAGGTGATTTGGATCACGCCCGGGGCGGCGTCGACCTTGATGACGCCATAAGGCTGGGTCAGCACGCGCAGGCGGTGAACATCGACCAGCGTTTGCGCTTGCGGGGGCAGTTTGCCAAAGCGGTCCACCAGCTCTTCGAGCAGGGCGTCGATCTGGTCGCTGGTTTTGGCGGTGGCCAGCTTTTTGTAAAAACTCAGGCGCAGGTGCACATCGCCACAGTAGTCGTTGGGCAGCAGGGCGGGGGCGTGCAGGTTGATGTCGGTCGTGACCGACAGGGGGCTGAGCAAATCGGGTTCTTTGCCCAACTTCAAGCAGCGCACCGCCTCGGACAGCATTTCGTTGTAGAGCTGAAAGCCCACTTCGAGCATGTTGCCGCTCTGGTTTTCGCCCAGCACTTCGCCAGCACCACGGATCTCCAGGTCGTGCATGGCCAAATAAAAGCCGCTGCCCAGTTCTTCCATTTGCTGGATTGCGTCCAGCCGCTGGGCCGCCTGTTTGGTCAGGCCTTCGATCTCAGGGACCATCAAATAGGCATAGGCTTGGTGGTGCGATCGGCCCACTCGCCCGCGCAGTTGGTGCAGCTGGGCCAGGCCGAATTTGTCGGCGCGAGAGATCACGATGGTGTTGGCCGTGGGCACGTCGATGCCGGTCTCGATGATGGTCGAGCACAGCAAGATGTTGTAGCGCTGGGCCACAAAGTCGCGCATCACGCGCTCCAGCTCGCGCTCGGGCATTTGGCCGTGGGCCACGGCGATGCGGGCTTCGGGCAGGATTTCTTCGAGCTTTTGCTTGCGGTTCTCGATGGTCTCGACCTCGTTGTGCAAAAAGTAGCACTGGCCGCCGCGCTTGAGCTCGCGCAGCACCGCCTCGCGGATCACGCCCGTGCCTTCGTTGCGCACAAAGGTCTTGATGGCCAAACGGCGTTGCGGCGCAGTCGCAATCACGCTCAAATCGCGCAGGCCCTCCAAAGCCATGCCCATGGTGCGGGGGATGGGGGTGGCGGTGAGTGTGAGCACGTCGACCTCGGCCCGCAGGCCTTTCATGGCCTCTTTGTGGCGCACACCAAAGCGGTGTTCTTCGTCGATGATGAGCAGGCCCAGGTCGTGGAATTTGGTGGATTCGCTCAGCAGCTTGTGCGTGCCGACCACGATGTCCACTGTGCCGTCGGCAATGCCCTTGAGGGCGGCGGTGACTTCTTTGCCAGAACGAAAGCGCGAGACTTCGGCCACCTTGACGGGCCATTTGGCAAAGCGGTCTTTCAGGGTTTGGTAATGCTGCTCGGCCAGCAGCGTGGTGGGGGCCAGAATGGCCACTTGCTTGCCCCCCGTGACGGCCACAAAAGCAGCCCGCAGCGCGACCTCGGTCTTGCCAAAGCCCACGTCGCCACAGACCAAGCGGTCCATAGGGCGGGGGCTGATCATGTCTTGAATCACGCAGTGGATGGCGGCCTTTTGGTCGGCGGTTTCCTCGAAGCCAAAGTCGTTGGCAAAGGTTTCGTAGTCTTGTGGGCTGTAGCGGAAAGGGTGGCCCTCGCGGGCGGCGCGGCGGGCGTAGATGTTGAGCAACTCGGCTGCGGCGTCGCGCACCTGCTCGGCTGCGCGGCGTTTGGCCTTTTCCCATTGGCCTGAGCCCAGCTTGTGCAGGGGCGCTTCGTCTGCGCTCACGCCGGTGTAGCGGCCAATCAGCTGCAGCTGGCTCACCGGCACATAGAGCGTGGCCTTGTCTGCGTATTCCAGGTGCAAAAACTCTTGCAGGGCGGGCGTGCCGTCTTCGTTTTTCTGACCCATGTCCATGTTGACCAGACCCCGGTAGCGGCCAATGCCGTGGGCACTGTGCACCACCGGGTCGCCAACGTTCAGCTCGCTCAGGTCTTTGATCAGCGCTTCAACGTCGCTGACCTGTTCCTGCTTCTTGCGGCGGCGTGTGACTGCCCCAGCCGCGAAGAGTTCAGTCTCGGTGACCAGGTCGATGTTGTGCTCGAACCAATGGAAGCCGCTGACCAGTGCAGCGGTGGCCATGCCGACTTTTTCGTCGCTGGTCAAAAAGTCTTGCAGGCTGTCGAACACAGGCGGCGTGAGGCCACTGGAGCGCACGAAGTCGAGCAGGCTTTCGCGGCGGCCATCGCTCTCGGCCAGGATCAGCACGCGGCTGGTGCTGCTGCGGATGTGCGCTTGCAATCGTGACAGCGGGTCTTCTGCGCCGCGCACCACCGTCAGCTCGGGCAGGGGTTGGGCCAGCGTGTTGTCGGGCACATCGCTGGTGCCTGCGCGCAGGGCCAGTTGCGCGTGGCCGTTGGTCAGGGTGTAGAACTGCTCGGCGCTCAAAAACAGCGATTCGGGCGGCA
The DNA here is from genome assembly GCF_034680285.1 of Limnohabitans sp. GTDB lineage: Bacteria > Pseudomonadota > Gammaproteobacteria > Burkholderiales > Burkholderiaceae_C > Limnohabitans_A. Next base: position 151,753 of record NZ_JAXITC010000001.1, read on the forward strand.
GCACCGGCCGCTCGGGGTCGCCCTGCACAAGGCGGTAGCGGTCGCGGGTGTCCTGCCAAAAGCGCTGGAAGGCGGGTTCCAGATCGCCGTGCAGCACCACGGTGGCGGCATCGGCCTGTCCAGCCCCCAGGTAGTCAAACACCGTGGCGGTTTCTTCAAAAAAGAGCGGCAGGTAGTACTCGATGCCCGCCGTGGCCACGCCGTTGCCCATGTCTTTGTAAATGCGGCTCTTGGTCGGGTCGCCTTCAAGCAGTTCGCGCCAACGGCTCCGGAACCGCGCACGGGCCGCCTCGTCCATCGGAAACTCGCGCCCGGGCAGTAGGCGAACCTCGGGCACGGGGTAGAGGCTGCGCTGGCTGTCGGGGTCGAAGGTTCGAATGCTGTCGATTTCGTCGTCGAACAGGTCCACCCGGTAAGGCACCAAAGAGCCCATGGGGAACAGGTCGATCAAGCCGCCTCGCACCGCGTATTCGCCGGGGCTGACCACCTGGCTGACGTGCGAGTAACCCGCCAGGGTGAGCTGGGCCTTGAGCTGGGCTTCGTCGAGCTTTTGCTTGACCTTGAACTCGAAGGTGTAGCCCGCCAAAAAGGATGGTGGGGCGAGACGGTACAGCGCGGTGGTGGCGGGTACCAGCACCACATCGGCGCTTTCGGCATGGTTGCGCTGCTTGATGCGCCAGAGCGTGGCCAGGCGCTCCGAGATCAAGTCCTGGTGCGGCGAGAAGGTGTCGTAGGGCAGGGTTTCCCAGTCGGGGAACATCACGCAGCGCAGATCGGGTGCAAAAAACACCAACTCGTCCATCAGGCGCTGGGCGTCGGCTGCGTCGCTGGTGACGATGGCAGTGAGCTTGCCTGCTTTTTTCTCGCGCTCAGCCAGTTGGGCCAGCAGCACGGCATCGGCCGATCCGGCCGGACGGGGCAGGGTGAAACGTTTGCCGGAAATCAGGCTGGGCAGTTGCATGGTGGCGTTGGGCAATGGCGGTGAAAAAAGCAAAACACCCCCCGCCGACATGGAGGGGGGTGGAAAAGTTTGCAGACACTGCATTGTAGAAGTGGTGCCCAAGAGCCCCCACTTTGGCCATGGCCATGGGGCGCCGTTCAGGCGCAGAGCGACCTCCTACAATCTGAAGCCATGTCTTTGACTTCTGCCCATCCCCGTTTTCACGCCCTGATCCCTTGCGCGGGCACTGGCAGCCGTGCGGGCACCCCCATGCCCAAGCAGTACCAGACCGTGGCCGGGCAGCCGATGGTCATGCACACCGTGCAGGCCTTGGCGCAGGTGCAGCAAATCGCGCAGGGCTGGCTGGTGTTGTCACCCGATGATGATTTTGTCTGGCCGAACGGCGCTCTTTGGCCTGAGCGCTTTGCCAGGCTGAACTGCGGCGGAGCCACCCGGGCAGAAAGCGTTTTCAACGGGCTGAGCGCCATGTTGGCCACTGGTGTGCCCGCCCAAGACTGGGTGTTGGTGCACGACGCAGCTCGTTGTCTGGTCACGCCCGAGGCGGTCACCTTGCTGATTGAGACATGTCAGGATGACCCGGTCGGCGGTTTGCTGGCTTTGCCGCTGCCAGACACGCTCAAGACACAGACACAGGGTGATGTGCCCCGCGTGGAGACCACCGTGCCGCGTGAAGGCAAATGGTTGGCGCAGACCCCGCAGATGTTTCGTGTGGGTCCGCTGCACCAAGCGCTTGCGCAGGTGGCAGCCTCCGGGTTTGCGGGCATCACCGACGAAGCCAGCGCCATGGAGCGGCTAGGTTTGTCGCCCCGTTTGGTGCCAGGCTCGGCCATGAATCTGAAAGTCACTTACCCGGCAGACTTTGCGTTTGCCGAGGCTGTATTAAAGGCAAAACCATGAATATCCGCATCGGTGAAGGCTGGGATGTGCACGCTCTGGTGCCCGGACGGCAGCTGATTTTGGGTGGGGTCGAAATTCCCCACACCGCTGGCCTTTTGGGGCATTCCGACGCCGATGTCTTGTTGCACGCCATCACCGATGCGGTGTTGGGGGCGGCGGGCTTGGGCGACATTGGGCGGCATTTTCCCGACACGGATGCGAAGTTCAAGGGTGCCGATTCCTCAGTCTTACTGGCCGAAGCCATGCGCCGCGTGCGTGCGCAAGGCTGGGAACTGGTGAATGTGGACAGCACCATCGTGGCCCAAGCGCCGAAATTGGCGCCTCACATGGCGGCCATCAACGCTGGCGTGGCCAAGGCGCTGGGTGTGAAAGCGGATCAGGTGAATGTAAAAGCCAAGACAGCTGAAAAACTGGGCCCCGTGGGCATGGGGCAGAGCATGGAAGCGCGGGCTGTGGTCTTGCTGGTGTTCAATTCGGCTCAGCCTGCCTGAACTTCATCAGAGCCATCAAGCCCCCCGCGCTGTTGTTGAACACGGAAAACGTGCCCCCCATGCGCTGAACCGAGCGCTCCACAATGGCCAGGCCCAGACCGGAACCTGTGGCCGAAGTTCTGGCAACATCCCCCCTGAAAAATGGTTGCGTGAGATTTTTCAGAGCTTCAGGGGATACGCCCGGGCCTTGGTCGCGCACGCGCAGCAACACCCAGCCTTCGTGCACCCTGGCCACGATTTCGACGCGAGTGATGCCATCGCTCGGACTTTGACCGTAGCGGCGGGCGTTTTCCAACAGGTTGGACAACACCCTCGAAAGTTCCACTGGCTCGGCATGCACTTGCAGGTCTTCTGCCACATCGACACTGATATCAAAGCGCGGGTTGTTTCGCCAAGGCGCAATGCTTCTGCTGATCACGCCAGAGAGCAAGACTGGATCTAATTCGGTGGGTTCAGGCCTGGCGTAGTCGAGGAATTTGTCGATGATGGCGTCGAGCTGCGCGATGTCGGCGGCCATCAAATCGCGGGTTTCAAGATCTGCCACGCTCAATTCGGTTTCTAGGCGCAAGCGAGCCAGTGGCGTGCGAAGGTCATGCGAGATGCCAGCCAGCATCAATGCCCGCTCTTGTTCGATTTTGGCCAAGCGCTCAGCCATCCGGTTAAAACCAATGTTGACTTCACGGATTTCAGAAGTGGCGGCGTCTTCGTCCAGGGTCGATGTGCTGAAGTGCCCCTCGCGCACTTGGCTGGCGGCAAAAGACAATCGTTTCAGGGGCCGGTTGATGAGGCCCGCCATCAAGGCAGCACCTCCCAAAGACAGCGCCAAAGTCAGACCTAGCCAAGTCAGCCATGCAGAGCCGCCCAGTGGCCGCAGCCGAGCAGGGTCCATTTGCAACCAGTAACTGTCACGCTCGATTTTGAAACCAATCCAAAGACCGGGTTCCCCATTCACCTCGGACGCAATCAGCGTATCGGGGCCCAAGCGCTTGACCATTTCATCCACCAATTGGCGTTCTAGGCCTGATGCGCCAAACTGAACAAATTGGTCATTGGGCTCGCGCGTCTGGATGCCAACATCTTCCTCGTCTGCCAACATTTTCAAAAGAGACACACGGGCAATGGCGTCGGTGTGAATGAGGGCGGTGCGGGTCAAATTGACCACCGTGGCGATTTGGTGGGCATTGCGCAAGACGCGCGGCTCGTACTCTTGTGTGCGGAACATTTGCAGCCAAGCCAAGCTGCTGCACAAAATCAACAAGACCAACAGAAAGAAGGTTCGCCAAAAAAGACTCAGTTTGACCCTGCGGGGCGCCCGGTCAAAAGCGTCACCCTCAGATGGTGGGGCTTGAATTGGCGTCACGCTTGACCGTCAGGCACGAACACATAGCCGACACCCCAGACAGTCTGGATGATTTTGGGTGAAGCGGGATCGAGCTCAATCATCTTGCGCAGTCGAGAAATCTGGACGTCCAGACTGCGGTCAAAGGGCTCGAACTCACGCCCCCGAGCCAATTGGGCCAGTTTGTCGCGAGTCAGGGGCTGCTTGGGGTGGCGCGCCAGTGCTTTGAGCATGGCGAATTCGCCGCTGGTCAAGGGCATGTCTTCGCCGTTTTTGGTCAGCGAACGGATACCCAAATCCAGTGAAAAAGCCCCAAAGACGATCACTTCGTGGTCAGCAGAGGAGGGGGCGCTGGGGGACTCGCTTTGGGGTCTGCGGCGCAAAACCGCATGGATTCGGGCCAACAACTCACGCGGGTTGAATGGCTTGCCCAGATAGTCATCTGCCCCGATTTCAAGGCCGTTGATGCGGTCCACATCCTCCACTTTGGCCGTCAGCATGATGACCGGAGTTTTGATTCCTGCAGTGCGTAAACGGCGGCAAATGCTCAAACCGTCTTCGCCCGGCAGCATCAAGTCGAGCACCACCAAGTCGATGGTTTCCCGTTGCAAGATCCGGTCGAGGGCGCGACCATCTTCGGCCAACAAGACGTCAAAACCCTCTTGCGACAAATAACGGCGCAACAAGTCACGGATGCGGGCGTCGTCATCGACGATGACGATTTTGTCCAAGCGAGAAGAAGTGCTCATGGCCAGACTTATTGGGCAGTCCAGCCGCCGTCCATGTTCCAGGCGACGCCGCGCACGTTGTTGCCTGCTGCAGAGCAAAAGAATACGGCCAGCTCGCCCAGTTCTTCGGGCGTGGTGAATTGCATGGAGGGCTCTTTTTCTTGCAGCAGTTGTTTTTTGGCTTCTTCATTGGACAAGCCCATGGCCACCGCTTTGGCATCCACTTGTTTTTGCACCAAGGGGGTCAGCACCCAACCCGGGCAAATCGCGTTGCAGGTCACGCCCGTGGTGGCGTTTTCTAAGGCCGTGACTTTTGTCAAACCCACCACACCATGTTTGGCTGCGACATAGGCCGACTTTTCAGCAGAACCCACCAAGCCGTGGATAGAGGCCACGTTGATGATGCGGCCCCAATTGGCAGCTTTCATGGCGGGCAAGGCCAAGCGTGTGGCGTGGAAGGCGCTTGAGAGGTTGATGGCGATGATGGCGTCCCAGCGCTCAATGGGGAAATCCTCGATCTTGGCCACATGCTGAATGCCAGCGTTGTTCACCAGAATGTCCACGCGACCAAATGTGTCGGCTGCGAATTTCATCATCGCTTCAATTTCAGAGGCTTTGCTCATGTCAGCGCCGTGGTACGCAACTTTGACACCCAGCGCAGCGATTTCAGCCTTGGGGCCTTCGGCATCGCCAAAGCCATTCAGAACAATGTTGGCGCCTTGTTTGGCCAAAGCCTTGGCGATGCCCAGACCGATGCCGCTGGTGGAACCTGTGACCAACGCTGTTTTACCTTGCAACATGAAGATGACTCCGAAAGATGAATTAGGATGTTCAAAAGTCCATTATGGCGCTGTCATCGCCCTGTTTTTGACGCCCAGCTCCGAGATTGTTTCTGATTGTCATGACCACTTACCCGCCACTTCAAAGTTCTCAGCCTCAACATGAGTGGGTTGATTGCCCGCATCCTGAAGGCCAGCACCGCATGGCCTATGTTCATTGGGGTCAGCCAGATGCGCAAAGAGTGGTGGTTTGTGCGCACGGGCTGACCAGGCAGGGCCGTGATTTCGACCTTTTGGCCCAAGCGCTGGTCGCGAAAAGCGCAGAGCCTTTGCAAGTCATTTGCCCCGATGTGGCGGGACGAGGCCGCAGTCAGTGGCTTGACAACCCGGCGCTCTACCAAATTCCGCAATATGCATCAGACATGTTGGCCATGCTCAGCCAAGTGCAAGCCAAATTAGGGGGTGCAAGCATGCAAAGCCTCGACTGGGTTGGCACCAGCATGGGCGGTCTGATTGGCATGGTTTTGGCGGGTCAGCCCGGTTTGCCTTTGCCTGTCGGTATTCACCGCCTGGTGCTGAACGATGTGGGTCCGGCCATCACTTGGTCATCGGTTGAGCGGATGAAGACCTATGTGGGTCAATACGGACAGTACCGCGACCTGGATGAGGTGGCCAAGTCGTTGTGGTCGCTGTCCCAAGGCTTTGGACCCGTGTTGCCCGAAGTCTGGCGCGAGATGTCTTCACACATGACCCGTACCGGCAACGATGGCGCTTTGACCTTGCATTACGACCCCGCCATTGGCACACCCCTGAGGGCCATGACGCCTGACATGGCAGTGGCAGGTGAGGCCGCTTTGTGGGCTTTGTATGACCAAATCACGGCCCAAACCCTGCTTATTAGGGGACAAGACTCCGATTTGTTGACCCCAGAGACGGCCATGGAGATGACGCAGCGTGGCCCTCTTGCCAAACTTGAAACTTGGCCCGGCTTTGGACATGCACCCACTTTGACCGGGAATGACCAAATTCAGAAGATTGTCTCTTTCCTGTTGGGCGATTGAGGCCATGGTCAGTCCCACCATCAGCCATTCCGCAAGCCCCATGACAACGCCTGGCCGCTTGCATGGGCCCACCTCGCGCAAGCCTGTCGACTCCGATTTGCCACCGGTCATGTTGGCCACGGCTGAAGTGGAGGAGGCGGGCACGCTTGCCAAGGCCCGTGCATTTGCCGAGCCCCTGATTTCTGGTGAGTCGCTCGATACGGGCGAAAACATACTGGCCCATGCCGATGCCGTAGCGCATATCTTGGCCGACATGGGCGGCTCTGTGGCCATGCAGGCGGCCAGTTATTTGGTCTACACCTGCCCCCACCTGAACAAGCCCGAAGAGGTGATTGCCAAAGCATTTGGCCCGCAGCTGGCGCAATTGGCCATCCAAACCAACCATTTGGTGCATGTTCAGCGCCTGTCGCGGGCAGCCGAGTCCCACATCCAAGGCCCCGACAACACGCCCTTGAGCCCACAGGTTCAAACAGAAAACGTGCGCAAGATGCTGCTTGCGTTCAGCCGAGATTTGCGGGTGGTCATGCTGCGCTTGGCCTCACGCTTGCAAACCTTGCGCCATTACGCGGCCACCAAGCTTTTGGTGCCACCCGCTTTGGCCAGTGAGTCTCTGCAGGTTTTTGCGCCATTGGCCAACCGCCTGGGCATTTGGCAAATCAAATGGGAACTGGAAGACCTGTCCTTCCGTTTCTTGGAGCCCAGCACCTACAAAGAGATTGCCAGCCTGCTCGATGAGAAACGTACCGAGCGCGAGCGTTACATGGTGGCCCTGCGCGAGCGTTTACAAGACGCTTTGGCAGCTCAAGGCATCCAGGCACAGGTGGATGGCAGGCCCAAACACATCTACAGCATTGTTCGCAAAATGCGTGGCAAGTCGCTCGCCTTTGACCGGGTTTTTGACATTCGCGCCTTGCGGGTGGTGGTGCCTCAGGTGGCCGATTGTTATCAAGTCCTCAGCTGGGTACATGAGCAGTTTTCCCCCATTGCTGAAGAGTTTGACGACTACATCGCCAAACCTAAATCCAACGGATACCAATCGTTGCACACCGTGGTGCGCGACACCGATGGCGGCCCCATCGAAGTCCAAATTCGCACCCAAGCCATGCACGATCACGCCGAAAACGGGGTGGCCGCGCATTGGGCCTACAAAGAAGCGGGCGCAAAAGGCTATGCAGGTGTTTCGGCCAACAGCGCCTACGACACCAAAATTGCTGTACTCAGGCAGTTGCTGGCATGGGAGCGCGATTTGTCGGGGGCAGCTCAAGAAAAAGCACCTGGCAGCCCCCTGTTTGATGACCGCATTTATGTGCTGACCCCGGACGCAGCGGTCGTGGAGCTGCCGCAAGGTGCGACCGCGATCGACTTTGCTTACACCGTTCACACCAACTTGGGTCATCGCTGCCGAGGTGCCAAAGTCGATGGCGTCATGGTGCCCTTGAACACCCCGCTGGGCAACGGCCAAACGGTGGAGATCACCGCCATCAAAGAAGGTGGCCCCTCACGCGATTGGCTCAATCCAGAGCTGGGTTTTTTGGCCAGCCCGCGTGCGCGTGCCAAAGTGCGTGCTTGGTTCAACGCCCAAGTCAGCGAAGAAACCATCGCCAAAGGACGCGAAGCGGTCGAAAAATCCTTACAGCGCTTGGGTCGAACCGCGATCCGTTTGGAGGATTTGGCCAGCCAGTTGGGCTTCAAATCTGCCGACAGCCTGTTCGAAGTGGTCGGCAAGGACGAGTTTTCACTGCGCAACATCGAGGTGTTGCTCAACCCACCGGAACCAGCGCTGGAGCCGGACGAATACTTTCAAAAGAAGTTCAAGGGAGCTGTTGCCCGTAAATCGCCCTCTGGCGTGTTGGTGGTGGGGGTAGATTCATTGCTCACGCAACTGTCCAAATGCTGCAAGCCGGCACCACCCGATGCCATTGGTGGTTTTGTGACCCGGGGCAAGGGTGTGAGCATCCACCGTCAAGACTGCAGCAACTTTCGCGAACTGGCTTCTCGCCATGGCGAAAGGGTGATCGATGTTCGCTGGGGCGAAGGTAAAAACGCTGAAGGATCGGTCTATCCCGTGGATGTATCAGTAGAAGCCATGGACCGCCAAGGACTGCTGCGGGATATTTCCGAAGTGTTTGCCAAAGAAAAGATGAACGTGATCGGCGTACAAACCCAATCTGTCAAAGGCACGGCTTGGATGACTTTCACGGTGGAGATTGGCGATGCTGACCGTCTGAGCAAAGTATTGGGCACGGTGCGTGGCGTCAAAGGGGTGAGGGCAGCACGCAGACGCTAAACACGTCTAATTGAATCACGCTCTGAAAAATCGATTTTTGACGCTATAATTCGAGGCTTAGCAGGCGCGTAGCTCAGTTGGTTAGAGCACCACCTTGACATGGTGGGGGTCGCTAGTTCGAATCTAGTCGCGCCTACCAAATTCGGTAGGAAAAACAAGCACTTAGCGGAAACGCTAGGTGCTTTTTTTATGCCAATTTGCATGACCGATGAACCCACTCAGCCTCTATGCCAATGCATCCATTGGCCTAGGCGGCCTTTGACGCACAGATTCCGCTCTCAGCGCTAAGCGAAAAATTTTTGGCTTAACCAAGCGATATTTAACGCCTAGTACAAATTGACACCTATACTGCCAATACAATTATTTGGCTTGTATCGCTCTTGCTTGTGACTTATTCCGGCATTTGAATCTGACGCGGTTGTGGCCGTCGGTTGAGCCGTGAAAAAAATTTTTTCGACTTCATGGGTCGAAACCCCCAACGAGGATCAAAGATGGCTGCGTTACGCAAAATCAATCTGCAAGATGGGGTGGCTGTTGTCACCGGAGCAGCTGGAGGGATTGGCGCTGCTTTGGCTTTGCAGCTGGCTGAAAAAGGCTGCCACTTGGCATTGGCCGATGTGAATGGCGCTGGCTTGGCCGAAGTGGCTGCTAAGGCTCAAGCTTATGACGTCAAAGTCAGTACGCTGGTGCTGGACATGGGCCAAGCTGAATCGGCCCAAGGGTTGCTGGATCATGTCCGGGCACACCATGGGCGGGCCACTGTGCTGATCAACAATGCTGGCGTCGCTTTGGGCGGTCAATTCGAGCAAGTATCGGAAGAAGACTTTGACTGGTTGATGAGCATCAACTTTGGTGCGGTTGTGCGACTCACCCGTGTCTTTTTGCCCTTGCTGCAGCAGTCGCAAGCTGCCCAAATTGTGAACATGTCCAGTATTTTTGGCATCATTGCCCCGCCGGGTCAGACGGCTTACAGCGCCGCCAAATTCGCGGTGCGGGGGTTTTCAGAGGCTTTACGCCACGAGTTAGAGGCCGGGAATTCGTCTGTTCGAATGACCCTGTTGCATCCAGGTGGGGTGCGCACGGGTATTGCCACCAGTGCCCGTTTACCGGCGAGCGTTACAGCGCAAGAAATCAAGTTGCATCAAAAAAACTGGCAAAAAGCCTTGCGCTTGTCGCCCGAAGCTGCGGCTCGGCGCATCTTGCGTGGCATTGAGAGGCGCGAGCCACGCGTTTTGGTTGGCGATGACGCAGTGGCGGCGTCCTGGATTCAACGTTTGTTACCAGTGACGTATTGGCGGTGGGTGGCGCGGGGCATGTCGCGTTCTTTCCGCGATGCTGTTTGAGTGCATGCACAAGGATTTTTTATGAATAAAGCAAGTTGGCAAGCCAAATTGGCCGCCTATGTGGTGCGCCGCCGGGTCAAACCCCGTCTGGCCAATATGCGCGACATCGCTTCTGTGCGAGCAGCTTTTGGTACGCCATTGCCCGCACCGAAAGGAGCGATTTACACATCGGCCGAGGTTGGTGGTGTGTCTGGGGAGTGGGTCCAAGCCCGCACCGGTGTATCAGACAACGAGACAATTTTGCTGTACCTGCACGGGGGTGGCTTTGTGGGCTGCTCAGCCCGCACTCACAGGCCCATCACGGCCGCTTTTGCCTTGCAAGGCTTGCGGGTATTTGTGCCCAATTACCGTTTGGCACCTGAACACGCCTTTCCCGCTGCGCCACAAGATGTGTTGGCGGTTTACCGCGCCTTGCGTGCCCAAGCGCCCCATGCGCGTATCACGGTGGCGGGTGACAGTGCGGGCGGCAACTTGGCTTTGGGGTTGCTGTTGACATTGCGTGATGCGGGCGAGCCTCTTCCGCAAGCGGCGGCCTTGTTTTCTGCCGCCTTGGACCTGACTGGAGCCAGCCCATCCTTCACACTCAATGCCAAACATGACGCGATGTTTGACCCCGAGCAGTTACCTCATTTGACCGAAGCTTATTTGGCCGGTGCAGACCCGGCTCAGCCATTGGCCTCGCCCTTGATGGGTGATATGAACGGTTTGCCGCCAATGCTGCTGCATGTGGGCGAGTCTGAGCTGCTGCGGGACGACTCGATCCGACTGGCTCAAAAGGCAAGGGAGGCGAGTGTGACGGTGCAATTGAAGGTGTTTGCTGCTGTTGCACATGTGTGGCAGTTGGTGCATCAGTTGCCAGAATCGCGCCGTTCAGTTCGTGATGCAGCAAAGTTTTTGATGACTGCCGAACCCCAAGAACAGCCAGAGGCTGTGGATGTGCTGATCATTGGAGCGGGCTTGTCGGGCGTTGGCGCCGCCGTTCACCTACAGCGCGATGCCCCCAACAAGTCGTTTGCTTTGCTCGAAGCGCGCGAGGCCATCGGGGGCACCTGGGATCTTTTCCGTTACCCGGGCATACGCTCCGACTCGGACATGTACACCTTGGGATACGAGTTCAAACCCTGGCGTGCTGCCAAGGCCATAGCAGACGGCGCTTCAATTCGCGAGTACATCCGTGATACGGCGCTGGAGCACGGTATCGGTGCTCACATTCGCATGCAGCACCGAATGGTCAGTGCCGATTGGTCAGAAGCCGAGGGTCGATGGACGGTTGGCATCGAAAGAGGTCCACAGCGCGAGCGATTTCAGATGAAGCCCCGGTTTTTGATGTTTTGCACCGGCTATTACAACTACGCACAAGGACATCGGCCGCACTTCTCGGGCGAGGAGGACTTCCATGGGCGCGTGGTCCACCCTCAGTTTTGGCCCGAAGATCTGGATTACACAGGCAAGCGTATGGTGGTGATTGGCAGTGGTGCCACAGCGGTCACTTTGGTGCCGGAAATGGCCCGCAAGGCCGCCCATGTGACCATGTTGCAGCGCTCACCTTCTTATGTGGTCGCGCGACCGGCGGTGGATACGGTGGCCGAAAGTCTCAAGCGGTGGCTGCCTGAGGGCCTAGCGTACCGATTGATTCGTGGCAAGAATGTATTGGTGGGCATTTACCTCTTCCACTTGCTTCGGAAATATCCACACCAAGCCAAATCGAGGTTGGTGAAAATGGTCAAGGAAGAATTAGGGTCAGACTTTGATGTGGCCAAGCATTTCACGCCCAGTTACAAGCCCTGGGATCAACGCCTGTGCTTGGTGCCCGACGGAGATTTGTTCAAAACTTTGCGCGAAGGTCGGGCTTCGGTGGTCACCGACCACATTGATCGATTCACGCCTGAAGGTATTTCGTTGCGCTCAGGCGAGGTTTTACCTGCCGATGTCATCGTTACCGCCACTGGATTGCAGTTGAACCTGCTGGGTGATGTCAGGTTGAGCCTTGGCGGTGTGCCTGTGGACACATCCGACATGCTGGTCTACAAAGGCATGATGTTCAGTGGTTTGCCCAATGTGGTCAACACCTTTGGTTACACCAACGCCAGTTGGACTTTGAAAGCAGATTTAACGGCGCGTTATTTCTGCCGATTGCTGCGCCACATGGATCGGCATGAGAAAACGGTGTTCACGCCCACGCGCGACAACAAAACTCAGCCGGAACCATTTTTGGATTTCACGTCGGGTTATGTGCAAAGGGCTGCAGCTTGGTTGCCCAAACAAGGTGACCGCAAACCTTGGCGGCTCTACCAAAACTACGTGCTGGACCTTTTGACATTGCGCTTCGGTCAAGTGGACGATGGGGTGATGGCCTTCAAGGGAGAGCCCAAAGGCTGACCCCATGGCGTTGTCCTTAGAGCTTAATCAAGTCGCTCAACGGCGGGCATGAGCCACGTCGCTTCAACAGCAGATGACTTAGGCCAGTAAAGACGGGCATTGAGTGAAAAAGCTTGGTCAGGTTTGACGGGAAGCCAATTGCTCAGAGGCTGTCCAGTGGGTTCGCTCGACTGTATCCACAAATCCAATGAGCCGTCGGGGTTGTAGACCAAGGGGTCTCGGTCACCGAGAGCAAAACGCTGGAGGGGGTTGTCGATCAAGTAATCGTCATCTCCGTAAGCTGTCAAGGACCAAAAGGCGTTGACCGGTGGCAAGCTGCCAGGCTTGAAATGCAGTTTGTAGCGGTGCTTACCGTTCAGACTTTGGCCGTTGGCATCACCCCGGGTGATGGGGTAGGTGGCATCTGCCGGCAAGTTGGCGCCCAAACCAATGATCGCCACACCAGCGCGAATGTTGTAGTAAGTGCCATATTGACCCAAGATGGCTGGGGGTGTTGACCAGCCGCGCTTGGCATCGCTGAGTTTGTTCAGCTCTTGGGAAAGTTTGAAGTCGGCGATCCAGCGCCCCACACCGACCCCCATGCGATCGAGCCAACCCCATTGAGGTGTCTGGCCGGGCACCAGGCCGATGCGCGCGAGCTTCATGACCATCGGACCATCTGCAGCAGCGGGGGGGTTGTCCACCATGAGCGCACTCAGTCGATCAAAGAAGGCCTGTGTACCCATGGCTTTCATGGAGGCTAAAGGCGCGAGATCGTTGGCAGAGGGACTTCGCACCGGATTGGCTGGCTCGGCCAATGGCTCTGGGGTGGAATCGAGTCGGCTCAGCTTTAAGCCATCTTGCAAGCGATGCACGACGGGAAAGTCCGAAGCGCCATTGGTTTGCGTGCGGCCAATCAACCAGACCATGCGTGTGGGTGACCGCAGAAGTTGCATGCCTGCTGGAATGGCTCCATTCCAGCCGGGGCCTGCTAGTAAAAAGGTACCGCCAGCCGTACCGCTGGTGCGCGTTCCGGGCGAGGCGAATACATTGGTCCAGGCGTCCATGAAAGGCATCAGTTCATAGCGTGTGCTGTTGGGTGCCATCTCAAACACCCAAGGGCCTTGCGCCATGTCGATGAAGGCCGTGGTGTAAAGCGTGTCCACATTGGGTCGGACCACGTTCTTGAATTGGGCATCTGGAAATTGACGAACCCGGTGGAGTTCATTTTCGGGCCCCAGATTCTGATTGGAGCGCTCCCTCGTCACGTCCATGATGACCAAGGGGTAGCCGTAGACGTAGGCTTCTGCACCTAACACAATATGTTCGGATTTGGCATACAGAAAGCACCCGAAAGCGGCCAGGATGGCCAACAGGCTCAATAGCCCACGCATCAAATTTTGACGTGCAGTGGTTACGTTGCGTTTCATCTTGGTTCTCCCCTCAAAATCGTACGAAATCCCAAATGGCTGGTGGCCAAGTCCGTGTCTTGCGGTTGGCGTGCGCCGGGTCGGTAACGCACGCAATAATTGGGTGCGCACAAAAATGATCCGCCCTTGATGACATGTTGGGCAGCAGACGTGGAGCGCTTGGCTTGGGGTGGCGCATCTGGTCGGTCGATGTGGTGCGCGGTATGGAGGTTCGGCGTCCAAGCATCCGCTGTCAATTCCCAAACATTTCCAATCATGTCGAACAGCCCCAGCGCATTGGCCGGGTAGCAGCCTACCGGGGCGAGGCCCGCAAAGCCATCTTCGGCCAAATTGATCACGGGAAACAGGCCCTGCCAAGTGTTGGCTTTGGGAGGCTGCTCGTGTGTCGAGGTGGTTTCGGTGCGGGCCGTACGCGCTGCCCATTCCCATTGGGCTTCACTGGGCAAGTCTCGGCCTTTCCAGTTGGCATAAGCGCGGGCGTCTGCAATCGTCACGGCCACCACAGGAAATGAGCCTTTGCCTTTGATGTCGCTTGCAGGCCCAGCTGGGTGACGCCACTGGGCACCTGGTGTGTAACGCCACCATTGAGTGACGTCTCCATGGCCACGTACATCGTTGGGCATCACGAACACCACCGCCCCAGGTTGCAGCATGGGGGCGCTCAGTCCTGGGTTTTGAGAAGGGTTGATGGGCCGCTCGGCCTCGGTGATGTAGCCTGTGGCTTTAACAAAAGCGGCGAATTCATCGTTGGTGACCTCGGTGCGATCCATCCAGAAGCCAGGCACCTGTACTCGTTGTGGTGGGCCCTCTTCGGGGTAGAGCGTACTGCCCATGTCGAACGTCCCCTCTGGCACCCAGACCATGCCCGGATGCGGTGAGTTCGACAAGGGTGAGGGCAGGGCGCAAACCAAAGGCTCTCGGCTGGCATTCTGTGCTTGGCTACCTCCCCAAAACCACACGCCCAACAAACCCAGCAGACCTATGGCCAATACCCAGATCGTGACGCGTCGAGTCAGCGATTTTTCCCTTGGATTGGTCATGTCTTGCGGTGAAGGTGTTGGGTTGGACAAGCCGTGACGGTCATTCGAGCAGTTGCAATCAGATTACACGTGGGAACACGGCAGTCCATGAACGCAGGTGACAAAGCCCTCGAGGGAGGTCTTGAAAATGTATTTGCATTGACAGTGCCATATTTTTAGTGGTGATGCAAGAGGGCTTGTGCCGATTGCTGTGTTGACCTTGTCGCTTCAAAATGAAGATTACTGCCTCTCTCTTTACCAAAGGCCATGCGATGAAGCGTTCTGTGAAATTGTGGGGGCGTGCCAGCCTTATTCTGGTGGTGCTCGCCGCATTGGCATGGTGGCAACGGGGGCCGATCACGGTGGCTCTGATGCAGCGACAAGTCAGTGCTTTGACGTCGATAGCTGATCCGCTGGCAGGTTTGTCTGACGGTCTGCATGTGGGATTGTGCGGAGCCGGCTCACCCTTTCCCGATGCCAAACGAAGTGGTCCGTGCACCGTGGTGGTGGCTGGCCAACGCATGTTTGTGTTTGATGCGGGTTCGGGTGCCAGTCGCAACATTGCCTTGATGCGATTGAACGCCGGACAAATCGAAGCCTTGTTCCTCACCCATTTCCATTCGGATCACATCGATGGCTTGGGCGAATTGCTGATGCAGCGCTGGATTCAGCGCACCGCCCAGCAAGCTTTGCCTGTGCATGGCCCTGAAGGCCTTGAAAAAGTCTTGCAGGGCTTCAACGACGCCTACACCTTAGACAAGGACTATCGCATAGGTCACCATGGTGAGGCTGTGGCGCCAAAGGCTGGATTTGGTGGTTTGGCGCAGCCGTTCACATTGCCAGATGACACGGGACGCAAAGTGCTGTTGTCCGAGCCTGATTTGGAGATCGTTGCGTTCCGTGTATCCCATGGCCCGGTGCATCCAGCCGTGGGTTACCGGATCCGCTACAAAGACCGTACGATGGTGATCAGTGGCGACACATCGAAAAGCGCGGCTGTGCAACGCGAGTCTATGGGGGTCGATCTGTTGTTGCATGAGGCCCTTTCCCCGCCTTTGCTGGGTGTCGTTGAAACAGGATTTGCCGATGCTGGGCGCGCACACTTGGCCAAAATCATGCATGACGTGCTCAATTACCACACCACACCCGAAGAAGCGGCAGAGATTGCGCTGGCGGCCAACGTCAAGGCTTTGGTGTTCAACCACATCGTGCCGCCATTGCCTTTGTCGGGTTTGGAGCAAAGCTTTGCCAAAGGTGCACAGCAGATCTACAAAGGCCCACTGCGCATCGGCACCGATGGCGACTGGTTTACCCTAGCAACCGGCAGTACAGCGATTGAAATGGGCAAACGGCCTTGACATGGCAGCCTGCACACTTTTGAACATCGAGGAGTCTTTTTCATGTTGAAACGCATTGCCTGGGCCTTGTTGGCTTTTTTGGTGGTGGCCACCTTGGCTTTTTACGCGGTGGGCGGTCGACCGGGTGTTCTGCTGCTTTTCGTGAAATACGTCATGCACCAAAAATACGCCCCCACCCAAGAAGTGCGTTGGCAAGCTGGGCCTGATCAGCCAGATGCGACCCGCCGCCCGCCCAATGTGGTGCTGATCGTGGCAGATGACCTGGGCATCAACGACATCACGCATTACGGCGGAGGAATTGCGGGTGGCAAAGTGCCCACCCCGCACATTGACAGCATTGCCAAGCAGGGTGTTGATTTTCGCAATGGCTACTCAGGTAACGCCACCTGCGCTCCGTCCAGGGCAGCCATGATGACTGGGCGTTACGCCACACGTTTTGGTTTCGAATTTACGCCCACGCCCAAGCAATTCATGAAGGCGGTCACAGGCATGTCTCCGGCCGATCAATTGCATAAACCTCTGTACCACCCCGAGCGTGAGTCGGAATTGATTCCTTACGAAGACATGGGCTTGCCCACCAGCGAAATCACCTTGGCCAAACTGCTGCAAGGAGCCAATTACCACACGGTGCACTTGGGTAAATGGCATTTGGGGGACAACCCACAGTTTCGCTCCTACAACCACGGCTTCACCGAATCCTTGTCCCATTTGCATGGTGCGTCGATGTTCTTGCCCACCAAAGACCCCAACGTGGTCAATGCAATGCAAGACTTCGACCCGATTGACAAATTCCTGTGGGCCGCAGAGCCTTGGGCTGTGCGTTTCAAAGACGGTGCACCTTTTCAGCCGCCCAAGTACATGACCGATTACCTCACTGATGAAGCGGTCAAGGTGGTCGAAGCCAACAAGAATCGGCCTTTCTTTTTGTATTTGGCCTACAACGCTCCCCACACCCCCTTGCAGTCAACGCGTGAAGACTACGATGCGCTGAGTTTCATTCCAGACCACACCATGCGGGTCTATGCCGCAATGATTCGATCTCTGGACCGCAACATTGGCCGCGTTTTGCAGTCGCTGAAAGATCAGGGCGTTGACGACAACACCTTGGTCATTTTCACCAGCGACAATGGCGGCGCTCACTATATTGGCCTTGAAGGTTTGAACTCGCCTTACCGTGGCTGGAAAGCCACTTTCTTTGAAGGCGGCATCCATGTGCCTTTCTTCATGCGTTGGCCTGGCCAAATTCCCAAAGGCACTCAAGTCACCGCCCCCGTCAGTCACTTTGATATTTTTGCCACGGCAGCCGCTGCGGCCGGGCAAAAGCCACCCACCGACCGGTCCATTGACGGTGTGAATTTGCTGCCCTTTATCAAGGGTGAGGCGCCAGGGCGTCCTCATGATGTTTTGTTTTGGCGGACCGACCAATACGTCACGGTGCGTGCTGGCGACTGGAAGTTGCAAGTGTCGCAAAAGCCCAAAAAGAATTGGTTGTTCAATTTGGCCAACGACCCCACAGAGAAAAACAACCTGGTAGACAAAGAGCCTGAGCGTTTGGCCGCAATGCAAGCGCAGTTGGCAGAATGGTCAAAAAGTCAGCGCAAACCCTTGTGGCCCTCTATGGGTGCAGCCGCGATTGCAATTGACCACTCTCTGAAGCAACCCACCAAGGCCAGCGACGAGTACATCTATTACTCGAACTGAAGCGTCGTCATGAGCAACACCATTGCCTTGGATTCGATGCGGTTGACGTCCTGTTCAACTTCGGGGCTGTATTTGAGTCTTCGGGGCTTTGCACGTTTTCGTTTTCCTCCAACAGCAGGAGAGGGCTGATGGCTCGTCCATACATCCTTTACGGCTGGCATTTGTCTTATTTCACCGGCAAAGCCATGTGCTATTTGCGCTACAAGCAGACCCTGTTTGTGCAAAAACCGGTCGACATGCTGACCTTGTTGTGGCGCATCAAAAAAAAGACCGGTGCAGCCGTGATGCCGGTCTTGGTGACGCCTCAAGGCGAATGGATCAACGACACCAGTCGAATCATCGACCACATCGAAGCACATGCGCCAAACCCGTCGGTGCATCCAGCCACCCCGGTACAGCGCTTTGCCTCCTACCTGATGGAGGCTTGGGGTGATGAATGGTGGGTGCCGATGGCCATGCACACGCGCTGGACTTACCCCGAAAATTTCGCCTTGTTTGAGCGCGAAGCTGGAGATGCTTTGCTGCCTTGGTGGCCTGGTTTTGCCAAAAAACGTGCCGTTAAAGTGGTGGCCAAAACATTGCGTGGCATGCTGCCTGCCGTGGGTGTTCGGCCTTCTCAGTTGGGCGTGATGGATGCGTGGATGGCGCACATGCTCGATGTGTTGGACCGGCATTTCGCCGAGCACCGTTTTTTGTTCGGGGATCGCCCCATGTTGGGAGATTTTGGTTTGGTGGGCGCCATGTACGGCCATTTGGGGCGTGACCCCTGGCCTGCGCGTGAGTTGGTGGGGCCACGCCCACATCTTCGCGCCTGGATCCAGCGCATGAGTGTGCCTGAGCATGCGCAAATGCCCACCGATTCGCAGGGCCTGCTACCGAACGACCAGATCGCCCCCACTTTGTTGCCTGTTTTTCAGGCCATAAGCCGTGAATTCCTGCCTTTGCTCGAAGGCATCCTGGCTCAAGTTCAAGCTGAGCGCCCCGATTGGCCTCTGGGCAAGCCATTGCCAAGACGCCTTGCCGATGTGTCTGTGCCGATGGGACAAGGACAGTTCAGTCGCGCGGCCTTGCCCTACAGTTTATGGATGGCTCAACGGATGCGGGATGTGTTTCAGGGGATGAATGACTCGGATCAGGCGCAAGTCAGGCTGTGGTTGAGCGAGATGGGCGGGGAACGCCTGCTGGCGCTGGACCTCCCGCGCTTGAGCCTGCATGGTGTGCGCGTGGCCTTCACTACCCCGGATGTATCCGATACTGTGTCTTGACGGGTTCGTTCATTTTCAAAGTCGAGCGTCATAATGGAAGCCATGCGCGAAAACGAATCAAAGGGCACAACACAGGCCGGAACCAGTAAAGCTTGCAATCAGGCCCAAGAGAAGGCCGCTGAGTCCCCGAAACTTGATGGCCGACTCAACCGCAGTGTGGTGACGCGAAACAAAATCGTCGAGACTTTGACCTCGCTCATTTTGGAGGGTCAAATCTCACCAACCGCAGAGCAAGTGGCGTTGCGTGCCAACGTGGGTTTGCGCACGGTTTTTCGCCATTTCGACAACATGGATGCGCTGTACCGGGAAATCAGCATCGATGTCGACGCGCAAATCAAGCCCCTGTTGCAAGCCCGGCTGGATGGCCAGACTTGGCAGGAACGTGTCGTGCAAAGCATCGCTGTGCGCAGCGAAATCTATGACAGAACCGCTGCAATGCATGTGGCCGCTCAAGTCCACCGGCATGAGTCTGTTTATCTCACGCAAAACCTGATGGAGTCGGCCAGGCTACAACGCGACCTATTACAGCGTTTATTGCCTCCAGATCTGGCACACAACTCTCCTTTTCTGGATGCCCTGGACTTGGTGCTCAGTTTTGAGTCTTGGATCCGCTTGCGCCGAGAACAAGCTTTGTCCGCCACAGAGGCGACTGCCGTGATGCAGTTGACCGTCAAGGCACTGTTGGCCACGGTCACGCCGCGGTAGGCCGTGGTGTGGTGCGGATGAAGTTGACAATTGACTCCGCCACCTCTGCCCCTTTGTCTTCTTGCAAAAAATGGCCAGCACCCCGCGTGATGCTGTGGGGCTGATTTTTGGCTCCTGGCACCAAGTCGTGCCAGATGCGAAAACCACCGCGTGTCACGGGGTCACGGTTGCTGAACAAAGTGAGAAAAGGTTTGTCCCACCGCTTAAAGACTTCCCATGCGGCTTCGTTGTCGGCGCGTTCGGGGTCTGTGGGGGTAATGGGGACCAAACTCGGAAAAACCCTCGCGCCTACCCGGTGTCGGCGACTTGAAAAGGGCGCGTCATAGGCGGCGATCTCCGCTGGGGTCAGCCCGCCTGTGCAACCAGCTTTGACGATGCGACCAATTGGGAACCATGGGCTGTATTGGGCAAATGCACGCCAAATTTTGAAGGCCTTGGGCACGGGCGTGGTGCCGGTTGGCAGGCCGCCATTGGCCAGCACAATGCGGTCAAAGCGCTGAGGCGCGGCCGCGGCCATGCGCAATCCGATCAAAGAGCCCCAGTCTTGGCAAAACAAGGTGATGCTTGTCAGGTCATTGGCTTGCAGCCACGCACTCATCCACTGGACATGGTGACGGTACGAATAATCGCCCTTGCGAGTGGGTTTGTCAGAGCGGCCAAATCCAACCAGATCAGGGGCGACCACGCGAAAGCCCGCTTGCAGCAGCACCGGAATCATCTTGCGGTAAAGAAACGACCAAGTGGGTTCGCCATGCATCAACAAAACCACCGGTGCTTCGCGTGGTCCTTCGTCAATGAAGGCGATGCGCAGGCCTGCCACCTCGGTGTAGTGGGGTAAATACGGGAAATCAGGAATATTGGCAAAGGCCGACTCGTCGGTGCGCACGAAATCAGTCACCATGGGCAATTTGGACATGCAGGTCAAACTCCAAAAATGCGAGCAAGGCGAACACCGAATCCCTGGATCCAGGGTGCCACGTACCGCAGCTTGGGCTTGTTGGCTTCAGTGGCTTTCACGATTTGCGAGACGATGGACTTCGTGGTTTTGGCCTCCAAGAATTGAAATGTGCGTTTTTCTTCTGCCTTCAAACGCGCAACATGTGCTGCGAAATACGACTGCTTGCCCATCCAGGCGTATTTGCTGTCGGTCATCGCTTGGTTGAACCCGGTGTGGATCGCACCCGGTTCGATCAGCGCCACATGCACGCCACATCGCAATTGTTGGAGTTCTTCCCGCAAACCCGCACCCGCCGCAGACAAGGCAAACTTGCTCATCGAGTACGGCATCAAAAAAGGCATGGGAATGCGGCCTGCAATCGAACTGACCAAAAGCACCGTGCCGCTTTGACGCTTGATCATGCCCCGCAGGGCCAACTGAGTCAGGGCCAAGGTGCAAAAGACATTGACCTCAAAAATATGGCGAATGCGATCGATATCCACCTCGGCCAGTGAGCCCGATTCGCCCACACCTGCGTTGTTGATCAACACGTCCAACTCCAGCGAGAGGATTTTCTCGCGGTCTTGCGGCGAGGTGATGTCAAGCTTGAAAACCTCCAAGGACAGCCCTTTCGTCAAGGCCATGGCCTGGAGGGTTTGCGCTTGGGCCTCGTCGAAGGTGGTGGCAATGACGCGGTGCTGGCGTGCAGCCAACGCCAAGGCTGTGTCGAGCCCAATGCCACTGCCAGCGCCGGTGATCAGAATTGTTTTTTTCATGCGATAGAGACCCTGGCCAACTGGCCCATTGACGACCAATAAAAATCCCGCCCCCAACCAGGGCTGGGGAAAACCACCCCTTGCATCAGACCACCCAAGCGGACACGGCCTTTTTCAAAACCACTGGCGATGTCCAGAACCACCACCTCCTCACCGTGTTGGCGGTAATCGTTGACGACCAGCTCGCCCGTATCAGGGTACAAGAGCATGTGGCTGGCTGCGCCGAAGGGGGCTTTGCGCCACAGGGGCGTCAAGCGATGCAATGGTTCGTCAAAACGCCAGGCTTGCAGCACTGAATTGGCCGAGTCATAAGCGACCACCGTGCGACTTTGCAAGTCGACCAAAGGCGGGTTGGTGATGCTGCCGCCGAGCAAACCCGATACTTCCAGCATCTGATGGTCTTGCGCATCAGACAGAGTAACTCGGATGAGCCGGTTGGCCGTCCGGCTGACGCCTGCACCAACCATTCGGAATCGGTAGCGGTGCTGGCCGTTGTCCATGAACCAGGCCTGCGCGCCGTCGAGCACCACGTCCCATCCATAGGTTTGGCGGCTTTGCCCAATGTAGTCAAAGTGCCAGTCGGGATCTCGCACCAGTTTGTGCTGCCCTGTCTCCCAGTGGTAACGAAAAATGCTGCGCACACCCACCACATAGACCGTGTTGCCCATGGCACTCAACCGCGCGATAGACGGTTCGGGACACCGAAGATCAGCGCACGCGGGTTGCAATGTGTCTGGGTCCAGCACCGTCAAGCAGGCAGGTGTGCTGGCCGACAAGTTTTTGGTGACGATTAAGCCGTTGTCCAGTATGACGAAGGCGTTGTAGGCTTCTTTCATGGGCAGAGCATGGCTGGCCAGCAGCTGGCACTGTCGATTCAAGCGGTGGGCGTGGTTGCCATACACAACATAGAGATCACCATTGCGGTGAATGGCCATGCCGCCTGGCCACATGGGACCACCTTTGAGCGGGGGAGAGCGGTGGATGGGCTTGAGACTTTGTGGGTCGATCATCTCCACCCGCGATGTGGTCGACAAGCCCACTTGAGCCCGCAATGCGGTGTGTGTGAGCAAATAGACTTCGCCTGGTGCACCCAGCACAGTCATCGTGGACATCAAGGTGCGCCGCTTGGTGGCTTGTAATTCCTCGCCAACCCGAACGCCCAAGCCCGCACCACTCAAAGGCCGCTGCAGCCTTTGTGGATCACCGTCTTCACAAGGCCAAGGGCTGTTGAAGTAGCCAAGGTGCGTCATGCCAACTTTCGGCGTTGCGCGCGGCGTTTGAAGACGATGCCCAAGCCCAACAAACCCAATGCAATCACCACACCATGCGGCCAATAGGTGGGTAGCCAATAGTTCATGACCGAGTTGATGAACACCTGTTTGACGGGGTTGTACCCCTCGGGCATGGGCAGCACGACATTGGCCTTGGCCCAAGCAGCGTACTCAATCTGCATGGCAGCAAACTGTTCTGGCAGTTCTTTTTGTAAATCTTTTGTCTCTCCGGGATCAACACTCAAGTTGTAGAGACGCCACTGCGAGTCGCCCACGGGTGGGTTATCCCACACCAACTTCAGATCCCCTTTGAACAAGGCCTTGTTGCCTGCCAGTTCATAGCCAATCGATTCATCTGATTTGCGCACACGGACGCTGGGATCTGCCAAAACAGGTAACAAACTGCGTCCGGTGAGCCCTTCAATGGGCTGGCCTTGGTAACGGTTGCCGGGATGTTCAACCCCGGCCAAGTCCAGCAGGGTAGGCACGATGTCGGTGACATGGGTCAGGCCCGCATGCACTTGGTTGCGTGCCGAATGGGTAGCGACCCCACTGATGATCAAGGGGGAGCGGATGCCGCCCTCGCTGGCGTAAAACTTGAAGCCTTTGAAGGGCGATGCCGAGGCGCTGCTCCAGGATGGGCCTGGGACCACATAGGCACCAGGGCCCCCTAATCGGTCCAAATCGCGTGTGTAATTCATGCGCAGCCACAGGTCTGCTTCTTTGTAATCAGAACCTTCGGGGCCGTTGTCTGACAGAAACACAAACACCGTATTGTCAAATTCACCGCTGGATTTCAGGTGTGCGATCAGTCGCCCCACTTCATGGTCGAGAGCGTCGGCCATCGCCGCGTAAACCTCCATCAGGCGGGCTTGGTAACGTTTCTCTTTGTCGCTCAAGGCGGCCCAGTCGCGTGTCGTGCTCATGGTCACCATGGGCGTGTCTTTGGGTACCAATCCCAATTCGATCGCTTTGAGTCGGCGCGCTTCGCGCAGGGCAGTCCAGCCGCCGTCGTAACGGCCCTTGTATTTATCGATGAAAGACTGCGGTGCTTGAACCGGGACGTGGTTGGCCTGAAAGCCCACATACGCGAAGAAAGGCTGACCAGAATTCCGACCGGTTGAAATGTATTCGATGGCCTTGTCAACGAAGAACGTCGTGGTGTAGAACTGTTTGGGCAATACCGGCGGTAAACCGTTTTCAAACCAATTGACTTTGGCGTTATGGGGCAGGTAGCGTTTTTCTGGCTCCCAGTTATCCGAGCCGGTATCGCCCATCACGAAAGACTGGTCAAAGCCGCGCCTGTTGGGCAGATTTTCTGGCTCGTTGCCCACATTCCATTTGCCGGTAATGGCCGTACGGTAACCGCGGGCTTGAAGCAAACTCGCCACGGTGACAACGTTGGCTGTGAGCGTGGCCTGGTAGCCGGGTTGGCCCAAGTGTGCGCCAGGCATCGTTTCGCGCAGGTTGCCATGACCATTGCGGTGGTTGTCAACTCCGGTCAGCAGCATGGCCCGAGTGGGCGAACACGATGCGGCGACATGAAAGTTAGAAAAACGAACACCGCGTTGAGCCAAGTTATCCAGGTTGGGCGTGGCAATTTCACCACCAAAAGCGCCCACGTCACTAAAGCCCCAGTCGTCCGCGACCAACACCACGATGTTGGGCCGGGTTGGCCGGGCTGCCCACGCCGATGTGGCCAAGGTTAAACAGAGCAGCAGTCCAATTTTGAGGGTTGTGGTTTTCATGGTGTCAAGCCGCGCGGTCTGATTTGGCTTTTTCATCGGCCAAGGGTTTCCAATGGAGCAAGCCAAAGAGCAGCGTGAGCAGAACGCTGACCGCCAAAGGGCCTTTGTACAGACGCACATGTTTCGACATCAGCAGCAGCTCACCCATATGTAGAACCAACAGCACCAACGCCACGGTGGTGACACGGTCAAATGAGCCCTCAGGCACCAGGCCGGCGAGTTTGGCCAAAGCCAGCGCATAGGCCAGCAAACAAAGTGCTCGTAATAGGTAGTTGATCGCGAGTTTCATGAGGTCGAGTCCTGAGAAGAAAAGGAGGCGTTTTGAAGGAGTGCCTGCTGGATGGCCCACAGTCTGTCTTGTCCCCAGACGGCGGTATCAGCGACACGAAAAGAGGGGACGCCCCACAAGCCCAATCCGAGCATTTCGGCACGGTTGGCTTCGGCGATTTGGCGCCATGTTTCATCTTGCAGTGCTTTTTGAACATCTGTCCAGGACAGGTTGGCCCGCTCAGCGATGAGCCTGAGGCCTCGGTCACTGCCTGCATCGATGCCTTCGGCCCAAACCCCGCGCAAGAACGAGAGGACATATGCCTGTCCCTGACCCGATCGCTCGGCCAAGGGCATCAGCGCCAAACCTCGTTCGACAGGGCGACCCACAGGGTCGTTAATCCGGCCATAAGCGGCACCACGAAGATGCGCCTCCCGTGCCGCATCCAAGCTGATGTACCGACGTTTTTCGCTGGGCACTGGCAAACCCCGCATCACCATAGGCAACACATAACGCAGGTGAACAGGCGCGCCGGTCAAGCGTCCGAGTTTGAACACCCGCTCGGCGACGATGGCTGAGTAGGGGCTGCGCAAGGAAAAAAAGAAATCAATCGGCGCAGGGTGGGACAAGTCCACAGGTTTTGCGAGATCCGCGTCCAATGGAAAAAGGAATCCTGATACGCCTGGCCGCTGCGCACCAACGTCCTGCAACCGCTGCTCCAGGTGGTGTAGTCGGTCGATGCCCCAATACCATTCGCCGGCGTAATAAAGCGTTGCGCCCAAGTAGTGGCCCAAACGTTGCCGCATGGCGTTGGCGTCGGCCAGATGTGCCACTGTTTGGCTTGGGCTGGCTTCGGGCCATGCCGCTTCATGCTGCCCAAGGGTGTCTTGCGCGACGGTGTTTTGCCAAAGTGAAGCCGACAAGGCTTCAGCCGCCTCAACAAAACGGCCTTGCTCTGCGGCCGCCACCAGTCTTCGGGTAACACGCTCTTGTACCTGATGGGCTGGCTGCTCACCTGGGTCGGTGAAGTTCAGACCGTGGCGATGGGCCAGACGCTGAGCGTCTACGCGACTGTAGGCCACCAAACGCCCGCGGTCGGGGGCGGCCGATTCAGAGGGTGGACCGACCACATGCGCGCTCAGCACGATGTCGTAGCGCGCAAGCAAAGCGCTCAAACGAGAAGCAAAAAGTGCGCTGTAGGGGTCATCGACCTGATGGAAGTAGTAGAGACGGTGTGGCTCACCTTGTGCTCGACGCAACCGCTCAGCTTTCGCTCGGGCTTTGAGCAGGCGATCCCGCGACATCAAATGCGCAGAAACAATGGGCATCAACAGGCTTTTGATCGACATTGGATACCCCATGATTTTTGGAGAAAAATGCGCACACCAGAGCCTATTCCTATAAGTGAACGCCGAGTTTTCTGAGGATCGACATGGCGCTTATTGGGTTCAGACTGTGGCCCCAGCCATCACCTGTCCGGTGGTCCAGATCGTGCGACATTTCGTCATGGCATGGTCGCTTTCAGTTTGGAGACGGTCGGGCGAATCTTGAGTTCAAGAAGACAACGAGTGACTATGAATTAAATGACACTATAACTGCCATTACTCAATAGCGTCAACACATTGGCTACCGTTTGAGACTGGGGTTTTCGAGCATGCGCAGCAATACTCACCCAGTCACTTTGAGGTGACAAGATCCCATTTGTACTGAGTTGACTGGCACGCAAGATGACGCGTGCAGTCTATAGCGTGCTCGCTGAAGCTCTTGGTCAGTTCACCACCATGCCTTGGTGGCGCAGCAAAGCGTCGAGGCTCGGCTCCCGCCCACGGAAGGCTTTGAACGACTCCAGTGCCGGGCGGCTGCCACCCGCTTCCAAAATGGCTTGGCGGTAAAGGCGACCCGTTTCCACGCTGGGTGTGCCGTCGTCTGCCGCAGTTTCTTCAAATGCGGCATAAGCATCGGCGCTCAGCACCTCGGCCCATTTGTAGCTGTAATAACCAGCCGCGTAACCGCCTGCAAAGATGTGGCTGAAAGTGTGGGCCATGCGGTTGAATGCTGGGGGGCGCATTACGGCCACCTCGTCGCGCACCTGCTGCAACAGCGGCATGAAGTCTTGCGCCGGGTCGTGTTCTGAATGCACCAGCATGTCGAACAGCGAAAACTCGATTTGGCGCAGGGTTTGCAGACCGCTTTGGAAGTTTTTGGCGGCCAACATCTTGTCAAACAGCGCACGGGGCAGGGGTTCGCCGGTTTCCACATGGGCGGTCATGTGGCGCAGCACCGACCATTCCCAGCAGAAGTTTTCCATGAACTGGCTGGGCAGCTCAACCGCGTCCCATTCCACACCGCTGATGCCCGAAACATCGCGCTCGTTCACTTGCGTGAGCATGTGGTGCAGACCGTGGCCAAACTCATGGAAGAGGGTGATGACGTCGTCGTGTGTGAGCAAGGCGGGCTGACCGTTCACGCCTTCGGCGAAGTTGCACACGAGGTGAGCCACAGGCGTTTGCAGCACGCCCGTGTCGGGGCGCTGCCAGCGGCCGCGCACATCGTCCATCCAAGCGCCGCCGCGCTTGCCCGCGCGGGCTGGTGGGTCGAGGTAGAACTGACCGACCAATTGGCCGTTGCGCTCGATGCGGTAAAAGCCTACGGCCGGGTGCCACACGGGCGCTTGGTCGGCGCGGATGCTCACTTCAAACAGGGTTTCGATGATTTTGAACAGCCCGGCCAGCACTTTGGGCGCGGTGAAGTACTGCTTGACCTCTTGTTCGCTGAAGCTGTAGCGGGCTTCTTTGAGTTTTTCGCTTAGGTAGGGCACGTCCCAGGCATTGAGCGGCCCGGACAGGCCCAGTTCTTTGGCTGCAAACTCGCGCAAATCTGCCAGGTCTTTTTCTGCGAAGGGGCGGGCTTTGGCTGCCAAGTCGCGCAAAAAGGTGGTGACTTTTTCGGGCGACTCGGCCATTTTGGGCACGACCGACACTTGAGCGTAGTTGTCAAAACCCAAGAGGCGGGCTTCTTCCTGGCGCAGCGCCAGAATTTCCTGCATCAAGGGGGTGTTGTCGAAATGCTTGGCGTCTTCGGGAGCTTGGTCCGAGGCGCGGGTCACATAGGCTTTGTAGAGCTGCTCGCGCAGTGCGCCGCTGTCGGCAAATTGCATCACCGGCAAGTACACGGGCATCTTGAGCGACAAGCGGTGGCCTTCTTTGCCTTCCTTTTGGGCTGCGTCACGAGTGGCTTGAACCACATCGGCAGGCACACCTTTCAACTCGTCTTCGCTCACGTACAGCGCAAACTTATCGGTCGCGTCGAGTGTGTTTTCGCTGAACTTTTGCGTGATCTCGGCCAGCCGTTCCTGGATGGCGGCGTAGCGTTCTTTGGCCGAGCCTTGCAACTCGGCACCGCCCAAGACAAAACCCCGCAGGGCGTTTTTGCGGGCTTGGGTTTGCTCGGCATTCAGGCTGGCTGCGTCAATCGCTTTGTATTTGGCATACAGGCGTTCGTCGCTGCCCAAGCGTGTCCAGAACTCGGTCACACGGGGCAAGGCGGCGTTGTAGGCAGCACGCAACTCGGGTGTGTCGGCCACGCTGTTGAGGTGTGAGACCGCGCCCCAGGCCATGCCCAGTTTTTCGGTGATCACGTCCAGGGTCTGGGCGATGGCTTTCCAGTCGGACGGAAAGTCGGCGGCGGTCACGGTGTCCAAGGCTTTTTCGGCAGCGGCCAGCAATTCGTCCATGGCGGGGGCCACATGCTCGGGGGCAATGCGGTCAAACAAGGGCAGGCCAGAGGTGTCGAGCAAGGGGTTGTTCATGGGCGTTCCAAAAAATCGGTTCAATCAATACTTTGTATCACTTGGCGGCGCGTTCGGCAGCTTCAAGGGTATTGACCAGCAGCATGGTGATGGTCATGGGGCCCACGCCACCGGGCACGGGGGTGATGTGGCTGGCGACTTGTTTCACGCCGTCAAAGTCCACGTCGCCACACAGTTTGCCTTCGTCGTTGCGGTTCATGCCTACGTCGAGCACGACTGCGCCAGGTTTGACCATGTCGGCGGTCAGCACGTTGCGCTTGCCCACAGCGGCCACGATCACATCGGCTTGCAAGGTCAAGGCTTTGAGGTTTTGGGTGCGCGAATGCGCCACCGTGACGGTGGCGTCTTTTTGCAGCAGCATCAGTGCCATGGGTTTGCCCACAATGTTGCTGCGGCCAATGACCACCGCGTGTTTTCCGCGCAGGTCGTAGCCGATGCTCTCCAACATTTTCATGCAGCCGTAAGGCGTGCAAGGCCAAAAGCCGGGCATGCCTGTCATCAAGGCCCCTGCACTGGCGATGTGAAAGCCGTCCACGTCCTTGGCCGGGCTGATGGCTTCGATCACCTTTTGCGCGTCGATGTGCGAAGGCAGGGGCAATTGCACCAAGATCCCGTGGATGGCCGGGTCCTTGTTGAGGGCTTCCACGCGCGCTAGCAAGTCCGACTCGGACATGGTCACTTCGTACTTCTCCAGCACCGAGTGAAGACCGCTGTCTTCGCACGCCTTGACCTTGTTGCGCACATAAACCTGGCTGGCCGGGTTGTCGCCCACCAGCACCACGGCCAAGCCGGGTGTCACGCCTTGGGCCTTGAGCGCTTGTGCGCGGACGGCAACTTCGGTGCGCAGTTGTTTGGAGAGGACATTGCCGTCGATGAGTTGTGCGGTCATGTGTGAAAAACCAAAAAATTCAGTGAATAAATGCAAAACGCCCGACAGGTGCGGGCGTTTTAGTTGTGAGGATTCGAATCAGGCCTTGGGTGCGTTTTGCCCCAGCGCGATCTTGAGCAGGTCGGCCACCGTGTTGGCATTGAGCTTTTCCATGATGTTGGCGCGGTGCGCTTCGACCGTCTTGATGCTGATGCCCAAATCGTCGGCGATTTGCTTGTTCAGGCGTCCAGCGACGATTCGCTCGAGCACCTGGGCTTCGCGGCCTGTCAGTTTGGACAGAAGGGCATCACGGCTGGCGGCACTTTGGTATTCGGCAAAGGCGTCACGGGCCTCGTCCAGCATGCGCTCGACCAGACTCAATAACTCTTCTTCCTTAAAGGGCTTTTGGATGAAATCCATCGCACCTTTTTTCATGGTGTTCACGGCCATCGGTACATCGCCGTGACCTGTGATGAAGACAATGGGCAAAGGTGATTTGCGCTCAATCAGCCGGTCCTGCAACTCCAAGCCAGTCATGCCACCCATGCGGATATCGGCAATCAGGCAAGCGACCTCGCGGGGGTCGTAACGGCTGATGAAAGACTCTGCGCTGTCAAAGCAACGCACCCGGTAATCCTTGCCTTCGAGCAACCACTGCAGGGAGTCACGCACCGCTTCGTCATCGTCCACGACATAGACAGTGCCTTTTTTGGGAATCAAGCTCATTCATTTACCCCGTGGGTTGTTATGTGGTCAAAGTGGCTTCGACCGGAATCCAGAAGGAGAACCTGCAACCGGTCACCCCGCCGGCATTGTAGAGGTTCTCAGAAACAATCCGGCCTTGGTGTGATTCGATGATGCTGCGGCACAAATTCAGGCCAATCCCCATCCCCTCGACCTTGGTCGAGAAAAAAGCCTCGTAAACCCGTTCGATGGCCTCGGGGGGTAAGCCTGTTCCCGTGTCGGTGACGGAAAACTCCACGACCGACTGGTTTTCGATGGTTTTGGGTACGATGCGGAGTTCTACTTGGCGTTGCTCAGGTGGACGATTGGCGTTGTCAATCGACTCAGCGGCATTTTTCATCAAGTTGATCAGGACCTGTTCAATCAAGATGGGATCCACCAACAATTGCGGGAGGCGGGCCGCAATGTGGTGCGTCAAACGCACTTGACGTCGTCGCATTTCGATTTCAGCCAATTCGAGTGCTTCGCTCACCATGGCGGACACGTCGGACAGGGTACGGTTGGGCTCGCTGCGTTTGACGAAGCTCCGGATGCGCAAAATGATTTGTCCGGCCCTTTGCGCTTGGCGCGCGGTTTTGTCCAATGCCGAAAGCAAATCCGCCTCATTGACTTGTTTCGATTGGATACGGGTAATCATGCCGCTGCAGTAATTGCTGATGGCCGTCAGGGGTTGGTTCAGCTCGTGCGCCACACTGGAGGCCATCTCGCCCATGGTGATCAGACGGCTGGCGTTTTGAGCGCGTTCTGCCTGCTGGGCAGAGAGTTCTTCCGCCTGACGGCGGGGCGTGATGTCGCTGGCAATGACCATTTGGGCCAAACGACCATCTGCCCAATTGATGTACCGCGAACGCACTTCCAACCATTTGCCCAAATCAGTGATGAAGATTTCCGAGTTTTCGGACCGCGCCACAGTGATGCTGTCGATGGGCAAACCCGCCATTTCATCAACATCGTCCAAAGCGGAGGACTTTTCAGAGCTTTCGCTGGCGCCAGCTTGCTGAACCAAACGAAGATGGCCCTCGGTGTCTTGCCCGAACCACAATCGGTACAGCTTGTTGGCGAACAAAAGCTCTTTGCTGCCCAAGGGAGCAACAGATACCGAGGCATCGAGGGCCTCCAAAACGATGGTGAAGCGTTCATGCGAGCCGGCCAATTGCTCCCGGATGCGGTTGGGCTCTGTGATGTCGGTCATCGAGGTCATCCAGCCGGTTTGCTTGCCTAAGGCATCGATCAAAGGGGACACATACATCCGCGCATCGAACAGCTGTCCGTTTTTGCGTTTCACCCGAACCTGAAAGCCTCCAGCCGAATGTTGACCACTGATTTCTTCTTCGAGGCGTCGCATCAACAGTTCACGGTCCTGGTCTGGCCAATAAGGAAAGGGGGCGACAGCGCCCACCAAATCCGACTCGCTCCAGCCGGTCATTTGACAGAACGCCGGATTGACATAGGTGATTCGACCGCGCAAATCGAGGGCCCGCATGCCCGTTAGCATCGAGTTTTCCATGGCACGACGGAAGTT
Source organism: Limnohabitans sp. (assembly GCF_034680285.1). Lineage (GTDB taxonomy): Bacteria > Pseudomonadota > Gammaproteobacteria > Burkholderiales > Burkholderiaceae_C > Limnohabitans_A. The sequence goes on from NZ_JAXITC010000001.1 coordinate 183,417, forward strand.
GGTTTCTGCGACGAGTGCTTTTTGAGCCTGGATGCGCCGACGGGTGTGGCGCCAATTCCCAATCAGCATCCACGCGGTCATCACGCTCAGCACACTGACCAGCCAAAACAAACCACTGCCGACCAAGCCTTGAGAAGTTCTCCAGGCTTGGGCACGCAAAATCAAATCATTGCCAACAGGAGAAACCGGGACTTCATAGTCGTTGTTGGGTTTGTCACTGCCAGGCAACATCCGCCACAAGGCAATGCGCTCAGGAATGGTTTGGCCGGCCAAAAGTTGACCTTTGCCATCTTGCAATGCCACCGCATATTTCGCCAAAACCTCGGTCGGAACGCCGTAGCGCAGCAAGCCTTCCATGGTGTACTCGGCCAAGATCACACCATTGAAACGCCCCTGGTCATTGCTCAGCGGAATGTGTAACTGGAGTACTGACAGCTGTGCGTCTCTGTCCGATTCAACGTAGAACTGCCCGTAAATGGGCTGCATCAGGTCTCTTGCCAGGCTGAAATGGGCTTCTGTTTCATCCACCTTCAGAACAGTACCGGCTTTCATCGGGTGATTGGATGACAAGCTCGACACATTTTGGCTGGCGATGATGCGTCGGCGTTCATCGATCCAAGTCAGTGACAAAAACTCAGGGTACTGCTGCACCAAAGCTTCAGCACGCAACATGAATTGATCTGAGCGAATTTCCTTGTTGGATACATCTCGCCCTAAGCGCATCACCTGTTCTTGCCGCTCCAACAACCGAAGGCGCAGTCTTTGTTGGGCGTATTCCACATCCCGTTTGATGGCTTCTTGTTCGCGCTCCAGCTCTTCGACGCGCAGATACCAAAATGCGGTAGCGATGGCCGCTAAAAAAAGCACCACTGCGGCAACTGGGGCCAAGTTGGCGTATCTGTCTTGTCTGTTGGGCGATTGGCGGTGCCACCATGAGCGCCACCAAGCCCATGGCCCAACTTTCGTCACGACCGATGCTGCTTTGTTCAATTCCATCCTGAGAGTTTAGGTGAGTCGGTACAACCTTTATTCATGTGCAACTACCCCATGGATATTTTTCATAATTTCACAATACAAAATCAATGCGCATAATTTGAAATAAACAAAAATTTATGTGAAAATTCAAGCATCATTGAGCCATAACATCAGAAGGAGACAACATGACAGCGGCAACACCTCAGCAACCGGGCCGAGACACAGACACGCAAGAAACCCGCGAATGGATGGACGCCCTGTCCGCCGTGATCGAAAAAGCGGGCCCCGAACGTGCTCACTTTTTGCTTGAAGAACTTCTTGAAGAGGCTCGTCAACACAGCATAGACATGCCGTTTTCGGCCAATACCGGCTACGTGAACACCATTGAGCCTGATCAAGAAGCCCATTGCCCAGGCAATATCGAAATTGAAGAGCGCCTTCGCGCCTACATGCGCTGGAACGCCATGGCCATGGTGGTCAAAGCCAACCGCCACAACCCTGCGGACGGCGGTGACCTGGGTGGTCACATCGGCTCTTTCGCATCCTTAGCCCACATGTTTGGCGCAGGCTTCAACCATTTCTGGCACGCTGAAAACGAAAACCACGGCGGCGACTGCTTGTATATCCAAGGTCACGTCTCTCCCGGCGTCTATGCCCGCGCTTATCTTGAAGGCCGTTTGTCAGAAGAGCAGTTGCTCAACTTCCGTCAAGAGGTCGATGGCAATGGTTTGTCCAGCTACCCGCACCCCAAACTCATGCCTGAGTTCTGGCAGTTCCCCACCGTGTCGATGGGCCTTGGCCCATTGATGGCCATCTACCAAGCCCGATTCTTGAAGTATTTGCATGCACGTGGCATTGCCAACACCGAAAACCGCAAGGTCTGGGTGTTCTGCGGCGACGGTGAGATGGACGAAGTGGAATCCTTGGGAGCGATCGGTTTGGCTGCTCGCGAAAAACTCGACAACTTGATCTTCGTGGTCAACTGCAACTTACAGCGCTTGGACGGCCCAGTTCGCGGCAACGGCAAGATCGTGCAAGAGCTCGAAGGTGAATTCCGCGGCTCTGGCTGGAACGTCATCAAGCTCTTGTGGGGCAGCGAATGGGACAAGCTTTTGGCCCGTGACAAAGACGGCGCATTGCGCAAGATCATGATGGACACCTTAGACGGTGACTACCAGGCGTTCAAGGCCAACGATGGCGCGTATGTGCGCAAGCATTTCTTCGGACGTGACCCTCGCACGCTGGAAATGGTCGCCCACATGAGCGACGACGAGATTTGGAACCTCAAACGTGGCGGTCATGACCCACAAAAAGTATTCGCGGCTTATGACGCTGCGGTCAAACACAAAGACCAACCCACCGTATTGCTGATCAAGACCGTCAAAGGCTTTGGCATGGGCAAAGCGGGCGAGGGCAAGAACAACGTCCACCAGACCAAAAAGCTGACCGACGAAGACATCCGCTACATGCGTGACCGTTTCAACATCCCGGTCTCTGACAGCGAATTGGCCAATGTGCCGTTCTACAAGCCTGCAGATGACACTCCAGAAATGCGATACCTGCACGAGCGCCGCAAGGCCTTGGGCGGCTACCTGCCACACCGCCGCACCAAAGCCGAAGAAAGCTTCACGGTGCCAGCGTTGGAGATCTTCAAAACTGTGATGGAGCCCACAGCGGAAGGCCGCGAAATCTCAACGACCCAAGCCTATGTGCGCTTTTTGACGCAGCTGCTGCGCGACCAAGCCCTGGGCCCACGCGTGGTGCCTATTCTGGTGGACGAGGCCCGTACCTTTGGTATGGAAGGCTTGTTCCGTCAAATCGGAATTTACAACCCCGCAGGTCAGCAGTACACCCCGGTCGACAAAGACCAGGTCATGTACTACAAGGAAGACAAAGCTGGTCAAATCTTGCAAGAAGGCATCAACGAAGCGGGCGGCATGTCCAGCTGGATCGCTGCCGCCACCAGCTACAGCACATCCAACCGGATCATGATCCCGTTCTATGTGTATTACTCGATGTTCGGCTTCCAGCGGATTGGCGACTTGGCATGGGCTGCGGGTGATATGCAAGCACGCGGCTTCTTGCTCGGCGGCACATCGGGCCGCACCACGCTAAACGGCGAAGGCTTGCAGCACGAAGACGGTCACAGCCACATCATGGCCAACACCATCCCCAACTGCGTGTCTTATGACCCCACCTTCGCACACGAAGTCGGCGTCATCCTGCACCACGGTTTGAAGCGCATGGTCGAGAAGCAAGACAACGTCTTCTATTACTTGACCTTGCTGAACGAAAACTACGCCATGCCCGGCCTCACACCCGGCACCGAAGAGCAGATCATCAAAGGCATGTATTTGTGCAAGCCCGGTGCTGCGGGTGACAAGCGTGTGCAATTACTGGGATCGGGCACCATCCTGCGGGAATCCATTGCCGCGCAAACCCTGCTGGCGACCGACTGGGGCATTCAGGCCGACGTGTGGAGCTGCCCAAGCTTCAACGAGCTGACCCGTGACGGTCAAGACGCCGAGCGCCACAACATGCTGCACCCAATGCAAACACCTCGCGTGTCTTTCGTGGGTCAACAACTGGCCAAGCACAACGGCCCCGTGGTCGCATCGACCGATTACATGAAGGCCTATGCCGAGCAGATCCGTCCGTTTATTCCGAAAGGCCGCACCTACAAAGTACTGGGCACCGACGGTTTTGGCCGCTCTGACTTCCGAAGCAAGTTGCGCGAGCACTTCGAGGTCAATCGCCACTACATCGTGATTGCGGCCCTCAAGGCGCTGAGCGAAGACGGCGCAGTGCCCGCAACGCAAGTGGCTGAAGCGATCAAAAAGTACGGCATCAACACCGACAAGATCAACCCGCTGTACGCATAAATCCGGGAGACACACATGGCATTGGTAGAAGTACAAGTCCCGGACATCGGGGATTTTGATGAAGTGACCGTCATTGAATTGATGGTCAAAGTGGGCGACACCGTGAAAGCCGAGCAGTCGCTGATCACCGTGGAGTCCGACAAAGCCTCGATGGAAATCCCGTCGAGCACGGCGGGCGTCGTCAAAGAAATGCGCGTCGCTTTGGGCGACAAGGTCAAGCAAGGCTCCATCGTGCTGGTGGTCGAAGCCGCTGGCGCAGTGACTGCGACGGCTGCTGTTCCGGCTGTGACCGCTGCAGCGCCTGTTGCGGCTGCCACAGTGGCTGCTGTTGCCGCTGCACCTGCTGCATCGGGCCCCGTGCAAGTGCATGTGCCGGACATTGGCGATTTCAAAGACGTGGCCGTCATCGAAGTCATGGTCAAGCCCGGCGACACCATCAAGCTCGAGCAATCGCTGATCACTGTTGAGTCTGACAAAGCGGCAATGGAAATCCCGTCGTCAGCGGCTGGCGTTCTGAAAGAGCTCAAAGTCAAAGTAGGCGACACGGTCAACATCGGTGACCTGCTGGCCATATTGGAAGGCACCGTCTCTGCTACTGCTGCGCCTGTGGCAGCAGTTGCTCCTGCCCCCGTAGCGGCTTTGGCTGTAGTCTCGGCACCCGCTGTCGCGCCAACCCCTGTGGCTGGAGCTGCCGCTGCCGTGGCAGCGCCTGCCCATGCACCCGGTGGCACCACGGTGGGCTTGCCCCACGCATCGCCCTCCGTACGCAAGTTCGCCCGCGAACTGGGTGTGCCTTTGGACGAAGTCAAAGGCAATGGACCCAAAGGCCGCATCACTGCTGACGACGTGCAAGCCTTCACCAAGGCCGTCATGTCGGGTGCTGCACAAACCAAAGCGCAGGCTGCCAAAGCCCCTGCAGCTTCGGGCGGTGGCGGTTCCGAGCTCGGCCTGATCCCTTGGCCCAAGGTCGACTTCGCCAAGTTCGGCCCCATCGAGCGCAAAGAGATGGGCCGCATCAAGAAGATCAGCGGTGCCAATTTGCTCCGCAACGCCATCATGATCCCGGCGGTCACCAACCACGACGACGCCGACATCACCGACCTCGAAGCCTTCCGCGTCTCCACCAACAAAGAGAACGAAAAGTCGGGCGTCAAAGTCACGATGCTCGCGTTCTTGATCAAGGCTTGTGTGGCCGCGCTCAAGAAATACCCCGAGTTCAACAGTTCGTTGGATGGCGATGCCATCGTCTACAAAAACTACTGGCACATCGGCTTTGCCGCTGACACGCCCAATGGTTTGATGGTTCCGGTCATCCGCGATTGCGACAAAAAAGGCGTGCTTCAAATCAGCCAAGAAATGGGTGAGCTGGCCAAGAAAGCCCGCGACGGCAAACTTGGGCCCGCAGAAATGACAGGCGCTACTTTCACCATCTCCAGCCTCGGCGGCATTGGTGGCAAGTACTTCACGCCCATCATCAACGCACCCGAAGTGGCCATCTTGGGTGTGTGCAAGAGCACCATGGAACCCGTTTGGGATGGCAAGCAGTTTGTGCCTCGCCTGATGCTGCCCCTGAGCTTGACGTGGGACCACCGCGTCATCGACGGCGCCGCAGCGGCACGCTTCAACGCGTTCCTGGGACAAATCCTCAGCGACTTCCGTCGCGTATTACTTTGAACTTTGGGGGCGGACCAAAGCGCAGCTTTGCTCGGACCCCAACTGATTGAGAACGATATGGCACTGATTGATATTCAAGTCCCCGACATTGGTGACTTCGACGAAGTCACGGTAATCGAGTTGATGGTCAAGGTGGGCGACACCGTCAAATCTGACCAAAGCCTGATCACCGTGGAGAGCGACAAAGCCTCCATGGAAATTCCTTGCAGCCACGGTGGTGTGGTGAAGGAACTCAAGGTTAAGTTGGGCGACAAGGTCAAGCAAGGCTCGGTGGTGTTGGTGCTGGAAGGCGAGGGCGCTGCGGCGGCCCCGGCTGCAGCAGCTAACTCCGCAGCGCCTCCTGCCGCAGCACCCGCTGCCTCAGTGGCATCCGCCCCTGCACCCACAGCATCATCCTTCGGCGAGAACTATGCAGGGGTGGTCGACATCGAGTGCGATGTTCTCGTGTTGGGCGGTGGCCCCGGCGGTTACTCAGCCGCGTTCCGTGCGGCGGACCTCGGATTGAGCGTGGTCATCGTGGAGCGCTACGCCACCTTGGGCGGCGTGTGTTTGAACGTGGGTTGCATCCCGTCCAAAGCGCTGTTGCACGTCGCGGCCGTCATGGACGAAGTCAGCCACATGGCCGACCTCGGTGTGGACTTCGGCAAACCCGTCGTCAACATCGACAAGCTGCGCGGCCACAAAGAAAAAGTCATTGGCAAACTCACAGGCGGCTTGGCTGCCATGGCCAAGATGCGCAAGGTCACCACCGTGCGCGGCTTGGGCCAGTTTGTAGGTGCAAACCACCTTGAAGTGTCGGAGACCACGGGCACTGCACAAGAACAAAACGGCAGCAAAAAAGTGATCGCCTTCAAGAAGGCCATCATCGCTGCAGGCTCACAAGCCGTGCGTTTGCCTTTCATGCCCAACGATCCGCGTGTCGTGGATAGTACCGGCGCTTTGGAACTCAAAGAAGTGCCTAAGCGCATGCTCATTTTGGGCGGCGGCATCATCGGCCTGGAAATGGGCACCGTTTACAGCACGCTGGGCGCACGCCTGGACGTGGTGGAAATGATGGACGGCCTCATGCAAGGCGCTGACCGCGACTTGGTCAAAGTCTGGCAAAAGATGAACGCCAAGCGCTTCGACAACATCATGCTCAAGACCAAGACCGTGTCCGCACGCGCCTTGCCCGAAGGCATTGAAGTCACGTTCGAGAGCGCCGAACCCGGCGGCACAGCCCCCGCGCCACAGGTGTACGACCTCGTGTTGCAAGCCGTAGGCCGCACACCCAATGGCAAAAAACTCGCCGCTGAAAAAGCAGGCGTGGCGGTGACCGACCGTGGCTTCATCAACGTCGACATTCAAATGCGCACCAACGTGCCGCACATCTTCGCCATTGGCGACATCGTGGGCCAGCCCATGTTGGCGCACAAGGCGGTGCACGAAGCACATGTGGCGGCCGAAGTCATTGCGGGCGAACTGCAAGGCAACAAAGAGCTGGCTGCCGCTGCGTTCAACGCACGCGTCATCCCCAGCGTGGCCTACACCGACCCCGAAGTGGCATGGGTGGGCTTGACCGAAGACCAAGCCAAAGCGCAAGGCATCAAGGTGAAAAAGGGCTTGTTCCCTTGGACCGCCTCGGGCCGCGCCATTGCTAACGGCCGCGACGAAGGCGTGACCAAACTGCTGTTTGACGATTCACCCGAGGCCCACGGCCACGGCAAGATCTTGGGTGGCGGCATGGTGGGCACGCATGCGGGCGACATGATTGGCGAGATCGCACTGGCCATCGAGATGGGCGCAGATGCCGTAGACATCGGCAAAACCATCCACCCCCACCCCACGCTGGGCGAAAGCATCGGCATGGCGGCAGAAGTGGCGCACGGGAGCTGCACGGACTTGCCGCCTAGCAAGAAGTAAAAGCTTCGCGCTAGCAATAAAGAAGCCGCCAACCTGAAAGGGTTGGCGGCTTTTTCACATCAGGCCTTAAATGCAGGGCTGCCGAGTTCAGCGGCTGATTATTGAATCAGTCGGCATAACCCGGATTGACCCGGTCGATCACCCGCATCATAGCTTCAAAAAACAGGCGCTCCCGTTCGTTTCGGGGGTGGCGGTCCAAGGGGCTGGGGTTTTTGATGCGCTGCATGACGGATTCAGTCAGCACGCTCAGGGGTTGGCCAGTGCCCATGGCCAGCACTTGGGTGCGGCAGGCTTTTTCGAGTTTGTAAAGCCGGCGGTAGGCTTGGGCCACGGTATCGCCAACTGTCATCACGCCATGGTTTTTCATGAAAAGGACGGTTTTGCCGCCGCTCATGAGCTGCGACAAGCGCTCACCTTCCAACAAATCAGCGGCCAGCCCGGTGTAGTGGTCATCGTAGGCGATGGTGCCATCAAAGAACGCGGCGGTCTGGGTGGCGGGCAGCAAACGGTTGGCTTTGAGCATGTTCAAGGCCAAGGCCCATGGCTGGTGGGTGTGCAGCACCACTTTGGCCCCAGTCAGTCGGTGCACCGGGGCGTGAATGGATTGCGCTGACAACTCCACTAGGCCTTCGCCCTCCAGGGTTTCACCCGCTTCGTTGAAAACCATCATGGTGCTGGCGCGGGCTTCAGACCAGTGCACACCAAAGGGGGAGATCAGGTATTGGTCCTCACGCCCCGGCACGACCACGGTGAAGTGGTTGTCGATGCCTTCGTCAAAGTCGTGCAACACCGCCAAACGCAAAGCGGCGGCCAAGTGCACCTTGGCTTGCCAAACTGGGTCGTCTTGGGTGTGCGCTTGAGTTTGTGTGGGGGTGGAGGTGGACGACATGGATGATCTTTCGCTGGGTGAATTACCCAGAACTCTATGTTCGCAAGAGCGTCCAATGTGTCACTTGTGCAGCAAAAGGACCCTTGCAGTTCTTTTTAATTTTGCGCCGTTGCATCAGCAAGGCAAGGATTGACCTATGTATCAGTGCACCCCGAGGTAACACCCCTCTGCGGACTCAACGTCATCACCTTCCTCGCTGCACAGCGCGGCGATCAAGGCTTGGTCCACCACCTGACCGGGTAGCAACAGCTCTTCATTCGTCCAGCGCTTGACCAAGTGGCCATTGGCCACGCCGCCGGTGTGTGGGGTTTGGTAGGCGCGACGGTGTTGCATGGTCACGCCGCTGTTGGCATTGGCAATGAAGCGGCTTTCGCCCAAGGCCCACGGTTCAAAGTAGGCATTGGCAGCGGCGTCCACCTGTCGGAAGTAACTGCGTGCGCCTTCGGCGTTGAGCTTCTTTCGAACGGTGCGGGTGATGAGGCCTTGCAAGTGCTCAAGCGCTTCATAGTTCATCTGGCTGATGGTGGCGTGGCTCATGTCAATCCCGGCCAGCGCAGGCGAAGCGGCCAACTCGGCGGGCAGCACTTGCACCATGGCTTTGACCACATCGCGGTGCGGAGCTACTGCGGTGGCCACGCCGCGTGTTTGCGGTTGAATGGGGCAGCGAATTTCGACAAAGCGCGGCTTCACGGGGCCGGTGCAGCCGTCGTGGTGGTAATACTCGCCTTGGCTCAGCCGCCCTTTGCTGGAGCGACCGCGCACATCACGGTAGGTGGGGTGTTGGGTGTGCGAATTCAGGCAGACCACCAAGCCTGTGGCATCGACCAGCCTGTAAAAAGCTTCGCGCCATTCGGGCAACAGCAGTTTGTCGTGCAGGTAGTCGGAGGGCCCTGCGTCTTCACTTCCGACCTCACCCTCAATCACTAACACAAAGGGTTTGGGTCTGCGCACGCGCCACAGGGCGTTGGCAAATTCCAGCTCCGAACTTGAGGTGACAGCGTGTGAAGCGGCACTGTGGCCTGTGAGATCAGACATGGGAAGGATTCAGTGGTCGGTAAGACTCAGACTGCGAGCGGAATGTGAACGCCATTTTAGGGCTTGGCGTAGCGAGGACTCAGGCCAGATTCAGTGCTTGCCAAACTCGAATGGCGGCATAAGCGTCGTTGGCGGCGTAGATCAGCTGAGCTTCACTGAGGCGTTCATTGGCCCAGTTGCTGGTAGCCGCTTTTTTGGATTTGATGAAGCGCTGGTTGAACAGCACGGCCACCGCGCCTTTGACGCCCATGTCTTTGCGGTAGCCGCGTTGGTGAAACACGGTGTTGAGTTCCAGAATGCCTTGGGGCTCTATGTCCAGTTTGTGGATGATGCGTTTGCGGTCATCGCCCAAACCAAACCCGGCTTTCACAATGCCTGGGTGAGCAAGCAGCGCAGCTGATACGGCCCGGCAATCCGGATCGTGCAGCTGAAAAACCCAAGCCCGTTCGGCAGTAGACAGTTGCAGCACATGGGGCCCATCGGACTGTTCACCGACTTTGAAGGTGGGTTTGGACTCGGTGTCAAAGCCCCAAGCTGGGGTTTGCATCAGTTGCGCTTGCGCTTGTCTCGCCTGGTCGCCAGTGCACACCCAGGTGATTCTGTCCAAGCCCAAACGCTCAAATGGCGGGAGGAGGGCGATGGCGTCTTTGTCGGGCGTGGGCAGGCGAGCGTTCATGTTGGGGCATTCGTGGTGTCAGGCACGAACTGTAGCGCCTCCCCCGAGCACTTGGGCCAGCACTGCAGGTGCCTGCTTTGTGTCGTGGCCACGCCAGGCCACGATTTGGTCCGGGCGGATCAAGGCCATGGGTGCTTCGTAGAGTGACAAAATTTCACTGCTGGGCTGGTGAACGACGCGCAAATCCACGTCCATAGAGGAAGCGGCGTTTTCGAAGGCGGAGGTGTCGACCGGCTCTGGGCCCAACACCAGCAAGGTCCATTCTCTATGGAAAGTGTCAAAGAGCGAACGGCCATCGGGCAGCCACGCATGAGGCGGCCTGCCGCCCGGTGTGGCGCAGGGCGTGTAGCTGTTGGGGGCATCGGGTGGTGCGGTGGTGCCGTCGCCCACGATGACGGGGCTGCCGTCGTAGCGTCCACCAAAAGTCACCCCTGGGATGTTGAATTCGCGCCGCACATGGCCGTTGAGGTAGTCCGATGCGACGGTCCGGGCTGCCTCACCTTCAGGGCTCTTGTCTTCGAGTTCGGGAACGGCTTCAAAGAGGCCAATCGAGTCGGCAAACTGGCGGGCATAGCCGGTGTTGCGCACGGCCAGCGCATGGCGCTCGTGCTGGTAGCTGTCCAGCAATGCGGCTGGTGCTTGGCCTTTGAGCACGCTGGCCAACTTCCAGCTCAGGTTGACGGCATCTTCGACCGCCGTGTTGTAACCCAGGCCCCCGGTGGGGGTGAACAGGTGCGCCGCATCACCGCCCAGAAAGACACGGCCTTTCTGGAAGGACTCCGCGACCAGCGCATGGCCAGCCATCCAGGTGGCCATGGAGAGGATGTCGATGTCGATGTTTTGACCAAAGGCCTTGGCAAACCAATGCCTCGCGTCGTCCTCAGTCAGCGCCTCGGTGGCCGCGTCATCGGCCATCTGGATGTGAAAAGCAAATTCGCTCACGCCGTCGACCGACATGATGAAGGCACGCAACTCGGGGTTGACCACCACGTACATCCAGGAACGGTCGTTGGGGTTGCGGGCGTAAAACTCGGGCGCCTTGAGGTAGACCGCCAGCATCTTGCCGCCCATGAACTTGCGCTTGAAGCCAGTGGCACCGCCCCAAGCAATGCCCAGCTCGCGGCGCACCATGCTGCGGGCACCGTCTGCACCCACCAGATAAGCGGCTTGGACGTTCAGCTGATCTTCACCGTTGACCGATTGCACCAAGGCTTTGATGCCGTCGCCAGTGTCCTCGAACGATGCAAGTTGCCAGCCGTAGCGCATCTCAACGCTGGCCTGCTGCTGGGCGTGCTGGTGCAAGCAAACCTCTACGTATTTTTGCGACACCCGGTGCGGCAGCTCGGCGGCGCTCCACGAGCCCGACATGGCCTTGATGGCTTGTGGCGCTGCGGCAGCGGTGGGCAGGCGCAGGCGGGCCAGCTCGGTGCCCGCAAAGCGCGTCAGGTAAGCGATGTCGGTGGGGTGGTCGGGCGGCAAGCCCATGCTTCGGATTTCATGCGCGAAGCCCAAACGCCGGAAATGCTCCATGGTGCGTGCTTGGGTGGCGTTGGCCTGCGGGTTGAAAGCGGTGCCGGGCTTAGCATCGACCAGCAGGCAGCGGACGCCGCGCCTGCCCAGCTCGATGGCCAGCATCAGCCCGCAAGGGCCACCGCCTGCGATGAGGACATCGACAGTGAGAGTTGAAGCCATGGGTGTGTTGTGCAGGTGATGGGAAAAGAAATCGCTTCAGTCTTCGCGGGCCAGCCGAATGGGCAGTTCAATCGCCAAATACTGCGCTGGCAGCCCCAGACGTGTGGCGGTGGCCGGGTCAGACTCGCTTTTGAAGTCGCAGACCAGCGAGGCACGCACGCCAAAAACGGCATCCTTGTCGAGCCAAGGGTCTGCCGCGTCAAACACTTCGGTGATCAGGCTTCGGAAACCAGGCGCCTCCACGATGACGTGGTAGTGGGCCGGACGCCAGGCATCGCGGTGCGAGATGCGCAACAACTCGCCCACCGGCCCGTCGGTCGGCACCAGGTAGGGGCGAGGGCGGATGGTGGCCAGCTCAAAACAGCCGTCGGCTTGCACCTTGATCTGGCAGCGCAGGTTGTCTTGTGCTTGGCTGTCGTCCATCTGCCAGTACATCCCGTTGTCAGCGTTTTGCCAAAAGTCGATGGTGGCCTCGGGCAGCGCTTGGCCGTGGATGTCGGTCACGCGGCCACGGATCAGCACCGCTTCACCGGGGTTGTCGCGGATCAGGTTGGCGCCGTTGTCCATCCAGGGTGAGCCCCGGGTGTGGAAGGGGCCGAGCACGCTACCTTCGGTGGCGCCGGGCCTGGCGGCCAGCAAGTCCACCAGAGAGGACAGGCCCAAGACATCGGACATCAAGGTGAACTCGCTGCGCGAGGGGCTGCTTATTTCCGCGGCACGGTGTAAAAAGGCAATTCCCTCGCGCCATTCATCGTGGCTCAGTTGGGTCTCGCTGGCAAAGGCATGCAGGTGGTGCGCCAAGCGGTTGACCAGGTGCCTCAAGCGTTCATCGTCGATGTTCGCAAAGCTGCTTTTGACGGTGTCCGTCAGGTTGTCTCGGGTGATGTTTTTCATGGCGTGACAGCCTCAGACGGCCAGCAGGCCGACTTGGTTGCGCAAAACACCAACGCCTTCAATGTCGATTTCAATCGTATCGCCCGCTTGCATCCACACCGGAGGCTTGCGGGCATAACCCACTCCTGCAGGGGTGCCCATCACGATCACATCACCGGGCTCGAGCGTCATGCAGGCTGACATCATGGCAATCGTGGGCGCCACATGGAACACCATGTCGGTCGTGCTGGCGCTTTGCATCACTTGCCCGTTGAGGCGCGACTCGATGTGCAGGCCCACACATCCTGGCGGCAACTCGTCGGCTGTGACCAGGTGGGGGCCAAAGCCGCCGGTTTGGTCAAAGTTCTTGCCCACGGTCCACTGGGTGGTTTTGCGCTGGTAGTCGCGGAACGTGGCGTCGTTGAAGCAAGCGTAGGCAAATACCGAGTCGAGCGCATCGGCCTCGCTCACGTTGCGTGTGGTCTTGCCGATCACCAAGGCCAGTTCGGCCTCGTAGTCCAGCGATGTGGAAATCGGCGGAATCGGGATGGTGCCGCCATGCGCCAGCAAAGACGATGGGCCACGGAAAAAGATGGTTGGGTAGTCCGCCACTTTGTTACCGCCTTCGGTGGCGTGGTCGTGGTAATTCACGCCCAGGCAAAGGATCTTGCTGGGGCGAGGCACACAGGGCAATAAGCTGACTTGAGCCAATGGCACAGCTTGCACGTTGGCAGCACGTTGGACGATGCTGGCCATGAGTGCCGAGTTGCCGCTGGCCAAGGCAAAAAAGTCGTTGATGCTGTCTGGGGCGTTGTCCATGCACAGGCGCATGTCGACCACGCCTTGGTCTTGCAGCACACCGTATCGGGTGGCGTTGTCGTGGGTGTAGCTGATGAGTTTCATGGAGGCTTTCGACGGGATAGATGCTTAGGGAAGTGGTTTTAATCCACCTTGGCGCCAGTTTGCTGCACGACCTGACCCCACTTTTTGGCTTCACTGCTGATGTAAGTGTCAAGCGTCGAGCGGTCCATGCGCACGGTCTCGAGCGATTGAGCTGCAAAGCCATCGTTTAACGCCTTGTTTTGCAGGATCTTGTTGATTTCGTTGTTGATACGGTCAAGGACATCTTTGGGTGTGCCGGCCGGGGCCAGCATGGCGAACCAAGTATTGGCTTCAAAGCCTGGGTAGCCCAATTCGGCCACGGTGGGCACATCGGGGAGGGCGCCGCTGCGTTTGTTGCTGGTCACGGCCAAGGCTCGCACTTTGCCCGCTTTGGCCAGTTGAACCACGGGCGGTATGGATGTGGAGCCAACGGGCACTTGTCCGCTGACAACGGCGTTGGCCGCCGAAGCCGGGGCGTGCGGGACGTGCAGGATGTCCACTTTGGCCAAATTGCGGAACAACAATTCAGCCCCAAGATGGGTGGTGGTGCCATTGCCCGAAGAGGCGTAGCTGAGTTTTTCGGAAGGGGCCAGCATCAGCAATTCTTTGAGCGTGTTGGCCCTGACAGAGGGGTGCACATAAATGATGTTGGGTGAAACAGCGGCCATGGCCACACCCGTCAGTTCTTTGCCGACGTCGTAGCCAGCCTTGCTGTAGAGCGAAGGGTTGACCGCGTAAGCCACGCTGTGCATGAGAAAGGTGTAGCCGTCAGGGGCTGAGCGGGCCACTGCCTGCGTGCCGATATTGCCACCTGCGCCGGGGCGGTTTTCTATGACGACAGGCTGGCCCATGGCTTCGGACAAAGGCTGGCCCAGTGCACGCGCGACGATGTCGGTGGAGCTGCCCGGTGGGAATGCCACCACGATTTTGATAGGCTTGTCAGGGTAGGCCGCGTGTGCAGCGCCAAGTGAAAAGACCAGTCCTGCGACGCACCATTTGATCAAAGCTTTCACGGTTTATCTCCTGAGCAGAACATCTGCTGAAAGAATGCTAGAGGAGATGTGTGGCCCGGGGTGTCACTTGTGGGGCTTGTTGCGTTGAGGCTTTTGTGTCTTAGCTGTGGCTTCTTTGCGCAGAGCACGTTCGGCATCAGCCTTTTTACCTTCGGCCAGCCATGCAGCAAATTGGGCTGGCGTTTCGATGGTCACGCGTCCAAGTGCGCCCGATCGAAAGTCATGGATCACGATGTGCGCGGCTTTGGTGGTGTTGACCCTCCCGCCGCTTTGCATCGCACCACGAAGACGGCCAATCGCTTCGAGCAGGGTTTCGTCGGTGTGGCTCACCACGTCGTTGATTTTGTACCGCTCACTCAAGGCTTGTGGGTAGTGAGGGATCAGGTAATTGAGCAATTCCAGCGCAACAACTTCCTCGTCAAATGCGTTCACACCGATCGCGCCGCTGGCAGCCAAGTTGTAGCCGCTTTGCTCGACGATGATGCGTGGCCACAGCACGCCGGGGGTGTCGTACAGATAGAAGTCATCGTCCAAGGCAATGCGTGCCTCCTGTTTGGTCACACCCGCTTCATCACCCGTTTTCGCTGCACGTTTACCTTTGAGTGTGTTGATCAACGTTGATTTGCCCACGTTGGGAATGCCGCAAATGAGCACACGCATGGGTTTAACCATCCCACCGCGATTGGGTGCGAGTTTTCTGCAAGCATCGATCAGTGCTTTGGATGGTTGCGTCATGCTGGTGTCTAGGCCCATGGCGCTGACACCGGGCAGGGCGTTGTAATGGGCCAACCACAGGGCTGTTCGTTCTGAATCTGCGAGGTCTTGCTTGCTCAGAATTTTGAGTGCTGGCTTGCCTTTTATCAATTCGGCCAGCATGGGATTGGCGCTTGAGCCGGGCAATCTGGCGTCCAGCATTTCAATGACCACGTCAATCTCTTTGATTCGCTCCCCAATCGCTTTGCGCGTGAGGTGCATGTGTCCGGGGAACCATTGAATCGCCATAGAGCTGTTGTCAACCGAGAGTCAAAAAACCTATTGTCCTTCACTTCACTTTCGATCCAACCAGCATCCAGTGGATCATGAAAAAAGGCAGCGAGGTGAAACACCCGGCTGCCTTTTGGCTGAAGTGAAAGAAGATTACTTCTTCTTGTTCACAGCGGCTTTGAAAGCGGCGCCAGCAGTAAAGCGGGGCACAGTGGCTGCTGCGATTTTCAGCTTCTCACCAGTGCGTGGGTTCTTACCAACGCGTGCTGCACGCTTGGCAGCTTTGAAGGTACCAAAGCCAATCAGTTGCACGTCTTGTTTTTTTGCAACGGTTTTGGTGATGATGTCCACCAATGCGCTAACGGCACGGCCGGCAGCTGCTTTGGACATGTCTGTTTCTTTGGCCAATGCTTCAATGAGTTCTGCTTTGTTCAAGATTTTTCTCCAAATGAATAGAACGGCGAGATTTTGCCATGCAACCGAAGAGGCTTCCACATATTTCCTCTCATTTTCATCAATTTATTGTTTCACAACACTTTACATAATATACATCGTACGTATTTAAAAACAGAGAAGTATCTTCAAAAAACAAAGAATTCAAATCATCTGATCGATGTGCAGACAGCACATCCGCCTACAACTACTTGCTTGAAGCATTCGATGAATCAGCTGGTGGCTTGGCCATCCTCGCAGCCCGAGCTGCTTGGCGTTGCAAGCCGGTCTCAATCAATTCCCTAGAGTTCTGACGATCCGCACGCACAGCGAAATCTAAAGCCGTCATCCCGACCATGTTTTTAACGTTCAAATCGGCTCCAGCTTGAATCAATAGTTTGACGGACTCAGGACTTCCATACATGGCCGCCATCATCAAGGGCGTTGTTCCGTTGGGAGATTCGGCATCAATGTAAGCGCTGTTCTCCAACAAAAAATCAATGACCTGAGTATGGCCACCCGATGCGGCGTAATGCAATGCAGTCCAACCTGTTTTGTTGACATCTGCGTCGCGTTCAACGAGTTTTTTAACCAAGACCAAATAACCTTTGAGTGCTGCCAACATCAAGGGACTTTCGTCCTTGTCGTTTCGGACCTCCACCTTGGTTTGAGGCCACCCAGCCAATACCTCGGCCACCTTCAAAGATGGCTCCCGCACAGCCAACATCAAACCTGAATGACCCGCAGGATTGACTGTATTGGGATCAAAACCGCGCTGAAGTAAGGACTGAACAGTTCTCACATCATCGAACTGAACCGCTTTAAAGAAGTCTTCGTATGACCCCGCCAATGAAAGAAAAGAAAATGAAGAAAATCCAATAAACACAATGGACTTTTTAAAATTATGAAAGTGATACATGAGAAATTAATCGGCTGTTTTAGAGAACAACTTCAAGAAATTTTGAGTGGTCAGCTCACCAATAGCCTCTGAACTAGTGCCACGCAACTCGCCTAATAGCTTGGCCACCAAGGACACATAAGATGGGTTGTTGAGCTTGCCGCGGTAAGGCACAGGTGCCAAATAGGGGCTGTCGGTCTCGATCAAAAGACGGTCATCGGGCACAAATTTGGCCACTTCACGCAAGTCAGCCGCTGTCTTGAACGTCAAAATGCCCGACAAGGAAATGTAAAAACCAAGGTCCAAGGCCGCTCTGGCCACGGCCTGGCTTTCGGTGAAGCAGTGGAACACGCCACCCGCGCACCCTGGTACACCTGTCTCGCCCTCTTCTTTCAGGATCGCGATCGTGTCATCCGACGCCTGTCGCGTGTGAATGACCAGCGGCAATTGGGTCTGACGCGCCGCCCGGATGTGGGTGCGAAAGCGCTCGCGCTGCCATTCCATGTCGGCGATGGTTCGCCCGCCTTTGCGCTCGTCCATCTGGTAGTAGTCAAGGCCTGTCTCGCCAATGGCCACGACTTTGGGGCGGGCCGCACCGTCGAGCAAATCTTGAAGGCTGGGCTCTTGCACGCCTTCGTTATCAGGGTGAACGCCCACCGTGGCCCACATATTGTCGTAGGCCATGGCCAGGTTATGCACTTCATCAAACTTTTCCATGGTGGTGCAAATGACCATGGCACGGGACACTTGGGCTGCGAGCATCGCATCTTGGATGCTGTCGAGTTGGCTCATCAACTCCGGAAAATTCAGGTGGCAGTGGGAATCGGTGTACATCTTTTAACCCTTTGACAAAAGGGTTTGTTGGGCGTCGGCAGTCAGCGCTTCGAGCATCAGACCGGCATTGAAAGGGTGCTCCGCAGTGCGGGCGAACTGCATCAGGCGCTTGAACCAATCGGTCAACACCGACACTGAGGCGTTGCTCGCGGGCAATTGCTTCGCGTCAAAAAAACGCGGCGCAGCACCCGATTGGCTCAGCACCAAGTCGTGGCAAAGCTTTTGCAAAGCATCGATGGCTTGGGCGGGGCTGAGTTCTGCCAAGTGTCTGGCATCGCCCTGGCGCATGGCGTTGGGCAAATCGGCCCACCAGTCTGGCGATAAACCGGCCTCGGCCTGGCGCAGCACATCGGTCGGTCGGCCACCTGCACTGCGCAACAACGCCTGCGCCACGGGGGCCTGCACGCCCTGCCCGCTCAGCCAAGTCAGGGCTTCATCGGCCTCGGGCCACTTCATGGTGTGGGCCAAACAACGGCTGCGGATCGTGGGCAGCAGCGTATGCGCCGCCTCAGTGGCCAGCACAAAGCGCACGTCGCCAGGCGGCTCTTCCAGCGTCTTGAGCAAGGCGTTGGCCGTGATCGTGTTCATGCGCTCGGCCGGATACACCAACACCGCTTTGCCACGCCCGCGAGCATCAGTGCGTTGAGAAAACTCCACCGCGTCCCGCATCGCATCGACCCGAATCTCTTTGCTGGGTTTGCGGGTTTTTTTGTCGATCTCGTCCTGGGCTTTTTCCGACAAAGGCCAGCCCAGCTCAATCATCACCGTCTCGGGCATCAGCACGGCCAAGTCGGCGTGGGTGTGCACCGCAATGGCGTGACAGCTGGCGCATTCACCACAAGCCCCTTGCGGCGTGGGTTTCTCGCACAACCAGGCCGATGCCAAGGCCAGCGCCAATTCGTATTGGCCCAAACCCGATGGGCCTTGCAGCAGCCAAGCATGTCCCCGCTGGGCCAGCAAGTCGGTAGCCTGTCGGGCAATCCAGGGGGCGTTCAAGACAGCGCTCATGTGCCTGCCCGTTTCAGCCAGTCGTTCACCACACGGCTCACGTCAATGCCCACGGCCTCCTTAGTTTGCGCCGCGTCGATGCGGGCAAACCGGTCTGGCATTTCGGCTTGGCGCTTGGCATAGCCTGCCCGCACAGCCGCAAAAAAGTCAGCGGGTTGAGACTCGAACTTATCGGGAACCCGAGCCGAGGCCAAGCGCTGCGCCGCTATTTGCGGGTCCAAATCAAACCACACGGTCAGCTCGGGTTGGCGCAACCGGCCATCGGGCATGGCCTGCACCATCCGCTCCAGCTCAGCCAACACCTGCCAGTCAAAACCGCGTCCACCGCCCTGGTAAGCAAAGGTGGCATCGGTAAAACGGTCGCACAACACCACATCGCCACGGGCCAAGGCCGGCTCGATCACCTGCACCAGGTGCTCACGGCGAGCCGCGAACATCAACAGCGCTTCGGTCAGCGCGTCCATGGGCTCGTGCAGGACCAGCTCGCGCAGCTTTTCAGACAGCGGTGTGCCACCCGGCTCGCGCGTGAGGACGACCGCCCTGCCCGCATCGCGGAACAACTGGGCCACGCGATCGATGTGGGTGGACTTGCCCGCTCCGTCGATGCCTTCAAAACTGATGAACAAACCGCGTGTCATGGTGTGTGAAATTGGGAAAACCCGATTGTCGCAGGCTCAAGCCCTGCATCAATCCTGCACGGTTTTGATGCCGCGCTGGTAACGGTTGACGGCCCGGTTGTGCTCATCGAGCGTGGCGCTGAAATGGCTGCTGCCATCGCCTTTGGCCACAAAGTACAACGCAGACGTCTTGGCCGGTTGCACCGCCGCCAACAAAGCCGCCTTGCCGGGCATGGCAATCGGTGTGGGTGGCAAACCACCACGGGTGTAGGTATTCCAAGGGTTGTCGGTCTGCAAGTGGACGCGGCGTAAGTTGCCATCAAAGGCTTCGCCCAAGCCATAAATCACGGTGGGGTCGGTTTGTAAACGCATACCGATTCGAAGCCGGTTGTTGAACACACCTGAGATCATGGGCCGGTCAGCGCCCTTACCAGTTTCTTTTTCGACAATGCTGGCCAAAATCAAAACCTCTTCAGGCGTTTTGACCGACACGCTGGCTTGACGAGCCTCCCAGGCCTGCTGCACATGTTTGTCCATGGCATTCATGGCCCGCTGCAAAACAGCCAAGTCACTGGCGCCTTTGGCATAGGAATAGGTGTCTGGGTAAAAACGCCCTTCGGGGGCCACACCGGGGCGACCCAACTGGGCCATCAAAGCCTCGTCGCTCAAAACCCGGCTGTCGGGTTTGAGGTTTTCAGCCTTGGCCAAGGCCTGGCGAACCTGTCGCCAGTTCCAGCCTTCCACAATCGACACCGTGCGCAGGCTTTCTTCGCCACGCACCAGCATGTTGAGTAGGTGCTTGGGTGATGTGCCGGGTGAAATTTCGTAGCTTCCAGCCCGCATCTGGCGCGACTGACCCGACAGGCGAAACCAAGCGTAAAGCAAAGTGGGCGAAGTCTGTGCCCCCGAATCGGCCACGGCCTGGGCAATGGCTTTGGGCGAAGTACCGGGCTCAATGGCCAAATCCAGGGCATCGCGGCCAGTGTCCATTGGCTGGGTCACCCACCACAAAGAAGTGCCCCCCAGCAGCAAGGCGGCCACCATCAGGCTTGTCAGTAACTTCATCAAGCCTTTGAGCACGGTCATGTCCTTGTTTCAGTGTCGAAAACGTATTGAGGATGATAATTCACGCCTAGCCAGACGACAGAGCCGCACATGAACACCCTTGAAGAAAACAGCCCACATTTGATCGACGCGCTGAATGGCGTCAGCGCCCTGCCCCACTTGGGCGTGATTCAGGCACAAGGCGAAGACGCAGCGAACTTTTTGCACAACCAATTGAGCAACGACGTGCTGTTGTTGCCCTTGGGGCAGTCACGGTTGGCGGCTTTTTGCTCGGCCAAGGGGCGCATGCAGGCCAGCTTTATCGTCATCAAAACTGCACCCGACACCGTTTTGCTGGTCATGAGTCTGGATTTGCTGGCCCAAACCCTCAAACGTCTTTCCATGTTCGTGCTGCGGGCCAAAGTCAAAATGACCGACGCTACGGGCGAATGGCAGTTGCGCGGTTTGCTGGGTGACAGCGCCAAGGCTTTGGTGGGCGATGCCGCACCATGGCAGACCATGGCCCAAGTCGGGGCGCACACCGTGGCGTTTTATCCCGCCGTGTTGGGCGGGTCCAAAATTCCCCGCGCTTTGTGGCTTGCCCCGCAAGCACAAGCCCTGCCTGCAGGCACCGATGTGCCAGCCGATGTCTGGTCATGGGCCGAAGTCATGAGCGGCGTGACGCTGGTCACCCAGCCTTTGTTCGAGGCCTTCGTGCCGCAAATGATGAATTACGAATCGGTGGGCGGCGTGAACTTCAAAAAGGGCTGCTACCCCGGCCAGGAAGTGGTGGCCCGCAGCCAATTCCGTGGCACCTTGAAGCGCCGTACAGCACTGGTCCACAGCACGGTGGCGCTGGCGACCGGGCAAGACATCTTCACCCCAGCCGACCCCGAGCAACCTTGCGCGACCGTGGTATTGAGTGCAGCACGTCCAGATGGCCAGGGCTTTGCTGCATTGGTCAGCGGCACGCTGGAGAGCCAGCAGACTGGCTGGCTCGCGGGTAATGCAAATGGTTCAGCGCTGGAGCTCCAGCCCCTGCCCTACGCCTTGCTCGAAGACATCTGATTTTTTTGTTTGAGGAGCGATTAAATTGAAAAAGCGGCCTGAGCCGCTTTTTCAAAGTTGGTGCACCATCTCAATGTGCGCTATGCCTGCTTCTTCAAACACGGCCCCGTGGGGCTCGAAGCCTGAGCGCTTGTAAAAACCTTCGGCACTGCATTGGGCGTGCAAGATGACTTGGGTATCGCCCCGGTTTTGGGCGGCATCCATCAAGGCATGCAACACGCGGCGGCCCAGATCGCTACCGCGCATTTGTTTTTTGACGGCCATGCGGCCAATGCGGGCCACACCGGGAGCGTGTTGCAGCAAGCGGCCTGTGGCCAGTGGCATCCCCATGCTGTTCAGTGCCACGGCGTGCAAAGCGCTCTCGTCTTCGTGGTCCAACTCCAACTCGACAGGCACTTTTTGTTCATCCACAAACACCTCGTGGCGCAGCGGACTGGCCAGTTTTTGAAAGTCGTGCCAGGAACCCACATGCACCTGCACCATGTCTTCGCCACGCTCAAAGCCTTCAAGCATGTCGCGCAAGGGCGCGGGGATGGGCTGGCTCTTTTTGGCCACCGGGTCGGCGTACACATAGACCAACTCGCTGGTGATCAGCAGTTCATCACCTCGGAAAATCGCGCCCACAAAGGTCATGGACGAGTTGCCCACGCGTTCGCAGCGCATGCACACGTCCAAAAAATCATCCATTTCGGCGCTGGCGTGGTACTCGACACTGGCCTTTTTGACAAACATATCGCCGCCCAGCTGGTGCATGGTCTCGGCGTAAGGCATGGCCAGATGGCGCCAATAGTCGGTAACGGCCGTGTCGAAGTACATGAGGTAATGGCCGTTGAAGACGATCTTTTGCATGTCAACCTCTACCCAGCGCACGCGCATGCGGTGAGAAAAACGGAAGTCCTGGCGTTTCATGGGTTCAACTTTCAAAAGCGTGTTTCAAGGCCCGACCTGCATCGGCATGGGCCATCAAGGCATCGGGAATGGCGCGTCCCATGGTGATGAAGCCATGAATCACACCCCGGTAAATTTCCAAATCAACGGGCACACCCGCCATGCGCAGCGTGTCGGCGTAGCGCACGCCCTCGTCGACCAGCGGATCGCATTCGGCCAGGCCCATCCAGCATGGGGCCAGGCCGCTGTGATCAGGGGCGTTACCTGGCGCAAAGCGCCAGTCGTCTCGGTCAGCCGCATCGATGTATCCGTCAAAAAACCAAGCGATGGTTTCCTTGTCGAGCATGAAGCCTTGGCCAAAAGTGTGGTGTGAGGCGGTGTCTTGCTTGGAGCCGCAGCCGGGGTAGAACAGCAGCTGCAAAGCGAGTTTCAGGCCCGCATCGCGGGCCATGAGTGCGCACACGGCCGACAAAGTGCCACCAGCGCTGTCACCGCCAATGGCCAGGCGTGAGCTTTCCAGACCCAAGCTTGGGCCGTGCTGGTGCAACCAGTTCAGGGCGTCCCAGGCGTCATGTATGGCCGTGGGGAATCGGTGCTCGGGCGCGAGCCGGTAGTCGAGCGACACCACAGCGCAGTGGCCTTGGCGACTGAGTTGGCGGCACAGCACATCGTGCGTGGTGAGGCTCCCAACCGTGAAACCGCCGCCGTGCAGGTACAGCAACACGGGCAAAGCGGTGTCGCTGCGCGGGGCATAAAGCCGGGCGGGCATGGCGTGGCCATCGCGGGCCGGAACCGTGATGTCTTGCACGCGGTCCACATGGGGCGCGGGCTGCAGGTCCAGGATAGGGCCGCCAATGTCGTAAAACGCACGGGCCTGAACGGCTGTCATGGCATACATGGGCGCACGCCCAGCCCGCTCGACGCGGTCAATCAGCGTGCGGGTGGCCGTGTTCAGCAAAGATCGGGGGTTGGTGTGGTGGCTACTCATGAAAACTGTTGGCTTGTCAAACCGTAAGAGTGAAGGGTGTTGCCAACGTGACGGACTAGGCGTTGGGCCGGATAGACAAAGACGGTTCCTGAATCAAAATGAACGCAAATCGTACAACGCCCCGCCCACGGGGTCTGTCACCTGCACACCCACCGGAGAACTTGGCATGTCTTTCATCAATTACGTCACCCAGATCCAGATCGACTTCGGCGCCATCAGCCTGCTCAAAGCCGAATGCGAGCGCGTGGGCATCACCCGCCCCCTGATCGTGACCGACGCTGGCGTGAAGGCCGTAGGCATTTTGGACAAGGCCCTCGCCGCCCTGCCCGGTTTGCAGGTCAGCGTGTTTGACCAGACACCCTCCAACCCGACCGAAGCTGCTGTGCGTGCCGCTGCTGCTGTTTACCAACAAAACAACTGCGACGGCCTGATTGCCTTGGGCGGTGGCTCGTCCATCGACTGCGCCAAAGGCGTGGCCATTGCCGCCACGCACGAGGGCCCGCTCAAAACCTACGCCACCATCGAAGGCGGCTCGCTCAAGATCACCGACCGGGTGGCCCCGCTGATCGCAGTGCCCACCACGGCGGGCACCGGCTCCGAAGTGGCACGGGGTGCCATCTTGATCGTTGACGACGGCCGCAAACTGGGTTTTCACAGCTGGTTCATCGTGCCCAAAGCCGCGATTTGTGACCCTGAACTGACCCTCGGCCTACCGCCCGTGCTCACGGCCGCCACAGGCATGGACGCGATTGCGCACTGCATGGAAACCTTCATGGCTGCGCCCTTCAACCCGCCCGCCGATGGCATTGCACTCGATGGTCTGGCCCGCGGCTGGGCGCACATCGAACGTGCCACAACCAATGGCAAGGACCGCGATGCCCGTCTGAACATGATGAGCGCCAGCATGCAAGGCGCCATGGCTTTTCAAAAAGGCCTCGGCTGTGTTCACAGCTTGAGTCACAGCCTAGGCGGTGTGAACCCACGCCTGCACCATGGCACGTTGAACGCCATGTTCCTGCCCGCCGTGGTCACCTTCAATGCCGCTGCCGAATCGGTGCAAAAAGAAAACCGCCTGAACCGCATGGCCCAAGCCATGGGCCTGCAAAGCGGCAGCGACATCCCCGAGGCCATCAAAGACATGAACGCCCGCTTGGGCCTGCCCACAGGCTTGGGTGCCATGGGCGTGACAGAAGGCTTGTTTGACGCCGTGATCAACGGGGCGTTGGCCGATCATTGCCATAAAACCAACCCTCGCATCGCTTCGGCAGACGAATACCGCGACATGCTGCTGACCAGCATGTGATTTGGGAAAAGGGCTTGCTTGATAAATGCGCTCATCCCGGTGGGCACATCTCAGCTCATTGAAATCTGCGGGCAGCGCGTGATTGAGAACGGGCTTTGGCTCTCTCTTTCGCCTGCGCTTTGGCCAAATAGGCTCTCGCTGCCGCATCCCACGCTGAGCGAGCCCAACGCACTGCCTCTGTGGGCTCATCAAAAATTGCATCGGGTGCAGTCCAGTAGGACAGCGCGACGTCTTTGCCCTTCATAGGGTATGTGAAAGGCGTGAGGCCTAGGGCTTCAAACTCTGGGCGGTTGAGGTCGTCCACTTTCAGATAAAGCCGGTTGTTCATGACGATGGCAAACATCAGGCCCTCGTGGTACAGGCCCAGCCCGCCAAACATGCGGCGGGCCGACACGGGGGCCCAATCTTCCAACAACTCCTGCACAAAGGGAATGAAGTCGCTCATCGGCGATGAGGGTTCAGGGCGCGTCGTGATGGGGCATCTTGGCCCCCACATGGATCTCGCCCCGGGCCTCGGCCAGCTCGACCTGGCGCTGGCGCTCGGCCAGTTTGACCTTTTGCTCGGGTGTGCGCTGGTCGTGGCAGTGGTCGCAACTCACGCCCAGCACGTAGTTCGGCGACTGCTTGTCCTGCTCGCTCAAAGGCCAGCGGCAGGAGCGGCACAGTTCATGGCTACCCACGCCAAGCCCGTGACCTACGCTCACGCGCTCGTCAAACACAAAGCACTCACCCTCCCAGGTGCTTTGTTCAGGTGGAATCTCTTCCAGGTATTTGAGGATGCCGCCTTCGAGGTGGTAGACCTCGTCAAAGCCTCGCATTTTCATGAGCGCGGTAGATTTCTCACAGCGAATGCCACCCGTGCAGAACATGGCCACCTTGGTCTTTTTGGCGGCATCGCCCTGCAAGTGGGGCTGGGAATCCAGCCAGGCGGGCAGCTGCACAAAGTTCTTGAGGTTCGGATTGATTGCGCCCTTGAAGGTGCCAATGGCCACCTCGTAGTCGTTGCGTGTATCGATCACGACCACGTCGGGGTCGGCCAACAAGGCATTCCAGTCGGCAGGCTTGACGTACTGGCCCACGGTCTTGTTCGGGTCCAGCTCGGGCACGCGCAAAGTGACGATCTCTTTTTTGAGCTTGACCTTCATGCGGGTGAACGGCGGCTTGGGGCTCCACGACTCTTTGTGCACCAAGCTGGCCAGGCGCGGATCGGCCCGCAAAAACGCCAACACAGCGCGGATGCCGTTTTCAGGTCCGGCAATCGTGCCGTTGATGCCTTCGTGCGCCAAGAGCAAGGTGCCCTTGACCTCGTTCGCTTCACAACAGTCTTGCAAAGGGGCTTGAAGCGCCTCGAAATCGGGCAAATCAACGAATTTATAGAGGGCGGCGGTCAGGAAAAGGGTTTCGGTCAACATGCCGTAATTATCCACTTTGTTAGAAGGGTCATGCGGCATAAGTGACCAAAACAACGTCAGCTGCCTCTTGACGCAAAGGAATCAGGGCTTGGTAGGCTGCAGAACCATGCCAGCCCTCGGCATCCTGCAGCGAAGGGAAACGAATCACCACGATGTCGGGGTGCGAGCAAACACCAGAAAAGGCCTTAACCTGCTCCCCCCGAAAAACCAGTTCTCCTCTAAAAGGCAGCAAGGTCGCCAAAACCTGCGATCGGTATTGGCCCCACTTTTCGGGGTTTTTCACAGTCATTTGACCGACGACATAGGCTTGAGACATGAGAAATCCCTAGAGAGGCTGAACGATTGAAGAAGAGGGATTTTGCAACCAGTGGCTGAACTCTTCTGCCAATTGCTGACTGGCCCGTGTCGCCGCGTTCC
Source organism: Limnohabitans sp. (assembly GCF_034680285.1). Taxonomy (GTDB): domain Bacteria; phylum Pseudomonadota; class Gammaproteobacteria; order Burkholderiales; family Burkholderiaceae_C; genus Limnohabitans_A. The sequence continues at coordinate 209,803 of NZ_JAXITC010000001.1, forward strand.
ACACCTTGACGCGCCCCTGCAAATCGCGATCGTAGGTCATGAAATCCTTGCGGTCAGGCAATTTGCCATTTGGCAAGGTTTTGACCCATTCAGGGTTGGGTGCCAACACGATGGTGTTGTCCAAAAACGGCGTCGCGCCGTGCCGCCACTTGAGCGCTTTGTCGAGCCAGCCGGGCACCACGTTTTGCTGGAAATGCGGGTACAGCACGATGGCGCGTTCGGAGCCTTGGGTGGGTGCAGTCCAGTTCAGGTGCAGGTGGTAGTCGGTGATGCCGCCGTCCCAATAGGCGCCAGCGGGTGCGCCGGGGATGTCGTGCACGGCTTTCAGGGCAAATGGGATCGAGCAGCTGGCCTGCAGCGCGGGCATGAAGTTGCCCTCGGTCAGTTCCACAGCGCGGGTGCGAAAATCTTGTGCGTCAAAGGGCAAGGCCGCGCCTTGCGCAGAAAACACCACCCGCTCCAGCCAGCCACCCAGCGCCCGGCGGCTGACGGCATTGCTGAGGTAGGCCCCGGCATAACCTAGCGGCGTGGCCACCGGGTGCTCGCGGTGCAGGATGTGCCGCCCGCGCGAAGTGACGATGTGCAGGCGGTAACGCGGGTGGCGAAGCGCTTGGTCGACGCGTCCGCCATAAAAGGCTTGCAGGCTTTGTCCAAAGGCCTCGCTCACCTGCATGGCCGTGACGCGCTTATTGCCCGGCAGCGGTTCGTAGTGCTGGTGAATGTAGTCGTGCTCTAACCTCTCAAACGCGGCCACCGGGTCATCGAGGCAGGCGGTGGACATGCGCCACGCACCAATCGATGCGCCCACCAGGTCCACAGGCTGCTGACTTTGGGTCAGCCATTCGCCAAAAATGAACCGATCCAAAGGCCCGAGGATCAAACCTTTGGGGCCACCGGCCGCAGCAGGAATGACACCAATGTGCTCGGGCCTCAGACCGTGCTCACGGATGTGGGCGAGCGCCTTGGGGCCAGCGTGGATGTGGAGGGCCTGCATGGGTGTTACTTCTTGAGGCCCTGCAGCTTGGCAAAGGCGCTGGCCATGGCAGAGCCCGAACCTGGAGCAGGGGGCGAGGTGTAACCACCACCTGAACCACCACCACGCGGCCGGTTGTCGCGCCCTGCCCCTTCAAACTTGTTGTCTCTCGGGGCATCGCGCCGGGCAGGCGCAGCGTCCAGCTTCATGGTCAAGCTGATGCGCTTGCGGGCCACATCGACTTCGAGCACCTTCACTTTGACGATGTCACCGGTCTTGACCACTTCGCGGGCGTCGGTTACGAACTTGTTGGCCAACTGGCTCACATGGACCAGGCCATCCTGGTGCACACCCAAATCGACAAAAGCGCCAAACTGGGCGACGTTGCTCACGGTGCCTTCGAGTGTCATGCCCTCTTTCAGGTCTTTGATGTCTTCCACGCCGTCGGCCAGGCGGGCCACTTTGAAGTCGGGGCGCGGGTCGCGGCCGGGTTTTTCCAGCTCACCCAGGATGTCTTTGATGGTGATAGCACCGAACTTGTCGTTGGCAAACAGTTCGGGCTTGAGGGATTTCAAAACGTCCGAGCGGCCCATGATCTCTTGAATCGGCTTGGCGGTTTTGACGATGATTTGCTCGACAACCGGGTAGGTTTCGGGGTGAACGCCGGTCATGTCCAGCGGGTTGTCACCGCCACGGATGCGCAAAAAGCCCGCGCTTTGTTCGAAGGTCTTGGCCCCCAAGCCGGTCACTTTGAGCAAATCCTGGCGGGTTTTGAACACGCCATGGGCATCGCGCCAGCGCACGACCGATTTGGCCACGCTGGCTGACAGGCCCGACACACGGGTGAGCAGCGGCACACTGGCCGTGTTCAGGTCCACGCCCACCGAGTTCACGCAGTCTTCCACCACCGCGTCCAGCGTTTTAGCCAGTTCGCTCTGGTTCACGTCGTGCTGGTACTGACCCACACCAATCGCTTTGGGGTCGATCTTGACCAACTCTGCCAAGGGGTCTTGCAAGCGGCGGGCAATGGATGCCGCGCCGCGCAGGCTCACGTCCACGTCGGGCATTTCTTGGCTGGCGAATTCGCTGGCGGAGTACACCGAAGCACCTGCCTCGCTGACCACGGCTTTTTGAATTTCCACGCCATCACGCAGGCGGGCCAGTTGCTTGATCAGGTCGCCCGCCAGTTTGTCGGTTTCGCGGCTAGCGGTGCCGTTGCCAATGGCGATCAAGTTGACGTTGTGCTTTTCGCAGAGCTTGGCCAGGGTGAAGAGCGAACCTTCCCAGTCCTTGCGGGGCTCGTGTGGGTAGACCGTGGAGGTGTCCACCAGCTTGCCCGTCGCATCCACCACAGCCACTTTCACGCCTGTGCGGATGCCCGGGTCCAGACCCATGACCACACGGGGACCCGCGGGCGCGGCCAGCAGCAGGTCGCGCAGGTTGTCTGAAAAGACCTTGATGGCGACTTTTTCAGCCTCTTCACGCAAGCGGGTGAACAGGTCGCGTTCGGTCGACAGGCTCAGTTTCACGCGCCAGGTCCATGCCACGCATTTGCGGATCAGGTCGTCCGAGGGGCGCGCCGCATGGCTCCAGCCCAGGTGCATGGCGATCTTGCCTTCAGCGATGCTGGGCTTGCCCGGCTCGGGTTCAACAGGAAGAACCAGCTTGGCGTCCAGCATTTCCAATGCGCGACCACGGAATACGGCCAAAGCGCGATGGCTGGGCACGCGGCCAATCGGCTCGTCGTAGTCAAAGTAGTCGCGGAACTTGGCCACGTCGGCGTTGTTCTCGTCCTTGCCGTCGGCCAGTTTGCTTTTGAACAGGCCTTCGTTCCACAGCCATTCGCGCAGGGCTTGCACCAAAGACGCGTCTTCGGCCCAGCGCTCGCTCAGCAAATCACGCACACCGTCCAGCACGGCGGTGGTGGTGGTGAAGTCAGCGCCCTCGATGGCGCCTGCAGGCAGTACAAAGGCTTGGGCTTCGGCGTGGGGGTCGAGTGTCGGGTCTGCAAACAGCTTGTCAGCCAAGGGCTCCAGCCCAGCTTCGCGGGCAATCATGCCCTTGGTACGACGCTTGGGCTTGAAGGGCAAATACAGGTCTTCCAGCTCTTGTTTGGTGGGCGCGGCGACGATGGCGGCCAGCAACTCGGGGGTCATCTTGCCCTGCTCGGTGATGCTTTTGATGACCGCTGCCCTGCGGTCTTCCAACTCGCGCAGATAAGCCAGTCGTGCTTCCAGTTCTCGCAACTGGATGTCGTCCAGCCCGTCCGTGACTTCTTTGCGGTAACGGGCGATGAAGGGGACAGTGGCACCACCGTCGAGCAATTCCACGGCAGTTTTGACCTGGTCGGGGCGGATACGGATTTCTGCGGCCAGTTGGGCCAGGATTTTCTGCATGTCTCAGATTACATCTCTAGAAGGAAAGCGAGCAAGTTTGCCACAGGGTGTTGTCGCCTGGACAGCTTGAACGCACCCATTCGAGCGTTGTAAAACTGCCAATATTGATAACACTCCTGTCGTAACAGTAAAAAATTACATTCGAAGACGTTAAATCTGTAAAATAATCATAAATAAACAGTTTTGACATTAAAAGTAATTTCGTGGGAGCGTGTCAATGGGTTCAATCAATCACCACCGTAAAGCTGCATGGCTTGTGATGACACTTGTGTTTGGCTCGTTGGCCGGTTGCCAAACCCTGCCAGGCAACTTGCCTGCGCATGAATACGAGCCGTTCAAACCCCTGCCGGTTGAAAAACGCCTCATGAACGAAGTGCGCATCCGCTGGGAAGTGCGTGAAGACGTGGCCCAAGTCTGTGCCAAAGCCATCCAGATGGGCAAGGAACAGGCCTACATCACCCCCCCAGTGGCCTGTGCTGTCTGGGATGTTCCCAAGCAAGAATGCATTGTGATCACTGGCCCCAAGCCCACGCATGTGGCCCTGGGCCATGAAGTCCGGCACTGCTTTGAGGGCCGGTTCCACCGCTGATCGATTTAAGTTTTGGCCTCGCGCAAGGCTTTACGCAATCCCTCACCCACTTCGGGTTTGGCTGCAAACGGATCTGGCGGGTTGATGCCCTGAACGATCGCTTCCATTCGGCTTTGTACGTTGCCCAAGGCTTGTGGGTGGCTGTAAATGTAGAACTGATCTTTGGCGACAGCATCAAACACCTTTTGCGCCACATCGGCGGCTGACACTTTGCCACTGCCCACCGCTTTGTCGCTTTGCGCTTGGCCGATCAACTGGCTGGCCGTAGGCTTGTCAGCGGCGAGGTCCGCAGGGCGGTTGCGGTGGCTCTGGCTGATGCCTGTGGGCACAAAGTAAGGGCACAACACACTGGCACTGACTTGGTCGGACACCAAGTGCAGGTCTTGGTAAAGCGTTTCGGTCAGCGACACGACCGCGTGTTTGCTCACGTTGTAAATGCCCATATTGGGGGGCGTGAGCAAACCGGCCATGCTGGCGGTGTTGACGATGTGGCCTTGGTAAGCCGGATCGGCCTTGGCGGCTTCGAGCATCATGGGGGTGAACAAACGCACGCCGTGCACGACGCCCCAAAGGTTGACGCCCAGCACCCATTCCCAGTCGGCCACCGAGTTTTCCCAAACCAAGCCCCCTGCCCCCACGCCTGCGTTGTTAAACACAAAGTGTGGTGCGCCAAAACGGGCTTTGACGTCAGCGGCCAGTTGTTCCATCGCATGAGCATTGGCCACGTCGACCTTGCGGGCCAGCACCTGCGCGCCTTGGGCAGTCATTTCGGCGGCGGCTTTGTCGAGGGCGTCTTGCTGCACATCCACCAATACCAAGTTCATGCCCAGTTTGGCGCCAATGCGAGCGCATTCCAACCCGAAGCCGGAGCCTGCGCCAGTCAATACGGCCGTTTTGCCTTTGAAGTTGTCGATCATGGGGAAACCTTTTTGAGTGTGAACCCGACACGCGGGAAATGGACATGGACGGTGCCCGCACGTTCGTCTGTGCGGCGCAGCGTATAGCGGGTGCGGGTCGCGGCCACCAACTCACCCTGTGTCGGCTCAAGGCCGAAGTTATCGGCGGCAATCACCACCTGACTGCCCAGTGCGATGCCGTGCTCGTCTTGGAAAACTTCGCCTTGCACAGGGGCAGGCGATGAGCCGCGGGCCACTTGCAAGGCTTCTTCGCCACTGCATTTGCCGGGAGCACCGTGACCGATGGCCTTGATGCGCGCCATCCAGGTTTTGACTTCGGGTGTGGCGTCCAGAATGCCCGCCAAAGCAGGCGTTCGCTCCTGAGTGAACCAGAGCGGGTGATAAGCCGCGAAGTCGGCCACGCAGGGCTGCGCGCCCAACACAAAGTCTTGACCGTGCAGCATGTTGGCGATGCGCCGCAGGTAACTTTTGTAGGTGGCGGCAGCGTCTGTGGGCGACATGCGCGCCGCGCCACTGCGCATGGCGGTGCGATCAGCCACAAAGGCTTGCACGCCTTCAGCGGGAGCGCCAGCAAAGACTTGCGCCACGCCCGCAGGCTGAAAGTTGTAGGCCATGGCTGCGGTGAACAAAGCACTGTCAGCCCATTGCGTCACGATGCGGGCAGCGCCTTTGACAGCGTCCGGAAAGATCGTGGGCTTGGGGGCCAGTTGCTCCAGCACATCGCAGATCAGTGCGGTGTCGCAGTAAATGTCCGCGCCGATCTGCAGCACCGGGGTTTTGCGGTAGCCACCCGTGAGCGCCGTCAAATCCGGCTTGGGCATGATCATCGGGATGAACACGCTCTTCCAAGGCAGCTGCTTGTAGCCCAAAATCAGCCGAACTTTTTCAGCAAACGGAGAGGTCGGGTAGTGGTGCAGGATCAGGTCGGACATGCGCTTGGCCTCAGATCAGCTTGACCAATTGTTTGCCGAAGTTCTTACCTTTAAGCAAACCCAGGAAAGCCTCAGGCGCAGCGGCCAAACCTTGCGCCACGGATTCGCGGGGGCGCAGTTTGCCGGTGCCCACCAAGGTGCCGAGTTCTTGCAGGGCTTCTGGCCAGACTTCCATGTGCTCGCTGACGATGAAGCCTTCGATCTTCATGCGGTTGACCAAAATCAGCGCCGGGTTGGCCATGGGCAGCGGTGCGCCATCGTAGCCCGCGATCATGCCGCACACCGCAATGCGGGCGAACGCGTTGGTGCGCAGCATCACAGCGTCCAAAACCATGCCCCCCACATTTTCGAAGTGGCCGTCGATGCCATTGGGGCAAGCTTCGCGCAGTGCTTTGGACAGGCTCAGGTAATCCTTGTGTTCCTTGTAGTCGATGCAGGCATCAAAGCCCAGCTCGTTGACAACGTAGTCGCATTTGTCTTTGCCGCCCGCAATGCCGACCACGCGGCAGCCACGGGCCTTGGCCAGTGCGCCATAAGCACTGCCCACTGCGCCGCTGGCCGCGCTCACGGTGACGGTCTCACCTGCTTTGGGGTTGATGATTTTGACCAGGCCATACCAAGCGGTCACGCCGGGCATGCCCACGGCGCCCAAGTAGTGGGACAAGGGCACATGGGTGGTGTCAACCTTGCGCAGTGCGCCCAACACATTGGCATCGACCACGCTGTACTCTTGCCAGCCGCCCATGCCGACCACTTGGTCACCGGTTTTGAATTTGGGGTGCTGGCTGTCCACCACTTCACCCACCGTGCCGCCAATCATGACTTGGCCCAAGGGTTGGGGTACGGCGTAGCTTTTGCTCTCGTTCATGCGGCCGCGCATGTAAGGGTCCAAGCTCATGAAGTGGTGCTTGACCAGCACTTGGCCCTCTTGCAAAGCGGGGATGGGCGCCTCGATCAACTTGAAGTTGGCCACAGTGGCTTCGCCTTGGGGGCGGTTGTCGAGCACGATTTGGTGGTTGAGTGTCATGAAAAAATCTCCAGTGGGTGATGTGTGAATGAATTTTGTGAGGCAAGGTCAATCTGTGGATGGGCTTTTTTCTTCACGCCGAGCCACATATTTGAAAGTACCTGTGGCCATGGCGCACAGCTGTCCTTCGTTGTCATAGATTCGACCTTCTGTAAAGGCCATGCTTCGGGTTCGGTGCTGAAGCAGACCACGGCCCACCAGCTTTTCGCCTGGTGGCACCTTGGCAGGACGCATGAAGCTGGTCTTCATCTCGATGGTGACCACGCCCATGTTCTGCTCAACGCTGCGTGCGGCAGTAGCCATGACCACATCCAGGAGGGTCATGACCGCGCCACCATGGGTGACATCAAATGAGTTGTGATGCTCAGCGCGTGGTGCGAAAAACAACTCGGACTCCCCGCCTTCAAATTTTTCAAGCGTGAACCCCAGATGATGAACAAACGGAATGTTGGCGCCAAAAGGAATGCTCATGGACAGCCTGGCTCCGGTGCTCAACCGCCAATGATGGCGCTCACGCCACCATCAACCGCCATCCACTGACCCGTGATGTGCTTGCCCGCGTCAGATGCGAACAAAAGAGCCAATCCTTTGAGGTCTTCGTCATCCCCCAAACGGCGCAAAGGGGCACCTTGAGCCATCTTGTCAGCGCCCAGCTTCTCAAGCAAGCCATAGGTCATCTTGCTGGGGAAAAAGCCGGGGCAAATGGCGTTCACGGTGATGCCATGCTCGCCCCACTCGCCCGCCAGTGCACGGGTGAAGTTGATCACCGCACCTTTGGAGGTGTTGTAGGCGATGGTTTTCATCTCGGAAGGGTTGCCCGCCAAGCCCGCAATAGAGGCCACATTCAGGATACGGCCCTTGCCGCGCGGGATCATGCTCAGCTTGGCGATTTCCTGAGAAAGGATGAAATAGCCACGAACGTTCAGATTCATCACCTTGTCCCACGCTTCGACCGGATGCTCTTCGGCGGGCGCGCCCCATGTCGCGCCAGCGTTGTTGACCAAAATGTCGATGTGCCCCATGCGCTCCATCGTTTCAGCCGCCAAACGACGAATGTCTTCTTCCTTGCCGCAGTCGGCAGCGATCCAACGGGCGTCGATCCCCGCAGCTTGCAGCTCTGCAGCGGCTTGCTCCAGATCAGCGGCTTTGCGCGAACTGAGCATGATCTTGGCACCGGCTTCGCCCAAGGCGTGGGCCATTTGCAAACCCAAGCCGCGTGAGCCGCCTGTGACCAAAGCGACCTGACCCGTCAGATCAAACAGTTGTTGTGTGGTGCGTGCCATGAAAAAATCCTTGATTGCTGAACGTGTTGAATTGGCGTCGAATCAAACCATGAAATCCATGCAGCAGCGCTCTCGCACCACCGCTTTCATGAAAGGCTTGATGGCCACATGTTGAGGGTGATTTTGGTAAGCCGCTAGCACCTGCGCGTCATCCACCAGCATGTGGAGCAGCAAATCATGGGTGCAGTCCATGCCGGGCGTCGCTGCGGCGACTTCGAACGCACGGATACCCGGCACAACTTGTGAACACGACAACAACAAGGCTTTGGCTTTTTCCAAGTTAGCGGCCTTGTCGGCCCCTTCAGCGTGGTCTTTCAAATTCCACATCACGATGTGGCGGATCATCAAAACGCATCCTCAGGCAAATCGGCACAAGTCGCGTCGCGGCTGCTGACCACATTCAGCCAGGCCCCGATCTTGGGTAATTCGTATCGGAAAAAATAGCGGCATGCAGCGCGGCGGCCCTGGGCTGCGGGGCTGTTGTCTTCACCCAGGCTGTTGGCCACATCCAGCCAGATCCAGGCGATCACCGTGTGGCCAAAGGCTTGCAAATACGGCACGGCGTTGGCCAGGGCCTCGGCAGGCTGGGCTCCAGCCCAAGCTTGTTGGGTGGCTTGGCCCACTTGCTTCAAGGCATCGCGCAAAGCGGCCGCTTCGGGTGCCCAATGGGTCTCTGCTTTGGCGGCTGTGGCCTGCATGCGCTCAGCCAAGAGTTGCAGGCCCCTGCCTTTTTCCATCAACACCTTGCGGCCCAACAGGTCCATGGCCTGGATGCCGTGGGTGCCCTCGTGGATCATGTTCAAGCGGTTGTCGCGCCAGTACTGCTCCACCGGGAAATCGCGGGTGTAGCCGTAACCGCCATGGATCTGGATGGCCAAGCTGTTGGCCTCCAAGCACCACTCGCTCGGAAAGCTTTTCACAATGGGCGTGAGCACTTCCAGCAACAGGCGCGCCACATCGGCGTCTTCAGGTGTACCCGTGTGCTGTTCGTCGACAAGACGGGCGCTGTACAAAGCCAGCGCCAGAGCGCCTTCGCTGTAGGCTTTTTGGGCCAGCAGCATGCGCTTGATGTCGGCGTGCTCAATGATGCGCACTTGGGGTTGGCTGGCGTCCTTGCCCCCTGCCCCTGTGGGCCTGCCTTGCGGGCGGTTTTTGGCGTAGTCCAAGCTTGCGTAGTAACCGGCCATGCCCAGCATGGTGGCGGCCATGCCCACGCCGATGCGGGCTTCGTTCATCATGTGGAACATGCAGCGCAGACCTTCGCCGGGCTTGCCGACGAGATAACCCACGGCTCCCGCCTCGCCTCGCACAGGGTACTTGCCCTCGCCAAAATTCAGCAGCGTGTTGGTGGTGCCGCGCCAACCGCATTTGTGGTTCAGTCCCGCCAGCGCCACATCGTTGCGCTCGCCGGTCAGCTGTCCATGGGTGTCCACCATCTTTTTGGGCACGATGAAGAGCGAAATGCCTTTGACGCCCGGCACCAACTGGCCATTGGCATCGGGTATCTTGGCCAAGACCAAATGGATGATGTTCTCGGAGAGTTCATGCTCGCCCGAAGAGATCCACATTTTGTTGCCCTTGAGGCGGTAACGGGCACCCAAAGCGTCGGCCTCAAAGTCTGCGCCATCGGGCGTGGCGCGGGTGGTCACATCGCTGAGCGAGGAGCCTGCTTGCGGCTCAGACAGGCACATGGTGCCCGAAAAGCGCCCCGAAAATTCGTTGGCCGCAAACACCTGCTTTTGCAATTCGGTGCCGTGCACCATGAGCAAATTGGCGTTGCCGCTGGTGAGCATGCCCGAGCCGATGCTGACAGAGGCCATGGCAAAAAAAGCATTGGCAGCCGCTTCTACCGTGTAGGGCAGCTGCATGCCGCCCACTTCGTAGTCTTGCGCGGCGCTGAGCATGCCCGACTCGGCGTAGGCTTTGTAGGCGTCGTGTGTGGCCTGCGGCAAGATGACTTTTTCGCCGTCAAAGTGCGGTTCCTGCGTGTCCACCAGCCGGTTGAACGGAGCGTACTTATCGCGCGCAATGCGCTCGCAGGTGTCGAGCACCGCGTCAAAGGTTTCACGCGAGTGGTCGGCAAAGCGCTCGCGGCTTTGCAGGCTTTCGACTTTCAGCCATTCGTGCAGCAAAAAATCAACGGTGGGACGTAGGCTCATGACACTCATCCAGATTCAGAACATAAAAAAAGGCGGCAGGCACAAGCCAGCCGCCCTTCGCGTTGATCAGTTGTCAACGCGCTTGCGCATCACAGCACTTCAAAAATGCCGCAAGCACCCATGCCGCCGCCAATGCACATGGTCACCGCCACCCGCTTGGCACCACGGCGTTTGCCTTCGATCAGAGCGTGACCTGTCAGGCGCTGGCCCGATACACCATAGGGGTGACCCACAGCAATCGCGCCGCCGTTGACATTCAGGCGGTCCGCGGGGATGCCCAGCTTGTCGCGGCAGTACAGCACCTGTACTGCAAACGCTTCGTTGAGTTCCCACAAGTCGATGTCCTGAACGGTCAGGCCCAATCGCGCCAAAGCTTTGGGCACGGCATACACAGGGCCAATGCCCATTTCGTCAGGCTCGCAACCGGCCACGGCAAAGCCGAGGAAACGGCCCAGAGGCTTCATGCCACGCTGCTCGGCCAATTTTTCATCCATCAACACGCAAGCACCAGCGCCGTCAGAAAACTGGCTGGCATTGCCTGCCGACACCAAACCACCGGGCAGCGCCGAGCGCAGGCCGCTGATGGCTTCGACGGTGGTGCCTTCGCGCAGGCCTTCGTCCACACTCACGGTGACTTGCTTGGTGGTCATGCCCATGACCTTGTCGATCACGCCTTGCGTGACGGTGATGGGTGCGATCTCGTCGTTGAACAAACCTGCCGCTTGCGCGGCGCAAGCCTTTTGCTGGCTGGCCGCACCGTAGGCGTCCATCACGTCGCGGCCGATTTTGTAACGCTTGGCCACTTGCTCAGCAGTTTGCAGCATGTTCCAGTAAATCTCGGGCTTTTGCTTGGCCAAGGCCAAGTCTTGCATCATGTGGGTGTTCATTTCCTGCTGGACGCAAGAAATGCTTTCCACACCACCAGCCACATAAACCTGACCTTCACCCGCAATGATGCGCTGAGCCGCCAAGGCAATGGTTTGCAAGCCAGAAGAGCAAAAACGGTTCACGGTCATGCCCGACACCGAGATCGGCAGACCAGCCTTGAGCGCGATTTGGCGGGCGATGTTGGCACCGGTGGCGCCTTCGGGCGTGGCACAACCCATGATCACGTCTTCGACTTCGGCGGCATCAATGCCAGCGCGTGCCACGGCATGTTGCACCGCGTGTCCGCCCAAGGTCGCGCCGTGGGTCATGTTGAAAGCGCCTTTCCAGCTTTTGGCCAGAGGTGTGCGTGCGGTAGAAACGATGACTACATTCGTCATGATGAAAACCTTTCATGTGGGAAACCGGCCCAATGACCGGCTCTCCGAAAATTAAAAAATCAGTTGAATGTTTTGCCTTCGGCCACCAAACGTGCCAACAAAGGCGCGGGTTGCCAGAATTGGGCGTCGTCGTGGGGGTTCTTGGCAAAGCGCTTCATGGCTTCAGCCACGTTGAACAGGCCCAAGGTGTCCGCATAAATCATGGGGCCACCGCGCCAGAGCGGGAAGCCGTAACCGGTCAGGTACACCATGTCGATGTCGCTGGCCTTGCTGGCAATGCCCTCTTCCAGGATATGAGCGGCCTCGTTGACCAAGGAAAAGACCAAACGCTGGACGATTTCTTCGTCAGAAATTTTGCGGGGTGTGATGCCGATGGCTGCGCGGTGCTTTTCGATCATCTCGACCACCACAGGACTTGGAATCGCATCGCGCTTGCCGGTTTGGTAGTCGTACCAGCCTGCGCCCGTCTTTTGACCGTAACGGCCCATTTCGCACAACAAGTCAGCGGTTTTGCTGTACTTGAGGTTGGGCTTTTCGGTGTAACGGCGCTTGCGAATCGCCCAACCGATGTCGTTGCCTGCCAAGTCACCCATGCGGAAGGGGCCCATGGCAAAACCAAACTTTTCAACGGCTTTGTCCACTTGTGCGGGAGTGCAGCCTTCCTCGATCAGGAAACCAGCTTGGCGGCTGTACTGCTCGATCATGCGGTTGCCGATGAAACCATCGCAAACGCCAGAAACCACGGAGGTCTTCTTGATCTTCTTGCCGATGGCCATCACCGTGGCCAGCACGTCTTTGCCGGTCTGTGCGCCGCGCACGACTTCCAGCAGCTTCATCACGTTGGCGGGGCTGAAAAAGTGCATGCCCACCACGTCTTGAGGACGCTTGGTGAAGCTGGCGATTTTGTTCACATCGAGTGTGGAGGTGTTGGAGGCCAAAATCGCGCCAGGCTTCATCACGCGGTCCAGTTCTTTGAAGACGGCTTCTTTGACACCCATTTCCTCAAACACCGCCTCGATCACCAAGTCGGCCTGACCGATGTCGTCGTAGCTGAGAGTGGTGGTCAACAAAGCCATGCGCTCGTCGTACTTCTCTGGCTTGAGCTTGCCTTTTTTGACTTGGGCTTCGTAGTTCTTGCGGATGGTGGCCACGCCGCGGTCCAGCGCTTCTTGCTTCATCTCCAGCATTTTGACGGGGATGCCTGCGTTCAAGAAGTTCATCGAAATGCCACCGCCCATGGTGCCTGCACCAATCACAGCAATCGACTTGATGTCACGCTTGGGCGTGTCTTCTGGCACGTCCGGGATCTTGCTGGCTGCACGGTCAGCCATGAAGATGTGGCGCAGGGCACGGCTTTCAGGCGTCAACATGAGGTTCATGAAGATGTCACGCTCAAAGACCATGCCATCTTCAAATTTCATCTTGGTGGCTGCTTCGACCGCATCCACGCACTTGGCTGGTGCAGGCAGGTTTTTGGCCATGCCCTTGACCATGTTGCGGGCAAACTGGAAGTAGGCATTGCCTTGAACGTGTTTGCAAGGCAGATTGCGCACCAAGGGCAAGGCGGTGCCATCGGCGTGCGCAGCGGCGACTTTGCGAGCCAAGGCCAGCGCTTCTTCGGGCAAAGTTTCAGCCGATTGCGCCATGGCATCGAACAACTTTTGACCTGGCAACATGGCCAGCATGTCGCTCTTGATGGCTTCACCACTGACGATCATGTTCAGCGCTGCTTCCACACCGATCACGCGCGGCAGACGCTGCGTGCCACCAGCACCAGGAATCAAGCCCAGCTTGACTTCTGGCAAGGCAATCGACGTGCCTGGCGCTGCGATGCGGTAATGGCAACCCAACGCCAACTCCAGACCACCGCCCATGGCGACGGAGTGGATGGCGGCCACAACGGGTTTGGCCGAGTTTTCGCATGCGCGGATGACGCTCAGCAAGTTGGGTTCTTGGATCGCTTTGGGCGAGCCGAATTCACGGATGTCCGCACCGCCTGAGAAGGCTTTGCCACCACCGGTGATGACAATGGCTTTGACAGCCGAATCGTTGTTGGCTTTTTCCAGCCCATCGGTGATCCCGACGCGGGTGGACAGACCCAAGCCGTTGACCGGCGGGTTCGTCATGGTGATGACCGCGACATCGCCGTGGACTTTGTATTCAGCTGTCATGCTGGACTTCCTTTGCGTGAAAAGTTAAAAAAGAACGACCGTTCGTTTTTTGGCATTGTAGACACAAAAAACACTGTCAAAAGAATATTTTTGTCGCCCTTGGGACGGTGAGCAAGACCGGCAAAATCAACAGAGAAACTCGAAAGCCTCAAACTTCGAGCCACTCTTTGCGGATGTAGGTGTTGGCACGCAGTTCGTCGGGGGTGCCCTGGAAAACAATCGACCCATGGCCCATGACCAAAGCCCGATCAGAGATGCTCATGGCGATCGTCAACTTTTGTTCAATCAGCAAGACTGAAACCCCTTTGGATTTCAAACTTTGCAGGTATTGACCGACCAACTCCACAATTTTGGGGGCCAATCCCTCGGTTGGCTCATCGATGATGATCAGGTCAGGATCGCCCATCAGCGTGCGGCAGAGCGTGAGCATTTGCTGCTCACCACCCGACAAAACACCCGCCTCGGTGTGCTCACGCTCTTTGAGACGGGGGAACATGGCAAACATGTCGTCAAAAGACCAGCGGCCATTCTTCCCACTGCGCTTTTGACCCAGTTGCAGGTTTTGGTGCACCGTCAGTTTAGGAAAGATGTCTCTGTTTTCGGGCACATAGCCTAGCCCCAAGTGCGCGATTTCATAAGCCTTTTTGCCTTGGATCGGCTGGCCTTTCCACTCGATGCGCCCTTGGCACTCCACCAAACCCATGATGGCCTTGGCGGTGGTCGATCGGCCAGAGCCATTGCGTCCCAGCAGCGCCACAATCTCGCCCTGCCCAACCTCAAAACCGACACCATGCAAAACATGGCTTTTGCCGTAATAAGCGTGAAGGTTGTCTATCTGCAGCATCAATGGCCTCCTGCTTGGCTGTCTGCAACCGGTGAGCCCAGGTAGGCTTCTTGAACTTTGGCGTTGGCACGCACAGCCTCTGGCGTGTCAAAGGCAATCACCTCGCCGTAGACCACCACCGCGATCTTGTCGGCCAAGCCGAACACCACACCCATGTCGTGCTCCACCGTCAGCAAGGTTTTGCCAACCGTGACTTCTTTGATCAACTGAATGAACCGCGATGTCTCGCTCTTGCTCATGCCCGCTGTGGGTTCATCCAGCAAAATCACATCCGAACCACCAGCAATGGTCACGCCGATTTCCAAAGCACGTTGTTCTGCATAGGTGAGGTTCACCGCCAGCACGTCGCGCTTTTTGTCCAAGCGGATCATTTCCAGTAACTGGTCGGTACGCTCGTTGGCGTCTTTCAAGCCCGATAAAAACTTGAAGAAGGTGTACTTGTAGCCAAGACTCCACAGGACAGCGCAACGGAGATTCTCAAACACACTCAACTTGGGGAAGATGTTGGTGATCTGAAAACTGCGGGAGAGCCCCATGCGGTTGATTTCGTAAGGCGTTTTGTGCTGAATGGCTAGGCCATTCAACAAAATATCGCCACTGGTCGGGCCAAACCGGCCACTGATCAAATTGAACAGCGTCGATTTACCCGCGCCATTGGGTCCAATCACCGCCACCCGTTCACCGGGAGACACCGCAAGATTCACACCTCGGATGATTTCAGTTTTGCCAAAGTTCTTTCGAACGTCTTTCAGCTCAAGTGCGTAGGTACTCATACTGCGGTCTCCCTGCGCTTGATTTCTTTTTCAATGTCGGTTTGAATTTCGCCCCAGTCGCGAGCAAACTGTCGCCGAGCCAATTCAAACAAGCCCAGGCCTGTCAACATGACAAATGCCGAGCCAAACCAGCTGTCCAAACTCTTGGCGTTCAAAGTGGCGCCCATGAATTTAACTGTGTCACCCAAGGCCGTGTTGAGTTGCAGGTGGTAAACCATCTCGATCATGGCCCCTGCGCCCGCCAGCATGACAATGGCCGTCAAACCCAGCCCCAAGTAACTGGTCCAGATCTGACGCAACTTGCCAAATTTGGCCACCCGCAGGTTCATCATGATCAAACTGGCTATGCCACCTGGGGCGTACATGACCATGAACAAGAACACCAAACCGAGGTAAAGCAGCCAAGCTTTGGTCAACTCGGACAACAACACAAAGGCAATGATCATCAAAATCGCGCCAATGATGGGGCCAAAGAAGAATGTGGCGCCGCCCAAGAAGGTGAACAACAAATAAGCGCCCGAACGCCCTGCGCCCACCACTTCTGCGGTCACGATTTCAAAATTCAGGGCGCCCAAGCCTCCTGCGATGCCGGCAAAAAAGCCTGCGATGATGAAGGCCATGTAGCGCACACGCTGCGTGTTGTACCCAATGAACTCCACACGTTCAGGGTTGTCGCGCACCGCATTCAAAATGCGGCCCAGCGGTGTTTGCGTGAATGCAAACATGAGCGCGACGCTGACGAATGTGTAAACGGCAATCAGGTAATACACCTGAATTTGAGGTCCATAGTTGATGCCGAAAAAGGCCTCACCCGCCACCCGGTTGCCGGAAACGCCCGCCTCACCCCCGAAAAACTCGGAAAACATTAGCGACATGGCAAACACCAACTCAGCCACACCCAGTGTGATCATGGCGAACGGGGTGCCCGATTTGCGGGTGGTCACCCAGCCCAGCAAAACGGCAAAGCCCATGCCTGCCACGCCGCCCACAATGGGCAAAAGACTTACAGGAATGTGCAGCTTGCCGCCACTCACCGCATTGAGCGCATGAATCGCCATGTAAGAGCCAAGGCCGGTATAGACCGCATGACCAAAGCTCAGCATGCCGCCTTGGCCCAGCAAAATGTTGTAGGACAGGCAGGCAATGATGGCAATGCCCATCTGAGCCAACATGGTCACTGACAGGTTGCTGGTGAAAACCAGCGGCGCAGCCAACAACACCAAGGCAAACAGGCCCCAAATGACCCAACGGCCCACGTTGTACGGTTTGAATTTGTAAACAGCAGCCATGTCTTAACCCTCGCGTGTGCCCAAAAGACCCTTGGGCCGGAAGATCAAAATGAGGACCAAAAACAGGTACGGCAAGATGGGCGCAACCTGAGACAGCGTGAGCTTGGCAAACGAGTTCTCTTGGGTTGCGGCAGACAAAGCCCAACCCATGTCTTTGGCGAGCGTCAAGAAGGAATAGTCAATGGCCACTGCAAAGGTCTGGATGACACCAATCAGCACCGAAGCCAAAAACGCGCCTGAGAGCGAACCCATACCGCCGACAACCACCACCACAAATATGACCGAGCCCACCGTGGCCGCCATGGCGGGCTCCGTCACAAAGGTGCTGCCGCCAATGACGCCCGCCAAACCGGCCAGGCCCGTTCCGGCACCAAACACCAACATGAAGACGCGAGGAACGTTGTGGCCGAGCGACTCCACCATTTCGGGGTGGGTCAAGGCCGCCTGAATGACCAAGCCGATGCGCGTGCGCGTGAGCAAGAGCCACAAGGACACCAGCATGAGAAGCGCCACCAGCATCATGAAACCGCGTGTGGCCGGAAACGGCGAGCACACCACGCGAATGGCGGCATCGGCTGCGCTGCACATTTCTGCAGGCGCAGCACCCCAAACGAGTGACAAACCCTGTACAGAATGGTTGATCAATGTGAATGCTGAGCTGCGCAATATCTCGGGTGGTGGGAAATCCACCGCAGTTCGTCCCCAGACCAGTTGAACCAACTCGAGGGCCACATAAGACAAGCCAAAAGTCACCAGAAGTTCGGGCACATGGCCGAAAGGGTGAACTTTGCGCAAAGTGACGCGTTCAAACAAAGCACCGCAAGCGCCCACCAACAGAGGGGCCACCACCAAAGCAGGCCAAAAACCGATCCACCCGGTGAGGGTGTACCCGAAATAGGCACCGATCATGTAAAAGCTGGCGTGTGCAAAGTTGAGCACGCCCATCATGCTGAAAATCAGCGTCAGCCCGGAGCTGAGCATGAAGAGTAACAGCCCGTAACTGAGGCCGTTGAGCATGGAGATGATGAAAAACTCCATAAAAACTTTCCAGGCCGTATCTCAGCCTAACTTCGTTACCGAAAGCGGGTTGACGATGTCAACCCCAAGACAAAACAATAAAAACTTCAAAAAAAAGCCCGACAACAATTTGTCATCGGGCCTCTTTGCCCTCAGGCAAACCCAAAGGAAAACCCAAGGATTAGCCTGGACGCTTCATCTGGCAGCTGGTAGGCGTGCTGGAAACATAGGAGGGGAACTCTTTGACAGGCGCCAAAGTCATGCCGGTGTTTTCAGGGCTGTAGGGGTACTTCTTGTCAGCTTTTTGCCAAACCGTCATGTAAAGAGGCTGCTGCAACTGGTGGTCGGCCTTGCGGATTTCCACTTCACCGTTGAAGTTCTTGTACTTCAAGCCACCCAAGGCTGCTGCAACCTTGGCAGGCTCAGTGGACTTGGCTTTGGCCATCGCCTCACCCAGTGCACCAAAGATGGAAATCACAGAACCTGTGTAAAAGTCGTCGTTGAATTTGGTCTTGAACTCACCCATCCACTTGCCGATGTCACCACCCATGTTGTAGTGGTTGTAGGCAATTTGATAAACGCGGCCAGCACCACTGGTGCCAAGCGCTGTTGGCGTGCCAGTGACACCTGTGTAGTAGGTGTAAAACTTGCCGGTGTAGCCCGCTTCGTTCGCGGCCTTGACGAGCAAGGACAAGTCCGAACCCCAATTGCCGGTGATCACCGTGTCGGCACCCGAAGCCTTGATCTTGGCGATGTAAGGCGAGAAGTCGCGCACTTGGGCCAATGGGTGCAAGTCTTCACCCACGATTTGGACGTCAGAACGTTTACGTGCCAAGTTTTCCTTGGCAAATTTGGCCACTTGCTGACCATGCGAGTAATTCTGGTTGAACAGGTAGACCTTCTTGACGTCTTTGTCGTCTTTCATGAAAGTGGTCATGGCTTCGATCTTCATCGAGGTGTCCGCGTCGAAGCGGAAGTGCCAATAGCTGCACTTGCTGTTGGTGAAGTCTGGGTCCACCGCGGCATAGTTCAGGAAAATGATTTCCTTACCGGGGTTGCGCTCGTTGTGCTTGTTGACCGCTTCGATCAAGGCCCCTGCAACCGATGAACCGTTGCCTTGTGCGATATAGCGTACACCTTGGTCCATGGCCGCCTTGAGGGCGTTCAAGCTTTCAGCGGGGCTGAGTTTGTTGTCAAAAGAAACCATCTCGAACTTGACGCCAGCCGGGTTGGTTTTGCTGAATTTTTCTGCAAAAAATTGGAAACTCTTGAGCTGGTTGCTGCCCACAGGCCCCATCAATCCAGACAGTGGATCAATGTGTGCGATTTTGACGGTCTCGCCCTTTTGGGCAAAAGCACCCATGGAACAAACAGCCAAAGCGGCTGCGGTGATCAAACGTGTTGCGAATTTCATTCAAGGTCTCCAGCGTTGTAAAACAAAACAGAGTCAGATTAACCGTAACGGAGCACAGGATCGCTCGGGGTTTGCCCCTAAGACGTATCGCCCACGCGACTCAATTTGGGCGCAGTCGATCAAAAGGTCAAAGACCGGGCAACACGTAATCGGCCAATTGCTCACGCAAACGGGTCTTGAGCATCTTGCCCGTGCCGCCCAATGGAATGGCTTCCACAAAAACCACGTCGTCAGGAATTTGCCATTTGGCGGTTTTCCCCTCGTAAAAAGCGATCAGCTCGTCACGGCTCACTTCAGCACCCGGTTTCTTGACCACACACACAATGGGCCTTTCGTCCCACTTGGGGTGACGCATGCCAATGCAGGCGGCCATGGCGACCGCAGGGTGCGCCATGGCGATGTTTTCAATGTCGATGGAACTGATCCACTCACCGCCCGACTTGATGACGTCTTTGCTGCGGTCGGTGATCTGCATGAAACCATCGGCATCGATGGTGGCCACATCGCCCGTAGGAAACCAACCATCCACCAAAGGGCTTGCGCCCTCTTGTTTGTAATAAGAGGCGATCACCCATGGCCCTTTGACCAACAAGTCACCCGCTGACTTGCCGTCATGCGGCAAAGCTGAACCCTTGTCATCGACGATTTTCATGTCGATGCCAAAAATGCAGCGGCCTTGCTTCAGACGCAGCTTCATTTGCTGCTCGGCAGGCAAAGACAGGTGCTTGTTTTTCAAGGTGCAGACGGTGCCCAAGGGGCTCAGTTCTGTCATACCCCAAGCGTGCAGCACATCCACCTGGTAATCCTCACGGAAAGCGTCGATCATGGCGGGCGGGCAAGCCGAGCCGCCAATCACCGTGCGGTTGAGCTGGCTGAACTTCAAGCCTGCAGGCTTCATGTGGCCGAGCAGCATCTGCCACACGGTAGGTACACCCGCGGCAAAGGTCACGCCTTCAGACTCGATCAATTCATAGACCGACTTGCCGTCCAGCGCAGGACCCGGGAACACCAGCTTGGCACCCGCGATGGCCGCGCTGTAGGGAATGCCCCAGGCGTTGACGTGGAACATGGGCACCACGGGCAGGATGGCATCACGCGCAGAAATGCACATGGAGTCTGGCAAGGCAGCGGCATAAGCGTGCAGCACCGTGGAGCGGTGGCTGTACAAAGCGCCCTTCGGGTTACCCGTGGTGCCGCTGGTGTAGCACAGGCTGCAAGCCGTGTTTTCGTCAAGCTGCGGCCAAGTGTAGGTGTCGGGCTGCTGACCCATCCAGGCTTCGTAGCTCAACAAGTTGGGGATACCTGTGTCAGCAGGCAATTTGTCGGCATCACACAAGGCCACATAGTGGGTGACGGTTTTGCAATGGGCATGCAAACCTTGGACCAAGGGCAAAAACGTCATGTCGAAGCACAGAATTTGGTCTTCTGCATGGTTGGCAATCCAGGCCATTTGCTCGGGGTGCAATCGGGGGTTGATGGTGTGCAAAACCCTGCCCGAGCCGCTGACGCCGAAATACAGCTCCAAGTGGCGGTATCCGTTCCAGGCCAGCGTGGCGATGCGGGCACCTTGAGGCACCTTTTGGGCATCTAAGGCATTGGCCACTTGGCGGGAACGTCGGGCCACCTGGGCCCAATCGCTGCGGTGGATATCGCCTTCCACCCGTCGCGAAACCACTTCGCTGTCACCGTGGTGTTTTTCGGCAAAATCAATCAAAGAAGAAATCAGCAATGAACGCTCTTGCATCAGTCCCAGCATGGTTTGGTCTCCAGTATGTGAGGGGGGCTCAATCGGTTCATTGTGCACCCCAGCCGCAGCCAACAAGCGCTGACAAAGCACTCAAAAACCCGCAAAAACCCGGGTCCTTGTCAAGGACGTGACAATCAAGGCATGTCTCTCGTCAACTCCGAAACCCCTTCCCAAGCCCGGCTTGATCAACCATTGCTGGATTGGACGCATCGTCTGACCCGATTGGGAACTCGGTTTTTCACGCATTTGCAACCCACGCCTGTGGCAGCGCCTCGCTGGGCGGCCCGCAATGAAACATTGCGCACCGAACTGGGGTGGCCCGCCACCGTGTTTGATGACGATCACCTGCAAGCGTTCGCGGGCAACGCTCTCATGCTTGGCTCACAGCCCTTGGCCACGGTGTACAGCGGACACCAGTTTGGACAGTGGGCTGGGCAGTTGGGTGACGGACGGGCGATTTGGCTCGGAGAAGCCCAGTCTGCCCAAGGCCCACAGGAGATCCAGCTCAAGGGCGCGGGCCGTACCCCCTATTCCCGTGGGGGGGATGGTCGCGCCGTGCTGCGCTCAAGCATCCGTGAGTATTTGTGCAGCGAAGCCATGCACGGCTTGGGCATTCCCACCACACGCGCCTTGAGCCTGGTGGCCTCGCCCGAACCGGTGCGCCGCGAAGAGACAGAAAGCGCTGCCATCGTGGCCCGAGTAGCCCCGAGCTTTTTGCGCTTTGGGCACTTTGAGCACTTTGCGGCCATAGGCGACACCGACAGCTTGCGGACACTGGCCGATCACGCTATCGCCCACCATCTGCCCGAATGCCACGATCGCGCTGCCTTTTGGCAAGGCAATGTGTACGCGGCTTTGCTCGATGTGGTTCAGGAACGCACTGCGCAACTGCTGGCGCGATGGCAGGCCGTGGGCTTTTGCCATGGGGTAATGAACACCGACAACATGAGTCTTTTGGGTCTGACGATCGACTATGGCCCCTTCCAGTTCATGGACGCCTTTAACCCCGGCCACATCTGCAACCATTCCGACCACCAAGGCCGCTATGCCTACGGGCGTCAACCCAATGTGGCCTACTGGAACATCTATTGCTTGGCACAGTCTCTGGCCCCTTTGATCGATGACAAAGACATGACCCTGCAGGTGCTGGAGGGTTACAAAGCCTTGTTTCCTCGCTATCTTGGCGATGCGATGCGGGCCAAGCTGGGCCTTGTCGGCGACTTGGCCCCCGAGTCCGAGCGTGAAGCCGATTGGACTTTGGTCGAAGATTTGATGCAGCTCATGGCCACAGAAAAAGTGGATTTCACCTTGTTTTGGCGGCAACTGAGTCAAGCGGTAGTTCGGCAATCGCAAGCCAACGCTGTGACCGATGCCAACTGGAGCCCGGTGACCGATCTGGTGCTGGACCGCCCTCGCCTGCTGGCTTGGCTCGAACGCTACACAAATCGTGCCGGACAGACCCACTTGGACAGCATGGGGCACCGGATGCTTCGCACCAACCCCAAATTTGTGCTGCGCAATCATTTGGCCGAAGTGGCTATCCGTCAAGCCAAGGCGGGTGACTTTTCAGAAATCGACACGCTGTACAACTTGCTACAGTCTCCCTTCGACGAGCATCCCGGCTTTGAGGCCTATGCCGACTTGCCGCCCGACTGGGCGGATCAACTTGAAATCAGTTGTTCATCATGACCAAAATCCATAAAACAGAAGCCGAGTGGCGCGAACTTTTGGCCGCCAAGGGTGCCGAACCGGTGGCCTATGCCGTGACGCGACAAGCTGCCACCGAGCGCCCTTTCACGGGCAAATACGAAGGCCATTGGGCCACTGGCCTCTACAGGTGCATCTGTTGCGATGCCGAGCTCTTCAAGTCCGACACCAAATTTGACGCGGGCTGCGGCTGGCCCAGCTTTTCACAGGCCTGCGCGGACGGTGCCATCGAAGAGCGCGTGGACACCAGCCACGGCATGCGCCGGGTAGAAACCGTGTGCGCCCAATGCGGAGCGCACCTGGGCCATGTGTTCGAAGACGGCCCTGCGCCCACGGGCCTGCGTTATTGCATGAACTCCGCTTCGTTAGACTTCGAGGCTTCCTGACCGATCTTGGCGGGACCGCAGACGCCGCACTCCACACCCCTTCATGAAATTCATCCTCGACTTTTTCCCCATCCTGCTGTTTTTTGGTGCGTACAAGATGGGCGACATCTACACCGCCACTGCGGTGCTGATGGGCGCGACCGTGCTGCAAACAGCCATCATTTACAAAATGGATGGCAAGTTGCAGACCATGCACAAAATCACGCTGGTGCTGGTGCTGGGCTTTGGTGCGCTGACACTGGGCCTGCACGACGAACGCTTCATCAAGTGGAAGCCCACTTTGCTGTATTCGGGCTTGGCTATTGCTTTGGCCGTGGCGCATTGGTTTTTGAAGAAAAACTTCCTGCACATGCTGCTGGGAACCCAGTTGCAACTGCCGGATGCCGTGTGGAACCGCTTGAACCTGTCATGGATGCTGTACTGCGTCTTCATGGCCGCCATCAACGCTTATGTGGCGCACTACTTCAGCACCGAAGATTGGGTCAATTTCAAACTCTGGGGCTATGCATTCCCGGTGGTGTTCATCCTGGGACAAGGCTTGTACATCTCACGCTATTTGCCCAAAGATGAGGACAAGCAGCCGTGAGCACCTCAAATTCGCCTTTGAGCGAACAAATCCATGCCCGACTGACCGAACGCCTGCAGCCCACCGAGCTGCGGGTGGTGGACGAAAGCGCCGCACATGCCGGGCACATGGGGGCCAATGACAGCGGCCAAGGCACCCACATGCGGGTTTCGATCGCATCTCCTTTGTTCATCGGGATCTCTCGCGTTCAGCGTCATCGCCTTGTGTATGATGCGCTGCAAGATTTCATTGACCAAGGCCTACATGCCTTGGCCATCGAGCTGATCTGAATCGGGTTGTCGCTCCCTGGTGACAACCCCTTTTTTTGAACCCTTCTGAACCTTTCACTTGAACCTGACGGAATGTCATTGAGGAAATAACGATGAAAAAGCAAATGCTCAGCGCCGCTTTGGTGGCCTTGCTGGCGGTCCCCGCTCTCGCGCAAAACTTGGCCGTGGTCAATGGCAAGCCCGTGCCCTCTTCTCGCGTGAAAGCGCTGCAGCAGCAAGTAGAAGCATCCGGTCGCCCTGTCACGCCCGAAGTCTTGGACCAAATCAAGCAAGAGCTGATTGCCCGCGAAGTTTTCATGCAGGAAGCACGCAAACGTGGCCTGGACGCGAGCGATGACTACAAAACACAACTCGAATTGGCCCGCCAAACGATTTTGATTCGCCAGTTGTTTGCCGATTTCCAAAAGAAAAACCCCGTGACCGACGCTGACATCAAGGCCGAATACGACAAATTTGTCGCAGCCAACGGCGGCAAAGAATACCGCGCCCGTCACATCTTGGTCGAAACCGAGTCTGACGCCAAAGCCCTGATCGCCGAAATCAAAAAAGGTGGCAGCTTTGAAGAATTGGCCAAAAAAGCCTCCAAAGACCCAGGCTCTGGTGCCAACGGTGGCGACTTGGACTGGGCCGCTGCAGGCAGCTATGTGCCCGAGTTTTCAGGTGCCATGGTGAAATTGGCCAAAGGCCAAATGACCGATGCCCCCGTCAAGAGCCAGTTTGGCTTCCACATCATCCGTGTGGACGACGTGCGTGAAGCCCAGTTGCCCAAGATGGAAGAAGTCAAACCCCAGATTTCACAGCAGCTGCAACAGCAAAAACTCAGCACCTTCCAAGAAGGTCTGCGCGCCAAAGCCAAGATCCAGTGATCTGGTCTTTGACTCTCTGAAAAACGCGACTTCGGTCGCGTTTTTTGTTTTGGGATTGGAGATAGCTTGTGGTCAAAAGTGATGGGCGCGGCCAGGGGCTCAGAGGCGCTTCGCTTTGCCACATCCCCCCTGCCCGCGCCCATCCCTTTTGTGCGAACGTCTTGGATTCATCCGTGACCCATTAGATCGGCGGCTTTAGCCCCAACCTGCCAACACCGAATCACCAGCCTGAAGCGGCGGGCACTGGCTGGGGCGATGTGGCAAAGCGAAGCGCCTCTGAGCAACGGCCAGTGCCCGCCGCTTCAGGCTTACTCGCACATCAACGAGCAAGCTGGGATAATCCCAGCCCATGCAGCCTCACCACCTCGAACTCCTCGCCCCCGCCCGCACCTTTGACATCGGCATCGAAGCCATCAACCATGGCGCCGATGCGGTCTATATTGGCGGCCCTTCGTTCGGGGCCCGGTCAACGGCCGACAACTCGGTGCAAGACATCTCCAAGCTGGTGCAATACGCGCACCGCTTTCACAGCCGCATCTTTGTCACGCTCAACACCATCTTGCGTGACGACGAGCTCGAAGGGGCCCGCAAATTGGCCTGGCAAATGTATGACGCGGGTGTGGACGCGCTGATCATCCAAGACATGGGCTTGCTCGAGATCGACATGCCCCCAATCCAGCTGCACGCCAGCACCCAGACCGACATCCGTACCCCCGAAAAAGCCAAGTTCTTGCAAGATGCAGGCCTCAGCCAAATCGTGCTGGCCCGCGAGTTGACGCTGCCGCAAATCAGCGCCATCCGTGACGTGATCGACACCGAGCGAACGGTGATCGAATTTTTTGTGCACGGCGCTTTGTGTGTGGCCTACAGCGGCCAGTGCTTCATCAGCCACGCCCACACGGGCCGCAGTGCCAACCGGGGTGATTGTTCGCAAGCCTGCCGCCTGCCCTACGAAGTCAAAGACGCGCAAGGCCGCATCGTGGCGCACGACAAGCATGTGCTGAGCATGAAGGACAACAACCAGAGCGAGAACCTGCGCGATCTGGTGGACGCAGGCATCCGCAGCTTCAAGATCGAAGGCCGTTACAAGGACATGGCCTATGTGAAGAACATCACGGCCCACTACCGCAAGCTGTTCGACGAAGTGCTGAGCGAACGCCCTGAGCTTGCGGCTTCGTCACATGGCCGCACCACCTTCAATTTTGAGCCCGACCCGAATCAGAACTTCAACCGCGAGTTCACCGACTACTTTGTGCAAGGCCGCAAGGAAGACATCGGCGCGTTTGACACCCCCAAAAACCCCGGTCAGCCCATTGGGTGGGTCAGCAAAGTCACGGCTGAGCATGTTGAGATCACCACCGACGACCCGGCCATCGAGCTGCACAACGGTGATGGCCTGTGCTACTACGACCTGCAAAAAGATCTGGTGGGTTTGCAAATTAACAGGGCCGAAGCTGCCAAAGCCAAAGGCGTTTGGAGGCTGTACCCCAAAGACCCCATGGACGGCTTCAAAGACTTGCGCCAAGGTGTTCAGGTCAACCGTAACCGGGACATGAGCTGGGTGCGCACGCTGGACAAAAAGTCTGCTGAGCGCCGCATGGGCGTGTGGATGCAACTGGCCGAAAAAGACAAGGGCCTGCAACTGACCCTGACCGACGAAACGGGCCACACCGGCTCTGCGCAAATGGCCATCGCTTGGCAAGAGCCTAAAGACTTGGCCCAAGCTGAGGAGAAACTCAAAACAGCCTTGACCAAACTGGGTGACACCCTCTTTGAGCCGCTGGATGTTCAAGTTGTACTGCCACGTCCCTGGTTCGTGCCCCCCTCACAACTCAACGCCTTGCGCCGCGACGCCGTGCAAGCCCTGGAAGCCGCCCGCTCGGCAGGTCTGCACCGCCTGCCGCGTGCGGTGCCTGTGGAGCCGCCTGTGGCTTACCCCGAAGACACCCTCACCTATTTGGCCAACGTGTTCAACCAAAAGGCTCGCGACTTTTATGCCAAGCATGGCGTAAAGGTGATTGATGCGGCCTATGAAAGCCAAGAAGAATTGGGCGAAGTGAGCCTGATGATCACCAAACACTGTGTGCGTTTTAGCCTCAGCCTGTGCCCCAAACAGGCCAAAGGCGTGACGGGCGTGCAAGGTACGGTGAAGGCCGAGCCCATGCAACTCATCAACGGCAAAGAAAAACTCACCTTGCGCTTTGACTGCAAGCCCTGCGAAATGCATGTGGTCGGCAAGATCAAAAAGTCGGTTTTGAACGCTGTGCCGGAAAGCCCGGTGCAGTTTTACAAATCAAGACCGGTTGTGGGCCTGCACTGATTCGCCAGGATCAGTCCAGCCAATCCCAAGCCTGGAGTCGATAAGTGCCATCAGGATGTCGCCAAACCGTGGCGCTCACACTGCGGCTGGCGCCATCAAGCGTCACTTGCAGCTGAAGTTCAAAGTTCAGACCCGCTACCACTTGCTGGCGAGCTTTGACCACGTTTTTGTAAAGCACCCTCGCCTTGTTTTGAACGGCAAAAGTCTGCACCGCAAAGCGGGCAGCTTCTTGCGCCTCGGGGCTGAAAGCATCCGCTGGTGCCCAAGCACCCGCCACAGGCGCTGCCTCAGAATGTGGCGCCGAGACTGCCGCTGGTTTTTCGGGACTGCAGGCCGCGATCAAGCCAAATGCCAGGACGGTGAATAGTCTGGACAAATTCAGCATGGCCGCATGCTCAACCCAAGGGTTTGAACAATTCGTTCAGATCCGATTCGCCAAAAAGCGGCTCTTTGCGCTGCACCGCACCCGAATACATGTCTTGCGCCAGCTGCGCTTTGCGCTCTTGCAGGGCCAGCATGCGCTCTTCAATCGTGCCCTGGGCCACCAGTTTGAGCACCCACACGCTTTGCGTCTGGCCGATGCGGTGGGCACGGTCAGTGGCTTGATTTTCTACAGCAGGGTTCCACCATGGGTCGTAATGGATGACGGTGTCGGCCTGTGGCAGGTTGAGGCCCACGCCACCGGCTTTGAGGCTGATGAGGAACAGTGGCACCTGCCCGCTGGTGAACTGGTCAATGATGGCATCTCGGTTTTTACTTTGGCCCGTGAGCTTGACCC
Organism: Limnohabitans sp.; assembly: GCF_034680285.1. Classification (GTDB taxonomy): domain Bacteria; phylum Pseudomonadota; class Gammaproteobacteria; order Burkholderiales; family Burkholderiaceae_C; genus Limnohabitans_A. The sequence continues at coordinate 237,511 of NZ_JAXITC010000001.1, forward strand.
AAGGGATGCCTAGGCGCGGTAACTCTTGCTCGATCAAGCCCAGCATTTGGGTGAATTGCGAGAACAGCAAAATCTTGCGGCCTTCGGCCACCATCTCGGGCAGCATGTCAAGCAGTTGCTCCAGCTTGGCCGATTGCTGCACCTGGCTGGCCGCGCCCAATTTGAGCAAACGCGGGTCGCAACAGACTTGGCGCAGCTTGAGCAGCGCATCCAAAATGGTGATTTGCGATTTGGCCAAACCTTGGGCGTTCAAAGCGTCGCGCACGGTTTTTTCCATGCCCAAACGGATGGTTTCGTACAGGTCCGCCTGTTGGCCTTGCAGCGGTACAGGCATGAGCGTTTCGACCTTGGGTGGCAACTCGCTGGCCACCACATCTTTGGTTCGGCGCAGCATGAAGGGTGTGATGCGCTTGCGCAGCTGGTCCATTTTTTCGCTGTTGCCTTGGCGCTCGATGGGGTTGCGAAACAGCTCACCAAAGCGTTTTTGACTGCCCAAAAAGCCGGGCATCAAGAAATGAAACAGGCTCCACAGCTCGCCTAGGTGGTTTTCCATGGGTGTGCCTGACAGGCACAGGCGGTGCTTAGCCGGAATGTCGCCCACGGTTTGTGCCGCGTGGGTGTTGGCGTTCTTGATGTTTTGCGCTTCATCCAGCACCAGCATGTGCCAATCGATGGCCATCCACAAATCTCGGTCGCGGTGCAGCAAAGAGTAAGGGGTGAGCACGATATCGAAACCACTCAGATCTTGGGCAGTCTCATGCCGAGTCAGACCATGGTGGATGTGTGAGCGCAGCGTTGGACAAAAGCGGGCCGCTTCGCGCTGCCAATTGCCCAGCAAACTCACCGGGGCCACGATGAGCGCGGGCTGCGTGAGCCGACCCGCTTCTTTTTCGGTCAGGATGTGCGCCAGGGTCTGGAGGGTTTTACCGAGGCCCATGTCATCGGCCAAGATGCCAGCCAATTGGTGCGTGCGCAAAAACTGCAACCAGTTCAGACCCTGCTGCTGGTAGGGCCGCAAAGTGGCTTGCAAACTGGCGGGGGCCATCACTTCGGGCAAGCCGTCAAGGCCTCGCATTTGTTGCACCAGGTTCATCAGGCTTTGGGCACCTGCCCAAACCACGCCCTCCCCGAGCGATGCAGCGGTGCGCAGGGCTTCAAGTCGGGACAGCCGCAGCTCGTCGCCGCTCCAGTCACGGCCGCGTTCAGAGACCAACTCCATCAAGGTGGTCAGCCAAGGCTCGATCTTGGCAGTGGGCAACTTGACAAAACCATCGCCCTTCAAGTCAGGCAGGTACAAAAAGGGGGGCAATGCGGCTTTTTCACCTTCGGCGGTCGCGCTGGTGATTTGCGCCAAGGTTGTCAAAATCGATGGCACCCAAGGCAAGATGTTGACCCGTTGGCCGTCGATGTCCATACCCAGCGACAAGTCAAACCAAGGAGATGTTTCCGGCGCTTCAGCGTCACCCGACAAGTCGATGTGCACATCGTCGGCTTGACGCAACCAGGGGCTAGCGTCAGCAATGAAGTTCACGTCCAGATCTGCTTGGCGCAGCGGTGCAAAGTCGCTCTCGACCCATTCGAGCCAGCGCTGCTGCGACTGCTCGGGTGGCAACACCAGCATGTTGGCGTCGAAAGTGACCAAACCCAAGGCAGCGAGGGCATCCCATGACTTGACTTCGCTGGGCATGTCTCGCAGCAACATGCGCGCTTGTTTACCCTGCCCCACCAGAACACGGTTTTGGGTGCCCGGCCAGAAACCGCGATGCCCATCGTAGTCAAACGTCAATTCGGCCACAAACAGCCCCTGCAAACCGCGGTCAGCGGGGTGTACTGGCGTAATGTCCAGCACAGCGCGGGGTTTGACGCCGCGAATTTCGGGCATCTTTTGAATCACAGGCGGCAAGGGCAAGGGCCCCAAACGCTCCAGCAACTGGTTTTGAAACTTGAACGCCACGCTCTCAGGCATCACGGGTGAGTTGGACAAGACTTGCAGCTCATTGGCGCTAAGCCCTTGCGTGTCCAAGGGTCCACACAGGCCCTGCACCGTGTCCATGAAAAAAGGCGGTTGGTTCAGGCCAAACAGAACACCCGGGCGCAGCAGCTGCATGGACAGTTGCCAGCCATCGGGCAAATGATCCTGCCCCTTGACCTCGCGCCATGTTCCCACCAAGGGTTCGGGGGCATCTTGCCAGCGCAGAGCGAAGCCATCATCTGACACCAAACGGCCGGTTTGGCTGCACAGCTGTAACAACAACTGGCCCGGCATACCGTGCAACTTGACTTCGCTTTGAAAACCGTAGGAGCTGAAACTGCTGGCAGGCGGGCAGGCTTTCAACAGGTCAAAAATGTCGGGGTCGAGCGGACTGCTGGTTTGCCAGATCGGGTCGTGCGGCGAGGGCTCGCTGCTCAACTTTTTGGCTTTGCCCCACTCGCCATTGCGCTTTTGCGCAGCCCGTTTGACGGCCAAGTGAAACACGGGTTTGTAAGCGGTTTGCACCACGGACAAGCTGTACACAAACTGATCGTGGGTGCTGCCAGGCAAGGTGTAAGCAGCCGGGCCATTGGCGTTTTCCAAACGGGTCAACCAGTCGCGCACCTGGTATTCGGCCTGGCTCAGAGCCCGCTCTTTTTCCATTTGGGAGCGGCGCTCCAGCACCTCGGCAGAGGGGCCATCCGGCCCCCATTCGTTCAGCAACGCCAAACCTTGCATCGAAGCCAAAATGCCCAGGGCCGCTCCATGCTTGCAGTACCGCCCCACTGGACAGGTGCAGCCGCTGCGCCACTCGCTCAAGTTGCCACCCGCGCTCACGCGCAGTTCGGCATTGACCGAATAAGGTTGCGCATCATTGCCCTGAACCAAGCCTTGCAGGCGCCAGCCGTCTCCGTCAGGTGACAACTGTGAGGACAAGACCTTGTCTTGCAAATACAAAGTGGTGCCGCGTGACCAAGCACCCTGGTCAAAGTAAAAAGCCAGTTGCGAAGGCGGGAACCACTGAGCCGGGTTGGTGGACTTCATGCTTGACAGATCAGCCCACCCATTGGCGGGCGTTTTGCCAAACACGCAGCCACGGGCTGGTGGCGTTGATGTCGCCACTCGTCCAGCTCATCTGCACGTTGCGGAACACGCGCTCGGGGTGCGGCATCATGGCCGTGAAGCGCCCATCCAAGGTGGTCACAGCAGTCAAACCGCCAGCGCTGCCGTTGGGGTTGAAGGGGTAAGCCTCCGTGGCCTGGCCGTGGTTGTCCACAAATCGCATCGCGCTCAAAGCCTGCGCCGCATTGCCTCGGTGCTTGAAGTTGGCAAAACCTTCGCCGTGGGCGACGGCAATGGGCAAGCGGCTGCCCGCCATGCCTTGCAGGAACAAGCTGGGCGATTCCAACACCTCGACCATGGACAGGCGGGCTTCAAAGCGCTCGCTCTGGTTGGTGGTGAAGCGCGGCCAAGCCTCGGCGCCCGGAATGATGTCGGCGAGTTCGGCAAACATCTGGCAGCCGTTACACACGCCGAGACCAAAGGTGTCGGTGCGGCCAAAAAAGCCCTTGAATTGCTCTGCCAAGGCCGGGTTGAAGGTGATGGAGCGCGCCCAGCCGATGCCTGCGCCCAGCGTGTCGCCGTAGCTGAAACCGCCACAAGCGACCAACCCTTTGAAGTCGGCCAAGTTGGCGCGGCCCGATTGCAGATCGGTCATGTGCACGTCGTGCGACTCGAAGCCTGCTTTGTGGAAGGCGTAGGCCATTTCCACATGCGAGTTGACGCCCTGCTCTCGCAGAATCGCCACTTTGGGGCGCGACAAATTCAGGAAGGGTGCGGCCACGTTCTCAGCCGGGTCAAAGCTCAGCGCCACATGCATGCCGGGGTCATCGGCACGACCCGCCGAGGCGTGCTCGGCATCGGCGCAAGCGGGGTTGTCGCGCTGCTGGCAAATCTTCCAGCTCACGCTGTCCCAGACCTGGTGCAGGTCTTCGAGCTTGGCGGCAAACACCTCTTTGGTGTCGCGCCAGATGCTGAGTTCGCCCACACCTTTTTGGATGGTCGATTGCACGGGACGGGTCTTGCCGATCACATGCGTGTGTTTGGACAGGCCGTGTTCGCGCAGCGTCTGCAGCACCGAGTTACGCTCGGCCGTGCGCACCTGCAGCACCACGCCCAGCTCTTCGTTGAACAGTGCTTTGAGGGTGAGTTCGTCGCGGCGTGCGCTGACCTGGCCTGCCCAGTTCTTGGCGTCGCCGTGATCAGCGCGGCTGTCAGAAATGCCATCGCCCTCGGTCACCAGCATGTCCACATTGAGGGCCACGCCCACATGGCCTGCAAAAGCCATTTCGGCCACTGCTGCCAGCAAGCCGCCGTCGCTGCGGTCGTGGTAGGCCAGGATTTGACCTTGGGCACGCAAGGTGTTGATGGCCTTGACCAAATTCACCAGCGCTTGCGGCTCTTCCAGATCGGGCACGCTGTCGCCAAACTGGTCCAGCACCTGGCCCAGCACGCTGCCGCCCATGCGGTTGCGGCCTTGGCCCAGGTCGATCAAGAGCAGGCTGGTGTCATCGGTTTTTGCGTCCAGCTGCGGCGTGAACGTGCCGCGCACGTCGGGCAGGCTGGCAAAGGCGGTGATGATCAGGCTCACGGGCGAAGTGACCTTGTGGGTCTGACCGTCAGAACTTGAATCGCCCTTCGGTACGGTCCACTGCGTGCGCATCGACAAGCTGTCTTTGCCCACGGGGATCGAGATGTCGAGCGCCGGGCAAAGTTCCATGCCCACGGCCTTGACGGTCTCGTACAAAGCCGCGTCTTCACCGGGCTCACCGCATGCGGCCATCCAGTTGGCCGACATCTTGACGCGGGGCAGCTCGATGGGCGCGGCCAACAAATTGGTGATGGCTTCGGCCACGGCCATGCGGCCAGAGGCTGCGGCGTTGAGCGAAGCGAGCGGTGTGCGCTCGCCCATGCTCATGGCTTCACCGGCAAAACCTTGGTAATCGGCCAGTGTCACGGCCACATCGGCCACGGGCACTTGCCAAGGGCCGACCATCTGGTCGCGGTGCGTGAGGCCACCCACGGCGCGGTCGCCAATGGTGATGAGGAAACGCTTAGACGCCACCGTGGGGTGGCTCAGCACGTCGATCACTGCTTTTTGGAGCGAGACGCCTGTGAGGTCCATCGCTGGCGACTGGCGCACCACCGTCTTCACGTCGCGGTGCATTTTGGGCGGCTTGCCCAGCAGCACGTCCATAGGCATGTCCACGGGGGACTCTTGTCCTTTGTCTTCCAAGACCAGCTGGCGCTCATCTGTCGCCACCCCAATCACCGCAAACGGGCAGCGCTCGCGCTCGCAAAAAGCGGTGAACTGCGCCAAGGACTCGGGCGCAATGGCCATCACATAACGCTCTTGGCTCTCGTTGGACCAGATTTCTTTGGGCGACAGGCCGGACTCTTCGAGCTTGACGGCGCGCAAATCAAAGCGTGCGCCGCGACCTGCGTCGTTGGTCAGCTCAGGGAAGGCATTAGACAAACCGCCCGCGCCTACGTCGTGGATGGCCAGGATCGGGTTACCGCTACCGAAGGTGCCTCCATCCTTGCCCTGCGCCCAGCAGTGGTTGATGACCTCTTGCGCACGGCGCTCGATCTCGGGGTTGCCGCGCTGCACCGAGTCAAAGTCCAGATTCGCGGCGTTGGTGCCCGTGGCCATGGAGCTGGCCGCGCTGCCGCCCATGCCAATGCGCATTCCAGGACCACCCAGCTGGATCAGCAAGCTGCCCGCTGGGAATTCAATCTTTTTGGTTTGATCGGCGTCGATCTGTCCCAGACCGCCCGCGATCATGATGGGCTTGTGGTAACCACGCACCACGCCGTCCACGGTTTGTTCGTATTCGCGGAAATAGCCCAACAAATTGGGACGGCCAAACTCGTTGTTGAACGCCGCGCCACCCAAAGGGCCTTCGGTCATGATTTGCAGGGGGCTGGCGATGTGCTCGGGTTTACCGCCTGCTTGGTCAGACATGCCACCCCAGAGTTTGGACACAGTGAAGCCACTCAAACCCGCTTTGGGCTTGGAGCCACGACCGGTCGCGCCTTCGTCGCGGATCTCGCCGCCCGCGCCGGTGGATGCTCCGGGGAAAGGCGAAATAGCGGTCGGGTGGTTGTGGGTTTCCACCTTCATCAGCACATGGTGCAGGGCTTGTTCGCTCTGGTAAGCCGCGCCCTGCCCTGAGGTTCTGGCGACAAAACGCTCCACCGTGTGACCTTCCATGACCGAGGCGTTGTCCGAATAAGCCACCACCGTGTGCTGGGGACTGAGTTGGTGCGTGTTGCGGATCATGCCGAACAGGCTCTTGGACTGGGCCACGCCGTCGATGGTGAACTCGGCGTTGAAAATCTTGTGGCGGCAGTGCTCGCTGTTGGCCTGCGCGAACATCATCAACTCCACGTCGGTGGGGTTGCGTTTAAGGCCCGTGAAGGCGGTCACCAAATAATCGATTTCGTCATCGGCCAGCGCCAGACCCCAATCCTTATTAGCGTCCACCAGTGCCGCGCGACCTCCGACCAACACGTCCACATGCGCCATGGGTGCGGATTCGAGCGCCGTGAACAAGGCCGCAGCCTCGTCCCGACTGGGCATGGCCGATTCGGTCATGCGGTCGTGCAGCACAGCGGCCACCTGACCCAGTTGCTCGGCGCTCAATTTGGCGGTGCTGAGCAGGCCAGACTTCATCACGAGGCGGTATTCGGTCAGGCGCTCCACGCGGCGCACATCGAAACCACAGTTGTGGGCGATGTCGGTGGCCTTGGACGCCCAAGGCGACACGGTGCCCAAGCGGGGGCTGACCACGATCACGGGGCCATCCACCGGGCCTGCATAAGGCTCGCCGTATGTCAGGAGTGCAGAAAGTGTCTGTTTTTGGGCCACTGCCAATGGCGCATTCGTGGCGACCAGGTGGACAAAACGGGCCGAAATACCCTGAATTTGCGGTGAAATGGCGGCCAAACGGGGCAAAAGCTGGGCAATGCGAAAGTCGCTGAGGGCGTTGGCGCCTTCAAAAGTCGTGATGTGCAGGGACACGGGGTGGCCTTGTAAAGAGACGGAAAACCGTAACGCCGGGGCCGCTGACTGGGGCTTGCCGGCAAAGGCGGTATTTTAACGGTGGAAACCCTGATTTGAAGGCGAGAGGGACAGATCGCTGCGCTGCCTTTATCGATGACAAAGAGCGAGAGCAGGAGGTGGCGCAAAGCCACCTGGGGCGATGGTGTCTTTGTAGGAGCCCCGCCCCCGGGGCGATAGGCTGCGGTCTTAAAAGCCCATCGCGGCGAGGGCGCTGCTCCTACAAAAATGGCCTTGCATTCAGCCAATGGCCGAATCAACCCAGCACCGAAGTCGCCTCCATCTCGCGCCGGATTTTGTAGGCATGGGTGCTGGTGTCGATGGCCACATCGTCCCAAGTCAGGCTTTGGCCCTTGGCCACCGGACGAATGACCTTCACACCATGCGCCAAGCCCAGCGGCACGCCACCCATGCGTTTGGAGGTGGCTGCTGGCAGCAGCTTGCCCCAGACGGTGTAACCGCCCTCGCCGTCCAGCATGTCGCCAGGTTTCAAGTCGCGCTTGGCGGTGGCCACCACGTCGGCGTTCCAGCCGATGGCCACACCCGTGGGTTCGTTGCGCAGGGCGACGCTGGCCACACTCACGCCCACTTCGAGGCCAATCAGGTGCCAGCGTTTGTAGAGCGTGAAGTACCGGCCCGAAGGGTCGGTGTGGGCGTTGTACTCTTCAAAGCAGTTCTTGATGTAGTCGGTCTCGGCCTCGACCGTGACCCAAACGCCCATGCGGATGTCATAGGGGATTTTGCGGCCATCGGTCTCCAGGCTCGAGATCACCTCGACCATGCCTTTGCGTTCCAACACACCGCCTTCCGAGATCGGGCGGGTGACATACGGAATGTCTTCCACGCTGGCGGGTGGGTAAAGCAAACCGTTGCTGGGCACGCCGAGGCCAGTGGCGTTGGACACCGCCGTGCTTTCAATCGAGGGCTTGGAGCCGTCCAAAAAGCTGTTGAACATTTTGGGGTTGAGCCCACCGCGCTCGGCCTGCTCGGGGGTGAGGCCGTAATAGCCCCACACTGTCTCGGGCGTGGATTCGCTGAAGTGAGGCAGCCACTTGTGGCCCCGGCCTGCGGCCACGACTGGAAAGCCGCAGGTGCGGGCCCAATCGACCAAATCGCAAATCAGCGCGGGCTGGTCGCCAAAGGCCAGTGAATACACCACGCCCGCCGTCTGGGCGCGGGTGGCCAGCAAGGGCCCGCAAAAGGCGTCGGCCTCTACCGTGACGTTGACCACATGTTTGCGGTGCGCAAAAGCTTCCAGAATGTGGTCGACCGCGTGAAGAGGCGAGCCGGTGCACTCCACGATCACGTCCACTGCCGGGTGGCGCACCAGGCTTTGCCAATCGTCGCCCACATGGGTGGTGCCTTTTTTGATCGCGTCGTCCAAGCTGCTGGCGGTCAGGCGCTCGGCCTCCCAGCCCACGCGGGCCAGGTTGGTGCGGGCGTTGTCGGGTGACAGGTCGGCAATGCCCACCAAGTGCACACCGGGGGTGCGGGGAATCTGCGCCAAGTACATGGAGCCGAATTTGCCCGCGCCGATCAGGCCGATGCGGATGGGGCGGTTTTCTGCCGCGCGTTGCAGGAGTTTGGCGTGCAGGTTCATGCGGCTTCTTTCAAAACATCGAGCGAGGTTTTCAGGGCGCTTTCGGGCATGCCGCCCTTCCAGGGCAGGTCCACCGGGTAGCTGTTGACCAAGCAGTCGTCGGGCAGGCAGCTGATGGGCGTGAAGTCGCGGTGGGCGATGTATTCGGGGCGCTTGTGGCGGCGAATGTGGTTGGACACGGCGCACAGGCTCAGGTACACGCTCACCCGGTTCCAAGGCGAGAGGTTGCTGGCCGAAGCGTGAACCAGGCAGCTGTGGAACAAGATCATGGAACCGGCTGGCCCGGTGGGGCTGACGATGCCGCCTTCTTTGCCGCCCGCCCGCTCGACCAACTGGGCAATCAGGTCGTTGTCCACCGTCCACAGCGGATAACTGGTGGTCGACAAATCGTGTTTGGCCTCGACCACGCCCTTTTTGTGGCTGCCCGGAATGAACATCAGCGGGCCGTTGAAGGGGTTCACGTCATCCAAAAAAATAGCCACGTTCATGGCCCGCTCGGTGGGCATCATGTCGTCGTTGAGCCAGGTGCCGTAGTCCTGGTGCCACTGCCACACATCGCCCTCAAAAGCCATCTTGCCGTTGATCTTGAACTGGTGCATGTACAGCGCTTCGCCAAACAGGTCTTGCACGGGCTCGATCATGCGGGGGTGGCGGGCCAACTTGGCAAAAGGCTCGCTGTACATGTGGGCCGCAAAGTTGGTGCGCACGGCGTCGCTGCCTTTTTCGCGCACGTTGTAGGCCTCGCGGCGACTGTACAACTCGGGCACCGCATCGGTCAGGTTTTTGGTTTCTTCGGGGGTGAACAGGCCCGGAAAAAACAAATAACCCTCGCGGTCAAATTGTTCGAGTTGTTCTGGGGTCAGTCTCATGCTTGTGCTCCTGTTTTGAGGTGTTGAATTTGTTCGGAAAGGCGAGCAGTGAGTTGCACGCTGGCCTCGTGGGCGTGTTCTTGCACCAGGCGCACGGCCTCATCGGCGTCTCCTGCGGCCACGGCTTGGGCAATGGCTTCGTGTTCGTCCCACACCGTTTGGCGCTGGTGAGACGACTGCAGCACGGCGCCCATGACGCGCTTGAGGTGGTGCCAATGCAGCTCAATGCTTTGGGCGATGAGAGGGTTGCCAGAGGCTTGGTATATCGCACGGTGAAAGGCCAAATCGGCCTGGATCATGGCCTGCACATCACGCGTTTGGTGGACCCCTCGACCTTGGCGCATGACCTCTGGGTCGATCTTTGCGCCCCGCTCGGCGGCCAAACGCACTGCCAGTGCATCCAGGCTGCCACGCACTTGGTAGACCTGGGCAATCCAATTCACATCAAGTTGCGTGACTTGCACGCCCCGTCCGGGGGCGTCTTCGACAAAACCGTCTTTTTTGAGCAAGCGCAGGGCTTGCAAGACGGGTTGGCGAGATACAGAAAAGCGCTGCGCCAAGTCGTCTTGCGTCAATCGCTCTCCAGGCTCCAAGCTGCCCTCGCTGATGGCATCGAGCAATCGGGCATAGATCTGCTCGACCAAATCGGGGGCTGTGGTGAGTTGGAGGGGTTGCGGGCTCATGTCTGTATACAGAATACAAAGATTCAAAATACACATGAATGGGGATAACCCTCAATACCCAGCAGCAAAGATCAAACGTCAGACCCTCAAGGGGTTGAATGAAACGGGTGACAGGCGGTCAAGGACCGCAATGGGATAATCTGAACCTATGACGATCACCCTCAAAACCGCCCAAGACATCGAAGGCATGCGCGTGGCTTGCCGCCTGGCCTCCGAAGTACTCGATTACATCGAGCCCTTCATCAAGCCGGGCATCACCACCAACGAAATCGACAAGCTTTGCCACGACTACATGGTCGATGTGCAGGGTTGCATTCCGGCCCCTCTGAACTACGCACCTGGCGGCTACAAGCCCTATCCCAAGTCGATTTGTACCTCGATCAACCACCAGGTCTGCCACGGCATTCCCAACGACAAGCCGCTCAAAAAAGGCGACTCGGTCAACATCGACATCACCACCATCAAGGACGGCTGGCACGGTGACACCAGCCGCATGTTCCATGTGGGCGAGGCCACGATTGCGGCCAAACGCCTGGCCAGCGTAACCTACGAAGCCATGTGGAAAGGCATTGAGCAAGTCAAGCCCGGTGCCCATTTGGGCGACATTGGCCACGCCATCCAAAAATTTGCTGAAGGACACGGCTTTTCGGTGGTGCGCGAGTTTTGCGGCCACGGCATTGGCCGGGGATTTCACGAAGAGCCGCAGGTCTTGCATTACGGCAAGCCTGGCACCCTGGTCGAGTTGGTGCCCGGCATGATTTTCACCATCGAGCCTATGATCAATGCAGGCAAGCGTGACATCAAAGAAATGGGAGACGGTTGGACCATCGTGACCAAAGACCATTCGCTGTCGGCCCAATGGGAGCACACGGTGGTGGTGACAGAAACCGGCTATGAGGTCTTGACCTTGTCGGCGGGCAGCCCTGCCATTCCGGCTTTCATCACCGACAAAGTCGCCGCTTGAGATGGACGCACTGGCCCAACAGGTGAACCAGGCCGACTTGGCCCAGCTGCGCGAGACCTACAAACACGACAAAGCCACTGTTTTGAACAGTCTGGCGCACAGCGGTGCTGTGGCCCGTGGGCTCAAGCAAACGCTGCGGCAACTGTCCATCTTGGCCGATGGTCTCTTGATCGAACTGTGGGACAACGCTGGTTTTTCACCTGATGTGTGCTTGGTGGCCGTAGGTGGGTTCGGACGGGCCGAACTGTTTCCTTACTCAGATGTCGACGTCTTGGTGCTCTTGCCCGATGGCCAGTCACCCGAAGCTTCGCCCCAGTTGCAGTCCCAGCTCGAGCGCTTCATCGGCAGTTGCTGGGACACTGGCCTCGAAATTGGCTCCAGCGTGCGCACGCTCAGTGAGTGTTTGGCCGAATCGGCCAAAGACATCACGGTGCAAACCTCACTCCTCGAATCACGACGGGTGACGGGCAACACGCGCTTGTTCACAGAATTCCAAAAGCAATACCAAGCGGCCATGGACCCGCAGGCATTCTTGGTGGCCAAGACGCTCGAACTGCGGCAGCGTCACACCAAGTTCGAAGACACACCCTACGCGCTAGAGCCCAACTGCAAGGAATCCCCAGGCGGGATGCGCGACCTGCAAGTGATTTTGTGGGTGGCCCGTGCGGCTGGTCTGGGCCAGAGTTGGGATGAACTCGCTCGCAAGGGCTTGGCCACGCCACTGGAAGCACGCCAAATCAAACGCAACGAAGCGCTGCTGGGCCTGATCCGCGCACGCTTGCATTTGCACGCCAAACGGCGAGAAGACCGTCTGGTGTTTGATTTGCAAACCATTGTGGCCGAGTCCTTTGGCTACGCGTCCGATGTGACGCCCGATGGGCGACTCGCCTTGCGTGCCAGTGAAAAGCTGATGCGCCAATACTATTGGGCCGCCAAAGCGGTGTCCCAGCTCAATCAAATTCTGCTGCTCAACATCCAAGACCGGCTGCAAGCAGACCGGGGTGAGTCCATCAGCGACTTCCGTCCGTTGAACGCGCGTTTTTTTGAAAAAGCAGGCCTGATCGAAGTGGCCAGCGACGACCTGTACCAAAAGCACCCGCACGCCATTTTGGAAACTTTTTTGCTGTACCAGGCCACGCCGGGCGTGAAAGGCCTGTCGGCTCGGACACTGCGTGCGCTGTACAACGTGCGGTCCATCATGAACGGGCGCTTTCGCGCCGACCCGGTCAACCGTCAAACGTTTTTGCACATCTTGCAGCAGCCCCAAGGCATCACGCATGCCATGCGGCTGATGAACGAGACCTCGGTGTTGGGTCGCTATTTGTGGGTGTTCAGGCGCATCGTGGGCCAGATGCAGCACGACCTGTTTCACGCCTACACAGTGGACCAGCACATCCTGATGGTGCTGCGCAATGTGCGCCGGTTTTTTATGCCCGAGCACACGCACGAGTACCCGTTTTGCTCGCAAGTCGCAGGGGGCTGGGACAAGCCCTGGATCTTGTACACCGCTGCTTTGTTTCACGACATCGCCAAAGGGCGAGGCGGCGACCATTCCAAACTGGGCATTGCCGAAGTGCGTACCTTTGCACGCCAGCACAAACTGGACAAAGAAGACGCCCAACTCATCGAGTTTTTGGTGGGTGAGCACCTGACCATGAGCCATGTGGCCCAAAAGGAAGACCTGAGCGACCCGGAAGTCATCGCCCGATTTGCCCAGCGTGTGGGCAACGAGCGGCGCCTGACCGCGCTCTATTTGCTCACGGTGGCCGACATTCGTGGCACCAGCCCCAAAGTCTGGAATGCCTGGAAGGGCAAGCTGCTGGAAGACCTGTACAAATCCACTTTGCGCGTGCTGGGCGGCCGAGCCCCGGACGCCAACGCAGAGGTCGAAGCCCGAAAGCGCGACGCCCTGATTGAGTTGGCACGCCACAGCGAACCCTTCGAAGGCCAAAAAGCGCTGTGGGACACGCTCGATGTGGGCTACTTCATGCGCCACGATGCATCTGACATCGCTTGGCACGCTCGCCAGTTGTCCCGCCATGTGGCCAAGCCTGCCGAAGGCCCTGCCAAACCCATCGTGCGTGCGCGCATTTCGCCCGTGGGTGAAGGCCTGCAGGTGCTGGTGTTCACCCCCGACCAAGCCGATTTGTTTGCCCGCATTTGCGGTCACTTTGACCAATCGGGCTTCAGCATCCAAGACGCCAAAATCCACACCACCCGCACGGGCTGGGCACTGGACACATTCCAGATCGTCACGCACATGCTGCCTGAGCACTACCGAGAGTTGCTCAGCATGGTCGAGTCCGGCCTGACCCAAACCCTTGAAAAACAAGGCCCCCTGCCCCCGCCCACCCGCGGTCGGGTGTCACGCCGTGTGAAAAGTTTCCCGATCACCCCCCGGGTCAGTTTGGAACCCGATGACAAAGCCCAAAACTGGTTGCTCAGCATCTCGGCCAGTGACCGCATCGGCTTGCTCTACAGCATCGCAAGCGTGCTGGCCCACCACGGTTTGCACCTGCGCCTGGCCAAAATCAGCACCTTGGGTGAACGCGTGGAAGACAGTTTTCTCGTCAGCGGCGCCAAGTTGCAGCAAAACAAGGCGCAGATTGAGATCGAAACAGAGTTGTTGGCGGCACTGCAAGCAGCTTGAAGGCCGTTATTGGCTCATTCGTGACGTGTATCGACACACCGCTGGATCAAACCAGGTTTTTGAAAACTCGGCTATCTCATTGTTGGATGTCCAAGACAAACGCTCGATGTAGCCTGCAGATTGATCCGGCAACAACCCTATTGGCGGCACAGACCAAGAAGGGGCTATGGCGGCACTGATATGGTCCTCCACCCGGGAAATCCAGACGCCCAAGCGCTGCTGATAAAACAAGTACATGGAGTCCCCCAAATCTTGGATTTCCAAATTGGGGCAGTGAGTGGCTGAAAACCAAATTTCCTCCAAAGCTGCAGGTCTTTGGTTCAGAAAACGCATGCGACGAACCCGCCAACAATCTTCGCCAATCTGTGCCTTGCCCTGAAGTTCATTGGGGTCGTGCTGCAGTGACAGATCCAATATATGCGCCGTTGGCAATCCTGGCCCCTCCATCAACTCCAGTCTAAAAAGCTCATAAATTTGCTGCGAATTTTGCGTTTGCCGAACGTAAGTGCCTGAGCCTTGAATACGCTCCAAAACCCCCTGCTCTTCCAGCAAACCCAAAGACTTGCGCAAAGTCCCAACAGCCACTGACAAAGTCTGCGCCAATTCGGCTTCGGTGGGCAAGCGCTCGCCGCTGTGCCAGTATCCCGCCTTGATTTGACGGGCCAGCAATTCAGCAATCTGAAGATAAACAGGCAAGGGCTTGGCAGGAAGTGGTGCATGCATGTTGATGAGTATGACAAATAAAGGGGAGATACCGGGGAAACCCGTGCAAGACGACGCACAAATTCATTTATTATTCATTCATCTTAGTGAAGGAGCCATTCATGAGCATTGTTCCCGTCAAAGGTGAAGACATTCAAGGCGCCGAGGTGGCTTGGTTTGCCCCTTTATGCTCAGATGACTTTCGACATTTGGGCATCCCCGACAGCGACTTGCGCAGTAATTGGGCCAACACAAGCCGCATTGTGGAGCGAGCTGACGAACTGGGTTACCGCAACATCTTGTGCCCCTCGTCCTACCAAGTTGGGCAAGACACGCTGACCTTCGCGGCGGCTGTTGCGCACAAAACGAAAAACATGAATTTGCTGGCAGCCATCCGCTGCGGCGAAACCCACCCCGCCATGCTGGCACGCACGGTGGCCACGCTCGATCACATTTTGGAAGGCCGCTTGACACTCAACGTCATCTCTTCCGACTTTCCGGGCCAGCAAGAAGACAGCGCTTACCGCTACCGCCGTTCATGGGAAGTGGTCGAAATCCTCAAGCAAGCCTGGACCCAGGACGAAATCAACTACGACGGCGAGATCTACAAACTCAAAGGCCTGTCCACCGACCCTGTTCGGCCCTACCAGACCAACGGTGGCCCCTTGCTGTATTTCGGGGGTTACAGCCCCGACGCCCTGGCCCTGTGCGGTGCCCATTGCGACACCTATTTGATGTGGCCCGAGCCCAAGGACATGCTGGCCCAGCGCATGCGCGATGTGCATGCCCAAGCCGAAAAGCACGGCCGCTTGCTCGATTACGGCCTGCGCGTGCACATGATCGTACGTGACACCGAAGCCGAAGCGCGGGAGTACGCGGCCGAACTGGTCTCGCAACTTGACGACGAAAAAGGCCGGGAAATCCGCCAACGCGCATTGGATGCTGGCAGTCTGGGTGTGTCGCTGCAAAGCGCCAACCGTGAGCGCGCTGACGACGAAGGCTACATCGAGCCCCACCTGTGGACCGGCGTAGGCCGTGCCCGGAGCGGATGCGGTGCCGCCTTGGTGGGCAGCGTGGACCAGGTGCTCAGCGAAATCGAGGCCTACCAGAAGATGGGCATTCGGGCCTTCATTTTTTCCGGCTACCCCCATCTGCAGGAATGCGAGATCTTCGGCACCAAAGTTTTGCCGCAACTCAAAACCGTGTCCCTCGCCCAAGAATATGGCCGTGTTCCGGCCCAAACACCGCCCACCCCTTTGGGCACAGGAGTCCGCAAATGAATTCAAAAATACGTCGCATCACCCTGCCCAATGGGCGTAGCCTCAGTCGCATGGCCTACGGGGTGTGGCGTTTATCCGAGGCACAAGACCATTCGGTCAGCGCCAACCTGGCCCGCATTGACGCCTGTCTGGCCCAAGGCATCACCACCTTTGACCATGCCGACATTTATGGCGACTACCGCTGCGAAGCCCTGTTTGGCGAGGCCATCAAGGCCCGCCCCAGCCTGAAGAGCCAAATCGAAATCGTCACCAAGACCGACATCATGCTGCTGTCGTCGCTGTGGCCCAGCACCCGGGTCAAGCACTACGACACCAGCACTGCCCACGTCACGGCCAGCGTGGAGCGCTCGCTCTCACGCATTGGCGTGGACGTGATCGACCTGCTGCTCATCCATCGGCCCGATCCGCTGATGGACGCCCAAGCCCTGGGTGCCTGCCTGGACGGCTTGATCGACAGCGGTAAGCTGCGCGGTGTGGGTGTGTCCAACTTCATGCCTTGGGATGTTAACTTGCTGCAGTCTTGCATGAAGCACAAACTTCAAACCAACCAGCTGGAGCTGAGTTTGCTGAACACCGCGCCCTTCATCAATGGGCAATTGGCCCATGCACAGCAGCACCGCATGCCCTTGATGGCTTGGTCACCGCTCGGTGGCGGTCGTTTGCATGCGCAAACGGGCACCCCCGGCACCGCCGCCGCCCGACTGGCCCCCAAACTGGAGGCCTTGGCCCGCGCTGCAGGCACCGACACCACCGCCGTGGCCATGGCCTGGCTAATGCACCACCCAGTGGGGGTTGTGCCGGTCATGGGCAGCAACCAGCTCGATCGCATCGCCCGCTTTGGCGACGCCGCCCGCGTGCCCATGGACCGCCAAACTTGGTACGAGCTCTATGAATTAGCCAACGGCCACGAAGTGCCTTGATCGTCCAAAAAACATGCATCAGATGCCCCAAGTGCCGTCGGCCGGAATAACACCAAGCGTCAACGCCACACTAGACCCAGCCGAATACCGCAAAGCCTTGTCCTGTTTCGCTACTGGCGTGACCGTTGTGACGGCAAACTGGCAAGGCTGCGACTGGGGCATGACCTGCAACTCTTTTGCATCGGTCTCACTTGACCCCAAACTGGTGCTCTGGAGCATCCGCAAGGCAGCCAGCAGTCTTGAGGCCTTCACACAATCAGGCGGCTTTACTGTCAGTGTTCTTTCCCAAAAACAAGAGGCTGTGGCAAAACAGTTTGCGACAGGCGATATGAACGCCCGCTTTGCAGGGGTGCCTGTACAAAGGCAGCACAGTCAGCGCCAACGTCTGACCGAAGCTTTGGCTTGGTTTGATTGCCAATTGCATCAATTGGTCGATGCTGGCGATCACCACATCGTCATTGGCCGTGTCATAGATTTTGGTTGGCAAGATGAAACTCAAGCGTTGAATTTTTGGCGCAGCCAATTTGGCCAATTCAAGCCCTTGACCGCATGATCTCCGTTTGGCTGCTTTTTTTGCTTGTGGGCGCGGCTGGAGGATTCACGGCAGGTTTGTTTGGCGTGGGTGGCGGATTGGTGATTGTCCCAACGCTCTATTTTTTATGGCGATCTGATACGACGCTGGGACCAGAAGTCATGCACTTTGCAGTCGCCACGTCTTTGGCCTGCATTGTCATCACGTCATGCACCAGCTCGTGGACACACTGGCGGGCTCAACGTCTGCAATCCCAAGCAATGCCTTGGTTGGCCGCCTCTGTCAGCGCAGGTTCGCTGTCAGCTGTTTTACTGGCCAATTGGTTACCGACCCAATGGCTCAAACTCGGCTTTGGCCTTTTTGCTTTGACAACTTGCGTCAGCCTCTTGTTACACCAAAAAAATTCCGCCAATCGAGCGCCCCCCAATCGAATGGAGATGGTTGCTGCAGGAACATTGATCGGCCACATATCGACATTACTGGGGGTCAGTGGCGGCGCCATGACCGTCCCGTATTTGGTTCTGCGCGGCGTCGATATGCGCCAAGCCGTGGTCATCAGCTCGGCTGTTGCCATTCCAATTTCTTTCATTGGTGCAGTGGGTTTGGCACTGACAGGCCCACAAACACCTCAAACTTGGGGGTATGTGCATTGGCCCGCATTCTTGGGCATCAGCGCTGTCAGCATCGTCTTTGCGAATTGGGGTGCACGCCTTTCTCAACGCATGGACAAACGCAAGCTTCAACTCGCGTTTGCTGGATTTTTAGCGCTGGTCGCACTTCACATGCTGGGTTTCTGACGCAATAGATAACACGCTTAACCCCTTCAAGTTCTTTTTCTTGGTGGCAGTCCGGTGTGCTGCGTGAGCAGCTGACCCTTTTTAGGCTGACCTGAGCGCTTGGGTGTTGTCGAGAGTGAGACCGACGATTTGGCACCTGCACCCGTGCTGTTTTTGCGGCGGGCGCTTTGGTAGCCTTCTTCGGCCAGCGGTTGCCAGCTCGGGATCAGGTGGTGTTTGCCGTTGCCAATCAGGTCTGAGCGGCCCATGGCTTTCAAGGCTTCACGCAACAAAGGCCAATTGGTGGCGTCGTGGTACCGCAAAAAAGCTTTGTGCAAGCGGCGGCGTTTGTCGCCTTTGACCACGTCCACTTTTTCGCTGTCGCGGGTGATTTTGCGCAGCGGGTTGCGGGTGGAGTGGTACATGGCCGTGGCTGTGGCCATGGGGCTGGGGTAGAAGGTTTGCACCTGGTCGGCCCTGAAGCCGTTCTTTTTAAGCCAAACGGCCAGGTTCATCATGTCTTCGTCGCTGGTGCCGGGGTGGGCGGCGATGAAATACGGGATGAGGAACTGCTTTTTGCCCACTTCTTCGCTGTACTTGTCAAACATCGACTTGAAGCGGTCGTAGGTGCCGATGCCCGGCTTCATCATCTTGGACAGCGGGCCGCCCTCGGTGTGCTCGGGCGCAATCTTGAGATACCCGCCTACATGGTGCTGGACCAGTTCTTTCACATACTCGGGCGACTGCACGGCCAGGTCGTAACGCAGACCAGAGCCGATCAAGATTTTCTTGATGCCCTTGAGGTTGCGGGCCCGGCGGTACATGTTGATCAACGGGCCATGGTCGGTGGTCAGGTTCTGGCAGATGCCGGGGAACACGCAGCTCGGTTTGCGGCAGGCCGATTCAATTTCGGGGCTCTTGCAGCCCAAGCGGTACATGTTAGCCGTGGGGCCGCCCAGGTCAGAGATGACGCCGGTGAAGCCTTTGACCTTGTCGCGGATGTCTTCCACCTCACGGATGACCGATTCTTCGGAGCGGCTTTGGATGATGCGGCCTTCGTGCTCGGTGATGGAGCAAAAGGTGCAGCCGCCAAAGCAGCCGCGCATGATGTTCACGCTGAAGCGGATCATTTCCCACGCGGGGATTTTGGTCGCATGGTCGTGGCTGCCGTTTTCGTCGGCATAGCGTGGGTGCGGGCTGCGGGCATACGGCAGGTCAAATACATGGTCCATCTCTGCAGTGGTCAGCGGGATGGGCGGCGGTGTGATCCACACGTCGCGGGCGGTGGCCCCCTCCCCGTGCGCTTGCACCAAGCAGCGGGCGTTGCCGGGGTTGGTTTCCAGGTGCAGCACGCGGTTGGCGTGGGCATAGAGCACGGCGTCTTGCTTGACCTGCTCGTAACTGGGCAGGCGGATCACGCTTTTGTCGCGGGGCGGGACTTTGTGGGTGCCTTTGCCACGCAGGGCCGGGTTGGGCACAAAGGTGAGCGGCTGAATGATGTGCTCAATAGCGGCTTGCGCGGTGCGAGCCTGGGCCACGGCAGCGCTCAAATCGGCTTCGACATTTTTGGCGTTGTGGCCTTCGGCCACTTCCTTGGCCTCTTCCTCTCGCGCACAGGTCGCGCCCTGCTCCCGCGCTTGGTCCGAAATCATCAAATACGGGTTGATGTGGGCCTCCACATGCCCGGGTGTGTCCACGCTGGTGGAGTCGATCTCGAACCAGCCCTCTGGCGTCTCGCGGCGCACAAAAGCGGTGCCGCGCACGTCGGTGATCTGCTGCACCGGCTCGCGGGCGGCCAGGCGGTGGGCGATCTCGACAATCGCCCGCTCGGCGTTGCCATACAGAAGCAGGTCGCACTTGCTGTCCACCACCACAGAGCGGCGCACTTTGTCAGACCAGTAGTCGTAATGCGCGATGCGGCGCAGGCTGCCTTCGATGCCACCGAGCACGATGGGCACTTCGGGGAAGGCTTCGCGGCAGCGCTGGCTGTAGACGATGGCCGCCCGGTCGGGCCGCTTGCCGCCCACGTCGCCGGGGGTGTAGGCGTCGTCGGTGCGGATTTTGCGGTCCGCCGTGTAGCGGTTGATCATGGAATCCATGTTGCCGCTGGTCACGCCCCAAAACAGGTTGGGTTTGCCCAGGGCCTTGAAGGGGTCGGCGCTGGTCCAGTCGGGTTGGGCGATGATGCCGACCCGAAAACCCTGGTTTTCCAACATGCGGCCGATGACAGCCATGCCAAAGCTGGGGTGGTCCACATAGGCATCGCCTGTGACCAAAATGATGTCGCAGCTGTCCCAGCCCAGTTGGGTCATTTCTTCGCGACTCATCGGCAAAAACGGGGCCGTGCCAAAACGCTGTGCCCAGAACTTGCGGTAACTGGTCAGAGGTTTGGCGTCACGCGGGAAAAAAGAGACGTCGACAAAGGCGTTCATGGGCTGGGCACTCGGGATAACCCGCTAGTGTAGGGGTTTGGGGGTGGGCTTAAACAACCAGCGGGTATTGCACGCTGCGGCTCTGCCCGACAATGGAGGCATGCCTTTTGCCCTTGCCCGCCCTGCCCACCACGAACTGGTCATCAAAAAAAGCCGTTTCATCGCCTGTGTTGAATCGGTGCCAGGTCGGGATGCGGCCCTGACTCGCGTGGCGCAACTCAAAGCAGAACACCCAGATGCGGCCCATGTCTGCTGGGCGCTTCTGGCCGGCGGGCAGTCAGCCGCCAACGACGATGGCGAGCCCGGTGGCACCGCGGGTCGCCCCATGCTGGAAGTGCTGCGGCATCAGGACTTGGAGGGCGTGATGGCCTCGGTGGTTCGCTACTTTGGCGGCGTCAAGCTCGGTGCAGGGGGGCTGATGCGAGCCTACACCGACGCGGTGGCGCAGGCGCTGCTAACGGCCGAGAAAATCCCTTTGATCAAGCAAGCTGAGCTGGCTTGTAGCGTGCCGTATTCGTTGGAAGGCATGGTCAGGCGTGAGGTTGAGCTGACCGATGCGCAGTGGCTTTCGGTGGACCACGGCAGTGTGGTGACGCTGCGTTTTGCTCTGCCTGAAACACAAGCAGCTGCCTTGGTGCGGCGCCTGGGCGACAGCGGGCAAGGCAAGTTGGCTTGGCTGGGCACCGATAATGCGCAAAATGTCTGAGATCACCCCACTTAACCAGCCAACGTCCAAAACCGACCTGTTTGTCTCTTTCACCATTTTGGCTTTGCAGGGCTTTGGTGGTGTGTTGGCCGTAGCACAACGAGAGTTGGTCGAGCGCAAGCGTTGGATGACGCAAACCCAATTTGTTGAAGATTGGGCCGTAGCCCAGATTTTGCCGGGCCCCAATGTGATCAATCTCTGTTTGATGGTTGGCGGACGCTACTTTGGTTTGCCCGGCGCACTGGCCGCTATGGCGGGCATGTTGGCTGCCCCGACCGCCGTTTTGTTGCTGCTGGCGCTGGCATTTGGCAGCGTGTCGGATCTGGCTTGGGCTCAAGGGGCTTTGCGAGGGATGGGCGCCGTGGCCGCCGGCATGATTGCGGCCACGGGCATCAAATTGATCTCCGCTTTGAAACTCAACCCCATGGGTTTGACCATTTGCACAGCCGTCATGCTCAGCACCTTCATAGCGGTCAGTCTGTTTCGCTGGCCCTTGCTTTGGGTGCTGTTGGGCATCGGCAGTCTGACTTGTGCATGGGCTTATGTCCAGCTGTCGCGGCAAGAAGCCCTGAAAAGGACTGCCCCATGAGTTTGACACTTCAATTGGACTTCGGCGACTGGTTGGCGCTGTTCAACCATTTCATGTCACTTTCCTTGTTGGCGGTCGGCGGGGCCATCATCACTGCACCCGACATGCACCGGTTTTTGGTTGATGAAAACCAGTGGCTGACCGAACAACAATTCAGTTCTTCCATTGCCTTGGCCCAGTCGGCACCCGGCCCCAATGTGCTTTTTGTGGGATTGATGGGTTGGAATGTGGGTTTGAACGCCGCGGCAGGGTTGGGCGGTGGCTGGCTCAGTGTCGCTTTGTCAGCGATGGGCATGTTCTTGAGCCTCTTGGGCATCATGCTTCCCTCGTCCTTATTGACTTACACCGCGACGCGCTGGGCCCACAAACATCGGGACTACATTGGCGTGAAAGCCTTCAAGTTGGGCATGGCTCCGGTGGTCATTGCGCTG
The DNA here is from genome assembly GCF_034680285.1 of Limnohabitans sp. Classification (GTDB taxonomy): domain Bacteria; phylum Pseudomonadota; class Gammaproteobacteria; order Burkholderiales; family Burkholderiaceae_C; genus Limnohabitans_A. Next base: position 259,739 of record NZ_JAXITC010000001.1, read on the forward strand.
CTGGTCTCTACCGGCTGGTTACTCACAGCCAGCCACAATCAGCCTGAACGGGACTGGCCATTGTGGTTGCTGACATTGGTTGCCATGGGCCTGGTCTGGCGCACCAAAATCCAACTGCTTTGGTTGTTTGGCGCAGGGGCCGTCGTCGGGGCCTTGGGCTGGGTCTAGGTCGAGCCTGGTGGTTCAGTTTGGATTCTCAAAAAACACCGTGTTCGAGAAATCGCTGACCTCAAAGTAGACCTTTTTCTCGCCCGGGTCTGCTTGCATGTTCAGGTTCTCATCCAGGACTCCGTAGCCATAACGGTAAGCACGGGGTTTGCCATCGTCTGTGCCCAAGGCGGTGCTGATTTTGTCCACTTTCAAAAAGCGCCGCACCACTTTATCTCCGGCATAGACCTCCATCACGCCGTTGGTGCCGGTCCAGTTCTGGATGTCGCGGCTGATCTTGTTTTGTTGTTCTTGGGTGCATGCACCAAGAAACATCAAGCCCAGCAAAGCTGCAACCTTTGCAGTGTGTTTGAACAGGGGTTTCATGAGTGCTCCTTGGGTTTAACTGCGTTGGCGCAAAGCTTCATACAAACACACACCGCTGGCGACAGACACGTTCAGGCTTTCGACCGCGCCGCGCATAGGGATGCTGACCAGTTCGTCGCAGTTCTTGCGCGTCAATTGGCGCATGCCATCGCCCTCGGCACCCAGCACCAAGGCGGTGGGCACTTTGAGGTCGGCTTGGTAGATGCTGCGTGGCGCGTCGCCGCTGGTGCCAATCACCCAGATGCTGCGCTCTTTGAGCTCGCCAAGTGTTCGCGCCAGGTTGGTGACCATGAAGTAAGGCATGGTTTCGGCCGCGCCGCTGGCCACTTTGGCCACCGTGGCGTTGATGCCGGCCGCATGGTCCTTGGGGGCGATCACGGCGTGTGCGCCCGCACCATCGGCCACACGCAGGCAAGCACCCAAGTTGTGCGGGTCGGTCACGCCGTCCAACACCAACAGCAAAGGCGGGCCTTCGACGGTGTCGAGGAGGTCGTCGAGCGAATGGTTTTGAGGGATGGGCGTGACCAGTGCGACCACGCCTTGGTGGCCATGTCCGCCAGCCAGTTTGGCCAAGCGCTCTCCGTCGGATTCGACCATGCGCATGCCCGAATCGCGGGCCTTGTCGATGAATTGCCGCATGCGGGCGTCGCGGCGGGTGACCTCGTAGTGGATTTCAACAACGGATTGGGGGGCGATCTTGAGGCGAACGCCCACGGCATGAAAGCCGAACAGCACTTTATGGGATGACATCCTTGGATTATCGTTGTTAGACCGAAGCGCCGGAAGCCTCCGTCAGCCGCCCTGCTTGAATCACCAATCTGCGCTCGCACTTGGCGGCCAACTGGCGGTCGTGCGTGACCAAGACCAAAGTGGTGCCCTGCTCACGGTTGAGCGCAAACATCAGGTCCATGATGGCCTCCCCTGTTGCATGGTCCAAGCTGCCAGTAGGCTCATCGGCCAGCAACAGATCGGGTTGGACCACAAAAGCGCGCGCCAAGGCCACGCGCTGCTGCTCACCGCCCGACAAGACTTTGGGCAGGTGTTTCAGGCGCTCGCCCAGGCCCACGCGCTGCAGCATGGCCGTAGCCTGGTTGCGGGCATCAGGCCGATCGGCCAGCTCCAGGGGCAGCATCACGTTCTCAAGTGCTGTGAGGTTGGGCATGAGCTGAAAGCTCTGGAACACAAAGCCCACATGTTGGGCCCGCAGGGCGGCACGCTCGTCTTCAGACAAATCGAACAGCGACTGCCCGGCCAGTACCACCTGTCCGCTGCTGGGCGTGTCCAGGCCCGCCAAAATCGCCAGCAAAGTACTTTTGCCCGAACCAGAAGCACCGACAATGGCGGCTGTTTCCCCGGCGTTCAATGAGAAATCGATATCGCGCAAAATGTCCAGTTGCCCACTGGCATCTTGCACACTTTTTGAGACGCCACGCACGGCAATGATGGATTCAGGCATGCACAAACCTTTGTTAAGACGTCGACACTTTAACTGGACCCTGCTGGCCCTGGCTGGCTGGGGCTTTGCCGCGTCAGCTCAAGCCTCTTCAGCACAACGCATTTTGGTGCTGGGCGACTCCTTGAGCGCCGAGTACGGCCTGGCCCGGGGCACGGGTTGGGTGGCCTTGTTGCAAAAACAATTGGACAAAGAAAAACCTGGCGTGGAAGTGATCAACGCCAGCATCAGCGGGGACACCACCTCGGGCGGCCGCTCTCGTCTGCCCGCTTTGCTCAAACGTCATCAGCCCAGCCATGTGGTCATTGAGCTGGGTGGCAACGATGCGCTGCGCGGCTTGCCCATGGCCATGACACAAGCCAATTTGCTGGCCATGACCCAACAAGCCCAAGCCGCCGGGGCGCAATTGCTGCTGCTGGGCATGCAAATGCCACCCAACTACGGCCCCGAAATGGCCCGCCAGTTTGAAGCGGCGTATGCCCAAGTGGCCAAAAGCCAAAAGGCGGCGCTGGTGCCTTTCTTTTTGAAAGGCGTGGGTGATGACCCCGAGCCGCTCAAATGGTTCCAAGCCGATCGCATCCACCCCAATGAAGCGGCCCAACCGCGTCTACTGGCCAACGTCTGGCCCTCTTTGAAGAAACAACTGAAATGAGCGTTCACCTGATCTCGGCCGAACAGGCCATGGCCCAACTGAACCAGTTTGACGCCATTCTCGATGCCCGCTCTGAAGGCGAACATGCCGAAGACCACCTGCCCGGCGCCCTGAGCTGGCCGTCGCTCAACAACGATGAGCGCATCCGGGTCGGCACGCTGTACAAGCAGGTCAACCCCTTCGAGGCACAGAAAGTAGGTGCAGCGCTGGTGGCCAAAAACATCGCCCGCCACATCGAAACCCATGTGATGGACAAGCCACGCAACTGGCAGCCGCTGGTGTATTGCTGGCGCGGGGGCAAGCGCAGCAACTCGCTGGCGCTCATCCTGGGTCAAATCGGCTTCAAGGTGCACCTGATCGAAGGCGGCTACAAGGCCTTTCGCAAAGCAGTGATGGCAGACACTCCATTGCAGGCGCAACGCTTGCAATTCAAGGTGCTGTGTGGTCCCACAGGTTCTGGCAAAACACGTCTGCTTCAGGCTTTGGCCCAGGAGGGGGCACAGGTGCTGGACCTGGAAGCCATTGCCTGCCATCGCAGTTCGGTGTTGGGTCTGATTCCCGGCACACCGCAGCCCACGCAAAAAGCTTTTGACACCCAAGTCTGGGATGCATTGCGAGGTTTCAGCGCCAAACAACCGGTTTTTGTGGAGGCTGAAAGCAAGAAGGTGGGCAACTTGACTGTGCCCGCCGAGTTGATGGTGGCCATGCGGGACAGCCCATGTCTGCGCGTGGACTTATCGCTGGAAAACAGGGTGAATTTGCTGCTGGAAGACTATGCATTTTTCACAGAAGACCGCGCATTGTTTGCCGATCGACTGGAGCGCCTGACCGCCTTGCGCGGCAAGGCGGTGGTGCAAGGCTGGCAAGAACGCATCGTGCGCGGTGAAATGCGCGAAGTCGTGACCGAGTTGCTGTCAGCTCATTACGATCCAGGTTATGAGACTTCCACGGGCAACAACTTTGTCCATTACGCCCAAGCGCCGCTCGTCAGCCCTGCAAGCCACAGCATGGCCGACATGCTGGTATTGGCGAGAGAGTTGGTGCAAACCGTATAAGGACAGAAATTTTGTAGGAGCCCCACCCTCGGGGCGATAGACATACAACTGGTCCGTGAGCGGTTTTCGCGACCCGGGGGTCGCTCCTAAAAGGCAGGAGGCGGCAGCGAAGGTGTCAGCTCGCAGGCGTGGGTGACTCGGCCGCACCCGGCGCTGCAGTAACAACATCGCCCTCTTCACTCTCGATTTCAGAGCCGTCTTCCGCCAACAGGCCCGATTTGCGGTCGGACTTGGCTTTGAGCTTGTCTTCTTTTTTGCGTTTCTTGGCCAATTCTTTCTGGCGTTTTTCGAATCCGTAGTTGGGTGTGGCCAAGATGGCTCCTTTAATTTGAGCTGCCCAATGTAACAGCTTCTTCAGGGTTTTCTTCCCACTCGACACAGCCCCGATACGCATGCCAGCTGGCATGCCCCAACCAAGGCCCCACCACGATGATGCCCAGCGCCCATGGCCACAAGGCCGCGAGCACCAACACGCTCAGCAGCAGGCCCCACAGCAGCATCACACCCGGGTGCGAAAAAACCACACGCATGCTGGTGATCACCGCCGAGATGGCATCGGTGTCGCGATCCAAAATCATGGGAATGGACACCACCGACAGGCCATAGACAAGCCCCGCAAATACACCACCCACAGCCAGGTAAACCATCAGAAATTCGATGTTTTGGGGGTTGAAAACAGCCTCGATCACCCCCGTGGTGGAGGGCATGCCGGTGTTGAAAAACACCGCAAAAACCACCAAAGATGCCCTGCCCCACAGCAACTCCAACACCATCAACACCAACACCAACATGGCCATGCTGCGAATGTGTTGGTCCCAGCACATGAGCGAAGTGGACATCTCAGGCTGCTCGCCACATTCACGTTTGCGGCTGACCTCGTACAAGCCCATGGCCAAGAAAGGCCCGACCAAGAGACAACCCGATACCAAGGACAAGGTGTACTCGGGCTTGTGCTTGAACACCAAGGCCAGCACCTGCGCCATGCCACAAAAGCACAGGCCATAAAACAGCGCAATGCCCGGGTGATGGCGCATATCCCCCAGGCCCCGTGCAAGCCAGCGAAAAGGATCTCTTAAACCCACGCTGCGCATTTGCGAGCGCGGCCCCACAGGGGGTGGAGGCACATAGGGGGTCGCCATCGTGGGCAAGTCTGACTCCCGGGCAGACTCAAGAGACTTGGCTTCGGCAGTCATGCAGCAATCCATCTGAAACACACAAGCGTTGACAGTAGCGCCACCGACAGACTTTGAACAGTATGGAAACCACCAACGCTGTGTGTCCTAGGTCACAAAAAATGACCGCTAGGGACAGTCTTGGTCAGGGCCATTGCAAATGGGCCTGCATGGATTGATGCAAGTCAAAGATCAAGTCCTGCGCTGACTCCAGGCCGGTGGAAAAACGCACCAATGTGCCAGGTTTCAAATGGCCAGGCCAAGTCTGACGCATCGAGGCAATGTCATACGGGACCACAAGGCTGACGGGTCCACCCCAGCTGTAACCGATCTTGAACAGTTTCAGGCCATCGCAAAACGCATCCACCTGAGCTTGGCTGAAACGCGCATCGATCATGACGCTGAACAAACCTGCTGCCAAACCTGTGCCCGGTTCACGATCACACAGGGCTTGCCAATGGGCGTGACCGGGGGCGCCTTGAAAAGCCGGGTGCATCAGTTGGGCGCATTGGGGCTGGGCTTGCCACCAGGCAGCCAAAGTGCGGGCTGTCTGGTCGTGCGCTTTGTATCGGAGCGCGATACTGGGCAAGGATCGCAACACGGATTCAGCGTCATTCGCCGCCACACCGAGCCCCAAGCGCATGTGACAGAGTTTGATTTTCAGGTGCAATGCCGCATCGCGTGTGATGACGCTGCCCATCAACACGTCACCGCCGCCGCTGGGGTATTTGGTAAGTGCATGGGCGCTGATGTCTACCGCCAAACTGCCATCCCCTTCTACACCATCGCCCAACAAATCAAAGGCTTGGAAAGCCAATCCTGCACCCCAAGTGTTGTCCAGAGCGCACATGACACCGCGTTCGCGGCAGCGTCTCACCATTTCGGGCAAATCTGGAAACTCCATGCTGACCGAACCGGGGGCCTCCAGCCACACCAGTCGGGTGTGCTCCGTGACCTGGCGGGACAGATCCTCTGGGTCCATCGGGTCGTAAAAGCGGTGCGTGATGCCGAAGTGACGCAACTCGCCATCGGCCAAAGCTTTGTTGGGGCCATAGGCGTTGTCCGGAATCAAGACTTCGTCGCCTGTCTTCAACACCGCCAATGCCACCAAGGCCAGCGCCGCTAAGCCACTGGGCACCAGGACGCATTGCAGACCGCCCTCTAGCGCGCACAACCGCTCTTCCAGCATGTACGTCGTCGGCGTACCGTGCAAGCCGTAGGTGTAGGCTGATTTGTCTTTCCACTCACGCTGGCGCATGTCGGCGACGGTGGGGAAATAGACCGTAGAAGCCTTGAACACGCCCGGTTGTGGCGCCTGAAAATCGGCAGGTGGTCTGTAAGGGTGGTGGATCAGACCCGTGGAAATGTGCTGTGGCGCTGAGGGTGGTTTTTCGTCTTGCATCTTCACATCCTAATGCAAACAGCCTCCACAAGGGAGGCTGTTGATTACTCAAAAAATGGTTTCAATATCTGAAGGATTCGGTTCAGACACTCCACTTTTCCAACAGTTTTTCAGGGCGCATGTTGTCATACGGCTCGAAGGGTTGGTGAATCCATGGGTTGGTGGGCAAATCGTCCACAGAGTAGTCGGGTTTGAAGGTCGACACGCCCTTGGTCCAGATCACAGCGGTGCGCAACTCCGTCACAGGCTGGTAGTTGTTCTTGAGTTGATCAACCACTGCACGCAAAGTGTGGCCGGTATCCGCCAAGTCGTCGACCAACAGCACTTTGCCTGCGATCTCGCCCTTAGGGGTGGTGATGTAGCGGGCGATGTCGAGGTGACCCTGGACCGTCCCAGCTTCAGCGCGGTAAGAACTGGTGGACATGATGGCCAGTGGCTTGTCAAAAATGCGCGACAAGATGTCGCCAGGGCGCATGCCGCCACGGGCCAGGCACAGGATGTTGTCGAACTCCCAGCCGGACTGGTGAATTTTGATGGCGAGTTTTTCGATGAGGTTGTGGTACTCGTCGTAACTCACGTACAGGTGCTTGCCGTCTTCGGTCAACATGGGATAACTCCAGAAAAGTCAGGGGTGGATGAGGTCAATGTGAACTTGTACAACCTGCGCTCAGGCGCCAAAGGGGTTGTGCAACAAAATGGTGTGGTCGCGGTCTGGGCTGGTGGACACCACGTGCACAGGTACGCCCGTGACTTCGGCGATGCGCTCGAGGTACCGGCGAGCCGTCGCAGGCAGTTTGTCCATTTCTGTCACGCCGACCGTGGTTTCTGTCCAGCCGGGAATGACTTCATAAATCGGCTTGCAGCGGGCGATTTCGTCTGCGCCCATGGGCAGGATGTCGATGGTTTCGCCGTCCAGCTCGTAGCCGGTGCACAGCAGCAACTCTTTGAGGCCATCCAGCACATCGAGCTTGGTGATGCACAAGCCGCTCAAGCCATTGACCTGGGCACTGCGTTTGAGCAAAGCGGCATCGAACCAGCCGCAACGGCGCGAACGGCCAGTGGTCACGCCTTTTTCAGCGCCCACAGTGGACATGTGGTAACCGGGTGTGCCGGGAGTTTCCCAGTCGAGTTCTGTGGGGAAAGGGCCGCCACCGACGCGGGTGCAATAAGCCTTGGTGATGCCCAGGATGTAGTGCAACATGCCCGGGCCCACGCCTGCGCCCGCCGCAGCATTGCCCGCCACACAATTGCTGGACGTCACGAACGGGTAGGTGCCGTGGTCCACGTCGAGCAAGGTGCCTTGTGCGCCTTCAAACAGCAAATTGGCTCCAGCTTTGTGAGCGTCATTCAATTCTCGCGACACATCGGCCACCATGGGCAGCAAGTCCTTGGCGTAAGCAATGGCTTCGTTGTAGGTGGTGTCAAAGTCCACAGGCGCAGCGCCCAAAATGTTGACCAAAATCTCGTTGTGCAAAGCCAGGTTTTCGCGCAGCTTGGTGGCAAAACGCTCGGGGTATTTGAGGTCTTGCACGCGCAGGGCGCGACGCGCCACTTTGTCTTCGTAGGCGGGGCCAATGCCGCGGCCGGTGGTGCCAATTTTGGCGGTACCGGCTTTTTCCTTGGCGGCTTCACGGCCCACATCCAAGGCGACGTGGTAAGGCAAGATCAACGGGCAAGCCTCGCTCACGCGCAGGCGTGAACGCACCTCGACACCGGCTTTTTCAAGACCGGCAATTTCTTCGAGCAATTTGGGCACCGACAAGACCACACCGTTGCCGATGTAGCACTTCACGCCTGCGCGCATGATCCCGCTGGGGATCAGGTGCAACGCGGTTTTCACACCGTTGATCACCAAGGTGTGGCCAGCGTTGTGACCGCCCTGGAAACGCACCACGCCTTGGGCGCTTTCGGTCAACCAGTCAACCAGTTTGCCTTTGCCCTCGTCGCCCCATTGGGTGCCGACCACGACCACATTACGGCCTTGCAACTTGTTCATGCTTGAAATGTTCTTTCTCAAAGAGCCTGTACCACCCACTGCCCTGCCGCTTCGATCAACTCGCGGTCGCAATGGAATTCGTCGATTTCACTTTCGTGTCCGGGCAGGACACACACCACAGTCTCGCCTCGGCTGCGTAAGGAGGCGATCGCCTCGCGCAGACTCACAGCATTGCCCCATGGCGCACGGATGGCCGCGCGCAAAGACAATGGCTTGACCGTCGATACCAATTCTTTCAGGTCAAGGCTGAAACCCACAGCGGGCCGATCGCGGTCGATGCGGTGACCAAACACAGCACCCACGCCGTCGTAGCGGCCACCCCGTGCTAAAGCGTCAGATGCGCCTTGGGCATAAATGGCAAAGCGCATGCCGCTGTAATAAGCGTAGCCACGCGAATCACCCAAATCAAAACTGATGGCCGCGCCCGGAATTTGTTCAGCCAAAGCACGCAATTGGCCCAAAGCTTCGGAGATGACGGGCGTTGCGGGCAAACATTTCGCCGCTTGATCCAACACGCTGACATCACCGTACAAATTGACCAAGGCCATCAAACCGTCGCGGTTCACCTTGGCAAAGTCAGCAGTCAAGCGGGCGATGGCACTGGCGTCCTTGATGGCCAGTGCGGCGTGGATGTCATGGCGCAGAACGTCAGAGATGGGTTCGGCCTGCAGCAAACTGTTGACAATGCGCGCGTCGGCCAGGTCCACCTGCAAATCACCCACGCGAGCAGCGCGAAGACAGTCCAGTGCCAATTGCAAGATTTCCAAATCGGCCTCAGGACCGGCGTGGCCGTAGATTTCCGCCCCCAATTGCAGAGGTTCGCGGGTGGCGTGAGGTCGGGCCGGACGTGTGTGCAGGACCGGACCGCAGTAGCACAAGCGGGTCAGACCAGCACGACCGAGCAAGTGGGCATCAATGCGGGCCACTTGGGGTGTGGTGTCGGCACGCAAACCCAAAGTGCGGCCTGAAAGTTGGTCAACCAGTTTAAAGGTCTGCAAATCCAAGGCTTCACCCGTGCCGGTGAGCAGGGATTCCAAATGCTCCAGCAACGGCGGCATGACCAACTCGTAGCCAAAGCCACGGGCAGTGTCCAGCAGTTCGCGACGGAGTTCTTCGATGTGACGAGCCTCGGAGGGCAAGACATCGGCAATGTGATCCGGGAGGACCCAAGCAGACATGGGATGAGGGGGGGGGACTGTTAAAAACGAGATTTTACCGGGTTGCAGGCCGGTTTCTGGAATCGGTTTATGAAACCAGCCAGAACAAAAGCAATCCCGTGATGACCATGGCCATACCGAAAAACCGAATCTGGCCATCTTCGAGCTGGAGCAGTTGTTCGAACAGGCTGCGCCAACGAAGGGGCGAGAGCATGGGCATCAAACCCTCCACGATGAGCATCAGGCCCAATGCCATCAGGAGGGTGTCCAGCAAAGCTTACTTTCGAGCGGGGGTGGTGCTTGCAGCGCCACGCATGCCTTTGAAGAACTCAGAGCTGCCTGGGTCGAGCACCATCACGTCACCCTTGCTGTTGAAACTGGACTTGTAAGCTTCAAGGCTGCGGTAAAACTGGGCAAATTGAGGGTCACGGCCAAAAGACTCCGCATACAAACGTGCTGCCTGGGCATCGCCCTGCCCTTTGATTTTTTGGGCTTCACGGTAAGCGTTGGCGATGGTCACTTCACGCTGGCGGTCGGCATCCGCGCGAATTTTTTCCCCTTCGGCACCACCGGTCGAGCGCAACTCGTTGGCCACGCGCTTGCGCTCGGCCTCCATTCGGCGGTAAACCGATTCGGTGATGGTGTCCACATAGTCAGCACGGGTGATGCGCACATCGACGACATCAACGCCCCAAGGCTTGGCACCTTTGACAACCAGCAACACAGCGGCCTTCACATCGTCCATCAATTCTTCACGCTTAAGGGACAACAACTCCTTGACAGTCCGCTTGTTGATCTCCTCTTGGAAGGCATTGCGAACCACACGGTTGAGTTGGTTGGTACCGGACTTTTCGTCCAAGCCCACGTTGCGGATGTAGGCCTGTGGGTCGGCAATGCGCCAACGCACGTACCAGTCGATCACGACACGCTGCTTTTCAGCCGTGAGCATGGGCTCGTTGTCGGGGCTGTCCAAGGTGAGCAGCCGTTTGTCGATGTAATTGACGTTTTGCAGCGGGGGCGGCAGCTTGAAGTGCAAACCGGGCTCGGTGATCACTTCTTTGATTTGGCCCAAAGCATAGACCACGCCAAACTGGCGTTGATCCACCACAAACACCGTCGAACTGAAGACCACAAAGGCCACCAGCAGGGTAGAAATCCACAATCCAATGCGATTCATTTTTGATGTCCTTATCGTGGATCGCGGTCACGCGAACGCTGCAGGTCGCGTGACCGCGTGTCCACAGCACCGTTGTTGGCACTGACGCCAGTGGCGGGTGGGGCTGGCACATCCACAGCAGGAGGTGCTGTTGCAGCCACTTGTTGCATGATTTTGTCGAGCGGCAAATACAAGAGGTTGGAGCCTTGCTTGCTGTCCACCAGCACTTTGGTCACGTTGCTGTAAATCTGTTGCATTGTGTCGGTGTACATGCGGTCCCGCATGACTTGAGGCGACTTTTGGTACTCGGGCAAGATGGTTTTGAAGCGCTGGGCATCACCTTCGGCCTGCGCCACAATGCGTTCGCGGTAAGCATCTGCCTCTTCCTTCAAGCGAGACGCAGCACCAACCGCGCGAGGGACCACATCGTTGGCATAAGCTTGGGCTTCGTTCTTGGCACGTTCCCGCTCCTGGCCGGCCTTCAACACATCATCAAAGGCGGCTTGAACTTGCTCAGGAGGGCGCACGCCACCTTGCTGCAAGTTGATGCCAACCACCTCAATGCCCACTTTGTAGCGGTCCAGAATGGTTTGCATTTTTTCGCGCACACGCGGGGCGATTTGGTCACGCTCTTCAGCCAAGGCCGAGTCCATCTTCATCTTGCCCACCACTTCACGGACAGCGGTCTCTGCAGATTGAACCACCGCTTCGGTGGGGTTGCGGCTTTCGAAAAGATAGGCACGCGCATCGTTCAAACGGTACTGAACGGCAAATTTGATCTCGACGATGTTTTCGTCTTCGGTCAACATGGCCGATTCACGCAGACCGGTGGCCTTGATGATGGTGTCTCGGCCAATGTCCACCGAGCGAATTTGGGTCACAAACACAAGTTCTTGACGCTGAATGGGGTAAGGCATACGCCAGTTGAAACCAGCACCCACGGTGGAGTGGTATTTGCCGAACTGGGTGATGACCGCTTGTTGACCTTCTTGCACGATGAAGAAGCCTGTGCCCAACCAAACCAGCAGAGCCGCCGCCAAGATCACACCCAAACCCAAATTTTTGAAGAAAACAGGGATGCCTGGGCCACCTGAGCCTCCGGAACCCCCTGGGCCTTGCGGTTTTTGGGGTCCGCCGGAACCTCCGAACAATTGGCCCAATTTGCGGTTGAAATCGCGCCACAGTTCATCCAAGTCAGGGGGGCCACTTTGCTGTTGTTGCGAGCCACGGCCCGGCGGTTGTTGCCATGCATCCGGTTTTGAACCCGGTGGAGGCGGCACATCGCCCGCAGGTTTGTTGCCCGAGTCGGCGTTGGATTTGTCGTCATCCCGTCCCCAACGGGGGTCATTCAGGTTGAACATGCCTCGGATCTTGGCTGGAAGCAAAGACCAACGCAGGGCTGGCAGGTGAAAATTCATAGTGAAGTGTCTTTGTCGAAATGACGAACCCGCATTGTGCCGAATTCGGTTGGACCTCAGTGCAGTTCACCCGGATATTCCCGGGTCAAGTCACGGGGATCTGCGTCTTCAGAAACGATGGTGGGCAAAGCAGTTTGAACGATCTCAGACAGGGCCGATCTCAACAGATCCAAACCTTTGCCGGATTGAGCGCTCAAAAATACACGGGGCACAGCTTGGCCATCCATCTCGTATTGGTCTTGCAACTGCAAAGGGTAGCGCTCTGCGTCCAGTGCATCCAGCTTGTTGAATACCAAAAGCTGCGGAACGGTTTCGGCGCCAATTTCGGTCAGCACCTTTTGCACTTCGGCCATCTGTTCAGGCCAATCGAGGTTGGCAGCGTCCACCACATGCAACAACAAATCGGCATCGGTCGCCTCTTGCAAGGTGGCCTGAAACGCTTCAACCAAGCCGTGGGGCAAATCTCGGATGAAACCGACCGTGTCTGACAAAGACACCGAACGGCCTGCCTCGCCCAAGTACAACTGGCGGGTCGTCGTGTCGAGGGTGGCAAACAGTTGGTCAGCCGCGTAGGCACGCGCCTTGACCAATGCATTGAACAAGGTCGACTTGCCAGCGTTGGTGTAACCCACCAGAGAGATGTTAAAAGTGTCTCTCCGATCACGCTGACGGCGCTGTGTGTTGCGCTGTCGCTTGACCTTGACCAAGCGCTCTTTGATGCGCTTGATCGAGTCATTGATCATCCGGCGGTCCAGCTCAATCTGCGTCTCACCCGGACCACCACGCATGCCTATACCACCGCTTTGCCGCTCCAAGTGTGACCAGCGACGCACCAATCGGGTGCTCAGGTACTGTTGGCGTGCCAACTCCACCTGCAACTTGCCTTCGTGGCTGCGGGCACGTTGGCCAAAAATTTCCAAAATCAGCAAAGTCCGGTCGTTGACCGGCAAGCCAATGTGCCGCTCCAAATTGCGCTGCTGGGCAGGACTCAAAGCTTGGTCAAACAAAACCTCTACGGCACCATGCATCAAAGCCAAGGCTTTGATTTCATCGGCCTTGCCGCTGCCCACAAACAGGGCTGGATCAGGCGCTTTGCGTTTGCAAGTCAAACGTGCAACAGGATTTAAACCACCAGACTCGGCGAGCAAGCCCAGCTCTTGAAGGTCCGCATCAAAATGCGCACACCCAAAATCAACGCCGACCAGTAGGGTCGGCGCGGGAGCGTTGGATGAAGTTTCAGACAAATTCAGCACCTGCGACCTTGGCAAGATCGCCAAGGCCTGAAAAAAACCAAATCAAGCGGTGATTTCACCCGTTTCGGGTGTGCTGAAAGTCACAGAGCGGCCGGGCACAATCGTTGAAATCGCGTGTTTGTAAACCATTTGTGTGACTGTATTCCGCAATAAGACGACATACTGATCAAAAGACTCGATTTGACCTTGCAACTTGATGCCGTTGACAAGGTAAATCGACACTGGCACATGCTCTTTGCGCAGTGCGTTCAGGAAAGGGTCTTGCAAAAGTTGACCTTTGTTGCTCACGATATGCTCCGTGTTCAGAAGTTTTAGAGGGTTTGACCTTACCACAGGCCCAGTCAGCGGCGGCGGACCAACCGTCATGCCCTCAAAGATCAACTGGCATCTTTGTCGGCAAATGGGTTGGTGGAGGTTTTCATTTCAATCCGCAGAGGGGTGCCTGCCAGATTGAAGGCTTTGCGAAAACGCCCTTCCAAAAAGCGCTTGTAGGTATCGGTGACGTGTTCCAGCGAATTGCCATGCACCACGATCACGGGCGGGTTCATACCGCCTTGGTGGGCATAACGCAACTTGGGGCGGAACATGCCGCCGCGCTGTGGACTCTGGAACTGAACCGCCTCGAGCAACAAACGCGTCAGTATAGGCGTGCTCATCTTGCACATGGCCGCCTTGTGGGCCTGAACAATCGAAGCCCAGACAGGACCTAAGCCTTGGCGCTTCTTGGCCGAGATGAAATGCATGTTGGCAAAACTCAAAAACGGCAAACGCGTTTCAATCGAGCGTTGCACCAACTGGCGCTGGTACTCGTCCACGGAATCCCATTTGTTCACGGCCAAGACCATGGCGCGGCCGCTTTCGAGGGCATAGCCCGCAATGTGCGCGTCTTGGTCGGTCACGCCTTGCTCGGCATCCAGCAGCAGCAACACCACATTGGCAGACTCAATGGCCTGCAGCGTTTTGACCACCGAAAATTTTTCGATGGCCTCAAACACTTTGCCCTTGCGGCGCAAACCTGCGGTGTCGATCAACTCAAACTTTTGGCCCTGCTTTTCAAACGGTACCGAAATCGCGTCACGCGTGGTGCCCGGCATGTCAAAGGCGACCAAGCGCTCTTCGCCCAACCAGGTGTTGATCAAGGTGGACTTGCCGACGTTGGGGCGACCGGCGACAGCCAGCTTGATGACGGAAGGATCGTCATCGGTTTCTTCGGGGTCTTCGGGCAGATGGAGCGATTCAAACGCCAGTTCCACCAAGCCGCGTGTGCCTTGTCCATGCGCCGCTGAGATGGCAATCACCTCGCCCAAACCCAGTTCGTAGAACTCGGTCAGTTGGATACCTTCGAGCATGCCTTCGGCCTTGTTGGCCACCAACAAAGTGGGTTTGCCAATTTTGCGAAGGTATTTCGCAATGTCATGGTCTTGAGCAGACAAACCACCACGTGCATCGACCACAAACACCACAATGTCAGCTTCGGCCACCGCTTGCTGGGTTTGCTTGGCCATCTCTTTGTAAATACCGGCGCTGGCATCGGGCTCAAAACCACCTGTATCAATGACGATGAATTCTTGCCGACCTTGCTTGGCGTTGCCGTAATGGCGGTCGCGGGTCAATCCCGCAAAATCGGCCACGATGGCATCCCGACTCTTGGTGAGGCGGTTGAACAGCGTGGATTTGCCCACATTGGGGCGGCCAACAAGGGCCAGTACAGGTTTCACTTAAAGATTTTCCGATCCATCATTCAGGGCGAAATGCAAAAATGCCCCCGGTGCGTGTCACCACCACCAAATTTTGGCCAACAAGGACAGGCTTTCCTGTGATCGGGCTGCCGTCCGTGCTCATGCGTTGCATGACTTGACCATCCTGTCGCGACAAAAAGTGAAGCAAGCCGTTGTCATCGCCCAATACAAGCGAACGGCCAAAAACTGTGGGTGCACTCAAACCCCGAAAGCGCATCGACTCCTGGGTCCAGGCAGGCTGGCCACCTTGGCGCTGCCAAGCCAGCACTTTGCTGTCGGATTCGACGCCGAACACCAAAGCTTCATCGCCATCCACGCCTTCGTGGCCTTGGGCGGAGCGCGTCCATAAAGTGTTGCCACGGGACGCATCGACGCAAGTCACAGAAGCCTGAAAAGCACGCACACACACCACATTGCCCTGGCGGCTAGCCCCAGAGACGAGGTCCACCAAACGCTCCACTTCGTTGGTGCCCCGCGACGAACCAACCAGGGTTTCCCAACGCACAACACCCGTATTGGGGTTCAAAGAGGCCAAACGTCCACCCCAGCCTGCCAGCAAGGTGTCACCAAACGGGATCAACAAACCCGCTTGATGCAACACCAAAGGGTCACCCGAGCGTTGCTGGGTCCAGAGTTTTTGACCTGTCGTACCGTCGAGCGCGGTCACAGACCGGTCCGCCGTCAAAACAAAGACACGCCCTCCCGCGACCAAAGGTGCGGTGTAGGAAGTGGCTGCCAAACGGTGACGCCAAAGGACTTTGCCGGCTTCGATCGCCACCACTTCGTTGGTTCGCGTGATGACAGCGAAACGCTGACCATCCCCGCCCACACCAGCTTGAATCGGCGTGTTCAACTGCAAGCGCCAAACATCTTGGCCTGTCACACCATCGATCAAGGCCACTAGGCCCGGGGTGGATGCCACAGCGACCCGTCCAGTGTGCACCGAAGCGAACAAAGGCGTGGTGACCGGACCCAAGTTCGATGTCCAAGCTTTTTGAACAGCCAATTGGCCATTCACATTGGGCAAAGCTGCAGGCTTTGGTTTGTCAGGAGCGCTCGAGCAGGCGGCAAGGGCTAAAGACAATGCGCCAAAGCAAGTCCAGCGCATCCAAGCTCGAGAAAATACAGTCATCACTTTGGTGTCTCCGAAACAGCGGCGGCATCAGGATCAATGCCCAAGGCATTGAGCTTGGCTTGCACCAAACGTCGGTAATCGGGCGTGTCGGCCAGTTTGCTCCACGCCAGCTGGTAAGCAGAAACAGCATCGGCACTTTGGCCCTTGGCTTGCAAAACATCCCCCCGAAGGTCAGCAGCCAAACCAGACATTTCAGGCGTGAAATCCGAACCCAGTTGCTTCAAAGCATCGTCATAAGCCTTGGCTTCGAACTGCAAGGCAACCAAGCGCAAACGGGCGATGTCACGGTAAGCTGGATCTTTAGCGCCTGTTACAACCCAAGTGAGCGCCTCGCGAGCGGCTTCAGATTTGCCTTGGGCTTGCAGAGTTTTGGCCGCCAACAAGGCCGACTGCTGGGCAAACTGGGTGCGGCCAAACTTTTCTTTCATATCGGCCAAGCTGCGCTCCACGCGTGCCAAGTCACCAGAGCTAACAGCCCGTTCTACCTCGTCATAAAGGGCAGCCGCTTTGGCGGCTTGACTGCGTTCCCAATACTGGTAGCCGTTCCAGGCGGCATAACTGCCCAAAACAGCGATGAGCACCCAAGAAATCAGGTTGCCCCAGGTGTTCCAGAAGTGCTTGATCTGGTCAAGTTGTTCTTGTTCGTCAAGGTCGAGGGCTTTGGCCATGGTGTAAATCAGTAAATGAGCGCATCAAAGCGCGGATTGTAGGCTGTGGGCCCAAGAGGCCACCGTGTTCAGCGGCTCGGTGCGCTGGGCACCTTCGCCGTCACGCAGCGATTTGACCGCCACATGGCCTTTAGCAAGCTCTTCAGCCCCAAAAACCAGGGCAAAACGTGCGCCCGAGGCATCGGCCTTTTTGAACTGGGACTTCATGCTGCCCATGCCTTCACCAGTGCCCGCGTGCATTTGGGCCGACACGCCACAGGCACGCAAGGTTTGCAACACCTGCATGGCCACGGGCAAGGCAGCGGATTCGGGAATGATGGCGTAAACATCGGGGGCCAGATCGGGCAAGGCCTCGCCCTGCTCTTTGATGAGTTCGAGCACGCGCTCAACGCCCAAAGCCCAGCCCACGGCGGGGGCGGGCTTGCCGCCGACTTGCTCAATCAGATAGTCGTACCGCCCACCGCCGCAGATGGTGCCTTGTGAACCCAGGCTGGTGGTGATGAACTCGAACACCGTGAGGTTGTAGTAGTCCATGCCGCGCACCAAGCGCGGGTTGATGCTGTAGGTCACGCCATTGGCATCCAGAATGGCTTTGACCGCGTTGAAGTGGGCCAAAGAGGCCTCGCCCAAAAAGTCGAGCAAGCGGGGCGCAGCCTCGACCACGCTTTGCATGGCCGGGTTCTTGGTGTCCAAAATGCGCAGCGGGTTGCTGTGCAGACGGCGCTTGGCTTCTTCGTCGAGCACATCGCTGTGTTTTTCGAGGTGGGCGATCAACGCCATGCGATGGGCTTGGCGCTCAGCCGGTTGACCCAGACTGTTGAGTTCCAGGCGCACGTCTTTCAGGCCCAACACCTTCCACAGGTCATTCGCCAGCAAAATCAATTCGGCGTCGACCTCGGGACCACCAAAACCCAGCACCTCGGCACCAATCTGGTGGAACTGGCGGTAACGGCCGCGCTGCGGGCGCTCATGCCGGAACATGGGGCCCATGTAATACAGTCGCTTGCCGCCTTCGTACAGCAGGTTGTGCTCGACCACTGAACGCACCAGACCTGCAGTGCCTTCGGGACGCAAGGTGAGTTGTTCGCCATTCAGACGGTCTTCAAAGGAGTACATCTCCTTCTCAACGATGTCGGTCACCTCACCCAAACCGCGCACAAACAAGGCGGTGGGCTCGACGATGGGCAAACGCACATTGCGGTAGGCGTAACGCGCCATCAAACTGCGCACCTGCCCCTCCAACCACTCCCAGCGCGCCGAATCGGGCGGCAAGATGTCATTCATGCCCTTGACGCCGACCAGCTTCTGGGCTTTGACAGTCTTGGGTGTGTTTTCTTTCAGAGACTCGCTCATTTTTTCTCAGCAGATCCGGAACCAAAACGGTTCTCAATGTAGTTTTCAACCAGCCCCTGGAACTCTTGCGCAATGCCTTCACCGCGCAGCGTCAGGCGCTTTTCGCCGTCAATGAAGACCGGGGCCGCAGGCGCTTCGCCCGTTCCCGGCAGGCTGATGCCGATGTCGGCGTGTTTGCTCTCGCCCGGGCCGTTCACGATGCAGCCCATGACCGCCACCTTGAGGTTTTCAACACCCGGGTAACGCGCACGCCAGACCGGCATTTGGGCCCGCAAAAAGTCGTCAATCTGTTTGGCCAGTTCTTGGAAGGTGCTGCTGGTCGTGCGGCCGCAGCCTGGACAAGCGGTCACGCTGGGCACAAAAATGCGCAAGCCCAGCGATTGCAAAATTTCTGACGCGATCACCACCTCTTGTGTGCGCGCTTCGCCCGGCTGGGGCGTGAGCGAGACGCGGATGGTGTCGCCGATGCCCTCTTGCAGAAGAATAGACAAGGCCGCAGCCGAAGCCACCGTGCCCTTGGTGCCCATGCCCGCTTCGGTCAGGCCCAGGTGCAGCGCGTAATCGGTGCGGCGACCGAGCTCGCGGTAGACCGAAATCAAATCCTGAACGCCCGAGACCTTGCACGACAAGGCGATTTGGTCCCCATTGAGGCCCATGGCTTCTGCACGCTGGGCGGACGAGATGGCCGACGAAATCAGCGCCTCGTACATGACCTGACGCGCTTCCCAAGGGTTGGCGCGTTGGCTGTTGGTGTCCATCAGGTCGGCCAACAACTCCTGGTCGAGGCTACCCCAGTTCACACCGATGCGGATGGCTTTGTTCCAGCGCATGGCCGCTTCGATCATCTGACCAAACTGCACATCGCGCTTGTCGCCCTTGCCCACATTCCCGGGGTTGATGCGGTACTTGGACAGCGCCTCGGCACACGCCGGGTAGTCGGTCAGCAAGCGGTGACCGTTGTAATGGAAGTCGCCGATCAGGGGCACATCGATGCCCATTTTGTCGAGCTGGTCGCGGATGTGCGGCACAGCGTCTGCGGCTTCAGGCGTATTGACCGTGATGCGCACCATCTCGGAGCCGGCAATCGCCAGCTCCTTGACTTGGATGGCGGTGCCAATCACGTCGACCGTGTCGGTGTTGGTCATGGACTGCACGCGCACTGGAGCCCCGCCGCCAACGGTGACGACGCGCGACCCCCAGACCACTTTGGACTGGCGACTTTGGCGCATGATCGGCACAGCGATGGCAATGGCGCTGGGCAAAGGCTGGAGGGTGGATGCGCTCATGGTTTCACCTCAAATCGGGCCGTGTTGACTTGTGTGTGTGGCTTCAGGTCAAAGGGCTGACCCTGGACGCTCAATTGGACGGCATCGGATCGCCCTACCACCACAGAAACCGGGAAGGAGACAGGCAAACGCTTGAGATCACCTGCGTTCAATACGCCATTCCAGATCAATTGTTTTTGCGCATCCCGAACTTCGATCCAACTCACGTTTTGGGCAGAAAAAACCAACTCGGATGGCATGGGCACAACAGGCGGCAAGCTTGCCGGTGCCACGGGCAAAGCCAGGGGAAGTTCTTGCGAAGGTGTGCTCACCGCCGCAGAAGCTGGGCTGACAGGTTCAACCGGTGTTGCGGGGGCAGCTGCAGCCGCGGGTGCTGCGGCCTCAGATGAAGACACTGAAGGACGGAGGTTCTCAAACCAGGCCCAGTGTGCAGGATTGGGCAGCCAGATCAAAGCCGCAATCAAGACCAACATGCCAGTGGCCATCCACCAAGTTTGACTGGATGCGCCAAACCGTACACGGCGCAAGTTGCCCAAATCTGGTGGCGCCGACAAAGCCTGACGCACAGCACCGTTGGACTCCAAATAATTCGACGACATCGGCATCAAGGCCAGAATGGGGGCCGAGTCCACACGCAAGTGTCGACACACACTGGCCGCCAAGCCACGGGCAAAAACTGGGCTTTGATCAGCCATGTACTGATCTGCCTCCAAAGATTCCAGCTGACGCACAGGAACCTTCAGATTCACCGACAAGACCGCCAAATGAACGCCCGCAGCTTGCCGCGCCGCCTTCAACAGACCACCCGCTGTAGGAGTGGACGGAACGTTGTCAGAGTGAGTGTGTTCAGTCATCTCCAGGCTCCTGGACTTGAAAAGAGGAAACTGTAGACGCATTGTCCACAGGCACAAGCCGAATGGTGCGTTGCTGGGCCATGCGGCTTTGCACCTGTGTGCGGTCTTTCACATCACCCGCCAATTGACCACAGGCCGCGTCGATGTCATCACCTCGGGTTTTACGCACCGTGGTCACCAGACCAGCGTCTTGCAATTGTTTGGCAAAAGCCTGAACCCGGGCATGGGGCGATCGGAGCAAACCCGAGGCGGGGAATGGGTTGAAAGGGATGAGATTGAACTTGCAACGCAAACCCTGGCGGGCATGCTTTTGCACGAGATCTATCAGTTGGCTGGCATGTTCAGGCTGGTCATTGACACCGTCAAGCATGCAGTATTCGAAAGTGATGAAGTCACGTGGCGCGTGTGCCAAGTAGCCAATGCAGGCGTGCATGAGTTCGTCGAGGGGGTATTTGCGGTTGAGCGGCACCAGGTTGTCGCGCAGCGCATCATTTGGGGCGTGCAAAGAAACCGCTAAAGCCACCGGACAATCGCCTGACAAACGCTCCATCATGGGTACAACACCCGAGGTGGACACCGTGACACGACGGCGCGAGAGGCCATAACCATGGTCATCGAGCATGGCGCGCAAAGCGGGCACCAGCACCGAATAATTTTGCAGAGGCTCGCCCATGCCCATCATCACGACGTTGGAAATAACGCGGTCTGGCGTGTTCAGGTGTTTGCGCAAAAAGTGCTCTGCAAACCACAGCTGCGCGAGGATCTCACCCGTGGTGAGGTTGCGGCTAAAACCTTGATGCCCAGTGGAGCAGAAACGACAGCCTACGGCGCAACCGGCTTGAGAGGAGATGCACAAGGTACCACGGTCGTCTTCGGGTATGAACACCGATTCAATGGCATTGCCATCGCCGACATCGAACAGCCATTTGATGGTGCCGTCGGTCGACATGTGTTGACTGATGACAGGCAGGGCCGAGATGTGCGCATGGACTTGGAGCTTTTGGCGCAGTGACTTGGCCAAGTCGCTCATTTGTTCGAAATCCGCAGCGCCCCGCTGGTGAATCCAGCGAAACAACTGGGTAGCCCTGAAGCGCTTTTCGCCCAGCCCCTCGCAAAAAACGGCCAAACCATCCAGATCAAATTCGAGAAGGTTGGCCGTCATGGGGAGCTTGGACGGGCTAGGGCCGCAACGCGATCAGCGTGCGTAAACGTTCAAGCCAGCGAAGAAGAAAGCGATTTCGACAGCAGCAGTTTCAGGGGCGTCAGAGCCGTGCACTGCGTTGGCGTCGATGCTGTCAGCGAAGTCGGCACGGATGGTACCAGCGTCGGCTTTCTTCGGATCGGTCGCGCCCATCAGGTCGCGGTTTTTGGCGATGGCGTTCTCACCTTCGAGGGCTTGGATCATCACGGGGCCGGAGATCATGAAGTCAACCAGGTCCTTGAAAAAAGGACGTGCCTTGTGCACACCATAAAACTGTTCGGCTTCGCCGCGCGAGAGGTGAACCATTTTGGCGGCCACAACTTTCAGGCCTGCTGCTTCAAAACGAGCGTAAATTTGACCGATGACGTTTTTGGCGACAGCGTCTGGCTTGATGATGGAGAGAGTGCGTTCGATGGCCATGGTTTTTCCTATTACAAAGTATTTTTAATCCAATTTTGCCCTGCGGCAAAGTTCGCTATTCTAACCGCTGCGCAGCGGTTTTATTCCTCTGAGAGCGATGAACCCACAGGGGAAAAGGCCAGAACGCTCCCGCGCTGGCCAAGGTGCATTCAACGGCTGCGCCCGCCGCGACCCGTGCCGCCAGGGACCTTTTTGAGGCGGTTAAAGCTTTCGGCGCCGATGTATTTGGCCTCGCTCTTGGGCGCGTCCGACTTGGCATGCAGCCCCGACCCACCCGGGGCTTGATTGGGCTTGGCCGCCGGTTTCGCACGCGGCACAGCGGTGCCCGCCCTGCCCTGGCCACCTGTGCGGGGGCGGCGGTCGTTGCGGTCGGTTCTGGAAACGGGGCGGGGCACGGGGGTACGGGTACGGTCCAAGGTACCTGCGGCGCGCATCAAAGCGCGGATGTCAGACTCGTCCAACTCCAGCCAAGCACCTCGGCGCAAGCCGTGAGGCAAGACCATGGCGCCGTAGCGAATACGGATCAGGCGGCTGACCGCGTGGCCCACCGACTCCATCATGCGGCGCACCTCCCGGTTGCGGCCTTCGGAAATGGTCACACGGTACCAGCAGTTCGAACCCTCACCGCCGCCGTCTTCGATCGAACCGAACTGGGCGGGCCCGTCATCAAGGTTGATACCATCGAGCAGTTTTTGCTTTTCGTCCTTGCTCAAAGCCCCCAGTACGCGCACCGCGTACTCGCGCTCCAGGCCAAAACGCGGGTGCATCAGCTGGTTGGCCAATTCACCCGAGCTGGTGAACAAGAGCAAACCTTCTGTGTTCAAGTCCAAACGGCCCACCGATTGCCATTTGCCGTTTTGCAGGCGCGGCAATTTGCGGAATACCGAGGGGCGGTTTTGCGGGTCGTCGTGGCTGACGATCTCGCCTGCGGGCTTGTGGTACGCGATCACACGGGCGGGCGGTGGATCGATGCGGATGTGGATCGGCTTGCCATTGACCTTGATTTGGTCGCCGTATTGCACGCGTTGACCGACGTGCGCGGGCTCGTTGTTGACCATGATGCGGCCTTCAGCGATGAGCTTTTCCATCTCGAGGCGCGAGCCCATGCCCGCCTGAGCCAGCACTTTGTGCAGCTTGGGCGAGTCGGTTTGGGGTGCAAGAACCCGTTTGCCCAAATCGACAGTCACGTCATCGGAGGCCTCTTCGTCGTCAAACTGCCCCGACACCACATCGGCCAGTGCAATCGCTTTGTAGATGGATTCGCCAGGCGCCAGCGACTGGGGGGAACGAGCTTTCGATGCTGGACGTGCTGTCGTTTGGGGTTCTGACGAACGGCTGTCGTCTTGGGTGGGCTTGTTCATTATTTGGCGGACTCTTCGCCTTGCAGCGGTCTGTCGAGAGGGTTAAGAGGGTCTTCGGAGTCCGCCACGATGGGCATTTCAAAAGGCAAAGCATTGATGGCGTCATCGAGCGACAAGGAAGGTTGGACAGGCAAGGCGTCTACCAAGCCCGACAACGCCGAACTTTGGCCATCCACTTGAGACAACATGGGCAACTGGTCGAGAGCGGCCAAACCCAAATCGTCTAGAAATTGACGCGTTGTGGCATAAAGCCCTGGACGGCCCACCGTTTCACGGTGCCCGATCACCTCGACCCAACCTCGGTCTTCCAATTGCTTGAGGATCTGCGAGTTGATGGTCACACCACGAATGTCTTCCATGTCACCCCGTGTCACGGGCTGACGGTAGGCAATGATGGCCAGTGTTTCCAACACCGCGCGGGTGTATTTGGGGGGCTTTTCGGGGTGCAGTCGGTCGAGGTAGGCGCGGAGTTCAGGACGGCTTTGAAACCGCCACCCACTGGCCACACGGATCAACTCCAGGCCTTTTTGGGCCCACTCGAGTTGCAGGTCTTGCAGCATTTGCCGCAGGGTATCGGCCCCGAGCGCATCGTCAAACAGCACGCGCATGTCGCGCATTGACAAAGGCTGGCCAGCTGTCAGCAAGGCCGTTTCCAGGACACGTTGGGCTTGCGCCGTGTTCATGTGTCAGTCTTTCGGAAGAAGACGCCTCACGGCGTCGAAATGATGCCTCACGGCGTCGGATGTCCAGAGAGTCGGTGCACTCTAACGTGGTGGATTGTAGCCGAGGCCCCAATCGGCGAGGGCCTGAGCCATGTCCTCAGGCAATTCGGAACGAAGATCAATGGTTTGCCCGGTGATAGGGTGAACAAAGGCCAAGTGCCAAGCGTGCAAGGCCTGACGCGCCATTCCAGCCGCCTTGGCACCACCGTAAACAGCATCTGCCAACAAGGGATGACCAATGTGCGCCATGTGCACCCGAATTTGGTGAGTGCGCCCCGTATGCAAGGTGCACTGCACCAAGCAGCCAAATGTATTTTGATCCAGCACCTCAATGGTCGTTGCAGCCGTTTTGCCCGCCTGGTAAGACAAATCGACCACGGACATGCGCAAACGGTTGGTCGGATCGCGCCCAATGGCCGCCTCCACCTTCGTGGGGGAAGGAGAAGTCCAAGATTTGTGCGCAATGGCCAAGTATTGGCGCTTGACATCTCGAGCGGCAATCAATTGAACCAGCGCATCCATGGCTTGGCGGGTACGGGCCACCACCATCAAGCCACTGGTGTCCTTGTCCAGTCGGTGAACAATGCCTGCCCTTGGCACATCCTTGGCCAAAGGGTCCAGTGCCAACAAACCGTTGAGCAAAGTGCCGCGCCAGTTGCCCGGGGCAGGATGCACCACCAAACCCGCCGGCTTGTTGATCACCCGTAAATGAGCATCTTCGTAGACCACATCGATGGGCATGGCTTCGGGCACAAAGGCCTGCGACTGAGGCGTTGCGCGCAACGTGACTTGCACCTGGTGCCCCAAACGGACTTTGGTCGACACTTTGGTCACCACACGACCGTCGATCAGGGCGTCACCTTGCTCGATCAATTGCTGCAAATAACTGCGTGAAAACTCAGGCACCATTTGGGCCATCGCTTTGTCCAGCCGCTGCCCGTGCAAATCGATCGGCACTTGGCTGGTGCGCACTTCCTCTTCCGAAACCTCAAGCGCACGCTCACCCTCGTCCATCAAGCCAGCGAGGTCATCCATTCCAGGGTCGGTCGATATAATCAAAGCGTTTAACAGTTCAAGGGTGTCACAGATGCGAAGCTTCAGATTATCGACGGTTCCCGCTGGCCTGGTTTTGGCAATGGGACTGCTCCTGTCGGGCTGCTCCAACACCCCCAAAGACGTCACTGCAGCTTGGACACCCGAAAAAATCTACGCCGAGGCACGAGACGAAGCCAACTCTGGCGCATGGGACAAAGCCATTGGCTACTACGAAAAGCTCGAAGGTCGTGCAGCGGGCACCGTGTTGGCGCAGCAGGCCCAGATCGACAAGGCATTTGCCCAATACAAAACCGGCGACAAAATTCAGGCCATTGCCACATTGGACCGCTTCATCCGCTTGCACCCCGCAAGCCCCGCGTTGGACTATGCCCTCTACCTCAAGGGCTTGGTCAATTTCAATGACAACCTGGGTCTGTTCTCATTTTTGACCCAGCAGGACTTGTCCGAGCGTGACCAAATGGCGGCGAAAGCCTCTTACGAGGCCTTCAAAGAGTTGACATCCCGTTTTCCCGACTCCAAATACAGCCCCGAAGCACGCCAACGCATGATGTACATCGTCAACGCACTGGCTTCGTACGAGGTGCATGTGGCGCGCTACTACGCCAGTCGAGGTGCCCACGTCGCGGCGGTCAACCGTGCGCAACAAGCCATTTCAGAATATCCGGGCGTGCCAGCTGTCGAAGAGGCTTTGGCCATTTTGGTGAGCTCTTACGACGCTTTGGGCATGAGCACTTTGCGTGACGATGCCAAGCGTGTGTTGGAGAAAAACCACCCACAGTCCACCATCCTGAAAGCAGGCGGCGTCAAGAAAACGTCCCCTTGGTGGCGTCTGTGGTGAGCTGAAGCAAAGTCTCCAAAAACTCTGGGTGCCCATTCAATCGGCGCATTTCAGGCAAACCCCTTACCAACCTGCGGCCATAAGACATGGTGGCCAAACGGGTGTCGCACACCACGAGTACGCCCCGGTCGGTTTCACTGCGAATCAAACGCCCAGCACCCTGTTTGAGGGAAACCGCTGCTTCTGGCAATGCATGGTCAGCAAAGGCGCTGCGGCCTTCACGGGTAATGCGTTGGCTCCTGGCTTCAAACAAAGGGTCGCCTGGTGGGGGAAACGGCAGCTTGTCGATGACCACCAACTGCAAGGCTTCCCCGGGCACATCAAAGCCCTCCCAAAATGAGGCCGAAGCGACCAGCACACAGCCTGCGCGACCATCGCCTGCGCCCTCCCTGAAACGCTCCATCAAGCGGCGCTTGGGGCTTTGCCCTTGCACCAAGACCTCCACATTCGCGGCTGGGTCCATGCGGGTCTGCAAATACTCACCAATGCTGCGCATGGCATTCAAGGTGGTGGTCAGCACCAAGGTTCTGCCGCCCAACAGCTGCACCGCCTCCACGACCAGCTGTGCCACATGCCCTGCATGACCGGGGTCACCCGGTTTTGGCAGATGTTCGGGCACATACAGGGCGGCTTGCCGCGTGTAATCAAAGGGGCTGGTAACTTGCATCACCTGCGCAGAAGTCAGACCGCAAGGCTCGGTGAACCAGCGCAAACTGGGCTCATCGCCCAAGGTGGCCGATGTGAAAATCCAGGCGCGCTGCCCGACACCCGACCCCACACCGGCTGCAGCCCCTGCCATGTCCTGTGGCCCGTGTCGGGGGTCACCCGCCATCAATGCCTCGAGGGAATCGGGATCGACGGCAGTGGGTTCGGCTTCGCCGGAAGGCCTGAGCTGCGCTGGACGCGTCAGTGCAGAAAAGGCTTGGGCGATGTCTAAAGGTGATTCGATCAAGCGCAGCTGCGCGCTGACTTCGGCCCATCGGACACCCTCAGGGTCAGGGACCTGGGAAAACAAATGCGCTTTTTGAGCCAGTTCGGTAGCCCGTTCGTGCAAACGCTGGAAGTCTGGGGCCAATTCGGTGACCATTTCCAAACCCGTTTGCAACTGCCCTAAAGACTGAACCAATTGCACAAGTGCGCTTGACCAATCTTCTGGTTCCACGCCTTCAGGCATTTCCTCCGTCCATCGCAAACGCACCGAGCCACGGTGCATGCCTGCTGCCAAACGCAAATCGCAAGAGGCTTTTTCCAGCTGATCTGCCAAAGCATGCCAATCCACCAAGCCACGCGCCAATTGCAGGCCAGTGGCCAGCACATCGCGTGACAACTCCAGCAATTGAACCGTCGACAATTGCTTGCCCAAGAAGTTCACGCCGATCTCGTTGAGCTGATGCGCTTCGTCAAATACCGTCACCCGCACCGTCGGCAACAACTCCGCCACACCGGATTCACGCACTGCCATGTCGGCAAAAAACAGGTGGTGGTTGATGACCACCACGTCGGATGCCATGGCCTCTTTTCGGGCCAGGTTGACATGGCATGCGCGGTAGCTGGGGCAGCTCGACCCCAAGCAGTTGTCGCGTGTGGATGTCACCAGGGGCCACAAGGAAGAGCGCTCATCCAAACCCGTCAACTCGGCCATGTCCCCCGTACGGGTGGACTGGGACCAGGTTTCGATCTTGGCCAGTGCCTTCTGTGCGCCCGGCTGGGCAGACTCTGCACTGTGACGGGCTTGCTGCATGCGGTGCAAACACAGGTAATTGGAACGGCCCTTGAGCAAGGCCACACGAATGGGCAGACCCAGAACCTCGACCAGACGCGGAATATCCCGTGAAAACAATTGATCTTGCAGTGCCTTGGTGGCCGTGGACACCAGTGCCCGCTGGCCACTGAGCAAAACCGGCACCAAATAAGCATAGGTCTTGCCCACACCCGTGCCCGCTTCGACCACCAACTGCCCACCCTGCTCCAAAGTCTGGGTGACCGCCATCGCCATGTCGGTTTGCCCCTCCCGAGGCTGAAAACCGAGTACCGCTTGGGCCAGCGAACCATGACTCGACAAGGTTTCTGCCACCCTTTGTTGCAACAAGCTCAAGCGGGCTCCTTGGGATCGATCATCCATTGCAACTGCGCCATTTGGTCGCGTAACGCCAGCCGCCTTTTTTTCAAGCGACGGAGCATCAACTCGTCCAGCGGCAAAGGGGCCATAACGGCTTGGTCAATCAATGCGTCCAAGTCAGCGTGTGCCATTTGGCACTCGATCAATTGACGCTGCGGTGAGCGCAGATCTTGCGACAGTTTGTCGCTCATGGTTGGCTGCGATTTTCTGGCTGCTTGCCTTCGAGTCGCAAGTCACGCTGCTCGGTTCGCCAAAGACGCTCTTGTGTGTTCAACACCAAGTCTTTTTGGCGCAAAGGCTCCAAGGCGGCGCGGCGTGCTTTGCGGGCGTCGCTCAAGCAATTGTTCACCGCAAACTTTTGCCAACAGCCCTTGGCAGCTTGTTCATAAGTGCTCATGACGACTTGACGGTCTTGTTCAATCGCTTCGCGCTGCACACGGATGAATTCTGGCTCGCCCACCAGACTCTGCGCACCCAACGGCATGCTGGTCAGCGAGTACAAAAACGTCAATGTGGCGAGCGCAAAGTGTTTCATGTGAGATGGGTGTCCACCGTGCGGTGCTCCAAGGCCAAAAATTCGCTGGACTGCATCTCGTGCAGGCGCGATACCGTGCGCGGAAATTCATGCGATATCGGGCCAGCGGTGTAAAGGGCTTCGGGTGCGACCGCAGCCGACATGATCAGTTTGACGCGCCGGTCATAGAGAACATCGATCAACCAGGTAAAGCGCCGCGCCTCAGAAGCCATGCTCACAGGCATTTGGGGCACATTGCTGAGCAATACTGTGTGGTATTGGGTAGCAATTTCCAGGTAATCGTTTTGCGATCGCGGACCACCACAAATGGCACGGAAGTCGAACCAGACCACATCACCCGCTCGTCGCTTGGCGCTGATGTCACGCGCCTCAATGTGCAGCACCGGGTCTTCATCCGGGCCTGTGGCCAGGCGGTTGAAAGCGTCGTTCATTTCGGCGTCAGCCTGTTCACCCAAAGGTGAGTGGTAGAGCTTGACCATCTCCAGCGTGCGACGGCGGTAATCAGTGCCGTTGTCCACATTCAGCACTTGCATCCGCTGGTTCAGCAAAGCAATCGCTGGCAAGATGCGGTCACGGTGCAGGCCATCGGGGTACAAGCCATCGGGCTCAAAGTTGGAGGTGGTGACAAAGCCCACGCCATTGTCGAACAGGGCCACCAAGAGGCGGTGCAAGATCATGGCATCGGTGATGTCGGCCACATGGAATTCATCGAAGCAAATCAGCTGGTAGCGTTTGGCCATGCGCTTGCCCAGCTCGTCCAGCGGATTGACCGTACCTTGGATAACAGCCAGCTCGCGGTGGACTTCGCGCATGAACTCGTGAAAGTGCAAACGGGTCTTGCGCTCAACGGGCACAGCTGCAAAAAAGCAGTCCATCAAGAAACTCTTGCCACGCCCCACCCCGCCAAACATGTAAACCCCCTTGGGAACTTCAGGGTGGCTGAATAACTTACCCAACAGTCCAGAGCGCTTCGACTGGTAGGCGGTCCATTCCTGGGCACAACGCTCGAGGGCTTCGATCGCCCGAAGCTGGGCCGGATCACTTTGATAGCCGCGTTTTTGCAACTCTTCTTCGTAAACTTCACGAACGGACATGGATGGCTTGCTCTTGAGTTCAATAACAAAACCCGGGACCAAGCCCGGGTTTGCAGGGATGAGGAACTTTACCCCAACTCACCCGAAACCACAGTTCCGGGCAGGTCATAGACTTAGAAGTTCAAGCTGCGCTTGTCCACGGCCAAAGCGGCCTCTTTGGTGGACTCGCTCAAGGACGGGTGAGCATGGCAAATGCGGGCAATGTCTTCTGAGCTGGCGCGGAATTCCATGGCCACCACAGCTTCGGCGATCAACTCAGAAGCCTGTGGGCCCACGATATGCACGCCCAAGATTTCGTCCGTCGTAGCGTCCGCCAGCATTTTCACCATGCCGGTGGTGTCGCCCAAAGCGCGGGCACGGCCGTTGGCCAAGAACGGGAACGAGCCCGCTTTGTAAGCCACGCCGTCGGCCTTGAGCTGCTGTTCGGTGCGGCCGACCCAAGCGATCTCGGGGCTGGTGTAGATCACCCAAGGGATGGTGTTGAAGTTGACGTGACCATGTTGGCCCGCGATGCGCTCGGCCACAGCCACGCCCTCTTCTTCGGCTTTGTGCGCCAGCATCGGGCCGCGCACCACGTCACCCACCGCCCAGACGCCGGGCAAGTTGGTTTTGCAGTCGGCGTCTACCACCACCGCGCCGCGCTCGTCGAGCTGCAGGCCCACCGCTTCGGTGTTCAAGCCGATGGTATTGGGCACGCGGCCGATCGAAATGATCAGCTTGTCGGCGTCCAACACCACAGCTTCGCCTTTGGCGTTGGTGTAGTTGACGGTGACGCCCTTCTTGCCGTTGACGATTTCGCCAACTTTCACGCCCAGCTCGATCTTCAAGCCTTGCTTGTCGAATGCTTTCTTGGCTTCTTTGGCGATTTGCTCGTCCACTGCGCCGAGGAATGTGGGCAGACCTTCAAGGATGGTGACTTCTGCGCCGAGACGACGCCAGACCGAACCCATTTCCAGACCGATCACGCCGGAGCCGATCAAGGCCAGCTTCTTGGGCACAGCGCCGACGCGCAAAGCGCCGTCGTTCGACAGCACGTTGACCTCGTCAAACGGGGTGCCGGGCAAAGCACGGGCGTTGGAGCCGGTGGCGATGATGACTTGCTTGGCCGTGATGGCCTCTTCGGCCTTACCCGCCACCTTGATTTCATAGCCGCCCTCAGCCTTGCCGACAAAGCTGCCACGACCGTGGAAGAACGTGACCTTGTTCTTTTTGAGCAGGTACAAGATGCCGTCGTTGTTTTGCTTCACCACGGTGTCTTTGCGGGCGATCATCTTGGCCACATCCATCTTCACGCCTGTGGCGCTGATGCCATGTTCGGAGAAATGGTGGTTGGCGTGGTCAAAGTGCTCGCTGGACTGCAGCAAAGCCTTGGAGGGGATGCAACCCACGTTGGTGCAGGTCCCACCGGGCGCTGGGCCACCGGCTGCGTTTTTCCACTCGTCGATACAGGCGACTTGGAAACCGAGTTGGGCTGCGCGAATGGCTGCAATGTAGCCACCGGGGCCACCGCCGATGACGACGACGTCGAATTGTTTGCTCATGGTATGTGTCTCTGGATGAAAAACGCCCCCTGGGCAGGGGGCATTCAAAACAAGGGGATTTAGATGTCGAACAGCAAGCGGGCTGGATCTTCCAGCGCCTCTTTCATGGCGACCAGGCCCAAGACAGCTTCGCGGCCGTCGATGATGCGGTGGTCATAGGACATGGCGAAATAGTTCATGGGGCGAACCACCACTTGGCCGTTTTCCACCATGGCGCGGTCTTTGGTCGCGTGCACGCCCAAAATCGCGGACTGGGGTGGGTTGATGATCGGAGTGGACATCATGGAGCCGAAGGTGCCACCGTTGGAGATCGAGAAAGTACCGCCGGTCATCTCTTCGATGCCCAGCTTGCCGTCTTTGGCTTTTTGACCAAATTCGGCAATTTTCTTTTCAATCTCGGCAAAGCTCATCTGGTCGGCATTGCGCAGGATAGGCACCACCAAACCGCGTGGCGAACCGACTGCGATACCAATGTCAAAGTAGCCGTGGTAGACGATGTCATTGCCGTCGACCGAGGCGTTGAGCACAGGGAATTTCTTCAGGGCGTGGACAGCAGCCTTGACGAAGAAACTCATGAAGCCCAGCTTGCAGCCGTGCTCCTTCTCGAAACGGTCTTGCATGCGCTTGCGCATGTCCATGACCGGGGCCATGTTGATTTCGTTGAACGTCGTCAAAATGGCGTTGGTCGACTGCGATTGCAGCAAACGCTCGGCCACGCGGGCACGCAGACGGGTCATGGGCACGCGCTGCTCTGGGCGATCGCCCAAGTTGACAGCGGGGGCAGCCACTTGGGCCAGTGCTTTGGTGGGCACGCCTGTGGGGATCACCGCAGCCGTGGACTTGACGCCACCGGCCACAGCCGACAGCACATCGCCCTTGGTCACGCGGCCATCTTTGCCAGAACCAGCCACCGAGCCAGCGGCCAGGTTGTTGTCGGCCATCAACTTCGCAGCGGCAGGCATGGCCACACCAGCCATGTTGCCACCTGTGACGGCGGCAGCGGCGGCCACAGGGGCAGCGGCAACGGGTGCTGAGGCAGCAGCGGCTGGTGCAGCGGCGGCACCGACTTTGCCGTCGGTGTCGATGCGGGCAATCAATTGCTCTGCAGCCACAGTGCCGCCATCGGCCACGAGGATTTCAGAGATCACGCCAGCGGCGGGCGCGGGCACTTCGAGCACGACTTTGTCGGTCTCGATTTCGATCAGGATTTCGTCGGCAGCAACCGATTCGCCGACTTTCTTTTTCCACTGCAGCATGGTGGCTTCAGCCACAGACTCGGACAGTTGGGGGACTTTGACTTCTACGATGGCCATGATATTTCCGTTATGCGTTGGTCGTTTGACGAGGGGTCTGACGCTGAACCTTCAGCGCCAGACTCGGGTTCACTTGGTCAGCACGAAGCCCTTGAGCTTCGCAAAAGCCGCTTCGATCAGTGCTTTTTGCTGGTCTTGGTGCAGGTGTGAGTAACCCACCGCTGGCGATGCGGACGCTGCGCGACCGGCATAACCGAGCTTTTGACCTTCAAGCATGTTCTCGTGGATGTTGTGCTGAATGAAGAACCAGGCACCCTGGTTCTGTGGCTCGTCCTGGCACCACACGATGTCGGTGGCGTTGGGGTACTTTTTCAGCTCAGCCGCGAAAGCCTTGTGCGGGAAGGGATAGAGCTGCTCCACGCGGATGATCGCCGTGTCGTCAGCGCCCTTGGCTTCACGTTGCTTGACCAAGTCGTAGTACACCTTGCCCGAGCAAGCGATGACGCGTTTGACCTTGTCGGCCTTGAGCGTTTTGTTCTCGGGGATCACGGTCTGGAAGCTGCCTTTGGTGAACTCGGACACCGGGCTGGTGGCGTCCTTGTTGCGCAAGAGCGACTTGGGCGTGAAGATGACCAGTGGCTTGCGCAGGTCACGCACCATCTGGCGACGCAACACATGGAAGATCTGGCTGGCCGTGGTCGGCTGCACGATCTGCATGTTGGTGTCGGCAGCGAGCTGCATGAAGCGCTCAACGCGGGCCGAGCTGTGCTCTGGACCTTGACCTTCGTAGCCGTGCGGCAGCATCAAGGTCAGACCGTTCACACGGCCCCACTTGACTTCACCGGAAGCAATGAACTGGTCAATCACCACTTGAGCGCCGTTGGCGAAGTCACCGAACTGGGCTTCCCAGATCACCAAGGTGTTGGGATCGTTGGAGGCGTAACCGTACTCAAAGCCGAGCACCGCTTCTTCGGACAGGATCGAGTCGATGACCACAAACGGCGCCTGCTTGTCAGAGACGTTTTGCAGGGCCACATAAGTGCCCGTGTCCCACTTTTCACGCTTTTGGTCGTGAATGACAGCGTGACGGTGGGTGAACGTGCCACGGCCGCAGTCTTCGCCGGACAAACGCACTGGGTAACCACTGGCCACCAATGAGGCAAAAGCCATGTGTTCGCCCATGCCCCAATCCACTGGCGTGTCGCCACGGCCCATGGCAGCGCGGTCGTCGTACACCTTTTTCACCAACTGGTGTGGCGTGACCGACTCAGGGATGGTGGAGATCCGTTCAGCCAAACGCTTCCATTCGGCCAAGGGGATCGAGGTGTCACCCGCATCGGTCCACTTCTTGCCCATGAAAGGCGCCCAGTCCACGGTGAACTGGGTTTTGAAGTTGGTCAACACGGGTTCGGTCGTGTTCTTGCCGGCGTCCAAAGCCGCGCGGTAAGCCTTGGCCATGTCGTCGCCTAGGGTTTCGCCCAGACCTTGGGTGGACAGTTTGTCGGCAAATAGCTTGCGCGTACCGGGGTGGGTCGCGATCTTTTTGTACATCAGCGGCTGGGTCAACGCAGGGGTGTCCTGCTCGTTGTGACCCAGTTTGCGGAAGCAGACCACGTCCAGCACCACGTCTTTTTGGAACGTCATGCGGTATTCCAAGGCCAATTGGGTGGCCAAAACCACCGCTTCAGGATCATCCCCGTTGACGTGCAGAACCGGCGCTTCGACCATCTTGACGATGTCGGTGCAGAACACGCTGGAGCGCATGTCGCGCGGGTCGGAGGTAGTGAAACCAATCTGGTTGTTGATGATGATGTGGACCGTGCCGCCTGTGGAGTAACCACGGGTTTGGGCCAAGGCCAGGGTTTCTTGGTTCACGCCCTGGCCGCCGAAAGCGGAGTCACCGTGCACCAACACGGGCAGCACTTGCTTGCCCAAGGGGTCGCCACGGCGGTCCATGCGGGCACGCACCGAACCCTCAACCACGGGGTTGACAATTTCCAGGTGAGACGGGTTGAAAGCCAGCGACAAGTGAACGGGGCCACCGGGCGTGGTGACGTCCGAGCTGAAGCCTTGGTGGTATTTCACGTCACCGGCTGGCAGCTCTTCAGGGGCTGTGTGGTCAAACTCGGCGAACAGGTCCGCAGGCAATTTGCCCATGGTGTTGACCAAAACGTTCAGACGGCCGCGGTGGGCCATACCAATCACGACTTCTTGCACGCCTTGGGCGCCGGCTTGCTGGATCAACTCATCCATGGCCGCAATGAAACTCTCGCCCCCTTCGAGCGAGAAACGCTTCTGGCCCACGTATTTGGTGTGCAAATAGCGCTCCAGACCCTCGGCGGCTGTCAGGCGGTCGAGGATTTGTTTTTTCTTGTCCGAAGTGAAATTGGGCTTGCTGCGGATGCTTTCGAGCTTTTGCTGCCACCAGCGCTTTTCAGCTTGGTCGGTGGTGTACATGTACTCGGCACCCAGCGTGCCGCAATAAGTCTCGCGCAGCGCATTGAGCAACTCGCGCAAGGACATGTTGTTCTTGCCGAAAAACGTGTTGCTGGTGTCGAACACGGTTTCCTGGTCGGCATCGGTGAAGCCGAAGAAAGCCGGATCAAGGTCAGGAATGTTGGGGCGCTCGGTGCGCTTCAAGGGGTCCAGGTCGGCCCAGCGTTGGCCCACATTGCGGTAAGCGGCGATCAGCTGCTGAACGGCGGTGCGCTTGCGGCCCATTTCGACATCGGCACTGGCCAAAACGACTTTGGTACCACCGGCTTTGGCGCGTTCGGCAAAAGCGTTGATGACGGGCTGGTGCGGCACATCTTTGGCATTGGAGCCATCGACTGCAGGAACGTGCTGGAGGGCATCGAAGTAGTCGCGCCAGGAGTCTGGGACGCTGCCCGGATTGGCCAAATAATTTTCGTACATCTCTTCGACGTAGGGGGTGTTGCCCCCGAAGAGATGGGTGTTGCCTGAATAGGCAGAGTAGACGGAATTTGTCTCGCTCATATTTCGCTGACCTCCGTTTCCCTCGGGGAAACATTAGTTGGTGGATTGTTACCTTCCGCGACACGGCTGGACCGGTTGGCGGATGCGACTGTGGCAGGGGAAGGGCCTGAGTACAGCGCGCATTGTGCCATGGCTTGTCCGATGTGTAACTTACAGTTGACGAAAGAGTCCCTTTGCAGAATAAAAAAAGGCCCCGACAATGCGGGGCCTTGGGGATCAGCCTTTGATCAGATCCACGATCTGCTGCAAAGCCGCTGGGTCGTCCATGGTGGTCAGGTCACCGGGGTCGCGCCCCTCGGCCACGGCCTGGATCGCCCGGCGGAGCAGTTTGCCGCTGCGCGTCTTGGGCAGGGCCGTGACAAACATCACCCGCGAAGGCCGGGCCACAGCGCCCAGCTGCGAGTCCACCACCTTCATCACCTCGGCCTCCAGCGCTTTGCGGGCCGCAGCATCGGTCAAACCCGAAGTGTCCTTGGCAATCGCAAACGCCATGGCCACCTGACCTTTGAGCTGATCGGCCACGCCGACCACCGCCACTTCGGCGATGTTGGGGTGGCTGGAAATGCTTTCTTCGATCTCGCGGGTGCCCAGGCGGTGACCGGCCACGTTGATCACGTCGTCGGTGCGGCCCAAAATGAAGAAGTAGCCATCTTCGTCCCGCACAGCCCAGTCAAAGGTGCTGTAAACCAGCTTGTTAGGGACGGTTTTCCAATAGGTTTTGACGAACCGCTCGTCGTCACCCCAGATGGTTTGCAGGTTGCCGGGGGGCAAGGGGCCTTCGATGGTCAACACACCTTTTTGGTTGGCGCCGGTCAACTCTTCGCCCGTCTGGTCGTCGACCAACTTGACGTTGTAGCCGTAAATCGCTTTTCCGGGCGAGCCGAACTTGCTGGGCGCTTTTTCAACGCCATTGCAAATGCTCAGAATCGGCCAACCGGTTTCGGTCTGCCAGTAGTTGTCGATGATGGCCTTGCCGCTCAGGCCTTCCGAAATCCATTTGGCCGTGGGTTCGTCCAAGGGTTCGCCCGCCAGGAAGAGTGCCTGCAGACTGGACAGGTCGTACTTGGACAAAAGCGCAGGGTCTTGCTTTTTGAGCACCCGGATGGCTGTGGGGGCGCTGAACATGACCTGGACCTTGTACTTCTCGACCAGGCTCCACCAGATGCCGCCGTCAGGGCGAATAGGCAGGCCTTCGTACAAGATGGTGGCCATGCCACCGATCAGTGGGCCATAGATGATGTAACTGTGGCCCACCACCCAGCCGATGTCGCTGGTGCAGAAAAAGGTGCCGCCGGGCTTGCCTTCAAATACGTTGGGGATGCTGGCGGCCAGGGCCACGGTGTAGCCCCCGGTATCGCGCTGCACGCCCTTGGGCTTGCCGGTGGTTCCCGAGGTGTAAAGCGTGTAGCTGGGGTGCGTGGATTCGACCCACACGCACGGCACGACCGCATCCATGTGCTTGGACCGCTCGGTGGCGTAATCCACATCGCGTCCGGCTACAGGGGTGAAGGCAGCCAGTTTGCGGTCCACCATGATCACGTTGGCCGGTTTGTGGGCCGAGAGCTTGATGGCTTCGTCCAGCAACGGCTTATAAGGTACACCCTTGCCGCCACGGGAGCCGGCGTCGGCGCTGATGATAACTTTGGGCGAGGCGTCCTCGATGCGGGTGGCCAGCGAATGCGACGCAAAACCACCAAACACCACCGAGTGAATCGCGCCCAAGCGCACGCAGGCCAGCATGGCAAAAGCCGCCTCGGCGATCATGGGCATGTAAATCAGCACGCGGTCGCCTTTGACCACGCCCAGGTCTTGCAAGATGGCAGCCATGCGCTGCACTTCGGCGTGCAGTTCACGGAAGGTGTAGGTTTTTTCCTGATCGGTCTCGGTCGAGACGAAGATCAAAGCAGGCTGGTCGGCGCGATCCGCCAAATGGCGGTCCACCGCGTTGTGGCAGAGGTTGGTTTCGCCTCCCACAAACCACTTGGCAAAAGGCGGGTTGCTGTAATCACAGATTTGCTGTGGCGGCACTTTCCAGTCCACCAACTTGGCCTGCTCGGCCCAAAAAGCGTCGCGGTCGTTGATCGAGCGTGCGTGAAAGTCAGCAAAGCTGCCCATGAAAGTCTCCTGAATGCCAGCAAATATGTAAACCGCGAGCTGGGACATCTTGGCAGACGCCCCACTCTTCTGAATTCATAATTATGGTGAAGGGACTTGCAAGAAGCTGACTTGTGAGGGGGAGGCCCCCTCAACTCACATCATTTGAAAAGCGATTGCAGCAGCTTGAAGTCCGGGTGCTCGGCCGTGCGCACCCACTCAAACGCCACCATCTCGGCGGTCACCAATTCGGCCCCTGCCCCGGCCAAGCGGTCGTAAGCAGCATCGCGATTCCGCTCGGTGCGTGAGCTGCAAGCATCGGTCACCACCCACACTTCGAACTCGTCTTCCAGCAAGTCGAGCGCGGTTTGCATGAGACAAATGTGAGCCTCGCAGCCGGCCAGCACAATGGTTTTGCGCTCCTCAGCGCCCGCTTGGGGCTTTTGCAGGTGGCGCGGCAAACTGCGGGCATTGCCACGCGGCGCTGGGGGCGCTTCGGGTTGCAGCCATTCGCCCAAGCCTTCTTCCACAGCGCTGAACTGCATTTTGGCAAGCACCTTGCGGCAGTGGCTGCGAATTTCAGGGGGCATCTCGCCCAAGCGAGACGGGTTTTGTTCGGTTCCCCAAGTGGGCAAATTGAGCGCTTGGGCCAAGGTGGCCAAGCGGGCGGCATTGGCCCACACCGCATCGGCGTCCAACATCACGGGCTTGAGGCGGGCTTGAAAATCCACCAACACCAGTTGGCTTTCGTCTGCATCGATCAACATAAGGGCTCCATTGAGAGTAGCCGTGATTGTCGCAGGCCCGCGCTGGGACAAAGGGGTAGGCATCCGTTATGCTCAGCGCCAACAATCAGCCCTAAAAAAATGAAAACCCAAATTGACCACCTCGTGGTGATGGCCTCCTCCTTGAACGAAGGCGTGCAGTGGTGCGAAGAGAGGCTTGGCATCACCCCGGGCCCCGGTGGCGAACACGAAAAATACGGCACGCACAACCGCCTCTTCAAAATCGCCTCGCCCAAATTCCCATTGGCTTATTTTGAAATCATCGCCATCAACCCGGCGGCCGTGATCCCCAAGCGCTCACAAGTGCCGCGCTGGTTTGACATGGACAACGCGGCTTTGCAAAAAGCCATCGCCCAAGGCCCTCGCCTCATCCACTTTGTCAGCAGCACCGACGACGTGAAAGCCGCCCGCCATGTGCTGCGCACCCAAGGTATTGAGCGCGGGCAAGTCGTGCACGCCAGCCGCAAGTCGGGCAAAGGCACTCTCAACTGGCAAATCACGGTGCGCGAAGACGGCGAACGCCTGTTCAACGGCACCTTGCCCACTTTGATCCAATGGGGCAAACCAGAGGCCACCGATCCGCTGCGCCTGCACCCACGCAACAGTCTGCCGCGCTCAGGCGTGACGCTGCAAAGCCTGAGCGTGAGCCACCCGAGTGCGGCCAAACTGCAAGCAGCCTACGAATCCATCGGACTGGAAGGCATCACCATTGAGGCAGGCGAAGCCAATTTGGTGGCAACACTGCAAACCCCCAAAGGCTTGGTGCAATTGCAAAGCATGGGGATCTGAGTCTCCACCTGAAACGGATCTCAAGGGCCTGATGAGAGGGACCGAATCGGACAGTCAGGATGATGGACGGACGCGTGCGAGACTGAGCACGACCAACTCACAGGGTTTTCACCCTCCCATGGACACTCTCAGAGCCCTAAAGTTGTTTCAAACAACCTGAGACAACCATGACCCAAGACGCCACCCAACACCCCACCCCAACCCCAAAATCCTCGCGCCTGAGAGGGTCTTCGATTGCTTTGCCGCTTCGCCGCAGCTTTGGTGGTTTGTTGCTGGGCTTGGGGGCTTTGAGTGCCGTTGGCGCTTCGGCGCAAACCTTCCCCACCAAACCTTTGCGCTTGGTGGTGACCTTTCCCTCAGGCGGTGCGCCCGACATCTTGGCACGCCTGTTCAGTGAAAAAGCGCAGCTGGGCTTTCCTGTGGTGATTGACAACCGACCCGGAGCGGGCGGCAACATTGGCGCGGACAACGTGGCCAAGTCGCCCGGCGACGGTCACACCTTGGTCATGGGCACCGTGGGCACCCATTCCATCAACGGAGCGCTCTACGAAAAAATGCCCTACGACATGGTCAAGGACTTCAGCCCCATCTCGCTGATCGCCTCCGCCCCCAACCTGCTGGTGGTGAACAACGCCCTGCCCGTCAAAAGCGTGCCAGAGCTGATTTCTTACATGAAGGCCAACCCGAACAAGCTCTCGTTTGGCTCCCCCGGCATCGGCACCTCGGTGCACGTCTCTGGCGAACTCTTCAAGTCGCTCACCGGCACCACCATGGAGCATGTGCCCTACAAAGGCCGTCAATTTGCCATTCCCGACCTGATCGGCGGCAGCATCCAGGTCATGTTTGACAACATGCCCTCGGCATTGCCCATGGCCAAGGAGGGTAAAATCCGAGCTTTGGCACAAACCACCGCCACCCGCTCACCGGCAGCACCCGATGTGCCCACCGTGGCCGAGACGGTGCCCGGCTTTGAGGCCACCACCTGGTTTGCCATGTTTGCCCCGGCCAACGTGCCCCGCCCCGTGATCGACAAGCTCAATGCCGAAGTGCTGCGTGTGTTCAAACTGCCCGAAGTGCAAGAACGCCTCAAAACCCTGGGCCTCGACCCGGTGCTGTCCAGCCCCGCAGAGCTGGCCCGCTACCAGGCGACTGAAATCACCAAGTGGGCCAAGGTGGTGAAGGATTCAGGCGCTAAGGCGCAGTGATGGTCCGAAGCAATCAGGCCACGATGACCTGCTCGCGCAGGGCCTGAATTTGAGCTGAACTGAGGCCCATCCCAGCCAGCACCGCATCGCTGTCTTGCCCCACACCCGGTGCATTGCGGCGGTGACCGCCAGGCGTACGTGACAGCTTGGGCACGATGCCCGGCACCATCAAATCACTCCCGTCGTCCATGTGCACCGTTTGCAGCATGTCACGCGCTTGGTAATGTGGGTCTTGCGCAATGTCGGCCACGGTGTAGATGCGTCCGGCAGGCACACTGGCGCGGTCCAGCGCGGCCAACACCTCGTCCACTGAGAGCTGTGCGGCCCATTGGCCAATCACCCCATCGATTTCGGCCACGCGGGCTACGCGGCCGGTGTTGTCTTTCAAGCCGGGGTCTTGGGCCAGGTCGTCGCGGCCGATTTCGGACATCAGGCGCTTGAAGATGCTGTCGCCATTGCCTGCAATCAGGGCGTAACCACCGTCCTTGCACAGGTAGGCGTTGCTGGGGGCAATGCCGGGCAAAGCGCTGCCCGCTGGGCCACGCACCGCACCAAAAGCGCTGTACTCGGGCAGCAGGCTTTCCATGCAGTTGAACATGGCTTCGTACAAAGCCACGTCGATCACCTGGCCCCGGCCCGAAGTCTTGCGCTCGTGCAGCGCCAGCAAAATGCCAATCACGCCATGCAAGGCCGCCAGCGTGTCGCCCAAGCTGATGCCCACACGCACTGGCACCCGGCCCGGCTCGGCCGTGAGGTGACGAATGCCGCCCATGGCCTCGCCCACCACGCCAAAACCCGGGCGGTCGCGGTAAGGACCGGTTTGGCCGTAGCCACTCACGCGCAGCATGATCAAACGCGGGTTGAGCGCCAGCAAATCGTCAGGCCCCAAGCCCCACTTTTCCATCGCGCCGGGCCGGAAGTTTTCAATCAGCACATCGCTCTCGGCGGCCAGTTGGCGCACGATGTCTTGGGCAGCGGATTGCTTCAAGTCCAGCGCCAAAGACTGTTTGTTGCGCGACTGCACCTGCCACCAGACCGATGTGCCGTCCTTGATCAAACGCCATTGGCGCAAGGGGTCACCCGCACCGGGCGGCTCGATCTTGACGACATCGGCCCCAAAGTCGGCCAGGGTTTTGGCTGCAAACGGGCCTGCAATCAACTGGCCCAGTTCGAGCACTTTCAGCCCGGCCAGCGGGCCAGTGGCCGGTAAAAAAGCTTGGGCGGTGGTCATGGTTTGGCAAATTCGGCATCCACCCAGGCTTGGGCGGTCTGGCGGTTGAGCTTGAAGCTGGCGGCCACCTTGACCTCGGCCAAAGCATCGCCGCCGTCGTCCTGCGCAGTCAGCATGGCGTAGGGGTTGTCCTCGTCGGGAACGATGCGCAACAACACCGTGATGCGACTGTCTTGGCCATTGACGGTGACGCTTTGGTTCAGCTGCGCATGCAACTGCTGCTCGCTGCGGCGCACAAATTCGCTGGCGGTTTTCACCAAGGTGATGAAGGCTGAGCCGTCCAGAGGCTTGGGGTTCTTTTTGTCCCGGCCCATGGTCCAAGGCCCCACGAGCGCTGGTTCACTTTCGCCATCTTTGTACATGGCCACCGCCCAACCATCGTCATCGTCATTTTTGATGACCTGGGCAGTCCACTTTTCGTTTTGCCAACGGCGTGGCTCTTGCACCAGCGGCTGGTCTTGCATCTCTTGCATGTCTGGGGTGTTGTCGTTCATCATTTTCTTCAAATCAAGCGCCGATCATGCCTCAAGGCCGACCTCAAGGTCTCAGGTGCAAAGCCAGCAAAAGTACCTGGCTGGCCCCTTGCTCGCGCAAGAGCGCTGCCGCCACCGTGGCCGTCCAGCGTGTACGCACATCGGTGGCCACCAACAGAACTGGCCCGGCGGGCATAGCGGCATCGGATACCAAGCCAATGCTCGACTCCAGATGCACCACCACCGGGGTGGAGGCCGCATCGTCTGGCGCAGGCCCACCCCTCCAACTGAACACGTCGTGCAAAGGCAAACGGCCCTTTTGGGCAATGTGCTCGGCCAAGCGCCGGTTCGAAGCCATGTCGGGTGCTGGCATGGGGACCACAGACACCGGGCGGGCAGGCCAGGTCTTGGCCCAGCGCCCGAGCAAGGCCACGGCTCCCGCCAAAATTTCGGCAGGCACATCCCCTGACGCAGCGGTATGCAAAGCCTGCAGCTCAGCCACCCAAGCCGGGTCGTCGGCAAAAGCCACGGCGCGGCCGACATCAAAACCTCGGATCGTCCCTTTGCGCCCCACCCCACTGGGCCAACGTTTGCGCGGCTCGATGTCCACGTCCATGCCGCGCAAAAAGTCTCGGGCAGCGATCAGTTTGTCGACTGAAGGCGACAGCCCCGGAAAAGGCAAATGCCCGGTGCACACCGAGCATCGCCCACATGGCGCGGGCGATGGGTCGTCCAATGCGGTTTGCAAATAGGCCATCAGGCATCCCTGGCCATGCGCGTACTGGCGCATGATGCCCGCCTCTTGCTGGCGCACTTGGGCCAACGCGGTCCATTTGGCGCTGTCGTGCACATAAGGCAAACCCGTGGCCCGCCAAGCGCTGCCGTCTTTGTCCACCACGCCTTCCACCGCCAGAATTTTCAGCAGCGCCTCCAGTCGCCCCCGGCGCACGCCCGTGTCGGATTCAATCTCGAGCAAACTGCGCCCATCGTTGCCCAGGCTTTGCAAGACCTTGTCAGCGGTCTGCGGGTCTGGAATCGACGCCGTGGCGAAGTAATCCCAAATGCGCTCATCGGCATCGGACGGCAGCAACACCCCTTCGGCATGCGCCACCGCCCTGCCCGCCCGGCCCACCTGCTGGTAATAGGCCACCGGGGTGGACGGTGAACCCACATGCACACAAAAGCCCAAATCCGGTTTGTCGTAACCCATGCCCAGCGCCGAGGTGGCCACCACCGCCTTGACCTGGTTGTGGCGCAAACGCTCTTCCACTTGCAAGCGCGTGTCGGCGTCGGTCTGGCCCG
Organism: Limnohabitans sp.; assembly: GCF_034680285.1. GTDB lineage: Bacteria > Pseudomonadota > Gammaproteobacteria > Burkholderiales > Burkholderiaceae_C > Limnohabitans_A. The sequence goes on from NZ_JAXITC010000001.1 coordinate 303,038, forward strand.
AATACGCGTCCACCGCGTGACCGCAGCTGCGCAAAAACGCGGTGAGCCGCTCAGCCTCGGCCACCGTCAGCACATACACAATGCCCGATCCGGGCAACTTTTCCAGGGCATCGGCAATCCAAGCGTAACGCTGCAAAGGCGACAAACCCGGCACCACCGACAGCGTGAGCGAGGTGCGGGCCAAGGTGCCACGAAAAGTGACCGTACCAGCGCCGAGTTGCTTGCCAATGTCCATAGTCACCCGCTCGTTGGCCGTGGCCGTGGTGGCCAGCACACTGGCGGTGGGCGTGGACAAAAGCGCCCGCGCCAGTCGCTGGTAGTCGGGCCTGAAGTCAAAACCCCAGTCGCTGATGCAATGCGCCTCGTCGATCACGATCAGCCCCACCCGAGCCAGCAAAGCGCCGAGCCGTGCCGAAAAACGAGGGTTGCCCAGCCGCTCGGGCGAGATCAGCAACACGTCGATGGCGTCGTCATCCAAGCGCCGGAACACATCGTCCCAGTCGTCATTGTTCGTGGAGTTGACCGTGGCCGCCTTCAGCCCCGCTCGCTCGGCCGCACTCACTTGGTCGCGCATCAGCGCCAGCAGGGGCGACACCACCAGCGTGGGGCCAGCGCCTGTGCTGCGGATGGCGTGCGTGGCCGCCCAATACACCGCCGACTTGCCCCAGCCCGTGGCCTGCACCACCAGCACGCGCGAGGCAGGTTGAAGCACGGCCTGCACCGCATCCACCTGGTCGGCACGCGGCACCGCACCCGGCCCGGCCAGGCGGGCCAAGATGGTGAGCATGTGCTGCTGGCCGAATTCGCGGGTATGCGGTACTTGTATCAGCGACTGAGAGGGTGTGTGCATGTGAGCTGATATTCGTTTGATTCGCTCTTTGATCGATCAATGGCCATTGTGCAATGCAGGGTCACTGCAACACAGATACTGAGTCCAAGAGGGTCATTCCTCTACGGGCCACAAACCGCATCGAGAGAAAAGTTTCTTTAAGCCGGCTCAGATGGCGTTTTATCTTCCGGCAAAGTGGCCAACAAAGCCATGCCCAGCAGCATCACCCCAGCCGTGAGCCACAGTGCCCCCTTGAAGGTGCCCGTAGCCTGCGCCATGGCCCCGGCCACCACGGGCGCAATCACTTGTGCCGCGCCATAACTCAAAGTCAGGCGGGCCATGGCTTTGCCCGGGTTGTTGGGGGCCCGTCGTCCCACCAGGGCCAAAGTCAAACTGACGATGCCGATGAACGTGGCCCCGTAACCCAGTGCGCCGCCCAATGCGGCCGCCAATGAACCTGAGAGTGCTGGCAAGATCACCGACACCGTTTGCAAGCCAAAGGCCAACAACAAGGCCCGCGTGTCTCCCCATCGCCGGGCCACCTTGTCCCACAAAAACACGGCTGGCATGGCGGCCAAACCCACCAGAGCCCAAGCCAGAGCGCCCTGCCCGGCCAAGGCCGGTTCGCGTTCGACGATGGCCACAGTGAAGGTAGCGCTGATGACGAAGCCCCAGCCTGCGGCGAAATAGCTACCCGCCATGGTGAGCATCCAGCGGCGTGAGACCTTGGGTGCATCCGTTGCACTGCTCGCGCTGAGCTGCGCAGGTGGCACAGGGGGCCGCCACAACCAGGCAGGGATAAAGAACACAAGCCCCATCGCGGCCATGGCCATCCACTGATCCGACCACTGAGGCCAGATTTTGGCGACGCCCCAAGCACCGAGTGCCGAGACCACGATGCCCAAACCCAAACCAATAAAAAGCACACCCAGCTCGGGACGGCGACCTTGTCGCATCAACCAACCCAAAACCAAACCAGCCCCCAGCAGCATGCCTGTGGCCCCGCACAAACCACCCAAATATCGCCACAGTACCCAGTTGGGCATCCAGGTCGACAGGGCCATGCCAGCCACCGACAAGAGCGATAGCCACAGGCCCAGGCTGTAAAGACGATGCCGCCAGCGAGCACCGTCAATCCAGGCTGCGGCCAGAGCACCCGACATGTAGCCGACGTAATTGATGGCGGCCAAACCGCCAGCAGCCGCATCGCTCAGGCCGGTTTGCAACTGGAGCTGTGGCAACAGAGGCGTGAAAGCAAAGCGCGCCAGGCCAATGGACAGAACCAGTCCGCAAATACCACCCACCATGACTTGCCAGGGTTTCAGGGTGGATGGAAATTCTTTGCTCATGTGCTGGCCATGTTAGCGGTAAGTGACCAGTGCATCAGTCACTTTGGCAGACGCAGAAACTGCATAAAAACCACGATCGACCATTGATTTCAATGATTTCTATAAATTATTTGTCAAAATCATCGAAAACATCCCCAATTGGGGATGTTCGTCGTAATTTATTTTATTGAAAATTAAAGAAATGACTTTTATGGCTTTTATTTAATAATTATAAATAGTTATTTAAATGAATTAAAAACCAAAATTCAATTAAAAATCAAGACAATGGCCGAAACGACAAAACACGAGAACGACAGCGCCAACGCTGAATTTTTAACCAGCTCCCAAGCCGCCAAGCGTTTAGGCTTGTCCATGGCGACGATTCAAAAATTGGTCGACAACAATGTCTTGCAAGCTTGGAAGACCTTTGGTGGACACCGCCGTATTTCACTGGCTTCGGTCATGAATTACCAAAGCTCCAACAACTTTTTGGAGTTGCCCCGACTGACCGCAGACCGAAGCGTCAAAGTGATGCTGGTGATCGAGTCACCCGATCTGACGGTGCGTCTTAAAAAAGACATCGGGCAGTGGCATCTTCCTTTGCAGGCAGCGTTTCAAGACTCCTTGACCGAGGCCCTGCTGGAACTGCTGAACGACAAACACGATTTGCTGGTCCTGCAGTTGAGCGGCTTGCGAAAGCAACAAGAAAAAGTATTGGAGATCTTGCAAAAGTTCATGAGCTCGCGGCACACGGTGGCCCACACCCTGATCATGACCCAAGAGCCAGATTTGGAGCTACCCACCAAGTCAGCCGCTTCACCCGCCAGCATCCAGGTGCTCAACAAAGAGCTCTCACCGCTGTGGCTATCGGCCTATTTATCAGGGTTTGTGGCGCAACGGCGGCCGTGAAAACGCGTTAAGCAAAAGTCAATGCCTACAGGCCACTCAAATGTGGCCCCAAACCATCAGCGCGTCACGCCCTTCGGTGACCAAGTCCACCTTAGCGCCCACGGGCAGCAGCACCTTGGTCTCCACATGGCCAAAGGGCAGGCCAGTTAGCACAGGCGCCTTGATCTGGCTGCGCAGCCAGTCGATCACGGTGGCCAGCTTGAAGCCCTTGTCGTGCGTGGGCACCAGCTTGTACTTGCTGAATTGCCCGATCAGCACCGCTTTTTGCTGGGCCAACACGCCCGCGAGCAGCAGCTGCGTGAGCATGCGTTCAACGCGGTAAGGGTGCTCGCCCACGTCTTCTAAAAACAGCACGCCACCTTTGACTTGCGGAAAGTACGGTGTGCCCAGCAAGGACACCAACACCGACAAGTTGCCGCCCCACAGCGGCGCGTCTTTCACCAGGACGCGGCGCTCGGCCTCGGCTTTTGACAATTGCCAGCCGGTGCCTTCGCCTTGCTCCAGAATCAGGTCGTCAAAGCAGGCTTGCATGATGTCGTCGGGCTCATCTTCTGAGCCAAAGTCTTCGCCCAGGGCCGGGCCTTGCCAGCTGATGCGGCCGGTTTTGGCGAACACCGCTTGGTTGAAAGCGGTGAAGTCGCTCAGGCCCACAAACTGCATGCCACCATCAATCGCTTTGGCGATCTGTTTGTAGGGCAGCGCGGGCAAGATGCGCGTGAGGCCATAGCCGCCGCGCGAGATGAGGGCCACATCCGCACCGCTGGCGGCAGCACGAGTGATGGCCGCGATGCGCGTGGCGTCGTCCCCCGCAAAGCGCATGTGGGTGTCGAGGGCCGATTCGTCCACTTCCACTTCGTGGCCTTGGGCTTTGAGTCGCTTGATGCCGCGGCGAAAAGCGGCTTTGTCGCGCACAGCGCTGGAAGGGGAAAAAATGTAGATGTGTGCCATGCGGGTGTTCTTGATCAGGGCTTGAAGTGTCGCACAGCGGCCTCGGCAATCGCCCTGCCCTGCTCCTGCACAAAATGCCCCGCATCGGGCAGCAGCATCGGCTCTGGGCAGCCCAAAATCCGGCTTTGCAAATGGCGCATCACGGCCTCGCCCAGCACAGGGTCTTGCTGGCCAATGGCCATGAAGCTCTGGCCTTGCCAATCATTGCGCCAGAAATCGCGCGCTTGCCTGGAGATCGCAGCGCCAGGCGAATCAGCAAACTCCGGCACCATGGGCGGAAAGGCCCGAAGCGCGGCGCGAAATCCTTTATCAGGGAACGGGGCGTTATAGGCGGCAGTCTCTGCGGGCGTCATGCCGGGGTTGCCGCGCTTGAACAACTTGCCCACGTCGAAAAGTGGCTGGCTTTGGCACCAATCTCGCCAAGCCAAAAAGCCCGCACTCAGGGGCTGCTCGCCCGTGGCGAGGGTCGTGTTCATGACCAGCAGGCCCTTGTAACGCTCGGGTGCGACCATGGGCAAAGTCAGTCCCAAAATACCGCCCCAGTCCTGCACCACCAGCACCACGCGCTGCAAATCCAGACGCTCGATCAGGTCCAGCAAAGACTGGCGGTGCGTTTCAAACTGGTGAAAACTGTCCTTCTTGGGCTTATCGCTCTTGCCAAAACCGATCAGGTCGGGCGCCACCACGCGGTGCCCCGCCGCAAGCCAGACCGGGACCATCTTGCGATAAAGGTAACTCCAAGCCGGGTTGCCGTGCAGGCACAGCCAGGTCAGTGGGGCATTCGCATCGCCCTCGTCCAAATAGTGCATGCGCAGGCCCGCGATGCTGGGCAGGTCGTTCACGTAATGCGGCTGCCAGGGGTAATCGGGCAATGCTGCAAACGCGTCGTCGGGGGTGCGCAGCGCGTCTTCTCTGAGGGGTTGGGCGTTCATTCTTTTGGGCCTGAAAAAATCCTTGAGCAATTGGCCGCATTCCTCGGCCAGCACACCGCCCGTCACCTGCGTCTGGTGGTTCAGCTGGGTGTGGCCAAACAGGTTGAGCACAGACCCCGCCACACCGGTGCGCGGGTCCGGCGCACCAAACACCACACGATCCACCCGTGCGTGGAGCATGGCGCCGCTGCACATGGCACAGGGCTCCAAGGTCACATACAGCGTGCAGCCGTCGAGCCGGTAGTTGCCCAGCAGGCGGGCTGCTTCGCGCAGGGCCACCACCTCGGCATGCGCCGTCGGGTCGTGGCTGACAATCGGGGTGTTGCGGCCCGTTGCAATCACCTGGCCGTTTTTGACGACCACTGCGCCCACCGGCACCTCACCCGCAGCGGCGGCCTGGCGGGCTTGCGCCAGGGCCAAGCCCATCCAGTGCGCGTCTTGGCTTGGTGTGTCCACGGTCACGCCACCATGCCCAGCCGCTGCATCCACTGGGCGAGTGCCTGCTCTTGTTCGCCGCCTTGGGCATAGGCGGCGTGCATGGCCGCGTGCGACTCGGGGCGGTGTTGGTTGATCTTGACCTTGGTCTGCAAGTCCAGAATCTTCAACTCAAACGCCACAATGCCATTGAGCATGCCGTGTGCGTAACTCTCGGGCAATGCACGCCACTGATCGGCATAAGCGGGTTCGTGATCGGCAATCATCTGCTTGAGCATGGCGTCTTTGGCATCGTCGCCATCCAACATGCGGGCTTCTACCCGGGCATGCACAGCCAAATAAGTCCAGGTCGGCACACGCAACAAATCGGGGTAAACGGCTGGCGACATGTAAGCCTGCGGTCCCATGAACGTCACCAACGCCTGCGGACGCGCTTGCAAAAATCCGGCATGCGGATTGGCACGGGCACAATGCCCGAGCAGCGCCACAGGCTTGCCGCCCTCTTCGATCAACTTGAGCGGTAAGTGCGTGACAAACGGAAAACCATCACCGTCCGTGGACACCAAACTGGCGAACGGGTGCTCGCGCATGATGACCGAAGCGTGTTGGGGGTGGTTGAATTGCTGAGGCAGGTACATGGCGATGAATGTACCAAACCATGCTTAAGCGGGTCGATACAGGAGCCCTTGATTGAATCAAAAATTTCCTTGACGTATAACGTCTGCCGTTATATGCTCCACATCATGATTCGGTCGTTTAGATGCAAAGACACCCATGCATTATTTGCAGGTCAAACAGTTGCTCGGTTCGTCAACTTAGGCACAGTGGCCGAACGCAAACTGGCCATGTTGCACCGATCGATACGACTAGAAGATTTGAGAATACCCCCGAACAACCGGCTCGAAGCCCTCAAAGGCAATCGCAGTGGTCAATTCAGCATCCGCATCAATGACCAGTGGCGCATTTGCTTCAGATTTGAAAATGGCCATGTGTTCGATGTTGAGATAGTGGACTATCACTGAAAGGAGTTGAAATGAAAGTTGAAGAAGCCACCCCAGCCTACCTCGTTCCAGTCAACGGCATGCGCCCCATTCATCCCGGCGAAGTGCTGAGGGAAGAGTTTTTGACGCCCTACCAACTCACGGCTCATGCCCTGTCAATGGCGCTGCAAGTACCAGCCCCGCGTGTCAACGACATCGTGCGCGAAAAACGGGCCATCACCGTAGACACCGCCTTGCGCTTGGCCAAGTTCTTTGGCAACAGCGCCGAATTCTGGATGGGCTTGCAAACCGACTACGACATGGCCGTGGCGCGACAGTCGATGCAAGATGCACTGGACAGGATTCGGGAGTATCAGCCTGCTCAGGCCCAATAAAACAAAGGCACCCGAAGGTGCCTTTGTTTTTATTCCCATTCGATCGTCGCCGGTGGTTTTGAACTCACGTCGTATGTGACTCGGTTGATGCCGCGCACCTCGTTGATGATGCGGCCTGACACTTTCTTGAGCAGCGCATATGGCAGCTCGGCCCAGTCGGCGGTCATGAAGTCGCTGGTTTGCACGGCACGCAGCGCCACAACGTAGTCGTAGGTGCGGCCGTCGCCCATCACGCCCACGCTTTTCACGGGGAGGAACACGGTGAAGGCTTGGCTGGTCAGGTCGTACCAGGTCTTGCCCGATTCGTCGGTGAAGTTGCGCAACTCTTCGATGAAGATGGCGTCCGCACGGCGCAGCAGATCTGCGTATTCTTTTTTGACTTCACCCAAGATGCGCACGCCCAGACCCGGGCCAGGGAAGGGGTGGCGGTAGACCATCTCGCGGGGCAAGCCCAGCGCCACACCCAGCTCACGCACTTCGTCTTTGAACAGCTCGCGCAGCGGCTCCAACAGTTTCAGGCCCAGCTGCTCGGGCAAGCCGCCCACGTTGTGGTGGCTCTTTATGGTGACGGCTTTCTTGCTCTTGGCGCCGCCTGACTCGATCACATCGGGGTAAATCGTGCCTTGGGCGAGGAAGGTCGCGCCCTTGTGGCCGCCGTCGCCCGCTTTGAGCTTGGCCGCTTGTTCTTTGAACACATCCACAAACAAACCGCCAATGATCTTGCGCTTGGCTTCGGGCTCGCTCACGCCAGCCAGTTTGCCCAAGAATAAATCGCTGGCGTCCACGCGGATGACTTTCGCGTGCAATTTGCCCACGAACATCTCCATGACCATGTCGCCTTCGTTCAGGCGCAGCAGGCCATGGTCCACAAACACGCAGGTCAGCTTGTCGCCAATGGCGCGATGGATGAGTGCGGCTGCAACGGAGGAATCCACACCTCCCGACAAGCCCAGGATGACTTCTTCGTCACCGACCTGCTCGCGGATTTTGGCGACGGCTTCTTCGATGTAGTCGCCCATGATCCAGTCTTGGCGGGCTTTGCAGATATCGAGCACGAAGCGGTTGAGCAGCGCCTGGCCCTGCACAGTGTGCGTGACCTCGGGGTGAAACTGTACCGCGTAAAAATGGCGCGATTCATCGGCCATACCTGCGATCGGGCAAGCCGGGGTGGAGGCCATGACCTTGAAGCCTTCGGGCATTTGGGTGACCTTGTCGCCGTGGCTCATCCAGACCTTGAGCATGCCATGACCCTCGGGCGTGGCGAAGTCTTCAATGCCTTTGAGCAGTTCGGTGTGGCCGTGCGCCCGCACTTCCGCATAGCCAAATTCGCGTGTCGTGCCCGCCTCGACCTTACCGCCCAGCTGCTGCGCCATGGTTTGCATGCCGTAGCAAATGCCCAGCACGGGGATGCCCAATTCAAAGACGGCATCCGGTGCACGGTCGTCAACTTCGTAGACGCTGGCGTGTGAGCCCGACAGAATGATGCCTTTGAGGTTGCCGTCCTTGGCGTACTCGCGCACCCAGTCACTGTTCACATCACAAGGATGCACTTCGCAAAACACATGCGCTTCGCGCACGCGGCGGGCAATCAGCTGGGTGACTTGCGAGCCGAAGTCGAGGATCAGGATTTTGGAGTGCTGCATGGCAGGCGCCGTTCTAAAGAAATGAAAAGGCGTCTGGGGTGCAGACGCCTTGGAGGTCAGTGGCAGATTTTACTCAGCCCGGTAGTTCGGAGCTTCCTTGGTGATCTGCACGTCATGCACATGGCTTTCGCGGATGCCCGCAGCGGTGATTTCCACAAACTGCGATTCATTGTGCATGGCCTCGATCGTCGCGCAACCGCAGTAACCCATGCTGGCACGCAAGCCGCCCGCCATTTGGTAAATGATGGAAACGACCGAGCCTTTGTAAGGCACGCGGCCTTCGATACCTTCGGGGACCAATTTATCCGCGTTCGGGTTGCCAGTGCTCGACTCTTGAAAGTAACGGTCTGCGCTGCCTTGCTGCATGGCGCCAATCGAGCCCATGCCACGGTAGCTCTTGTAGCTGCGGCCCTGAAACAACACGATTTCGCCGGGTGCTTCTTCGGTACCGGCAAACATGCCGCCCATCATCACGGTTCCCGCACCCGCGGCGATGGCCTTGGCGATGTCGCCGCTGTAGCGGATACCGCCGTCTGCGATGAGGGGCACGCCTGTGCCTTTGAGGGCTGTGGCCACAGAGTCCACCGCCATGATTTGCGGCACGCCCACGCCTGCCACGATGCGGGTGGTGCAGATGGAGCCAGGGCCAATGCCGACCTTGACACCGTCTGCGCCCGCCTCGACCAAAGCCAAAGCGGCAGCGCCCGTGGCGATGTTGCCGCCGATGACTTCGATGTGCGGGTAGTTTTGCTTGACCCAACGCACGCGGTCGAGCACACCTTTGCTGTGGCCGTGTGCGGTGTCCACCACGATGGCGTCCACGCCTGCGCGGGACAGCGCTTCCACGCGCTCTTCGGTGCCCTCGCCCACACCCACAGCCGCACCCACGCGCAATTTGCCAGCGCCGTCGCGAGCAGCGTTAGGGAAGTTCAGCTGTTTGGTGATGTCTTTGACCGTGATCAAGCCCTTGAGTTCAAAGGCGTCGTTGACCACCAGCAGGCGCTCGAGTTTGTGTTTGTTGAGCAGCTGCTTAGCTTGCTCAGGAGTGGTGCCATCGGGCACGGTGATCAGGCGCTCGCGCGGCGTCATGATTTCGCTGACCTTTTGGTCGTAGCGAGTTTCAAAGCGCAGATCGCGGCCGGTCACGATGCCGACCACCTTACCGCCGTCGCAGACCGGAAAGCCCGAAACGCCCAATTCATCAGACAGGGCCATGACCTGGCGCACGGTGGTGTCGGGGGTGATGACGACTGGGTCGCGCAGCACGCCGGACTCGTAACGCTTGACCTTGGCCACTTGTGCGGCTTGCTCTTGCGCGGTGAGGTTTTTGTGGACGATGCCAATGCCGCCTTCTTGTGCGATGGCGATGGCCAAACGCGCTTCGGTCACGGTGTCCATGGCAGCGGACACAAGGGGCAGATTCAGGCGGATGTTTCGGGTGAATTGCGTCGCAAGCGACGTGTCCTTGGGCAGGACTTGGGAGTAAGCAGGGACGAGGAGAACGTCGTCAAAAGTCAGGGCTTTACCGAGTAGGCGCATAAGCTAAGGCTCCAAAAAATGGATTGTACCCGCGCCTATGAAGAGCAATCGTTGATTCACCTGAGATCAGATCGCAGGATCACCGGAGTGAAATAGATCGAATTAACTCAGTAACTAATGCCAATCTCTTAGGAATTCTGTCAATTAAAACGAATTCTTCATCTGACGAATGGTAATTGCCTCCGGGCAGCCCCAAAGATTCAACCACCGGTTTGCCCGATTGCGCTGCCCAAGCAGCGTCGGTTCCACCATAGGTACGTGGCCACAAAATCAAACGCCCCCCCATATCTGCATAAATAGTCCTTGCCAACTCTGCCAGTTGTCGTCCCTCAGCATTAGCGTTGTAGGCTGGAAAACCAAGCCCTGATTGAATTTGTACACTGTCCGTTGTGAATTTTTTGGCATTCAGCAATTCACGTGTGCGAGTCGCCAATCGCTCATAAGCCAGTTCATCCGGAACTCGCATATCCGCCGAAGCAAAAACAGTGGGTGCACTACCCGTACTTTGAAAAGGTCCCTCTTTGAAGTCAATTTGAACTTTTGAGCCGTTGAGCCAAGTTTTTTCAGCTGCACTTGTGATCGCCTTGACAATTTCTGATCGGTCAACCTGTGACCCCGTCGACAACTCCATCACCAATGTTGACTCGTTCGGGATGATGTTGGTCACCACGCCGCCATGCCAATATCGCCAGTGCCATGCCAAGCCAGGGATTGGGGATACATTGGACCCAACACGCCGAATCAGGTCTGCCGCTTCAGTCAATGCATTGACACCCAAGTGCGGGTTGACACCCGCATGAGATGCTCTTCCCTGAACACGAAAAGTCGCCGTCATATCAGGTTTGGGCATTCGATCAATCCGACGGGTATCTTCGGCTTTGGCAATCGTCCAATTCATGCGAGTCTCTGGAACCTGAGCAGAAACCTCGCGGGTGCGAAGCATCATATCGGCCAGTTCCTCGATGGGTCTCGACTCCTGACTGACGCCAAAACCAGAGGACGACATCCTGACCGAGAGCCCTGCGACACCAGAAGTGCCCAGAACAATCGCCTCTTCAACGGCTGTAGGCTCTCCGCTGAGCACGACATCATGCTCTTGGGCTCGTCGGCGGATTAGATCGCGTGAACCCAATGATCCACGCTCCTCGTCACTGGTAAAAAGCAATGTGATTTGTCCGAAATCTTTGAAATCGCGCTGTTTAAGTAATTTCATTGCATGCATAAAAAGGGCAATCCCGCCCTTATCGTCTGCAATGCCTGGCGCAATGGCACGCGAACCCTCTAGACGGAACGCTCTGGCTGCGGCTGTGCCAGCTGGATAAACAGTGTCCATGTGAGCGATCATCAAGATATTTCGCTTGCCTTGACCTTTAAATTTCAAAGCAATATTCGGCCCGACGACATTGGCTGAAGGCTGGATTCGCTCTGTTTGAGCACCCAATTGTTGTCCGAATTGCTCAATCCATTCCACAACTTTCAGCATACCTTGAGCCTGGCCCGTGCCAGAGTCATGACGAGTGAGCTCTTTAAGACTGGCTAAAACTTGTGACGTTTCAAGTTCCGCCAATTTCAAAATTTCTGGGTCTCTAGGAACATGGTTTTGGCTCCAGACTGGACAGCTCAACACAGTCAACAGACTGCAAATCCATGGAATGATGGGTCGCATCAAAGATGTGTGTAAGGGCATGGTCGTCCGAACGGTTCGTTAAAAATCCACGTGGGATGAATTGCAATCAATCACATTGTTGCAAGTGAATTGTAAAAAACCGTTAAGTCTTTTGGTAATGCAGCACCTTGAGCGACTTTTCTGGGTCGATGTCGGCAAAAGGCGCGGGATTGGCCAAACGTTCCACAAAGCGCAAGCCGGGGGCCGCTTCGGCCACCTGGGCGTGCAAAAAAGCCGTGTCCAATTCAGGCGCGTTCAGGCACAGCAGCACATGACCTTGGGGTTCGAGCAAATCCGGCAAGCGGCGGATCAGCTTGATGTAGTCCTTGGTGGCGATGAAGCTGCCCTTTTGGTAACTGGGCGGGTCGATCACGATCACGCCATAAGGCCCCATTTTGTTGATCTTGCCCCAGGTCTTGAAGATGTCGTGCCCCAAAAAGCGGGCTTTGGCGGGCAACTCATTCAGGCGGTGGTTTTGCTGGCCCACCGCCAGGGCACCCTGACTCATGTCGAGGTTTACCACCTGCGCCGCCCCACCCTGCAAGGCCACCACCGAAAACGCGCAGGTGTAGGCAAAGAGGTTGAGCACGTTTTCATGCAGGGCGTGCTGCTTGAGCCATGCCCGGCCGTTGGCCATGTCCAAAAACAAGCCGTGGTTCTGACCGCGCAGCACATGCACCAAGTACTGGGCGCCCTGCTCGGTCACCACATGCGGCTCGGGCACGCTGCCAGCCATGAGGCGGGTTTGTGCTTCGCCCTGCGCTCTGCACTGGAACACCCAGTTCAGCGGCACGCCAGGGGCAAGGCTGGCCCAGCGCTGCGCCAGCGCTTGGTGGCACAGGGCCAGCTCGTCTTCGCTCACGGGTTTGAAGCTGGTCAAGACCCAAACGGGCGCATACCAGTCCAGCGTCCAATGCTCGCAGCCGGGGTACAGGCCGCCACGGCCGTGGAACACCCGGTGCGCGTCGGTGGTGTTGTCCATCTGGGCGATGGCGCTCAAAAGGGCTTGCATGGGGGCCTCAATACCCGGCAGCCGAGCCGCTCTTGCGGTTGGCAAAAAGGCCCGTGCGGCCTTTGCCTTGGCGTTTGAATCGCTGTCGGCGTGCGACCTTGGGGTCCACCTTGAGCGGGCGGTACAACTCAATGCGGTCATCCGCTTTGACAAGCTGTGTCCAGGGCACTTTTTTGCCCCAAATGCCGGGTTGTTGAAACTGCAGGGACGACAAAGTGGCGCTGTCGCTCGAAGTTGGGTGTTGCAAGCTGAGGGCAACGCCCTGCTCCAGCACGTCTTGTACGGTGCTGCCCACGGACACTTGCAAACTCACCTCATGGACCTGCCGGGCCGCCATGCTCCAGCAGAGTGTGACGCCAATGAGCTGCTCAGCCATAAACCGCTTCGGCGCGTTTGACAAAAGCATCCACCAAGCTGGCCGCGATCTTGTCAAAGACAGGGCCCACCAGCGCTGCCAGGGTTTTGCTGGAAAAGCCGTACTGCAAATCCAGCTCCACTTTGCAAGCGCGTTGCGTGCCGTCGCCCACAGGCGTGAAGCGCCACATGCCGCTCAGGTTGGAAAACGGGCCTTTGACCAGGCTCATGCCCACTGAGCGCCCTTCTTCGTGGGTGTTGCGGGTGGTGAAGGTTTGCTGGATGCCGCCCAGGCTGATGCCGACCTCGGCCACCATGCCTTGGGCATCGGTTTCGAGCACGCTGGCACGGTCACACCAAGGCAAAAACTCGGGGTAACGCGCCACGTCGGTCACGAGGCGAAACATTTCCTCTGGCGTGTACCAGATGAGGACGGACTTGTGGATATTCTTCATACAATGCACCGATTGTAGTTTTTCGATTCGCCGCTTGGCTTGACGCCAAACTGCACGCCCTTGCGAACGGCCGTGCCGTCCTTATCTGCTCCTCATGGCCACCACCAAAAAGTCCCCTGCTGCCCCCGTTTTTGCCAAGATTGCCGAGAACAAAAAAGCGTCGTTCGACTATTTTTTTGAAGAGCGCTACGAGGCAGGCATGGTGCTGGAAGGCTGGGAAGTCAAGGCGATTCGCGAAGGCAAGGTGCAGCTGACCGATGGTTACGTGGTCATTCGCAATGGCGAGTTGTTCATCATCGGCTGCCTGATCAACCCACTCAAAACCGCGTCCACCCACATCAACCCCGAAGCCGCACGCACGCGCAAGCTGCTGCTGAACAAGGAAGAGATCAAGCGGTTGATCGGCAAGATCGAGCAAAAGGGCTACACCCTGGTGCCGATCAATTTGCACTGGAAATCGGGCAAGGTCAAATGCGACATCGCGCTGGCCAAGGGCAAGGCCGAGCACGACAAACGCGACACCATCAAAGACCGCGAAGGTAAACGTGAAGTCGAACGCGCGATGAAGAGCCGCCACCGAGACCGGTGAAACTCACCGTTGAGCCTCAGCTTTCAGCCCAAGTCGCGCAGGGGGTGGTGGTCTGATGGCCAAGGACTGACAAAGAAACGCGCCGCTTCTGACAGATCCACTTCTTCAACACGCGTAGGTTTCCAGTTAGGGCTGTGGTCCTTGTCAACCGCCAAGGCACGGATGCCTTCCACCGTTTCACTGTCGGCCACCGAGCGCAGGTGGAAGCAGTGGTGCACCATGTCGCGCTCCATGCGCAGGTCGTCGGCCAGGCTCATTTGACGTGCGCGGCGAATTTGCTCGAGCACCACATGCAGCATCAAAGGGGACCGGTGACGCAAGGCGTGAGCCGTTTTCTGGCTCCACTCATCGGACGCCGACTCCAATCGGGTCAACATGTCTGCCACAGTGGGCAAGCCAAATACCTCGTCAATCTGCGGCTGAGGCGTGAGCTTTTCAGGTGTCATGGCACCGGCTTGGGCCAAGACCCAACGCTCCACCGATTCAGCGTTCTCAAAAGGGCTGCTGATCAAGGTTTGCCAGATGGGCTCCAGCATGCCGCTGGGCAGTGCGATGTCGGCCAACTTGGCGGCTACGGCTTGTGCGCCGCTCAGCATCTGACCTGTCAGGCCCAGGTATTCGCCCAGACGGCCCGGGCAACGGCTGAGGAAATAACCGCCGCCCACATCCGGAAACAAACCGATGTTGGTTTCGGGCATGGCCATTTTGGTGCGCTCGGTCACCACACGCACGCTGGCGCCTTGGCTGATGCCCATGCCGCCGCCCATGACGATGCCGTCCATGAAAGCGATATAGGGTTTGCTGTAGGTGTGGATCAGGTGGTTGAGGTGGTACTCTTCGGTGAAAAAGTCATCCAAAGACGCGTCGCCTGCAGTGGCCGCCTGGTGAAAAAATCGGATGTCGCCGCCCGCACAAAATGCACCAAATGGACCTTCTTTGCCCGTACCGCGTACCGCCACGGCCAGGACTTGGGGATTGGCTTGCCAATCGAGCAAAGCCCGGGTCAAGGCCCGCACCATGTCGAGCGACAAAGCATTCAGTGCCTTGGGACGGTTGAGGGTAATGCAGCCGATACGGCCTTCAATCTGCGCGATGACATCAGACATTGTTTTGTTTCCAGCCTAACCATTCATTGAAAAGCAAGGCACCCAAGACCAAGGCACCCCCAAAAAGCACGCTCAGTTGCGGTGCTTCGTTTGCGCCCCACCAAGCCAAAGCAATGCCAAAGACGATTTCAAGCAAGGCCAGCAAAGCCACCTCTGGGGCTTTGAGCACCCTTGCACACACCACTGACAAAGCACATGGAATGGCCAGCTGGAACAAGCCCAGCAACGCCAGCAAACCCACATCATGAACCGAGGCCTGAAACGGCATGGACAAAGGCAAGGTCAGCAAAGTCGACATGAGCGCGCCCAGCATGACGCTAGGCACCAGGTCAAGGTTTTGACCCTCGCTTTGGCTTTTTTGCGTCAGCGTCCACTGCACAGAGCCTGCAATGGGCACGCACAAGGCCACCAAAGAACCGATCAAGAAATTAGGATCGCCCAAGCTCAGCTGAGAGCCGTACATCCAGGCAATGCCAATGCCAGCCAGCACGATGGCCACCCAAGTGCGGGCAGGCAAACGATGCCCCAAAAACACCCGAGTGATCAAGGCGGTGAACAAAGGCCCCACTGCCATGGTGATCAACACGTTGGCCACCGCGGTCAGGGTGAGCGCCACCATGAAGGCGGTGAACATGACACTCCAGCAAATGCCGGAGTACCAAAAGTAACGGCTGCGCAAAGGCAGCCGTGACCAAACACCTCGGCCCTGCCACAAGGGCAGGATGATCAGCAAGGACACGACAGTGAAGAAGCTGCGCCAAAAGGTCACTTCAAAGCTGCGGGCTTCTTCGAAATGCCGTGTCACCACCCCGGCCATGGACCACAGGGCGGTGCAGCCCACCATGGTCCAAACGGCCAAACCGTGTGTCATGCGCATGGTGGTCAACCGATCACTTGTTGCGCTTGCGGTCGCTTTCTTTCAAATAACGCTTGCGCAGACGCACGCTCTTGGGGGTGATTTCGACCAGCTCGTCGTCCTCGATGAATTCGACGCCGTATTCCAGGGTCAGGTCGATTGGGGGCGTGATCTTGATCGCGTCTTCCTTGCCGGACACGCGGAAGTTGGTCAACTGCTTGGTGCGTGTGGCGTTGACCACCAGGTCGTTGTCACGGCTGTGGATGCCCACAATCATGCCTTCGTACACCGGATCGTTGGCCTTGACGAACATGCGGCCACGGTCGTCCAACTTGCCCAGTGCGTAGGTGAAGATTTCACCGTCGTCCATGGAAATCAGCACGCCGTTTTTACGGCCGCCGATTTCGCCTTTGTGGGGCTCGTAGCCGTCAAAGATGTTGGAGATCAGGCCGGAACCACGGGTCAAGTTCAGGAATTCGTTGGTGAAACCGATCAGGCCACGGGCTGGGATGCGGTATTCCAAACGGACACGACCACGGCCATCGGGTTCCATGTTGACCAACTCGCCCTTGCGCTCGCCCAGTGCCTGCATGACGCCGCCCTGGTGGTTTTCTTCGATGTCGGCAGTGACCAACTCGATGGGTTCATGGCGCTCGCCATTGACGTCGCGGTAAAGCACACGTGGCTTAGAAACGGCCAGCTCGTAGCCTTCACGGCGCATGTTTTCAAGCAAGATGGTCAAGTGCAGTTCGCCGCGACCGGCCACTTCAAAAATACCGTCTTCGTCGGTCTCTTTCACCCGCAGGGCCACGTTGTGTTGCAGTTCTTTTTGCAGGCGGTCCCAGATCTGGCGGCTGGTGACGTACTTGCCTTCACGACCGGCCAAAGGCGAGGTGTTCACGCAGAAGTTCATGGTCAGCGTGGGCTCGTCCACCTTGAGCATGGGCAAAGGCATAGGGTTGACGGGGTCGGTCACCGTCACGCCAATGTTCAGGTCGGCAATGCCGTTGATCAGCACGATGTCGCCAGGACCGGCTTCGGTCACTTGCACACGGTCGAGACCTTGGAAAGTCAACACCTGGTTGACACGGCCTTTGATGGTCGAGCCGTCCGGGCCTTCCATCACGACCACGTCCATGTTGGGTTTGACGGTGCCTTGGCTGATGCGGCCCACGCCGATGCGGCCCACAAAGGTCGAAAAATCGAGCGCAGAAATTTGCAGCTGCAACGGCGCTGCAGGGTCGCCCGAGTTGGGCTTGACGTGCTTGAGCACGGTGTTGAACAGGGCCGACATGTCGGGGCCCCACTGCTCACCGGGTGCGCCCTCATCCATCGAGGTCCAGCCGTTGATACCGGAGGCGTAAACCACGGGGAAGTCCAACTGCTCGTCGTTCGCGCCGAGTTTGTCGAACAAGTCAAAAGCGGCGTTGACCACTTTGTCAGGGTTGGCACCGGGCTTGTCGACCTTGTTGACCACGACGATGGGCTTGAGGCCCAAGGCCAAAGCCTTTTTGGTGACGAAACGGGTCTGAGGCATGGGGCCTTCTTGTGCGTCAATCAGCAAGACCACACCGTCGACCATGGACAAAGCGCGTTCCACTTCACCACCGAAGTCCGCGTGACCGGGGGTGTCAACGATGTTGATGTGGGTGCCTTCCCAGCTCACGGCGCAGTTCTTGGCCAAAATGGTGATGCCACGCTCGCGTTCGATGGCGTTGTTGTCCATCACGGTGTCCACGATTTTCTCGTGTTCGGCAAACGTACCGGACTGACGCAGCAGCTGGTCCACCATGGTGGTTTTACCGTGGTCAACGTGGGCGATGATGGCGATGTTGCGAATTTGCTTGGTCATGCTTTCTCTTCCTTTAAACCTGCTCGGCCAGCAACGGCTCGGTGGCAGGTGATGTTTCTAAAATCTGTTGAATTTCCATCGGGCTCAACAATCGACCCGGAATCAATTCGCCGCCATGCACAACTGCTGTTCCCAGCAAGGCACGAGGATGTTCTCCATACACGGCGACTTGATCACAATGACCCCAAGGGCCGCGTCTGCGCACCCCATTCAAAAAACGATCTGCACTGTCTTTGTCCAGCTGCACCTCGGTGTAACCCGGCAGCAAAACATCGACCGGCTGCAACGCAGCCAAGCGCTGAACTTCATCCATGGCCTCGAGTTGCGCCAATGACACACATTCGGCTTCTGCAAAAGGGCCTGTCACCACACGGCGCAAGGCGATGAGGTGGCCACCACAACCCAAAGCTTCGGCAATGTCCTCGCCCAGGGTGCGGATGTAAGTGCCTTTGCTGCACCGCACACGCAAACGCAAATAAGGCGACTCGCCTTGCAGTTGCATGTCGAGCAAATCCAGATCATGGATCACCACGTTGCGCGCTTCGCGCTCAACGGTTTCGCCCTCACGGGCATATTCGTACAAGGCCTTGCCGTCCTTTTTCAAGGCACTGTGCATCGGCGGCACTTGGCTAATTGGTCCCATGAAACGATCTAAAACCTCCACCACCATACCAGCCGAACATGACACTTCTCGGACAGAGATCACATCGCCTTCGGCATCTCCGGTGCTGGTTTTCAAACCCAAACGAACCGTGGTTTCGTAGGTCTTGTCGGCATCCAGATGCTGCTGGCTGAACTTGGTGGCAGCGCCAAAACACAAAGGCAAAACCCCTGTTGCCAAGGGATCCAAAGTGCCGGTGTGGCCTGCTTTTTCAGCCCGCAGCAACCATTTGGCTTTTTGCAAAGCTTGGTTGCTGGAGAGACCCAGCGGTTTGTCGAGCAAAAGCACCCCGTGCACAGGGCGCCGCTGCACCCTGGTGCGTGGCGCGTTCATGCTCAGTCCTCCTGGGCGCGAGAAGACACGGCCTTGGCGATCAGTGCGTTCATGTCTGACGCACGCTCAGTGGTGCGGTCGAACAAAAAATGCAGTGTCGGCACGGTGTGGATGTGCAAACGCTTGAACAAACCATTGCGCAGGAAACCTGCAGCGGCATTCAGGCCTTCTGTCGCCTCTTCGGGGTTGCCCGTCAAAACACTGAAATAGACCTTGGCGTGCGCGTAGTCGGGCGTGACCTCGATGGCATTGATCGTGACCATTCCCACCCGCGGATCTTTCAATTCGCGCGCAATCAACTCGGCCAGATCACGCTGGATCTGGTCGGCCACGCGGAAACCGCGGTTGGGCACAGAGGACTGCTTTTTACGCGCCATTTACAGCGTTCTCGCAATTTCCTTGACGTCGAAGAATTCGAGGTAATCGCCTTCTTTGATGTCGTTGTAGTTCTTGAGCTTGATACCGCACTCGAAGCCTTCTTTGACTTCGCGCACGTCGTCCTTGAGGCGTTTGAGCGAGTCGAGTTCACCGGTGTAGATGACCACGTTGTCGCGCAGCAAACGGAATTTGGCGCTACGGGTGACTTGACCCGAAGTGACCATACAACCTGCAACGGTACCAATCTTGGAAGCCACGAACACGGTCCGAATTTCGGCCATACCCATGATTTCTTCGCGTTGCTCGGGTGCCAACATGCCCGACATCGCTGCCTTGAGCTCATCCACAGCGTCATAAATGATGTTGTAGTAATGAAGATCAACGCCATTGCCTTCGGCCAATTTGCGCGCACCGGCATCGGCACGCACGTTGAAGCCGATCACGATGGCCTTGGAGGCGATCGCCAAGTTGATGTCCGACTCGCTGATACCGCCCACGCCGGAGTAAACCAACTGGACTTTGACTTCTTCGTTGGACAGCTTGAGCAAGGACGCGCCCAAAGCTTCTTGCGAGCCCTGCACGTCGGCCTTGATGATGATCGGCAGCATCTTGACTTCGCCCGCCGACATGTCGGTGAACATGTTTTCGAGCTTGGCGGCTTGCTGCTTGGCCAGTTTGGTGTTGCGGAACTTGCCAGCACGATAAGTCGCGATTTCGCGGGCACGGCGTTCGTCGCCCATGACCATGAATTCATCACCCGCTTGCGGCACTTCTGTCAAGCCTTGAATTTCCACCGGGATCGATGGCCCTGCCGACTTTATGGCGGCGCCGTTTTCGTCCAGCATGGCGCGCACGCGGCCGAATGTTTGACCAGCCAACACAACGTCGCCCGTATTCAAAGTGCCAGACTGCACCAAGATGGTGGCCACAGGACCGCGGCCCTTGTCCAAACGGGCCTCGATGACCAGACCCTTGGCAGCGGCTTGCACCGGGGCTTTGAGTTCCAGCACTTCGGCCTGCAGTAGCACTTGCTCCAGAAGGTCGTCGATGCCCATACCTGTTTTGGCGGACACGGACACAAAGGGTGCATCGCCACCGAATTCTTCAGGCACGACTTCTTCGGCAATCAATTCACTGCGTACACGCTCGATGTTGGCATCGGGCTTATCCATCTTGTTGATGGCGACCACGATCGGCACACCTGCTGCTTTGGCGTGCTTGATGGCTTCTTTGGTTTGGGGCATGACGCCGTCGTCACCAGCCACCACCAAGATGACGATGTCAGTGGCTTGTGCACCACGGGCACGCATGGCCGTGAAGGCCTCGTGACCGGGCGTATCCAAGAATGAAATCATGCCGCGAGGCGTTTCAACGTGATAAGCGCCAATGTGCTGCGTGATGCCACCGGCTTCACCCGAGGCCACTTTGGCGCGGCGGATGTAGTCGAGCAGCGAAGTTTTACCGTGGTCAACGTGACCCATGACAGTCACCACAGGTGCGCGTGGCAGGGCTTCAGCATGTTGATCCAACACTTCGTCATCAGTGAACGCTTCTGGATCGTCCAAAGCCGCGATCACCGCTTTGTGACCCATTTCTTCCACCACGATCATGGCGGTGTCTTGGTCCAAAGGCTGGTTCATGGTGGCCATTTGGCCGAGTTTCATCAAGTGCTTGATGACCTCAGAAGCCTTGATGGCCATTTTGTGGGCCAACTCGGCCACGGTGATGGTTTCGGGAACGTGCACTTCCAAAACGCGCACTTCCACGGGCGCTTGCTGGCTGTGACCTTCGTCGCGGTCGCGTTCATTGCCTCGTCGACCACGGGGACCGGTGCGCCAGTTGTTACGACCCACACCACCACTGGTATCGCCACGGGTTGGAATGGCTTTCTTCTTGGCCGGATCTCCTGCCCAGCTGGAAGACAGCTTGGCGGATTTGACTTCTTTGTTTCCACCAGGCGCAGTAGGAGCGGCTGTTTGAGCGGCGGCAGCGCGTGCACCCGGCGCAGGCGTACCTGCAGGCTTGTGCAAAGTACCTTTGACCGCAGCTTTGGCCTCGACCTTCGGCTCTTCTTTCTTGGCGACCAACACCTTTTTAGGGGCATTCATCATGGATCGGATGGCTTCGGCTTCAGCCAATGCCTTGCGTCGGCGTGAATCCAAATCAGCGGCACGGGCGGTGTCTTCGTCGGCTTTGGCCTTCGAATCGGCAGCGGCCTTCAAAGCCACGGCTTCACGGGCTTCTTGATCGGACTTGGCTTTGGCCACAGCCGCTTCGGCAGCTTCGACGGCCTTGGCCGCAGCCACATTTTCAGCGGAAATCGTTGGCGAAGCAGATGCAGGCTTCACCTGTGCAGCTGCATTGATGCTGGCGGCTTCTGCACGGGCCAATTCCTGGCGCTCATCGCGGCTCAATGTCGGCTTGGCAGGCACAGCTTGACCAGCCGCCAACGCAGCAGCGTCGGCGAGCGATTGAACCTCGGCGCGAGCTTGCGCTTCTTGGGCCTGCAACTCACTGCGCTGCTTGGCCTCTTGCTCTTCGCGCAGACGACGTTTCTCAGCCAACTCTTCTTCTTGACGGCGAATCAGCTCGGCTTGTCGACGGGCTTCTTCTTCACGTCGGGCCAAGTCAGCGTGATCGATCACGGGCTCTTGTGGTTCCTCAGCTGGTGCTTCTTGCACAGGCTCATCATCGCGTTTGATCAAGGTGCGTTTCTTGCGCACTTCCACTTGGATGGTGCGGGCCTTGCCTGAAGCATCGGCCTGCTTGATCTCACTGGTTGACTTTTTGACCAGGGTGATTTTTTTGCGATCTGCGGTCACAGTGCCGTGACTGGCTTGCAGGTAACTGAGCAATTTTTGCTTGTCAGCGTCGTTCAGCGTATCGCTGACGGAGCTTTTGACGACGCCAGCTGATCGCAATTGATCGAGCAAAACGTCGGCAGATTTTTTGAGTTCATTTGCGAACTCGGCAACAGTGGTACTGGACATATTGTGTTCAAGCCTCCATAGCTTCAGGCCTGGCCTGCGAACCAATGTTCGCGGGCTTTCATGATCAGGGCGGTCGCCTCTTCAGCAGTCTGAGCAGTGATGTCAGTCAGTTCGTCGGTGGCCAAGTCAGCCAAATCGTCACGGGTGTGGATGCCCGCTTCAACCAGCTTGGAAATCAGCTCAGGCGTCAGGCCTGGCAGGTCACGGAGGTCTTGCGACACGTCTTCAACGCTCTCTTCGCGTGCAATTTCGAGGGTCAGCAACGCGTCTTTGGCGCGCGTGCGCAGCTCGTTGATGGTGTCTTCGTCGAAGCTTTCGATCTCCAGCATTTCCTGGATCGGCACATAGGCCACTTCTTCCAGGCTCGTGAAACCTTCGCCGATCAGGATGTCTGCAATTTCTTGGTCGACGTCCAGTTTTTCCATGAACAACTGGCGGATACCCGTGGTTTCTTCCGCTTGCTTTTGGGCAGATTCGGCTGCGTCCATGATGTTGATCTTCCAACCCGTGAGGTCAGAAGCCAAACGCACGTTTTGGCCACCGCGGCCAATCGCAATGGCCAGGTTTTCTTCGTCGACCACCACGTCCATGGCGTGCTTTTCTTCGTCCACCACGATGGACTGGACATTGGCCGGAGCCAAGGCGCCGATCACGAACTGGGCAGGGTCCTCGCTCCACAACACGATGTCGACGCGCTCGCCAGCCAATTCATTGGTCACGGCATTCACTCGGGTGCCGCGCACACCGACGCAAGTCCCAATAGGATCAACGCGCTTGTCGTGCGAGAGCACAGCGATCTTGGCGCGTGAGCCTGGGTCGCGGGCGCAGGTTTTGATTTCGAGCAGGCCTTGCTCGATCTCGGGCACTTCCTGGCGGAAAAGCTCAATCATGAACTCGGGAGCCGAACGCGACAACAAGATCGGGGCACCACGCAAGGTCAAGTCCACTTCCATGATCATGGCGCGAACACGGTCACCACTGCGCAGATTTTCCTTGGGGATCATTTCGCTGCGACGCAAGCGGCCTTCGATGCGGCCAGACTCACAAATGATGTCGCCCTTGTCCATGCGCTTAACAGTACCGACAAAAATCTTTTCGCCACGCGACATGAAGTCGTTCAGCAGCATTTCGCGCTCAGCGTCACGGATTTTCTGCAAAATGACCTGTTTGGCTGCCATGGCACCAATACGGCCAATTGGCAAGGATTCGATCGGTTCTTCGATGTACTCGTCGACTTCGATGTCCGGAATTTGCTCTTTGGCTTCGAACAACAAAATTTCTTGTTCGGGCAACTGCAGACCGGCCTCATCGGGAACCACATGCCAGCGGCGGAAGGTTTCGTAATTGCCATGGTCACGGTCGACAGAGACGCGGATGTCCACCTCGCCCGAATACAATTTTTTGGTGGCTTGGGCCAGTGCGGCCTCAACAGCACCAAACACCACGTCGCGCTCAACGTTCTTTTCACGTGAGATGGCTTCAACCAACATCAACATTTCGCGATTCATGAATGACTCTCCTGTTCCACTGGGTCCATGATTCAGACCCGATAAAAATGCTCAAAACCCGACACCCGGTCAGGCTTCAACCTTTGGCTTGCGCCCTTTGAAATCCACCACGGGGGCCAATCGGGCCTCGCGCAATTCGTCCAATGTGAAACCCAACGCGTTCAAAGGCGCTGGGATCCGTTTTTTGCTGATTCTTTGACCGGGTTTACCTACGGGCTCATCGCTCCAGACGATTTGCCAGCCGTCGTTGTTGACCGTTCGCTCCAGAGTGCCCCGGAACTTTTTGCGGCTGGCACTGACCAAACCGACAGCGTTTTCACCCATGGGCGCTTTGAGGGTGATGTCGATCAATTCACCAGCAAAGCGTTCAAAATCTTTTTCATGGCGCAATGGACGATCAATGCCGGGAGAAGAAACCTCCAGCCGGTTGTACGTGACGCCATCGACCTCAAGGGCAAACTGAAGTTGCCGATTGACTTTCTCGCAGTCTTCCACATTGATGAACAGCTCTGTGCCTGGTTGCCAGGGAAAATCGATGGTGATGCGCAACAAACCGCCCGCTGTGCGGTCAATTTCGACCAGGTCATAGCCCAGGCCGGTCACGGTTTCTTGAACAATTTGCTGCAATGCCACAGAGCTTCGAAATTTCAACGTTAAAAAAGAAAGACCCAAAAAAAACGGGCGGTGAAAACCCGCCCGTTTGGTCGTGAAGCCGATATTCTAGCTCAAAAACGTGCTAAGTGCGTGATTTTGAAGGAAAACACAGTGCAAGCTGAGTGGGTCAGCGGAGCCCATCAGACAAAGGCTTCGAGCAAACTGCGGGTGTACTCGTGGGCAGGATCGTTCAAGACCTGAAGGGCATCTCCAGCCTCCACCACCTGCCCGGCCTTCAACACCAGCACCTGGTGCGCCATGGCCCGCAACACATCGATGTCATGGGTGATCAGCAAGTAGGCCACCCGGCGTTGAGATTGCAAATTCTGCAGCAATTGGAGAATTTGCTTTTGAACAGTGACGTCCAAAGCACTGGTCGGCTCATCCAAAACAATTAAATTGGGTTCAATCACCAAGGCACGCGCTAAAGCAATGCGCTGTCTTTGACCACCGGAAAAGGCATGAGGGTAACGGTTCAGCAAATCAGGAAATTCATCCACCGACAAACCCACCTCGGCCAATGTGCTCAACACCGCCGCCTGAATTTGTGGCTCGGACTTGTGGGGGGCATGCCAGCGCAAGCCTTCCGACACGATTTCCCCGACCGTCATGCGAGGCGATAAACTGCCATAAGGGTCCTGGAACACCACTTGCACCCTTTGGCGCAAAGCCTTGTCTTGGGCTGGTGCATTGTGCCAAGTTTGCCCTCCAAACGACAACTGCCCCGCAAAGGGAATCAAACCCAGAACCGCTTGCGCCAAACTGGATTTGCCGGAGCCCGACTCACCCATCACGCCCAAGGTCGTGCCCGGTGTGATGCTGAAGTTGGCGCCTTGCAAGGCGGTGAAATGACTTTTTCGAAACCAGTTCCGAAATCCGGCTTTGTCCATGGGATACCGAACCTGAAGGTTTTGGGCCTCCAGCAAAGGTAAGGCCAGAGGCACATCAAGACGGGCATCTGCCAACCCCTCCCGGCTGGGACGGCTGTCCAGCAACTTTTGGGTGTAGGGATGCTGCGGATTTGAGAAAACCTCTGACAAGGTGCCCTGCTCAACCAATCGACCCTTTTCCATGACCGCCACACGGTCTGCAAAATGACGCACCAAAGACAAATCGTGGGTAATCAAGAGGACAGCCATGCCGGTTTTTTGTTGCAGCTCGGCCAGCAGCTCAAGCATCTGCAATCGCAAACTGGCATCCAAGGCTGTGGTCGGTTCATCTGCCAGCAACAATTGGGGTTCAGAGGCCAAGGCCATGGCCATCATGGCGCGTTGGCGCTGTCCGCCAGACAATTGATGGGGATAAGCCGAGAAACGCCGATCTGGATCGTCGATGCCGGTATCGGCCAGCCATTGCACGGCACGGGCGTCGGCTTCACGGCGAGGCAACAACTTTTTGAGCTGCAAGACTTCTGAGATTTGCTGCCCCACCGTCATCAGCGGGTTGAGCGCCGTCATCGGCTCTTGAAAGATCATTGCGATCTCGTCGCCACGGATGCTTTGCATCTCGTCGGATGAGCGTAAAAGCAAATCCCCTCCATGCCAAAGCACCTGCCCAGTCAACTGAGCGGATTCGAGCAAACGCAACACCGACAAAGCGGTGACAGATTTACCAGAGCCAGACTCGCCCACCAAGGCCACCCGTTCACCCGCTTGGATGCACAGATTGAGACCGTGCACGACAACTTGACCACCGAAAGCAATGCGCAGGTCTTTCAATTCCAACAGCGTGGGTGGGGTGTTCATGCTTGGGCCTTTCGAGGATCCAGCGCATCACGCAGAGCATCCCCCATGAAGGTCAGGAGCAGCAAAGTCACAACCAGAACGCCGAAAGTGGACAAGGAAATCCACCAAGCGTCGATGTTGTTTTTGCCTTGCGCCAACAACTCACCCAAAGAAGGCGTCCCGGGCGGAACGCCCAGACCCAAAAAATCGAGCGAAGTCAGCGCCAAAATGGCGCCACTCATTCGGAACGGCAAAAAAGTAACGACCGGGGTCATGCTGTTAGGCAAGACATGCCGCCAAATGATTTGCCAGTGCCCCAAACCCAGCGCACGGGCCGACTTGACGTAATCAAGCTGGCGGTTGCGCAAAAATTCAGCCCGCACATAGTCTGACAAACCCATCCAGCCAAACAAACTGAGCAACACCAACAACAGTCCCACACTGGGTTCAAACACCGCTGAAAAAATGATGAGCAAATACAGCTCAGGCATGGCACTCCAAATTTCAATGAAGCGCTGAAACACCAAATCGGTCTTGCCCACGAAAAACCCTTGTACCGCCCCGGTCAGGACACCCAGCAGCACACCAAAGAGCGTGAGGGCCATCGCAAACAAGACAGACACACGAAAACCATAAATCAAACGCGCCAAGACATCGCGCCCTCGGTCATCGGTGCCCAGCCAGTTGCGGCTTGTGGGGGGTGCGGGGTTGGGCAAAGGCGCAAAGTAATCGAGCGTGCTGTGGTGATAAGGGTTGGGCGCATGCAAAGCCCAGTTGCCACTTTTGTGCAGTTGTTGCTGGATGAAAGGGTCAAGGTAGTCGGCAGGTGTTTCAAAGTCACCGCCAAACACTTTCTCTGGCAAGTTTTGCACAACGGGGAAATACCACTGCCCATCAAAACGCACCAGCAAGGGCTTGTCATTGGACAAAAATTCTGCGCCCAGACTCAGCAAAAAAAGTGTGATGAAAACGATCAGGCTCCCAAAGCCCAAGCGATTGCGGCGAAAGCGCTGCCATGCCCGCGCAGAGGGTGAGAGCTGCGCTGGAGCAATCGGCGAAGACGTTTTAGAAACTTGAGGCATGTTGGGTGAGGCCAATGGATGTGAACTCATGCGTCAAACTTCACGCGGGGGTCTACCCACAGATAGCAAAGGTCGCTGATCAATTTGGTGACCAAACCGATCAGCGTGAACAGATACAAAGTACCCAGCACCACAGGGTAGTCCCGCCGAATGACGGCTTCATAGCTGAGCAAACCCAAGCCATCGAGTGAGAACAGGGTTTCGATGAGCAAAGAGCCCGTGAAAAAAGCACCGATGAAGGCCGCGGGGAAACCAGTGACCAAGGGAATCAAGGCATTGCGCATGACGTGGCGGTACAGCACGCGGTTTTCACTCAAGCCTTTGGCGCGGGCGGTGAGCACATATTGCTTGCGGATTTCCTCCAGGAAAGCGTTTTTGGTCAGCATGGTGATGACCGCAAAAGAACCCAGCACACTGGCCGTGACCGGCAAGGCGATGTGCCACAAATAGTCGACCACTTTGGCCCCCCAACTGAGCTGTTCCCAGTTGGATGAGGTCAGGCCCCGAAGCGGAAACCACTGCAGTTGCCCGCCAAAGATCACCAGCAGTGCAACGCCCAACACAAAGCCCGGAATCGCGTAACCCACCAGCACCAGCAAACTGGTGAGCGTGTCAAAGCGCGTGCCAGCCCGCACAGCCTTGGCGATGCCCAGGGGCACCGATATCAGATAACTCAGGAAAAACGTCCACAGGCCCAGACTGATGGACACCGGCAGCTTCTCTTTGATCAAGCTCCAGACGTCTTTAGGGTAGAAAAAGCTCTTGCCCAAATCAAACTGCGCAAACTGCTGGAGCATCATCCAAAAGCGCTCGGTGGGCGGCTTGTCAAAGCCATACAAAGTTTTGATTTCGGCAATGCGGGCGGCATCAACGCCCTGACGGCCTCGGTAGCCACTGCCCGCAGCAGCAGCGCCCTCCCCGCCTGTGTCTCGCCCCTGCAACTGCGCCACCATTTGTTCGACCGGGCCACCGGGCACAAACTGGATGACCACAAAGGTCATCAACAAAACCCCGAACAGGGTCGGAATCATCAGCAGCAAGCGTTTGAAGATGTAGGCCAACATGGTTCAGGGGGCTTTCGGGGCGGCTGGATCTGAAGCTTGGGGGCGTGCCGCAGCTGGTGACCACCACACCGAAGTCACCAGTTTTTCAGGTTGGTAAAAACGGGGCAGATCGGCAGGGCGCTCAAACGCAGCCGCACGCCAAGACACACGGTGAACCGCACCGTACCAATGCGGCACCACATAGTGGCCATGACGCAGCACCCGGTCGAGTGCCCGCAGGCGGGTGACCAGTTCGGGTCGGGTGGTGGCGCTCACCGCTTTGTCAAGCAATGCGTCGACTGCGGGGTCTTTGAGGCCCAAAATATTGCCCGAACCCTCCACGTCGGCCGACTTGGAGCCAAAGCGTTCGAGCAATTCCGTGCCCGGTGCCTCGCTGCCCACGGTGCGGTTGCTCACGATGTCAAAGTCAAACACGTCCATGCGCTTTTGCAAAAGTGCAAAGTCAATCACTTTGTAGCGAACCTGAATACCGAGTTTTTCAAGGTTCTTGGCAAAGGGCGTGACTACCCGCCCCATGGAGCCCGAACTGTCCAGAAACTCGATGGTCAAGGGCTGCCCCTTGGCATTTCGCAACGCGCCATCGCGGTAGTTCCATCCAGCGGCTTGCAGCAAGTCCCGAGCTTGGCGCAAATGGTCGCGCAGGGTATGGCCCGATGCGGGGTCGAGCGCAGTTTGTGGCGGCTGGGGCACGGCTTGGTCAAACACGGCGGCAGACAGTTGCCCGCGCAAGGGCTCCAACAGGGCCAACTCGTCAGGGCCTGGCAAGCCTTTGGCCTCGAAATCGCTGGCCACAAAAAAACCGCGTACCCGGCTGTAGGCGTTGTAGAAAAGCTGTCGGTTCAGCCATTCAAAATCCATGGCCAAGGCAATCGCTTGGCGCACCCGCACATCTTTGAACTGTTCGCGCCTCAGATTGAACTGAAAGCCCTGAAAGTCACCGGCATTGCCATGGGGCAGCTCGGCTTTGATCAATGTCCCGCGCTCAAACGCCCTGCCGGTGAAAGCACGCGCCCATTCACGGGCTACAAAGGACTGCATGTAATCGAACTCGCCCGCCTTGAAGGCTTCGAGCTGGGCCGTGCTGTCTTTGTAAATTTTGTAGGTGATGCGGTCAAAGTTGAACTGGCCCTTGCGCACATTCAGGTCTTGGGCCCAATAAGCCGGGTCGCGCTCATAGGTGATGTCTTTGCCAAACTGAACGCGGCCAATGCGGTAGGGGCCGGATGCGATCGGGATCTCCATGACCATTTGGTCGAAAGCTTTGTGCGAGTTGCCTTGCAAACCCCACTTGCGACTGAACACGGGCATCGCCCCCACAATCAAGGGCAGTTCACTGTTGGGCCGCACAAAATCAAAACGGATGCTGCGCTCGGCCAATACCGTCGCGCTTTTGACCTCGCCAAAATAAGTGCGGTATTGGGGCGCGGCCTGTTTGCTGGTCAGACGTTCAAAGGCATGGCGCACATCAGCGGCCAGAACCGGGTCACCATTGTGAAAACGGGCTTGCGGGTGAATCTGAAAAACCACCGACATGCGGTCGGCGGCCACCTGAATGTCGGATGCCAGCAAACCATAGGCCGTGGTTGGCTCGTCCATATTGCTCACCAGCAAGGTGTCGAACAACATGTTCAGCATGGCCGGCGGCGCACTGCCTTTGAGCGTAAAAGGGTTGTACTTGTCGAAGTTGGTCTGCCGGGTGGGCGGCACCAAAACGATCTCGCCGCCTTTGGGCGCAACAGGGTTGACATACGCGAAATGGGCAAAACCTGAGGGGTATCGGATGTCGCCAAACTGCGCATAGGCATGTGCAGCCCACGCATGACCCGTGATGCAAAACCCAAAGGCCAGCAAGCAGAGTGTCCAGATTCGGGCCATGGGTCTTCGCATGCGACAATTCTGCACACATTTTTGAGGAGTTGAGGACATGACAACAAAAACAGGATTTCTGTCGGGGAAAAAGCTGCTGATCACAGGCGTGCTGTCCAACCGATCAATTGCTTACGGCATTGCCAAGGCTTGTCACGCACAAGGCGCCGAGCTGGCTTTCAGCTACGTGGGTGAACGCTTCAAGGACCGCATCACCGAGTTTGCTGCCGATTTTGACTCCAAGCTGATTTTTGATTGTGATGTGGGCAGCGACGAGCAGATTGAAAAACTGTTCACCGACTTGTCGGCTACTTGGCCCAAGTTCGATGGCTTTGTGCATGCCATCGGCTACGCACCGCGCGAAGCGATTGCAGGCGACTTTTTGGATGGCTTATCGCGTGAAGGCTTCAAAATCGCCCACGACATCAGCGCTTACAGCTTCCCTGCCATGGCCAAGGGGGCCTTGCCCTACCTGAATGACAAGTCGGCAGTTTTGACCCTGACTTACCTGGGCGCGATCCGCACTGTCCCCAACTACAACACCATGGGCCTGGCCAAAGCCAGCTTGGAAGCGTCGGTGCGTTACTTGGCCGAATCACTGGGCAGCCAAAACCGTGGCCTGCGTGCCAACGGTATCTCGGCTGGCCCCATCAAAACTTTGGCGGCCAGCGGCATCAAAGGTTTCGGCAAAATTTTGTCGGTGGTGGCTGAAGCCTCGCCCATTCGCCGCAACGTGACCATTGAGGACGTGGGCAATGTGGCGGCCTTCTTGCTCAGCGACTTGGCTGCGGGTGTGACCGCCGAGATCACTTATGTGGACGGCGGCTTCAGCCAAGTGGTAGGCGGTATTGCGGAACCAGCGGCTGCGGCTTGATCTCAAGAGTTTCGGAATTTAAAAAAACGGCAAAAGCCGCTTTTTTTATTCTCCCACGCAGGTGAGGCAGGGCCCTGTGCGGGGGCGATGTGGCAAAGCGAAGCGCCTCTGAGCCCCTGCACAGGGCCCTGCCTCACCTGCTTCTCAAACAGAACGCTACACACAAGAAGCGTTAAGCCTTCACGCAATCCGCAAAATACCGCTTCTTGCCTTCCTCGTCCACGATCTCCACCAAGCCATGGATGTCTGTTTCAAAGCCCGGGCACTTCTCGTTGAACTCGCGTGCGAACTTGAGGTAATCCACGATCTTTTTGTTGAAAACTTCGCCTGGAATCAACAGCGGAATGCCGGGTGGGTATGGCGTGACCAAACCCACCGTGATGCGACCTTCCAAGTGGTCGATCTCCACACGTTCGGTTTTGCGTTGGGCAATGTGGGCGTAAGCGTCTGAAGGACGCATGGCTGGCGCCAAGTCCGACAAATACATGTCTGTCGTCAAAATGGCAATGTCGTACTTGGCGTACATCTCGTGCACATGCTGGCACAGATCGCGCAGGCCCATGCGCTCGTAGCGCGGGTGCTTCTGGCAGAACTCCGGCATGATTTTCCACATCGGCTGGTTCTTGGCGTATTCGTCCTTGAACTGCTGCAAGGCCGTGAGCAAACTGTTCCAGCGGCCCTTGGTGATGCCGATGGTGAACATGATGAAGAAACTGTACAAGCCTGTCTTCTCGACCACCACACCGTGCTCGGTCAAGAACTTGCTGACAATCGATGCAGGAATGCCCGTCTTGTCGAACTTGCCATCCAGGTCCAAACCCGGCGTGACGATGGTCGACTTGATCGGGTCCAGCATGTTGAAGCCATCGGCCAATTGCTGACCAAAACCATGCCACTTGCTGGCTTTCTTGCGAGGGTCGTTGCGCAAGATCCAGTCATCCGCGCGGCCAATGCCTTCTTCGGCAAACTTCTCGGGCCCCCAAACCTTGAACCACCAGTCTTTGCCGTACTCGGCATCGATCTTGCGCATGGCGCGGCGGAAGTCCAGCGCCTCTGCAATGCTCTCTTCCACCAGGGCGGTGCCACCGGGCGGCTCCATCATGGCAGCCGCCACGTCGCAGCTGGCAATGATGCTGTACTGCGGCGAGGTCGAGGTGTGCATCAAATAGGCCTCGTTGAAGAGTGGCCTGTCGAGTTTGACGCTTTGAGCGTCTTGCACCAGCACATGGCTGGCCTGACTGATACCGGCCAGCAATTTGTGGATGGACTGAGTGGCGTACACCATCGACTCTTTAGGCCGAGCGCGTTTTTTGCCCATCGCATGGTAAGGACCATAAAACGGGTGAAACGCGGCATGCGGCAACCAAGCCTCGTCGAAATGCAGGTTCTCCACATAACCGTCGAGCATCTCCTTGATGGTTTCGGTGTTGTAGAGCACGCCGTCGTAGGTCGACTGGGTGAGTGTCATTACGCGCGGCTTGACCTTTTTAGGGTCTACGCCTTTGAGCAAGGGATTGGCCTTGATCTTGGCCATGATGGCCGCAGGCTCGAACTCGCTTTTGGGGATCGGGCCGATGATGCCGAAATGGTTGCGCGTGGGCTTCATGAAAACAGGCACCGCGCCGGTCATGATGATCGCGTGCAAGATGGACTTGTGACAGTTGCGGTCCACCACCACCACATCGCCCGGGGCCACAGTGTGGTGCCAAACGATCTTGTTGGAGGTGCTGGTGCCGTTGGTCACAAAGAAACAATGGTCGGCATTGAAAATGCGGGCGGCATTGCGCTCGCTCTCGCCAATGGCGCCGTTGTGGTCCAGCAGCTGGCCCAACTCTTCCACCGCGTTGCACACGTCGGCGCGCAACATGTTCTCACCGTAAAACTGGTGGTACATCTGGCCCACGGGGCTCTTCAAAAATGCCACGCCACCCGAGTGACCGGGGCAGTGCCACGAATACGAACCGTCTTCTGCGTAATCGAGCAAGGCCTTGAAAAACGGTGGCTGCACACCCTCCAAGTAGCTCTTGGCCTCGCGAATGATGTGACGCGCCACAAACTCGGGCGTGTCCTCAAACATGTGGATGAATCCGTGCAACTCGCGCAGGATGTCGTTGGGCAAATGGCGCGATGTTTTGGTTTCGCCATAAATGTAAATCGGCACATCGGCGTTTTTGCGGCGCACTTCGTCAATGAAGGCGCGCAAATTGATCACGGCCGGATCCAGATCGGGACCAGGCGTGAACTCTTCGTCGTCGATCGACAAAATGAACGCACTCGCCCGGCTTTGCTGCTGGGCGAACTGCGACAGGTCACCATAGCTCGTTACGCCCAAGACCTCCAGTCCCTCGCTGACGATGGCGTCTGCCAAAGCGCGAATGCCCAGACCCGAAGTATTTTCGGAGCGGTAATCTTCGTCAATGATGACGATGGGGAAGCGAAATTTCATGGGCTTGTCGGGCTGTGCGCCAATAAAGGGACAAAGGAATTCGTTGAGAGGCGAAGTTTAAGGACAAAAAGACGTGCTGGCGCTGTGAGGAAAAGAAATCGTCAAGAAACCTCCTCGACCAGCCTACATCAACCGTGTGACAAGAATTCAACAGAGGGGCCAATTAGGTGTTTTTCCCCTGCTACAATTCACGCCTTCGGAGCGGTGGATGAGTGGTTTAAGTCGCACGCCTGGAAAGCGTGTGTGGGTTAATAGCCCACCGCGGGTTCGAATCCCGCCTGCTCCGCCAAAACCAAAAAAAGCCTGCACATGTGCAGGCTTTTTTTCGTCTGTTCATCTCGAAGGCTGTTCAAAACACCCTTCGAAAATCAGCCCCCGTCCAACGAGGGCCGTCAGATCAGCGGACCACAGCGATCTGTGAACGCTCGCCACCTTTGTAGGTGTACAGCGTCAAAGCGCCGTTCTTGATGTCGCCTTTTTCGTCAAAAGCGATATTGCCTGTCACGCCCTTGTAGTTGATGGCTTTCAACACAGGCAGGTACTTGGCTGGGTCAGCAGAGCCAGCAGTCACCATGGCTGTGGCCATGACTTTGACAGCGTCATAAACGTAAGGGGCATAGACTTGGACGTCAGCGTTGTATTTGGCCTTGAAGTCGGTGCGGAACTTGTCCATGCCAACTTTCTGCTCGCCTTCCACGCCACCGGCTTCAGCGCAAACCACGCCTTCGTCTTTCATAGCGTCGCCAGCCAACTTGGCCAACTCGGCAGTGCAGATGCCGTCACCGCCCATGAACTTGGCTTGGATGCCCAAGGATTTCATTTGACGCAACATGGGGCCAGCAACAGCGTCCATACCGCCGAAGAACACGACGTCAGGCTTTTTGGCCTTCAAAGTGGTCAAGATGGCGTTGAAGTCAGATGCCTTGTCTGTGGTGAACTCGTGACCCACGATGGTGCCACCAGCCGCAGTTGCGCCCTTTTTGAACTCTTCAGCCACGCCTTGGCCGTAAGCGGTGCGGTCATCGATCACGGCGATGTTCTTGCCCTTGAGGGTTTCCACGGCGTACTTGCCCAAAGTGCCACCCAAGTGCACATCGTCAGCCACAACGCGGAATGCACCAGCGTAACCCTGACGTGTGTACTTGGGGTTGGTGGCCGATGGAGAGATCTGGGGAATGCCAGCCGTGTTGTACAGCTGTGAAGCGGGGATGGTGGTGCCGGAGTTCAGGTGACCGATCACGCCGTTCACTTTGGCGTCGACGAGCTTTTGTGCAGCTGCAGTACCTTGCTTAGGATCGGCAGCGTCATCTTCGGCCAACAACTCAAATTTGATGGCTTTGTCGCCGAACTTCAGGCCGGCAGCATTGAGTTCTTCAATGGCCATGCGGGCACCGTTTTCGTTGTCTTTACCCAGGTGGGCGATGGCACCACTGACAGGACCAACGTGACCGATTTTGATCACTTGGGCATCAGAAGCGGCTTCTTTCTTGCCGCAAGCTGCCAAAACCACTGCAGCAACAGCCACAGACACCAAAGTCAAAGTACGCGTACCAGAAAATTTCATGGAAACTCCGAAAAATAAATTGCTTCAATCAAGCAAGCTGTAAAGATACTGCAAAACAAGGCATTTTGCAGTTAGGGAAAACCAAAATCCCAGAAAAAGCGGGTATCCGTCTAGTACGCGTCGGTCAATCCAACCCATTTGCGTGTTTACGCCAAGCCTCTAGAAGGCTGGCTCGCACCAGTTCAGTGGTCAAACGCTCCATTTCGGGGCGCAAAGCATGGAGCAAATGCGACTCCAAGGACATCCAATCCGCCTTTCTCTGTGCACGCGCATCCAACGCATCACGCAAGGCTTGAGAAACCGCCACCTCCGACATGACCGTTGTCAGAACAGGGATGCTCCCTGAAGGCATGCTCGGTGGACATGAGTCACTGGGGACTGACGGATTCAAGTCGGTCATGTGGCCACGGCCTTGGACAAGTCGTGTTGTTTTAAGGCATAACCTTGGGCGGTGTAGTGCCGCCAGCGCTGGCGCGCGGTCATGCGCCCATGGTCATCGGTGGCCACGATCTCAATGAGGCGTCCAAAAGATTCAAAACCTTGGGGCACCTCGTCGCCAAGGTTCACCAACACATCCATACCGCTGAGCTGGACAGGGTCCATGTGCAAGCGAATAGGCGATGCGACTTGTACTTCCAGGCCGTCGGCAGCGCAGCTGTGCGGTAAAAAATCAGACTCAGAGAACGACCACAGTGCCGCATCAAGTTGTCGAAGGCTGGCTTCTGACCCCACCACGCCCACGCGGAGCTGTCGGGCATGGGCTTTCCTTAAGAGCCTGCAGGTGTACTGCAAGCGTTCCGTGGTGTTGAAGTGAAACTCAATCTGGGTCATAAAACCCATCACTTGCGATGGCTGGATGGCAACTTGAGCGTTTTTTGTTCCGCCTGGATCAACAAGTAACTCAAGAGCAAGGAGACTGGCCTACCCGTAGCCCCTTTGGCCGCGCCGCTGCGCCACGCGGTCCCGGCGATGTCCAAGTGTGCCCACGGGTATTGGGATGCAAAGCGCTGCAAAAACTTGGCTGCAGTCACCGCCCCGGCTTGCCGACCTGCCACGTTGGCCACATCGGCAAAACGCGACTTCAAACCTTCCGCGTAGTCATCGTCCAAAGGCATGCGCCAGCAAGTGTCGCCCGATGACTCACCCGCTAAATGCATCATTTCAGCGAGGGCGTTGTCACTGGTGAAAAGTCCTGAACGAACCCCACCCAAGGCAATCACGCAAGCGCCTGTCAATGTGGCAATGTCAATCACAGCACGAGGCTTGAAGCGCTCTGCGTAGGTCAAGGCATCGCACAAGACCAATCGCCCTTCGGCATCGGTATTCAAAATTTCGATCGTCTGGCCACTCATGCTGGTCACCACATCGCCCGGTTTGACAGCGGAGCCATCGGGCATGTTTTCGGTGGCGGGGATCAAACCCACCACATTGATGTTTGGCTTGAGTTCACTCAAGGCTTTGAACACACCCAAAACGCTGGCGGCCCCGCACATGTCAAACTTCATTTCATCCATCTCAGGCGCAGGCTTCATAGAGATGCCACCCGTATCGAAGGTGATGCCCTTGCCCACCAGCACCACAGGCGCTTGCGACGAAGCAGCCCCGTTGTAGCGCATGACGATGAAACGCAAAGGCTCCACAGACCCCCGAGCCACGGCCAAGAAAGCCCCCATACCCAGCTTGGTCACCTCTTTGGGCCCCAACACCTCGCATTTGAAGGACGCACCTTTGGCGATGGCCTTGGCAGCATCGGCCAGCATCGATGGCGTGGCGTGGTTGGCTGGTCGATTGGCCCACTCTTTGGCCAATTCAATGCCGGACACCAAGGCCTGCGCATGGGCCACTGCCGCACGATGCTCAGCATGGACCTGTGGGGTACTGAAAACAAGCCATTTGAGTGACCGAGGTTTGGGCTGACTCAAGGTGCTCGTGTAGCTGTAACTAGCATCGGCCAATGTGGTTGCCGCCACTTGCAGGGTTTTGGCCGTCAGGTCAAATGCGGCGTGAACACCCATGCGCTTGACTTTGACGGACTTCAATACCGACCAAGCCGCATTCACAGCCGTGCGAACTTGGGCCGGGCTGACATCAGCCACTGAAACGATCACGAGATGCCTGGTTTTCACGCCCACTTGCGCATACAAAGTCAGTGTAGAACCCGCTTTGTGCTCAAAGTCACCGTGCTGGACGGCGGACTTGACCAAGGCTGCGATGGGATCTTTGCCGACCATCAACTCGGCGTCATGGCTGGGCCACAAGACCACCAAGGCATCCAGATCGTCACGAATCACGGTGGAGAGAGCGCGTTTTTGGATTTCGAAGTTCATAATTCAGCTTTTCCTTCGTCCCGATGTTATTCCATTCCTCTTTACGCAAAGACCTGGCCCGTAATTTCGGGGCCACGCTGGTGGTTTTGATCACCATCGTGATCACCATCATCTTGATCCGAACATTGGGTCAAGCCAGCCGGGGCAGTGTCAACCCCTCTGAAGTCCTGCTGGTGATGGGATTCAGTGTGCTCAGCCAACTGACCACCATAACCACCTTGAGCCTGTTCATCGCGGTGGTGGCCACTCTGTCGCGGATGTACAGCGACAGTGAAATGGTCATCTGGTTTTCCAGCGGTCAGGGTTTGGGGCAATTTATTCGGCCTTTGTTTGGATTTGCATGGCCCATCTTGTTGATCGTGGCTTTGTTGGCCATTTTTGCCTGGCCTTGGGGTAATCAGCAGATTCAGGACTTGAAACAGCGCTTTGAAAAGCGCAACGACATCGAACGTGTTTCACCTGGGCAATTTCAGGAGTCCTCCGGAGGACAACGGGTATTTTTCATTGACAAGGACACGCCAGACAACCGTTTCGGTCGCCATGTATTCATCTCGAGCCAAGAAGGTTTCATGGAAAGCGTCACCACCGCCCAACAAGGCCGCATTGAGCTGACAGGCAATGACCGCTTCCTGATTTTGGACAAAGGCCAGCAATGGCAAACCAATCAGCAAACGGGCGAAACACGGTTGACACAATTTGAGAATTACGAATTGTTGATCGACGAAGACGTGAACTTGCCTTCATTGGACACGTCCAGTCGGCTGTCCACGACTTGGCGACTGATCCAAAACCCCAGTCGTGAAAATTGGGCTGAGTTGTCTTGGCGCTTCGGACTGGGGCTCGCTGGCATCAACTTACTCCTGATCGCTTTGGCTGTGTCCGCTGTCAACCCGAGGGGGGGGCGAAGTTACCACCTGGCCTTGGCCTTGTTTGTGTTCATCGCGTACTACAACATGCTCAATGTGGGTCAAAGCTGGATCCGCACTGGCCGTGTTGACTTTGCAGCATTCATGCTGGTTGTGCATGGCGGTGTTTTTGGGGTGGCCATGCTGTGGCTCGGCATTCGGCACGCCAACTGGTCGTGGCGTTTCTTGCTCCCGTCACGCCTGACAGCCGACAAGGACATGCCATGAAAACCGTTCGTCGATTGCTGCATGGGGAAGTCGTTCGGGCCGTGAGCTTTGTGTTGGTGGGCTTTCTGGCCTTGTTCTTGTTTTTTGACGTAGTCGACGAATTGCAGAACTTGGCCAATTTGGCCAGCCAAGGTTACAAGCTGCACCACGCACTTTTGTTTGTTGCGCTCAAAACCCCCTCTCACATTTATGAGTTGATGCCCATTTCTGTGCTGATCGGCTGCATTTTTGTCATGGCACGTCTGGCCCAAAGCTCCGAGTTCACCATCCTACGCACCGGGGGCTTGACCCCACTGAAAGCCTTGAGCACCCTGCTCCAATTGGGTTTGGTTTTTGTATTCATGACTTTTCTGATCGGGGATTACGTGGCGCCCTGGGCAGACCGGCAAGGGGTACTGGTCAAGGCTCCATTCCAAGGCAACTTAACTGTGGGGCGGACGGGGGCCTGGCTCAAAGAACGTCAGGACAAGCGTCACTTTGCGGTCAACGTGCGCAGTTTTGACGGCATCAGCCGCATGCAAAACATTCGAATTCACGAATTCAACGAAGCTGGCCAGCTGCTTGCCATCACTTCAGCGCCCCAAGCTGATTTTGGCGAAGGGGAATGGCTACTCCATCAGGCAGAAGAAAAAACTTTGAAGGTCAACGCTGCCGACAAAACAACCCAATACCAGTCCCGTCAACAGGCCCAATTGGCTTGGCCCACGGGCATCAGTGCGGACATGGTGACGGCTGCAGTGCTCAGTCCAGACCGCATGAGAACTTGGGAACTGTTCAATTACATGCGCCATTTGTCCAACAACAACCAAAATGGACAGCGCTACGAAATCGAGTTCTGGCGGAAAGTGTTTTACCCCTTGAGCTGCCTGGTGATGTTGGTTATGGCATTGCCTTTTGCTTACGTGCACTTTCGTTCGGGTCAAATTTCCGGCTATGTCTTTGGCGGTGTCTTGGTGGGCATCAGTTTTGCGCTTTTGAACAATTTATTTGGTCACGCTGGAAACTTGCAAAACTGGCAGCCGTGGCTCACTGCAGCGGCACCCTCTTTGATATACAGCGCCATTTCTTTGCTGGGTTTTTGGTGGATGGTGTTACGACGATGACAATGAACTTGAAGCCTGAAACGGCCGTGATTTTGTTTGCCCACGGCTCTCGTGACCCGCTTTGGCGCCTTCCCATTGACGCTGTGGGCCTCGAAATGGCCAGGCAATGGCCAGGCTTGTCTGTGGCCTGCGCATTTTTAGAACTGACCACGCCCGACTTGCCCACCACGGTTGAAAACCTGATGATGCAAGGCAAGACCCATTTGCGGATCGTGCCCATGTTTTTGGGAGTGGGTCGGCACGCTCGAGAAGATTTACCTAAATTGGTAGACGACTTGGTACAAGCCTACCCCCAAATGCATTTTGAATTGCTACCCTCCATCGGGGAACACCCCGCCATGACGCAACTCATGGCCCAAATAGCCGCCGATGCCCCAGTCGTTCATAGACCATTTAAAGCATAATGACGACAGTCAATATGGCATTTAATGTATGAACCTTCATCAGTTTCGTTTTGTCCAAGAGGCTGCTCGCCGCAACCTGAACCTCACAGAAACGGCCAAAGCGCTGCACACATCACAACCGGGCGTCTC
This sequence comes from Limnohabitans sp., assembly GCF_034680285.1. Lineage (GTDB taxonomy): Bacteria > Pseudomonadota > Gammaproteobacteria > Burkholderiales > Burkholderiaceae_C > Limnohabitans_A. The sequence goes on from NZ_JAXITC010000001.1 coordinate 343,106, forward strand.
CAAAGCGATCATTGAGCTGGAAGAAGAGCTGGGGATCGAGATTTTTGCCCGCCACGGCAAACGGCTCAAACGCATCACAGAGCCGGGCCAGCATGTGCTGCAAAGCATTGAGCTCATCCTGCGTGAAGTTGGCAACTTGCGCAAAATAGGCGACCAATACAGCGCACAAGACAATGGCACCTTGTCGATCGCCACGACGCACACGCAAGCGCGCTATGTGTTACCTCTGCCCGTTGCCAAGTTGCGTGAAAAATACCCCAAGGTGAACATCAGCCTGCACCAAGGTGCGCCAGACCAAGTGGCCAAAATGCTCTTGGACGATACCGCCGAAATCGGCATCGCCACCGAATCCTTGTCGGCCTACGAAGAGTTGGTGACTTTGCCTTGCTATGAATGGCAACACGTTTTGGTACTGCCACTGGATCACCCTTTGGCCAGAAAAGAGCATTTATCGCTGGAGGACATCGCCAGCGAACCGCTGATCACCTACCACCCCTCATTCACGGGCCGTGGACGCATTGACCAGGCTTTTGCCGCCAAAAAACTGCACCCACGCATTGCGCTGGAAGCCATCGACTCGGACGTCATCAAAACCTACGTTCGCTTGGGTTTGGGCATCGGTATCGTGGCCGAGATGGCCGTCAAAGAAGACCCGATCAAAGACCTCGCGATTCGCCCTTTGGGCCAGTTGCTGGGGAAAAATGTCGCTCGCGTCGCCTTCAAGCGCGGTGCTTACCTGCGCCAATTTGTGTACCACTTCGCCGAGCTGTTGAGCGACCGTCTGACGGCCCCTCTGATCACCAAGGCCATGACAGGCCATGTCAACGATTACGAACTGTGATCGCTCACGCTCTGCCGCTGATTTCAAATTCATCCTAACCGCCATGAACGCTCGTACCCCCAGTCTCGTTTCCAAAGCGCCCCACATGGGCACCACGATTTTCACCGTCATGTCGGCGCTGGCCACTGAAAAAAATGCGGTCAACCTGGGTCAAGGCTTCCCGGATTTTCCGTGCGACCCCCAGCTGCTTGATTTGGTCAACGACGCCATGCGTGAAGGGCTGAACCAATACCCGCCCATGACCGGTGTGGCGCCGCTGCGCGAAGTGGTGTCTCGCAAAATTGAAACCCTGTACGGGCGTCACTATGACCCAGTGAGCGAGATCACCGTCACCGCAGGCGCCACCCAAGCGATCTTGACCATCGTGCTGGCCATCGTGCACCCCGGTGACGAAGTCATCGTGCTCGAACCCTGCTACGACAGCTATGTACCCAACATTGAGCTGGCGGGTGGCGTGGTGGTACGCGTGCCGCTTACTCCCGGCACATTCCGTCCTGACTTCGACAAAATCCGCGCCGCCATCAGCCCCAAGACCCGTGCCATCTTGATCAACTCACCGCACAACCCCAGCGGCATGATTTGGTCCCAACAAGACATGCTGACCTTGCAAGAGATCTTGGCCCCGACCCACATCGTGCTCATCAGCGATGAGGTTTACGAGCACATGGTCTACGCACCCAACCAACATTGGAGTGCGGCTCACTTTGAGGGCTTGGCTGCTCGGACCTTCATCGTCTCGAGTTTTGGCAAAAGCTTTCACGTCACGGGCTGGAAAATTGGCACCGTGGCCGCGCCTGCCGCCTATACCGCCGAGTTCCGCAAGGTGCACCAGTTCAACGTGTTCACGGTGAATACCCCCATGCAGCATGCTTTGGCCCGGTACATGGCCAACCCAGCACCGTATTTGGAACTGCCCGCGTTTTACCAACGCAAGCGGGATCTGTTTCGCCAAGGTCTGGCGCAAACCCATTTCAAGCTCTTGCCCGGCGAGGGAACCTACTTTCAGTGTGTCGACATTTCGGGGCTCCAAGTACCCGAGAAGAACCTGAGTGATGCCGATTTTTGCAAATGGCTCACCGCCGACATCGGTGTCGCAGCCATTCCGCTTTCGGCCTTTTACGGCAATGGCTTTGACCAGAAAGTCATCCGTTTTTGCTTCGCCAAAAAAGACGAAACATTGAAGCTGGCGCTGGAAAAGCTCGCCAAGCTGTGAGTTTTCTGGAGCGATGAGATTTCGGGCGCTGTGAGTTTGTAGGCGCCGCGCCCTCGCGGCGATGGACCCGTGCATCGCCTATGGCCAGAGCGACTTCAATCGTCTTCAGCCGAGCTGATGCCCGGGAACAGCACCTCGGTAAAACCAAACTGCGTGAAATCGCGCACCCGCATGGGGAAAAGCTTGCCGATCAGGTGGTCGAATTCGTGCTGCACCACCAGGGCGTGAAAGCCTTCCACGGTGCGGTCAATGGCCTGGCCTTTTTCGTCAAAGCCCGTGTAGCGCACACGTGAACAGCGGGGAACCAAGGCGCGCAGTCCTGGTACCGACAGGCAACCTTCCCAGGCTTTCGCTTCATCGCTGCCCATCGGCGTGATGACCGGGTTGATGAGCACCGTGGGCGGCACCAGTTCCCGGTCAGGGTAGCGCGGGTTGATGGTGGTGCTGCCAAAAATCACCACCTGCAGGTTCACCCCGATTTGTGGCGCTGCGATGCCAGCGCCATTGGCCGCGGCCATGGTGTCACGCAGGTCGGCCAGCAGCGCATGCAGCTCGGGCGTGTCAAACGCCTGCACCGGCTCGGCCATGCGCAGCAGTCGGGCATCGCCCATTTTCATAATTTCACGCACGGTCAAGGTTTTTCTCCATTGAGCAACACAGACAAGCCGGCATCGTCCAAAACCGGGACACCGAGCGATTGTGCCTTGTCGAGCTTGCTGCCCGCCTCAGCCCCAGCCACCACGTAATGGGTTTTCTTGCTGACCGATCCGGCCACTTTGGCCCCCAAGGCTTCCAATTTTTCTTTGGCTTCGTCGCGGCCCATGCTTTGCAAAGTGCCCGTCAATACCACCGTGATACCGGCCAAGGGCATTTCGGTGGGTGCCAGGGCATCGCCTTCCAACCAAGTCACACCTGAATCGCGCAACGCTTGCACCACCTCCCGATTGTGTGGTTGGGCAAAAAAGGTGTGAATACTGTGCGCGACCACGGGGCCCACATCGGCCACTTGCAGCAAAGCGTCTTCACTGGCTGACATGACAGCGTCGAGCTGTCCGAAATGGCGTGCCAGCTCTTTGGCGGTGGCCTCACCCACATGGCGGATACCCAAGCTGAACAAAAAGCGGCCCAAGGTGGTGCTTTTGGAAATTTCCAGCGCCTGGAGCAAGTTGACCGCCGACTTTTCGGCCATGCGGTCCATGTTGGAAAGGGTCTCGAGTTTCAGGTGGTACAGATCAGCCAGCGTTTTCACATGTCCGGCATCCACCAGCTGGTCCACCAGTTTGTCACCCAAGCCATCCACGTCCATGGCGCGGCGGTGGGCAAAGTGCCAAATCGCTTGCTTGCGCTGGGCGCTGCAAAACAGCCCGCCCGTGCAGCGGTGGTCGGCTTCGCCCTCTTCGCGCTCGGCCATGCTCCCGCACACCGGGCAGTGCGTCAACATGGTGAACTGCGGCGCATCAGGTGGGCGGCGGTCCAGCACGACCGACACCACCTCGGGAATCACGTCGCCTGCGCGGCGCACGATAACCGTGTCGCCCACCCGCACATCCTTGCGGCGAGCTTCGAGTTCGTTGTGCAGCGTGGCGTTGGTGACCGTGACACCGCCCACAAACACCGGGGCCAGTTTGGCCACAGGCGTGAGCTTGCCAGTGCGGCCCACCTGCACGTCGATGGCTTGCACCGTGGTCATTTCTTCTTGCGCCGGGTATTTGTGAGCCACCGCCCAGCGCGGCTCGCGGGTCACAAAACCCAGTCGGGCTTGCAGCGCCAGGTCATTGACTTTGTAGACCACGCCATCGATGTCGTAGGGCAAAGCGTCGCGCTCGGCCGCGATGCGCTGGTGAAAGGCGACAAGGCCTGCCGCGCCTTGCACGCACGCCGTTTGCTCAGCAACAGGAAATCCCCATGCTTTGAGCTGCATCAGCATGTCGTGGTGCGTCACCCACTGCGGGCCGCCTTCTGCAGCGGGCGTGAGGTCGCCCAAGCCGTAGGCAAAAAAGCTCAGAGGCCGCTCGGCGGCGATGCCCGAATCCAACTGACGCACGGCACCTGCGGCAGCATTGCGCGGGTTGACGAAGGTTTTTTCACCCTTGGTACCCGCGGCGATGCGGTGGCGTTGGCGCTCGTTCAGGGTTTCAAAATCGTCCCGGCGCATGTAAACCTCGCCGCGCACTTCCAGCACGCTGGGGGCACCAACAGGCAATCGCAAAGGAATTTGTCCAATGGTTCGAATGTTGGCGGTAACCTCTTCCCCGGTTTCACCATCGCCCCGGGTGGCTGCCTGCACCAGCACGCCGCTCTCATAGCGCAGACTCATGGCCAGACCGTCAAATTTCAGCTCACCCACATACGTGACGGGCTCATTGGATTCACTCAAGCCCAATTCCTTGCGGATGCGGGCATCAAAAGCTTCGGCCCCACTGGCCTCGGTGTCGGTTTCAGTGCGTATGCTGAGCATGGGCACACGGTGCGTGACTTGCGCAAAGGCGTCGAGCACCGCACCACCGACCCGCTGCGTGGGCGAATCGGGACTCAGCAGTTCGGGGTGGGCAAGCTCCAAGGCCTGGAGCTCGCGAAACAAGCGGTCGTATTCGGCATCGGGTACTTCTGGGGTGTCGAGCGTGTGGTACGCGTGACCATAGCGGTGCAGGACGCTGCGAAGGTCAGCGGCACGCGCTGCGTCGGCAGGCTTACCCTCTGGCAGATCGCCAAACAAATCTGGATGCGACATGTTGACCGCGCCGACTCAGGAGAACAGCCGACGGGCCTGCGCAGAACCTGCCGACAACTCGCGAGAAGCCAATGCGTCATACAACTGCTGCAGATCACTCGCAATTTGGTCCAACACGTCGTCACCCAGCATTTGGTCATTGCCATCGGTCACCACGCCATCCATGTTCTGGGCCAACAAACGGGCGCATTCGCGCAAACGCTCAAAGGGTTGGTCCTCGCGGGCGATTTGGGGCACATCCAGGCTGAGCGAAAACTCGCGAATGGCGGACAAGGCCGGGTCTTCGGCCATGGCCGCTTGGGTGTCGAAGGTCAGAGACAAAATGGGTGGGAAACCGACCACAGCGGCAGGTATCACCATGCGGCCTGGGATCACCCCAGCCACAAAGCCCAAACGGGCAGCATGTTGTTGGATGTAACCGGGACTCCAAGCAGAAGCCCGTGCGCACAGCGTGAAACTCAGCTGCGCATCGTGAGCGCTGGCAAATTGGTCCAATTCACGGGCCCGGGCCACCTCTTCCAACATGTCGCTGAAAATGGGGCTACCGCCCACAGCATCGGCAAACGCCTGGGTTTTCACCACAAATTCAGAAAATTCGATGTTGTTGAGGGCGCCCACACGGTTGGCCAATTGCACCCCCGCTTGGAAAGCAGAGTAACGACGGCCCGCAGCCAAGGCCTCCCATTCACCGTTTTCGTCACTGCACCCTTCCACATGGAAGGGCTTGGTGCCCACCCGGCGGGTGGTGGGCAAAGCGGCCAAGGCCGCATCACCCGAGACGGGGTGGTCGACTTCGATCGTGGCGATCACGTCGATCAAAGCGTCCAGTTGAGGTTTGCGTTCGGGTTGTGGCAAACGGGCAAAGTCGTCGGTCAAGACAGGTTCTGTCTGCTCAGCGGGGTCTGACAAGTTGCCGACGGTTTCACCCAAGGGTTCAATCTGTGGCTCAGCCTGTTTGGGCGCGTTCTTGCGCGATGTCCAGTAATTGAACAACACCACAGCACCCAAAGTGAGGGCCCCCACGGCGGCCAAACTCAACTGCAAAGAACTCATTGATTCCAACATAAGGTCCTCAAGCCATGTCGGCCATAGAAACGGCAGACTCCATGTCCACTGCCACAATGCGTGAAACGCCCTGCTCCTGCATGGTCACACCGATCAACTGCTCGGCCATTTCCATGGCGATCTTGTTGTGGCTGATGAACAGGAACTGGGTCTCTTTGCCCATACCCGCCACCAGCTTGGCATAGCGCTCCGTGTTGGCGTCGTCGAGCGGCGCGTCCACCTCGTCCAGCAAACAAAACGGGGCCGGGTTGAGCTGAAAAATCGCAAACACCAGCGCGATGGCCGTCAGGGCTTTTTCACCGCCCGAGAGCAAATGGATGGTCTGGTTCTTTTTGCCGGGCGGCTGCGCCAGCACCTGCACACCCGCGTCCAAAATTTCGTCGCCGGTCATGACCAAGCGGGCATTGCCACCGCCAAACAGCTCGGGGAACATGCGGCTGAAGTGCTCGTTGACGATCTTGAACGTGCCAGCCAACAGTTCGCGGGTTTCGGCGTCGATCTTGCGGATGGCGTCTTCGAGCGTGTTCATCGCATCGGTCAGGTCGGCGCACTGCGAGTCGAGGAAGACCTTGCGCTCGCGAGAGGTGGTCAGCTCCTCCAGAGCAGCCAGGTTGACCGGGCCAAGGGCCGTGATTTCCCGGTGGATGCGGTCGATCTCGCCTTGCAGACCCGTCACACGCACCTGACCCGCCTCAATCGACGCGGCCACGGCCTCGAGGTCTGCTTGGGCATCGGCCAGCAGCTGGGTGTATTGCTCCAGACCCAAGCGCGCAGCTTGTTCCTTGAGCTGCAAATCGGTGATGCGTTGGCGCAGCGGGTCCAATTCGCGCTCAAAGCTCACGCGGCGCTCGTCGCTGGCGCGCAGTTTGGCGGTCAGGTCGTCGTAGGCACTGCGGCAAGCGCCCAGCGCTTGCTCGCGCTCAAGCTTGACGGCCAGCACGTTTTGCAAACCCGCTTGGGCAGCGGCATCGGTCAGACGGCTGAGTTCATCACGCGCACGATGCATTTCGGCATCGATGCTGGTCACCTGCTGCTGCGCCGTCTCGATCGTTCGGTTCAGCTCGGCGCGGCGGGCGTCCAAGCTGCGCTGCGAGAACTGCGCCTCTTGCGCCCGGCGCTCCAAGCTGCGCTGCTGCTCGCGGCACTCGGCCAGCTTGCGCTCGGCCTCGATCACGCGTTCGTCCAGCTGGGCGTGGCGCTCTTGCGTGTCGGCCAGCTGCATGTCCAGCTCTTCAAAGCGGGCTTCGGCCGTCACACGGCGCTCTTGCAGCTCGTCCAGCAAGGCCTCGACTTCGGCCAGGTCGTTGTTGATTTGCTCGCTGCGGGCACGGGTTTGAGCCACCAGCTGCGACAATCGCAGGGTCTCGACCTGCAGCTCGTGCGTGCGCGACTGGCTTTCGCTGGCTTCGCGTCGCACCGTGATCAAGCGCTGCGAGGCGTCGGAATAGGCCGCTTCGGCCCGCACCAAGGTGCTGCGGCTTTCTTCGGCAATCAGTGTCTGGGCGCGCAGTTGCTTTTCAAGGTTTTCGATTTCTTGGGCGCGGCCCAGCAAACCGGCTTGTTCAGAGTCTTGCGCGTAAAACACCACACTGTTGCGGTCCACAGCGTGACCAGCCTGCACGAACAATGTTTCGCCCGCTTGCAGCTGAGGGCGCCATGACAGTGCGTCTTCGATGTTGGGGGCGGTGAAACGGCCTTGCAGCCAGTCGGCCAAGAGGGCCGACAAACCAGCATCGTTCACGCGCAACAACTCGGCCAAAGGCTTGCAGCCTGCGGGGAGGCCACTGCGCTGCGCGGCTTTGGCGGCCAAAGGCGGGCTGAAAAAGCTCAGCTTGGCAGGCGGCGCGTCGTTGGCAAAAGCACGGACCATCTCCAAACGGGAGACTTCCAATGCCGACAGGCGCTCACGCAGAGCCGATTCGAGCGCATTTTCCCAGCCGGGTTCAATATGGATGCGGCTCCAAAGGCCTTCCAACCCGTCCATGCCGTGCTTGGCCAGCCAGGGTTTGAGCTTGCCGTCGGTGCGCACTTTTTCCTGCAAAGCCTTGAGCGCGTCGATGCGGGCGCTCAGGTCAGCAAGTTTGGAAGACTCTTGGTTCACTGCGGTTTGGCGTGTGCGGCGGTCTTCATCCAGTGCGGGCACTTGGCTTTGCAGGTCTTGCAAGCGAGCTTCAGCCTCGGCCGACAAGGCCTCGGCCTCGGCGAGTTGTTCTTGCAGATGGGTGAGACGCACCTCATCGGGCGCTGCCAAAGCGTTGCGGTCGGACAGCAACCGTTCGCGACGGGTGTCGAGTTGGCGCAATTGCTCTTCGACGTTGCGCTGGTCTGCAGCCAGCACGCCAATTTGCTGCTGCACCTGAACGACGCTGGCACGCTGGGCGGTGGCGTCGGTTTGGGCTTTGCGCAGGGCTTCTTCCAGGTCGGGCAAGGCCATGGCCTGGTCTTCCACCTGCGCGGCCAGCGTCATGCTCTGGTCTTCGGCCATGGCCGCTTGTTCGGACAGGGTTTCCAACTCGGCTTGGGCGTCTTGGCTGCGGGTGCCCCACTGAGCGGTTTGCTCGATCAGCTGTTGCAGGCGCTGCTCGGCGCGCTGGCGGCCTTCGACCACAAAGCGGATTTCGGCTTCGAGCTTTCCGACCTCGGCACTGGCTTCGTACAGTTTGCCTTGGGCTTGGTTGACCTCGTCACCTGCGGCGTAATGCGCTTGGCGGATGGTTTCCAGGTCGGCCTCGACGTGGCGCAAATCGGCCATACGGGATTCCAGCGCATTGACGGCTTGGTCCACATCCAACTTCATTCGGCCTTGGTCAGCTTCGGCGTCACGGCGCTTCAAAAACCACAGCTGGTGCTGTTTCAGGGTGCTGTCGGCTTGCAGTGTGTTGTAGCGCTGGGCCACTTCGGCCTGCTCTTCGAGCTTTTCCAGGTTGGTGTTCAGCTCGCGCAGGATGTCGTCAACCCGGGTCAGGTTTTCACGGGTGTCGGACAGGCGATTTTCGGTTTCGCGGCGCCGCTCTTTGTATTTAGAGACTCCTGCGGCTTCTTCGAGGAACAAGCGCAGCTCTTCGGGGCGCGACTCGATGATGCGGCTGATCGTGCCTTGGCCGATGATGGCGTAGGCGCGTGGGCCGAGGCCCGTACCCAAGAACACGTCTTGCACGTCGCGGCGACGCACCGGCTGGTTGTTGATGTAGTAACTGCTGTTGCCGTCGCGGGTCAGCACGCGCTTGACGGCGATTTCGGCAAACTGGCCCCATTGGCCGCCTGCGCGGTGGTCTTCGTTGCTGAACACCAGCTCGACGCTGGCGCGGCTGGCGGGTTTGCGGGTGTTGGTGCCATTAAAGATGACGTCCTGCATGGACTCGCCACGCAACTCCGACGCCTTGGACTCGCCCAACACCCAACGCACCGCGTCCATGATGTTGGATTTGCCGCAACCGTTGGGGCCAACCACACCCACCAACTGCCCAGGCAGCAGGAAGTTGGTCGGTTCGGCAAACGATTTGAAGCCTGAAAGCTTGATGGAATTGAGGCGCACGGCGGTGTCGAATCGGTGTCAGATCGGTTGGAGATCAGCGTGATGGGCCAGCCCAAAGGGCCAACACACAGCAAAACGTCAATATTAACTGACAGGAATGGCAAAAAGACCTGGGTCCAGTCCTCGGGGCCGCAAAAGCCTCCCCCATGAATTCAGCCCAGGCTTCCCGGATAATCGAGGGATGAATCCTCTTCTTGCCAAGCTGCAACCCTATCCTTTTGAACGGCTCAAACAGCTGTTCGCCAGCGTCACGCCCAACCCCGCCCTTCGCCATATCAGTTTGGGCATTGGGGAGCCCAAGCACGCCACGCCCGCTTTCATCCAAGAAGCGCTCAAGGCATCAGTCGCCAATGGCCTCTCGGCTTACCCAGCGACCGCAGGCGAACCCAGCCTGCGCAAGGCCTGCGCCGCTTGGATCCAAACTCGCTACAGCCTGACCCTGGACCCACTCACGCAGGTCTTGCCCGTGAACGGCTCTCGCGAAGCCCTGTTTGCCCTGACGCAAACCGTGATCGACCCGACCCGACCCGGTGCCACGGTGGTCAGTCCCAACCCCTTTTATCAAATCTACGAAGGCGCGGCCTTGCTGTCAGGAGCTGAGCCCTATTACGTGCCCAGCGACCCGGCCCGCAACTTTGGCAACGACTGGGACAGCGTACCCGCCGAGGTCTGGGCCCGCACGCAATTGTTGTTCGTTTGCTCGCCCGGCAACCCCACGGGCGCGGTCATGCCTCTGTCCGAGTGGGAAAAGCTGTTTACCCTTTCGGATCAACACGGTTTTGTCATCGCTTCGGACGAGTGCTACAGCGAGATCTATTTCCGCGAAGAAGCCCCGTTGGGGGGCTTGGAAGCCGCCTACCAACTCGGTCGCACGGATTTCAAACGCCTGATCGCCTTCACGAGCCTGTCCAAACGCAGCAATGTGCCCGGCCTGCGCAGCGGCTTTGTGGCGGGTGACGCGGCCATCATCAAGCAGTTCCTGCTGTACCGCACTTACCACGGCAGCGCCATGAGCCCCGTGGTGCAAGCCGCCAGCGTGGCAGCTTGGGGCGACGAAGCCCATGTGGTGGACAACCGCAACCAGTACCGCACCAAGTTCGCCCAAGTCACGCCCGTGCTGGCCGAAGTGCTGGACGTGAAACTGCCCGACGCCAGCTTTTACCTGTGGGCAGGTGTGCCTGCGGGTTGGCAGGGCGACGACGCAGCTTTTGCCCAAGCGCTTTACCAAGCAGAACATATCACCGTGCTGCCTGGCAGCTACTTGGCTCGGGACTTCAAGGGCAGCAACCCTGGCCGGGGCCGCATCCGCATGGCCTTGGTCGCTGAAACGGCCGAGTGCCTGGAAGCGGCAGAGCGCATCGCCCGCTTTGTGCGTGCCCACCCGAACAAGGTCTGAGCCATGAACGCCACCACCTGTCACGACACCCTGCGCCTGGCCGAGCAGCTGATCGCCCGACCCTCTGTCACGCCTGAGGACGCAGGCTGCTTGGACCTGATCAGCGAGGCTTTGAAACCTCTTGGTTTTGTCTGCGAGTTCATGGATTCGGGCCCGGACACCTTCCGCGTGCGCAACCTCTGGGCCAAACGTGCAGGCACCTCTGGCCAGACCTTGGCGTTTGCGGGACACACCGACGTGGTGCCCACCGGGCCGCTCACGCAATGGGACAGCGACCCCTTCACCCCAACCCACAAGGACGGCAAACTGTTCGGGCGCGGCGCAAGCGACATGAAAACATCGCTGGCGGCCATGGTGGTATCGGTGCAGGAGTTTCTTGCCAGCAACCCCAACCCGGCATTGGGCATCGCGTTTTTGCTGACCAGCGATGAGGAAGGCCCGGCCCTTGACGGCACCGTGGTCGTTTGCGAAAAGCTGCAAGCCCGTAGCGACGCGCCGCAATTCTGCATTGTGGGAGAGCCCACTTCGGTGCAGCAGACGGGCGACATGATCAAAAACGGTCGACGCGGCACCCTGAGCGGCAAGCTCACCGTAAAGGGCGTGCAAGGCCATATTGCTTATCCGCACTTGGCCGACAACCCTATCCACCGCCTGGCCCCGGCGCTGGCCGAACTGGTCAGCATCCGGTGGGACGAAGGCAACGCCTTTTTCCCGCCCACCAGCTGGCAGGTGAGCAACTTCCACGCGGGCACAGGCGCGAGCAACGTGATCCCGGGCGACTGCGTGGTCGACTTCAACTTCCGCTTTTGCACCGAATCAACCCCAGAAAGCCTGCAGCAGCGGATGCAAGCGGTACTTGACCAACACGGTCTGAAGTACGAACTCAAATGGACGCTGGGTGGCCGCCCCTTCCTCACCACCCCCGGTACGTTGGTCAAAGCGATTGAAAAAGCCATCACCGACGAAACCGGTTTGAAAACCGAGCTGTCCACCACAGGCGGCACCAGCGACGGCCGCTTCATCGCGCAAATCTGCCCGCAGGTCATCGAGTTCGGCCCTCCTAACGCGACCATCCACAAGGTCAACGAGCATGTGGCGCTGGCCGACATCGCGCCGCTCAAAAACATCTACCGCCGCACCTTGGAACAACTCAACGCAGGTCTGCCCGCATGAGCGCCATGAGCCTGTCAGCGCTGATCGAACAAGTTGCGCAACGCCTGGAAGAAGCGGGCGTGGCCTTTGGCCACGGTACCCAAAGCGCTTTCGACGAAGCCGTCTGGCTGGTGCTGTGGCGCTTAGGCTTGCCGCTTGACACCGAGCTGGACGAAGTGTCGCAGCAAACCGTGACACCAGAGCAGCAGGCGCAGGTGCATGACTTGATCAACGAGCGCATCGCCACCCGCAAACCTGCGGCTTACCTCACCCGTGAGGCCTGGCTGCAGGGCGTGTCCTTTTACATCGACGAGCGGGCCATCGTGCCGCGCAGCCTGATCGCGGAGGTGCTGGCCGACGGCACCATTGACGCTTGGCTGAGCGACCAGACCACGCGCGTGCTGGACCTGTGCACCGGCAACGGCAGCTTGGCCGTGCTGGCGGCGCTGGCCTGGCCGGAGGTACAGGTCACCGGGGCCGACATTTCCGATGACGCTCTGGCCGTGGCGACCATCAACGTGGAGCGACACAACTTACAAGAGCGCGTGACGTTGGTGCACAGCGATGGCCTGCAACATTTGCCCGGCCTGTTTGATCTGATACTTTGCAACCCACCGTATGTGTGCAAAGCCAGCATGGACACCCTGCCCGCCGAATACCGTGCTGAACCCGTGCTGGCTCTGGCAGGCGGCACCGATGGCATGGACTTTGTGCGCCAGCTGTTCAAGGATGCACCATCTCGTATGACTGAACACGCGGTAATGGTGCTGGAAATTGGCAACGAGGTGGCACACTTCGTTGCCGCCTTTCCCGAACTCGAGGTTGCTTGGCTGGACACCAGCGCGGGTGATGATCAAGTTCTTCTGATCACCCGCGAAGCCCTTCTCAGCCTGTGAAGTCCCTCCCCGCGCGGCGAGGAAACGGAAAAACTTTCAACGTGCCATCTCCCCGACACGCACATCGGCGAAAATGGCGGGTTACGCCCTTTGACATCAGCCCTGAGGCTGACTGAGCCCCCTCTTACCGGAACCTGTCCGGTCACTGCTTTTTCATGATCAACCTCAAAAACGTCACCCTCCGCCGAGGCACCAAGGTGCTGCTGGACCAAGCTTCGGTCACCCTCAATCCCGGAGAGAAAGTGGGTCTGGTCGGGCGCAATGGTGCGGGCAAATCCACCTTGTTTGCCCTCTTCAACGGCAGCTTGACCGAAGACGGTGGTGACTTTGAGATGCCGCGCCAGTGGCGCATGGGCCAAGTCGCTCAAAACATGCCCGAAACCGACCAGCCCGCTTCTGACTTCGTACTGGAAGGCGACACCCGCTTGGCCGACCTGCGTCAGCGCTTGGTCGCAGCCGAAGCCAGTGGCGATGGCATGGAGATGGCGCACGTTTACACCGATCTCGCCGATGCGGGTGACCACGACGCCCTGCCCCGTGCCGAGGCCTTGATTCTGGGTCTGGGCTTTCGGGTGGATGAGCTGAACAATCCGGTCAACAGCTTCTCGGGTGGCTGGCGCATGCGCTTGCAGCTGGCCCGGGCGCTCATGTGTCCGTCGGACATTCTGATTCTGGACGAACCCACCAACCACTTGGACTTGGATGCGCTCGTCTGGCTGGAAGCTTGGCTGCAGCGCTATGCGGGTACCATGATCGTGATCAGCCACGACCGAGAATTTTTGGATGCGGTCACCAACGTCACCTTGCACATCGACCACGCGAAACTGACCCGCTACGGCGGCAACTACAGCGCGTTTGAAATTCTGCGTGCCCAACAAATGGAACTGCAACAGGCTTCTTTTGCCAAGCAACAAGACAAAATAGCCCACCTGCAAAAATTCATCACCCGCTTCAAGGCGCAAGCCAGCAAGGCCAAGCAGGCACAAAGCCGGGTCAAGGCGCTCGAGCGCATGGAAAAAGTGGCTCCACTGCTGGCCGATGCCGAGTTCACCTTCGGCTTCAAGGAACCCAACAACCTGCCCAACCCGATGCTGGCCATCAGCGAAGCCAGTTTTGGCTACGTGGTCGATGAACAGCCTAAATCCATTTTGCAAGGCGTGAGCAAATCGGTGTTGGCCGGTCAACGCATCGGCATTTTGGGTGCCAACGGTCAGGGCAAGTCCACTTTGGTGAAAACCATTGCCCGCACCATGCCGCTCCTGGCAGGCACACTGACCGAGGGCAAGGGCCTGAACATCGGCTACTTTGCCCAGCAAGAACTCGATGTGTTGCACCCACAGGACAACCCGCTGGAGCACATGATCCGCCTGGCCAAAGAGCTGGGTCCGAACAGTGGCGAGCCAAGCCGCGAGCAAGACCTGCGCAACTATCTGGGCACTTTCAATTTCACGGGCGACATGGTCAAGCAAGCCGTGGGCACCATGAGCGGCGGTGAAAAAGCCCGCCTGGTACTGGCCATTATCGTGTGGCAGCGCCCTAATCTTTTGCTGCTGGACGAACCCACCAACCACTTGGACTTGGCCACACGCGAGGCGCTCTCGATGGCGCTCAATGAGTTTGAAGGCACCGTCATGCTGGTGAGCCACGACCGTGCTTTGCTGCGCGCGGTGTGTGATGAGTTCTGGATGGTGGGCCGGGGCAAAGTCGAGCCGTTTGATGGCGACTTGGACGACTACCAGAAGTATTTGCTGGAAGAATCCAAGCGCTTGCGCGAAGTGGCCAAAAACTCAGCCCGCGACACGGCCACCCCAATTCAAAGTGTGGCGGCAGAACCTTTGGCGCCTGTGATCGAGGTGCATCAAGCGCCTGTTATGCCCACAACCACGGGGCTGAGCAGCGCCGAACAACGCAAACACGATGCCCAAAAACGCCAGCAACTGGCCGCCCAAACCCGCCCCTTGAAGCGCGAGCTGGAACAAAACGAGCAGCGCATGGCCAGCATCGAAACCGAAAAGAACCAGTTGGAACAGCTGTTGACAACGCCCATCTCCCCATCGGACATGGCCGACGCAGGTCGACGCCTGAAAGCTCTGGCTGACGAAGTGGCCCGCCTTGAGGAGCGCTGGCTCGAGCTCACCCAACAGCTGGAAGCCAGCGTTTAAAGCTTGGGCTGGCGCACCACCGACCAGCCAACGTGCTGGTTGGCTTTGTTGTTTTCGTATTCCCAAGCAGCGCCACAACGGTCACACAGGTAAGCAGTGATGGTTGCTTGACCAGACTCCCGCTGTTCTTTGCGATTGGCCCCTTGCACGAGTTCGGCATGGCCTGGCGCTCGCCGCCAGTTGCGCTGAATCCCCGAACAAGGCTCGCAAAGCGCCGAAATTTTGGTGTCATGGGCGTGATGGGAATCGGTCATCAAAGGTCTTTCGGGAGAAGGTTCGGGCCACCTTGAGCGCGACCATGAAAAAAGCACTTTGTACCGAGGTACAAAGTGCTTTTTTGTTTTTCTGGTGGGACCAGCGGGGGTCGAACCCACGACAAACGGATTAAAAGTCCGCTGCTCTACCAACTGAGCTATGGTCCCTTTGCTACTGAGCGTGTGCACTGCAGCAAGCCTTGAATTATAGCCTTATTTTTGGGGCTTCAAATCAGCAGCGGCCAAAAAGTTCAAAATTTCTGAGGCGGCACACATGCCGAAGGTGGCCGTGACGCTGACCACCGATCCATAGCCGTGGCAATTGAGTGAGCCATCCCCTTCGACCGCACAGCTTGCATCGGGAGGAGCTACTGCTTCACGACTGAACACGCCCTGAATGCCCATGCGTTTGTCACCACGGGCTGCACCGTGGTGCTTGCGCAAACGGTAGCGCAATTGAGCCAACAAGGGGTCGTGGGTGATTTTGGACAAATCGTCGACATCCACTTTGTGCGCCAATCGCTTGCCCCCAGCGGCGCCCACTGTGATGAAACCCACTTTGTTTTGCATCGCCCAATGCGCCATGGCCACTTTGGCACTGACCTGGTCACAGGCATCGATCAGTGCATCCGGCTGCCCCCTCAAAAGCGCTGGCCAGTTGTCGGGGCTGACAAACTCATCGATCGCATCGACATGGCAATCGGCATGGATCAAAGCAATGCGATCACGCATGGCCTGAACTTTGGCTTGACCTGTGTTGGTGCTCAAGGCATGGATCTGGCGGTTGATGTTGGACTCTGCAATGTGGTCCATGTCGATCAGGCTCAAACGGGCAACACCACTGCGGGCCAGTGCTTCGGCCACCCAAGAACCCACACCACCGATGCCCACCACCGCCACATGGGCTTGGCGAATGCGTTGTGCCCCCAGCACACCATACAAGCGTTCCAGTCCACCAAAACGGCGTGCGCCAGCAGCCCGCTCGTCCTGCCCCACGTTCATACCGATGCCTCCGCTCGGTGCTGCTGCCAACTCAATGCGGCCACGCCACCAGCCACGATGCCCAAAACAGCGAGGAAACTGCCCAAACTCAGGGTGGACAAACCCGACAGCCCCTGACCGATGGTGCAACCCATGGCCAAAACACCACCCATACCCATTAAGGTGCCCCCCAGCAAATGCAGCACCAAATCTTCCGTTTGTTTGAAACCTTCCCAGCGGAAGTCACCCTGCCAAAAAGCATGGGCCCAAGCACCCAACAACAAGCCCAGGGCAGAGGCCATGCCCAGCGACAGTTTTTTGGTGCCGTCACTGAAATACATCAAAGCATCCCACCCATAGGCGACGGGTGCTGTCAAGCTCATGGATTCCATGCGACCACTGGCGGAGGCCAAAAAAACAGGCTCTAAGGTCTCAGGATGCTCTGGTAGGAATCCCATGACTCCACTCACCCACCAAAGCCCCACCACCAAAACACCTATGCCTGCGCCAGAAACGACTTCGGGCCATGCGATCGATGACCGGTCTTTGAAAACCCAGAAAATGACCGAGGCAGACACCACACAAGCGGCCATAAAACTGGACACAGGTGTGCCCCACTCGGTGACACTGGCCAACCATTGCCCCACAAAGGGGCCGGGGCCGGTACCGATGCTGACGGGGTCCAATGCATTCACACGCCAAACGGCTGTGAGGCCACGCAGAGTGGCCAAGGCTGAGATGCCCATGGCCATCAAAACCACCAAGGACTTCAGATTGCCCCCACCCAATCGCACCAAGGACTTGCTGGCACAGCCCGAGCCAAGCACCATCCCAACGCCAAATAAAAAACCACCCAACAGGAGAGAAAGCCAACTGAGCTGTGGATTGGCATAAATGGTGTTGAAGGGACTGATCACACCTCGCCAAGACAAAAAGCCAAAGCCCAAAACGGCCACAGCAACCGCCATGGCCCATTGCTTGGCACGTTGGGTGTTCCCCATGATGACCCAGTCACTGATCGCACCCATGGTGCAAAAGTGACTGCGGTGAAACAGCGCCCCGGCCAAGGTGGCCAACAAAAAAGTCAGCCCCAATACCCCATTCGTTTGTAGCTGTAACTGTTCTAGGCTGATCACCGATGGCCCCGCACTTCAGCGCAAACGCGTCAAGCGATCGCGTGCCGTGGCTGCGGTTTCGGAGGCGGGATAGGCTTTGACCAACTCTTCCATCGTTTTGCGGGCCCCTTTGAGGTCCTTCAATTCAATTTGAACGTTGGCCACAGCCAACATGGCCTCAGAGGCCCTGGGGTGGGTCGGAGCCGATTTCAGCAGCTTCTGGAAATTCGCCATCGACTCTTTGTAATCCTTGTTGGCGTACTGGGCGTTACCCAACCAAAACAAGGCCGAATCGTTGTAACCGCTGGTACGGTAACGCTGAATGAATGCATTCAAGGCCACTTGAGCCGCTGCAAAATCCCCTTTGCGAAAGGTCTCCATGGCGGCATCGTAGTCACGCTTTTCAGCGGGCTCCGCCATGAACTCGACCCCCTCCAAAGTCACCTTCACAGGATCGAAGCGGCGTAAGCGGTCTTCCACGCCCTGGGCCAAGTCTTTTTGGCGAATCTGCGACTCAGACAAGGCTCGGGCCAATTCCGCCTGGGTTCGCATGGATTGCTCTTGGGCACCACGGCTTTGTGATAACTCCGATTTCAGCCCATCAATCTGGCCTTGAAAATCAAGCAAGGCACGGCGCAACTGGGCATTTTCATCCGCCAGGCCTTTGATGGCCGCATTCGATTGCTCCACCCGTTGGCGCAAATCCAAAATGGCTTTACGGGCCTCATCATCTCCAAAAAGAGCCGCCTGAGCGGCGCCCATCCAAGCGAACAGGCCCCACACGAAAACCCATCTTGAACAAGTCAATGCAGACATGGTGCGCGAGCTCATGCGGTTCAATACCGGATTTCAACGCGGCGGTTTTTAGCCAAGTCGGCTTCTGCTGAGCCTTGGGCTGCAGGTTTTTCCTTGCCGTAACTCACGGCTTCCAGCTGGCTCTCGGGGACACCCATCAGGCTCAAGGCCTGACGGACGGCTTCAGCACGCTTTTGACCCAAAGCCAGGTTGTATTCACGGCCACCGCGTTCGTCGGTGTGGCCTTCCAAATTGGCTTTGCGTTGCTTGTTGGCCTGCAAGAATCGTGCATGGCTTTCGATCACTGGACGGGCTTCAGCGCGCACCACAAAGCTGTCATAGTCAAAAAAGACCACATGGGCGACCCCCACAGGACCGATGCCTATGCCCGACTTGTCGACCACCACGCTGGCCACGCCAGTTTGTGCACCACTTGGATTGGTGCCAATGCCCTGCGTCGAACCCCCCGAAGATGTGGCCGACTTGTCTTCCACAGGCACATCGTCCAACTTCACACCAGACGCGCAACCCGCCAAAAGTGCCACCATCAAAGCGCTGGCCAAAAATTTAGTCGTCATGTTTTACCTCATCAATTAACAAAAAGAATTTTCCAAAATCATTTACGCATTGGTCCCCAATGGGGCTCCCGAATGTCGCCACCCTGACCCGCCAAGCGTGCTTTGACTCGGCCATCTAATGTGGTGGTCATCAAGGATTCACGCCCCTGAAAAATCGAAGCGTAGACCAACAGTCGGCTATTGGGGGCAAAACTGGGGCGCTCATCGGCGTTGGTGTCGGTCAGCGCGGTGACCTGTCCAGAAGACAACTCCATCAGGTGCAAGCGGTATCCACCACCCATGCGCGATACATAGGCCAGCCAACGGCCGTCTGGACTCACCGCAGGGGAAATATTGTAAGTGCCAGAAAAGGTGACCCGCTCCGCTGGGCCGCCTTGGGCAGGCATGCGGTAGATCTGAGGGCTACCACCACGGTCACTCACAAAAAACAGCGCACTGCCGTCCGGAGAAAAAGCGGGTTCCGTGTTGATGCTGCCCGACTGGGTCAAGCGGCGTGGCTCACCACCTTGCAGGTCGATGCGAAACAACTGGGAGCCGCCATCGCGACTGAGTGTGGCCGCCAAGGATTTGCCGTCAGCACTCCAAGCCGGGGCGCTGTTGGAGCCCTTGAAATTGGCCACGGCTCGGCGTTGCCCTGTGGCCAACTCATGCACATAGACCACGGGTTTGCGCTGTTCAAACGACACATAGGCCAACTGACTCCCGCTGGGCGACCAAGAAGGCGAAATGATGGGCTCAGGGCTCGTCAGGGCAGATTGGGCGTTCTCACCATCGGAATCGGCAATCCACAAAGAGTAGCGTCCACCCGACTTGGTCACGTAACTGATGCGCGACGCAAAGGCGCCCGGCGTCCCTGTCAACTGCAGATAGACCCAATCGGCAATGCGGTGCGCTGACAGACGCAACTCGGCGGCACTGACCGTGTCCTTGAAATCACCTTTGTCTTGGCCCTTGACCACATCCCACAAACGGGCTCGCACGTCATAACGGCCGTCGGCCAAACGCGTGACCGAACCTGCCAGCAGCGCTTCGGCTGAAAGTTGCCGCCAAGGTGACCAATCGGGACGACTCGACTCATCCATCAGGGCTGAGCCAGCAGGCAAACCCTTGAACTGTCCGCTGCGCTCCAAGTCGGATTCGACAATGTTGGCCAATTTTTGCGGCGCTGCCGCCTCGCCTTTGAACGGGACCATCACCACGGGCAATTGGGTCATGCCCACACCCGTCACTTCGACGCGAAACTGCGCCCAAGCAGGGATGGCCAGGAGGCTTAAAAGCAGCAGGTGGATCAAGCTGGACAGCAGGCCCATGCGCAAAAAAACAAGCTTCATGAGGGGCAAAAGATTCGTTGTGATGATAAAGCCGTGATCGTACACCGTAGAAACGCATTTTCTCTGGGCCAAAGAGCTCAACTACTTACAATCAGGCGGATGCGTGAGCCACATCCCCAAACCCCTTCAACCTTGAGCATTCCCCAAAGAATGCGCAAATTGGCACCCTATTTTGGCAACCAAAAAGGCATTTGGGCGGTGGCGGTTTTGGCCACTTTGATGGCTGCTTTGACCGAGCCGATGATTCCAGCCTTGTTCCAGCCGCTTTTGGACAAAGGTTTTGCCGAAAACAAACTGCCCCTTTGGGCCATACCCGTGGCTGTAGTGGGCCTGTTTACGGTGAGGGGCGTGGCCAACTTCGTCTCTCAGTACGCCTTGTCCAGGTTGACCAACGATGGCATGGAAAAACTCCGCTCTGAACTGTTTGGGCGACTCATGAAAGCCGATTTGTCGCTTTTCTCCAAACAATCGGCCAGCGCTTTGTCCAACACCATCGTGTACGAGGTGCAAAACGGCGCCTCCCAATTGGTCTCAGCTGTCATTGCTTTGGCGCGAGATGGTTTCACACTGATCGCTTTGCTCAGTTATTTGATGTGGCTTAACTGGAAGCTCACCTTGGTGGTGTTTACCGTGGCCCCAGGCTTGAGCTGGATCATGAAGGCGCTTTCTCGGCGGCTTTACAAATTGACCAAGGAAACCCAGAGCGCGACCGATGACTTGGCTTATGTGGTCGAGGAAAATGTGCTGGCTCACCGCGTGGTGCGTCTGCAAGGCGGCCAATCTCACCAAATGGATCGTTTTGACCAACTGGCCAAGGTGCTGCGCCGTTTGGCGTTGAAAACCACTGTGGCCTCGGCCGCCATGTCCCCGCTGACACAAGTCATGGCCGCTTTGTCCTTGTCCATGGTGCTGGTGATCGCCCTACACCAAAGTCAAAATGGTGCTTCTGGGGCCACTGTGGGCGGCTTCGTCGCCTTCATCACGGCCATGCTGATGCTGATTGCCCCCATCAAGCGGCTGGCTGAAATCTCCAGCCCCATCACCCGTGGCTTGGCTGCGCTCGAAAGAGGCCTGACCCTCATGCACGAAGCCCAAGAAGAATCCCAAGGGACCCATACCAGCCCCCGTGCCGAGGGCTCTGTTGAATGGCGCGGTGTGCATTTGCAATTCAGCCCAGATGGCCAGCCGGCCTTGTCGGGCGTTAGTCTCAAAGTCGAACCGGGCGAAACGGTGGCTTTGGTCGGCACATCGGGCGCTGGCAAAACCACCTTGATCCAATTGCTACCGCGATTTGTCGAGGCCACCTCTGGCGAGGTCCTCATCGATGGAGTCCCCATCCAGCACTGGCGTTTGGACAGTTTGCGCCGACAGATCGCCATGGTCAGTCAAGATGTGGTCATGCTCAACGACACCGTGGCTGCCAATGTGTGTCTGGGACATCATGCCGACCCGCAGCGCATCCAGGCCAGCCTTGAAGCCGCCAATCTGTGGGGTCATGTGTCGCTCATGCCGCAAGGCATGGACACGCTTCTGGGTCACAACGCCAGCCAGCTCTCAGGCGGACAGCGCCAGCGTTTGGCCATTGCCCGCGCTCTTTACAAAGATGCGCCCATTTTGATTCTGGATGAGGCCACCTCGGCACTGGACAACGAGTCCGAGCGCTTGGTTCAAGACGCCCTGCAAAAACTCATGCAAGGACGCACAACCTTGATCGTGGCGCACCGACTGTCCACCATTGAACACGCCGACCGGGTCGTGGTGATGGAAAGTGGCCAGATTGTTGAACAAGGGGCCCCCGGCGAGTTGCTGGCCCAAGGTGGCGCTTACGCGCGGCTGCACCACCGGGGAGAGTGGGCCAGCGAAGAAGGCGTTCAGACCAAGCCACTGGCCTGAAAATTTTCAGAGCAACACGATGTCGTACTGCTCAGGCCCCATGGCGGACTCGACCTGCAAGGAAATGGGCTTGGCGATGAAGTCAGACAAACCCGCCAGGTGCTGGCTTTCTTCGTCCAGCAGCAAATCGATGACCGCCGAGGCCGCCACGATTCGGAACTCGCGCGGGTTGAACTGGCGTGCCTCGCGCAAAATTTCTCGCAGAATGTCGTAGACCACCGAGCGCGGTGTTTTGACAATGCCCTTGCCCTGACAGCTGGGGCACGGTTCGCACAGCATGTGCGCCAAAGACTCGCGGGTGCGTTTGCGTGTCATCTCCAGCAAACCGAGCGATGAAAAACCGCCGGCCATGGTCTTGACGCGGTCACGAGCCAGTTGTTTGCGGAACTCGGCCAGCACGGCCTCCTGGTGCTCGGTGCGGGACATGTCGATGAAATCGGCAATCACGATGCCGCCCAAGTTGCGCAACCGCAATTGACGGGCAATGGCTTGGGCAGCTTCCAGGTTGGTCTTGAAGATCGTGTCCTCAAAATTGCGTGCACCGACATAACCGCCCGTGTTCACGTCCACCGTGGTCAGCGCCTCGGTCTGGTCGATGATCAAATACCCGCCCGATTTCAACTCGACCCGGCGGCCCAGCGCCTTGGCGATTTCCTCATCAATGGCATACAAGTCAAAAATCGGTCTTTCGCCTTTGTAGAGTTGCAGGCGTTCGGCCGCTTTGGGCATGAATTCCTGGCCAAAGGCTTGCAACTGGGCAAACTGCTCTTGTGAATCGATGCGAATGCTTTGCGTCGCGTCACCCACCAAATCGCGCAGAACCCGCTGCAACAGTGTCAGGTCCTGGTGCAGCAAGGACGCGGGTGGCAAGCGCATGGAGGCTTCCTTGATTCGGGCCCATGTCTTGCGCAGGTAGGCAATGTCGTCGCTCAACTCTTCATCGCTGGAGTCTTCGGCGTTGGTGCGCAAAATGAAGCCGCCCCCGGCTGGGCCCACCAAAGCCTGCAGCCTTTGGCGCAGTGCATCACGTTGGTCGGCCGGTATTTTTTGGGACACCCCAATGTGGTCGTCTTGCGGCAAGAACACCAAATGACGACCCGCGATGCTGATTTGCGTGGACAAGCGGGCACCTTTGGTGCCCAAAGGGTCCTTGATGACCTGGACCATGATGGCCCGTCCCTCGAACACCTGCTTCTCGATCGGTACCAGAGGCTGGCCTGTGCGGGCGGCTGCAGCCTCCCCCTCAGCATGCTTTTGCCAGACATCGGCCACATGCAAAAAAGCCGCTTTGTCCAAGCCAATGTCAATGAAGGCCGATTGCATGCCGGGCAAAACGCGGGCCACTTTGCCCAAATACACATTGCCGACGAGGCCCCGCTCGAGCGTTCGCTCCACGTGCAATTCTTGAACTGCGGCGAACTCCACCACCGCCACACGGGTTTCCTGGGGTGACCAATTGACCAAAATATCTTGTTGCATGGAGGGCATCAGATCGGGAGAGATGAAAACAAGACGGAGAAAGGCAAAGCACCATCAGCGCACCACTGGGCGCCAAGCCTCAACAGCGCACGCCGATCGATCGCAGCAAAGTGGCGGTCTCGAACAGCGGCAGTCCCATGATGCCTGAATAACTGCCCCGTATCTGTTCAATATGAGCAGCAGCACTGCCCTGCACCCCGTAAGCACCGGCTTTGCCCATGGGCTCTCCCGTGGCCACATAGGCACGAATTTGTGCGAGGGACATGGGCGCGAAGCGCACCCATGACTCTGAGACCGAAGAAACGCGTTTGTTTGCCTTTTGGACGGCCACGGCCGTCAACACCCGATGCGACTGGCCTGCCAGCCTCTGGAGGATGCGCACGGCATCGGCTTGGTCGGCAGGTTTGCCTAAAATGTCCCTTCCCACGCACACGGTGGTGTCGGCGCACAGCACAGGCGCAGCAGGCAAACCCTGACGCTTGCGCCGCTGCAAAGCAGCATCGAGTTTTAGACCCGTAACCCTTGCCACATAACGCGACGGCGCTTCTGCGCCATGGACGTCCTCCAAAGACTCGGCATCTTCGTCAGGCCCGGCCAAGAGGAGCTTGTGGGCCACGCCAATTTGGTCAAGCAGTTGACTGCGCCGGGGACTTTGGGAGGCCAGGTAAATGAAATCGCTCATTCGCGGTGGTAGGGATGGTTGGCGTTGATGGACCAAGCGCGGTAGAGCTGCTCGATCAAGAGCACCCGGGCCATGGCGTGAGGCAAAGTCAGGTCAGACAAGCGGATGCGCTCGTGCGCGTTTTGCCGGAACTCGGGCTCGAGCCCGTCGGGTCCACCAATGACCAAGGCCACATCGTCGCCGCCCAGCTGCCAGCTGGTCAAACGCGAAGCCAGCGCTTGGGTGGTCAAATTGGTACCTCGCTCGTCGAGCACCACAATGCGGGTGCCGCGAGGAATGGCCGCTTCGATGCGCTGACGCTCCGCAGCATAGAGCGTAGGCAGGGTTTTGGAGCCGCGGGGCTCGGTTTTCACCGCCTTGAGCTCGACTTTGAGCTCAGGCGGAAAACGTTTGGCGTAGTCGTCCCAGGCCGTCTGGGCCCAGTCGGGCACACGCAGGCCGACCGCAACGATCAGCAGCTTCATGCAGGATCAATCGGCTTTGCGGCGGGTGGCAGCTTGCACGGCTTTGCGGGCCGGGGCCTTTTTGGCCGCAGGTTTTGCAGAGGTCTTGGCGGCTGTCTTGGCGGCTGGTTTGCCCACGGTTTTGATGGTGGGTTTGCTGGTTTTAACCGGCGTTTTAGCCACAGGCTTGGCCGTCTTCTTGGCGGCCGAGGGGGCTGCCGACTTGCTTGCTGTTTTGGCAGCCGTCTTGGTCGCTGGCTTGACCGACTTGACCGGGGCTTTCAATGCAGGCTTGGCCTTCGCTGCTGGTTTGACCGCAGCAGATTTGGATGCCGTGGTTTTGGCTGCAGTGGTTTTGACGCTGGCTTTTTTGGCCACAGAGTTCTTGATGTGGCCTTTGACCTCGCCTGTGGACACCGGTTTAGGTGCACCGAATTTCAAGCGAACAGGCGTACCGCCCCAGATTTCTTCCAGGTTGTAATAAGTACGGATGGTCGGCTGCATGATGTGCACCACGGCCGGGCCGCAATCCACAATGATCCATTCTCCGTTGTCTTCGCCCTCGATGCGGGGCTTGCCAAAACCAGCATTGCGAACTTTATCGCGCACGCTGGCAGCCAGCGCCTTGGTCTGACGGTTCGAGGTGCCTGAGGCGATGATGACCCGCTCAAACAAGGAAGAGAGATGCTCGGTGTCAAACACCTGGATTTCTTGGGCCTTGACGTCCTCCAAGGCATCGACGATGGCCCTCTGGAGTTTTTGGATGTCTTTTTTGGCTGCGTTTTCGGTCATCAAAGGGGCCTGTAGAGGTGGTGGTCGTGAATATAGCGCTCAATGGCGGGGGTGACCAGACCGGTCAAGGTCTGCTCCTGGGCCGCCAGCACACGGATGTCCGTGGCACTGTGGGGCATCAGCGGCATGTCCAGAGTCAGGATGCGCGCTTGCAGCGTGTCAGTAAGTTTTGCTGGTGACGCGGGCGAGTCCAAATTCTCATTCCAGGCTCGCACTGCCATATCACGGCCTGCGGCGCAGATTATAGCGATGCGACCAATTTCGTCGATCTGATGCCACGATGGCAAAGACCTGCGCTGGTCATCCCCGAGCAACAAATAGATCTGAGCCTGCGGATATTCGGTTTGCAGCGCTTTCAAGGTGTCTACGGTGTAGCTGGGGCCCTCACGAAGAACTTCACGCTCGTCCACCACCACCTGGGGCAAATGCTCAAAAGCCAAACGGGTCATGGCCACCCGATGTCGGGCATCGGTCAAACCACGTGTTTTATGCCAGGCCTGCCCGGTGGGCACCACATGCACGCGGTCCAAGTGCAACTGAGCCATAGCCGACTCGACCACTGCCACGTGCGCGGGGTGTGGCGGGTCAAACGATCCACCAAAAACACCCAGACGCTGGACGCCTGCATGGCTGGAAGTGGCGTTCAGGGACAGAGTCAAACCCAAGCCTTGGGCACCAAAAAGTGACTGAGCAAACGCGCCTCGGGCGAGCCCGCCTCGTCTTGGCGCTGGTAAGACCAACGAACCTCGGGCGGCATCGACAGCAAGATCGATTCGGTGCGGCCGCCAGACTGCAAACCGAAATGCGTACCCCGGTCCCAAACCAGGTTGAATTCCACATAACGTCCACGGCGGTAGAGCTGGAAGTCGCGCTCGCGCTCGCCATAGGGCGTGTCCTTGCGGCGCAGCACCAGAGGCATGTAGGCTGACAGCAAGGCATCCCCCACGCTTTGCATCATGGCAAAGCTTTGGTTCATGCCCAACTCGGAAAAATCGTCGAAGAAAATGCCACCCACACCGCGTTGTTCATGGCGATGTTTGTTGCAAAAATAATCATCACACCAGGTTTTAAAACGCGGGTGCAAGCCTTCACCAAACGGGCTGAGCGCATCCTTGCAAGTCTGGTGGAAATGCACCGCGTCTTCGTCAAAACCGTAATAGGGCGTCAGGTCCATGCCACCACCAAACCAGGCCACTGGCGCCCTGCCCTCAGGCTTGGCCGCAATCATGCGCACGTTCATGTGCACCGTGGGCACATAAGGGTTGCGCGGATGAAACACCAGTGACACACCCATGGCCTCAAAAGCCGAGCCCGCGAGTTCGGGGCGGTGTTGGGTGGCCGAGGGTGGCAATTGTGGACCGGTGACATGCGAAAACCCGCAACCAGCGCGTTCAAAAATCGGCCCACCTTCCAGAATCTGGGTGATGCCATTGCCCTGGAGTTTTTCGCCCGGGTCTTTCTGCCAGACATCGGTCAGAAAGGGGGTGCCATCGAGGTCGGTCAAGGCCCCAGTGATGCGGGACTGCAAGCCCACCAGATATTCTTTGACAGTGCCGAGTGCGAAGCTATTGCTCATGGTGGGTAGGAACGTTGAAAAGTTTCAGGAAATGGACTGTGTTTCTGACGAGGTGGGTGGCGTTGGCTGTCCAGGGCTCCACGGAAGAATCGGTCCCATCTGGTGTGCATGAAAACCCTGCACGCCTTCGAAAATTTCAGCCATGTGGGCGTAATCCTGCTCTATTTGGCCTGAGAGATCGTAAAAATCAACCACGCTGAAGCGGCGTTGCCCCCAGTCGAGCTTGACGAGCGCCAGAGGCACTTTAGCCCCCAGGGCCAACTGGTAAAAACCGCTGCGCCATCCCGGAGTGAGGCTGCGCGTCCCCTCCGGGGCCAGGCCCAACCAGAGCAACTGGTCATTTTGCTTGTGCTGCTCGAACACATGGACCATCTGCCCGACCACGCCGCGAGATGAGCTGCGGTCAATGGGGATGCCGCCTACCCAGCGCATCCACGAACCGACCAGAGGAAACTTGAACAAGGAGTCTTTGCCCCAAAAGTGGGCTGGAATCCCCAGTGCCCATTTGGCCAGCATACCGATCGGGAAGTCCCAATTGCTGGTGTGCGGGTACACAATGGCCACACCCTGCCGGGTTGGAAAGCCCTCGAAATCCAAGCGCCAACCCAACATTTTCAAAATCCAACGGGCCAGACGAGAGCCCTTGAAAGTCACTGGATGGTGGGTTTGCTTGCTCATGAAGACTTGTTGTACTTCAATTTTTGATGGCGCGGTAACCAATGTCCAGGCGCATTTGCATGCCGTCAAAGACAATCGGGCTGGCGGTTTGGTAGGCCTTTTGCTGGGCTTGCTTGACCGAGTCGGCCAGCGCCGTGACACACAGCACGCGCCCACCCGAAGTCCAAATTTGACCGTCTTTTTCGCTGGTACCCGCATGGAACACCATGGCATCGTCCTGATCCTTGGGCAGGCCAGTGATGGCATCGCCTTTGCGTGGGTTCATCGGGTAACCGGCCGCAGCCATGACCACGCCCAAGGCCACGCGACGGTCCCATTCCATCTCAAAGGTATCCAAACCTTCTGAGGTCGCAGCCAACAGTACGTCCAACAGGTCCGACTTCAGCCGCATCAGGATGGGCTGGGTCTCAGGATCACCCATGCGGCAGTTGAACTCCAAGGTCTTGATGCGGCCTTGCGGATCGATCATCAAGCCCGCGTACAAAAAACCGGTGTAGGTGATGCCGTCTTTTTCCATGCCACGAATGGTGGGCATGATGACCTCACGCATAGCGCGCGCGTGCACCTCGGCCGTGACCACGGGCGCGGGTGAATACGCCCCCATGCCGCCGGTATTGGGGCCCTCGTCGCCGTCCAACAACCGTTTGTGGTCTTGGCTGGTGGCCAAGGCCGCCACATTCTTGCCGTCACACAGCACCATGAAACTGGCTTCTTCGCCTTGCAAAAACTCCTCAATCACCACCCGTGCGCCGCCTGCGTTGTGGGCCACACCGAGGGTGTTGTCCAAAAGCATGAAGTCAATCGCCTCGTGGGCTTCGGCGAGGGTCATGGCCACCACCACCCCTTTGCCCGCCGCCAGGCCGTCGGCCTTGACTACGATGGGGGCGCCTTGGCGGTCTACATAGGCGTGCGCCAGAGCCGCATCAGTGAAGGTCTCAAACACGGCCGTGGGGATGCCGTGGCGCTGCATGAAAGCTTTGGAAAAGGCCTTGGAACTTTCCAACTGGGCAGCCGCTTGAGTGGGTCCAAAAATGCGCAGGCCATGGGTCCGGAAATCGTCCACAATGCCTGCAGCCAAAGGGGCTTCGGGGCCGACCAAGGTCAGGCCGATGCCGTTGGCTTGGGCCCACTGCCGCAAGGCCGCTAAATCGGTGATGGGCACATTGACCAAGTTTTTGTCTTTGGCCGTGCCGCCGTTGCCGGGGGCCACATAAACCTGCTGGACTTTGGGCGACTGCGCCAGTTTCCACGCCATGGCGTGCTCGCGGCCACCACTGCCGACTACCAATACTTTCATCCAACTTCCTTAATCTTCAAATTCGGCGTTGTGGAACACGTTTTGAACGTCATCCAAATCTTCCAACACATCCAGCAATTTTTGCATTTTGGCAGCATCATCACCGGACAGAGTCACACTGTTCTCGGGGCGCATTGTCACTTCGGCCACCTCAGCCACCAAGCCCGCTGATTCCAATGCATTTTTGACCGACTCAAAATCCGTGTACGCCGAGAGCACCTCAATGGCGCCGTCAGTGTCGGTGATGACGTCCTCAGCACCCGCCTCGAGTGCCACGGTCATGAGCTGGTCTTCATCGGTGCCTGGCGCGAAGATCAATTGTCCGCAATGCTTGAACTGAAACGCGACCGACCCCTCTGTGCCCAAATTGCCTCCGTGCTTGCTCAAAGCATGTCGCACTTCGGCCACAGTGCGCACCCGGTTGTCGGTCATGGTGTCCAAGATGATGGCTGCGCCACCGATGCCATAGCCTTCGTAACGGATTTCTTCGTAGCTCACCCCTTCCAGGTTGCCGGTGGCTTTGTCGACGTTACGCTTGATGGTGTCGGCCGGCATGTTGGCCGCTTTGGCCTTTTCAATGGCCAAGCGCAACCGAGGGTTGGCACTGACATCACCGCCCCCTGTGCGGGCCGCGACCATGATTTCACGCACCACCCGGGTCCAGATGCGCTGGCGTTTTTCGTCCTGCCGCCCCTTGCGGTGCTGAATATTTGCCCATTTACTGTGGCCAGCCATCGGGAATTCCTTGAATGTTGATTTAACCTAGAGCTTGGATTTTACTTTTCACCGACAGGAGAAATCGCAACATGGCCGATCCGATGCTGATTGCACTCAATTCACAGGCTCAATGCCACCTGCTGCCGAACTTGGCCAACCGGCACGGTCTGATCACTGGTGCTACCGGGACCGGTAAAACGGTGACTTTGCAAACCTTGGCCGAAAACTTTTCTCGTCTGGGGGTCCCGGTTTTCATGGCCGACGTGAAAGGTGACCTGAGTGGTATCAGCCAGAGGGGGAAAATCGGCGAAAAACTGGTGGCTGTGCTGAAAGAACGCGGCATGGCCGTGCCTGAACCAAGGGCCTGCCCCACCACCTTGTGGGACGTTTTTGGCGAGCAAGGCCACCCGGTGCGGGCCACCATCTCCGACATGGGCCCTTTGCTGCTGACACGCATGCTGGGCCTTAACGAGACACAAGCGGGGGTGTTGAACCTGGTGTTCAAGATCGCCGACGACAACGGTTTGCTGCTGCTGGACATGAAAGACCTGCGGGCCATGCTGCAGTTCGTGGGGGACAATGCCAAACAGTTCACCACCGAGTACGGCAACATCAGCGCGGCCAGCATCGGGGCCATCCAGCGAGGCTTGGTGCAAATCGAGACCCAGGGTGGAGACCAATTCTTTGGTGAGCCGATGCTCAACATCGAAGATCTCATGCAGACCGATGCCCAGGGCCTGGGACTGGTGAACATCCTGGCCGCAGACAAGCTCATGAACTCGCCGCGCCTGTATGCCACCTTCCTGCTGTGGATGCTGTCCGAGTTGTTCGAGGTACTGCCCGAAATCGGCGACCCTGAAAAACCCAAGCTGGTGTTCTTCTTTGACGAAGCACACTTGCTTTTCAAAGACGCCCCCACTGTCTTGATCGAGCGCATCGAGTTGGTGGTCCGATTGGTGCGATCCAAAGGCGTAGGGGTGTATTTCGTGACCCAAAACCCCCTGGACATTCCCGACAGTGTGCTGGGCCAGTTGGGAAACCGGGTGCAGCATGCCTTAAGAGCCTACACACCCCGCGACCAAAAGGCGGTGGCTTCTACTGCACAAACGATGCGCCCCAAGGCTGGGCTGAACATTGAGGCAGCCATCACCGAGTTGGCCGTGGGCGAGGCCCTGATCAGCTTTTTGGATGGCAAAGGCCGCCCGTGTGAAACCGAACGGGTGTTTGTGCTGCCACCCGGAAGCCAGCTGGGGCCCATCACCCCGGAGCAACGCCAAGCACTGCTTCAAGACTCATTGGTGGCCGGGGTGTACGAACAAGCACAAGACCGCGAGTCTGCGTTTGAAAAGATCCGAGGTTCAAGCGCTGGTAACACGGCCACAGCTGCAAGTGGTGGCGGCTTACAGGGCCAAGCCCCTGCCCCATCAGAGACCGGGAGCAGCGGCATGATGGGCGGTCTGTCAGACCTGCTCTTTGGCAGCAAGGGCCCGCGTGGTGGGCAACGCGATGGTGTGGCCCAAATGGTGGTCAAAAGCGCCGTACGCACTGTGGGTTCGGCCATTGGCCGTGAAATCGTGCGCGGGGTGTTGGGCGGCCTGCTGGGTTCAAGTCGCCGTCGCTGATGGCAGACGAAAAAAAACCGCAGGGTATTTGCCCTGCGGTTTTTCGAAGTGTCTGACGACGTCAGGCAGTATCAGGCCGTTTCGCCCAGCACTGTCACGGTCACATCAACCACCACGTCGGTGTGCAAAGCCACAGCCACGGTCGACTCGCTGACGGTCTTGATCGGGCCCAAAGGCATGCGGATCTGGGACTTGAGCAGTTTGTAGCCTTGCTTGTTCAGCGCTTCGGCAATGTCGTTGTTGGTCACGGAACCAAACAAACGGCCATCCACACCGGCTTTTTGTGACAATTTGACCACCGTGCCGGACAGCTTTTCGCCTTGGGCTTGGGCTTCGGCCAATTTGGCAGCTGCGGCTTTTTCGAGTTCAACGCGGCGAGCTTCGAACTCGGCCTTGTTGGTTTCTGTGGCGCGGCGTGCGCGGCCTTGAGGAATCAGGAAGTTACGGGCATAACCGTCTTTGACTTTGACGATATCGCCCAGATTACCCAGGTTCACAACCTTTTCGAGCAGAATGATTTGCATGGTTGGACTCCTTAGACTTTGTGCTGGTCGGTGTAGGGCAACATGGCCAGGAAGCGAGCACGCTTGATGGCTGTGTTGAGCTGACGCTGGAAAATGGCGCGGGTGCCAGTCAAGCGTGCAGGGATGATCTTGCCGTTTTCGGCGATGAAGTCACGCAAAGTGTCCACATCTTTGTAGTCGATTTCTTCGACGCCAGTGACTGTGAAGCGGCAGAAACGCTTGCGCTTGAACAGCAGTGACTGGGTGTTGCGCTTAGGGCGCTTGTCTTTGTTGAATTTTTTGAACGTGGCCATGGGGCCTCCTGAAATTAATCTTGCTGAAACTCTTGAATGTGCAACACGACACTTTTGCCTTGTCGAGGGGTAGCCAAAAAGCCTTTGAATGTCCAAACACTGCCCACCGATTGCTTGACCAGTCTTTCCGCCAGCGACCCGAAGGCCAAAGCACGAAGTTTCAACTGGACTTTGCGAATTTGCCCAACCTCTTCTACTTCAGAGGCATGCTCCAGAATCAAATCCAGAGCTGGTAAACCAGCGGGGGTGTATCGCAAAGCAGCTTGCTCGGCAATACAGGCGGTCAGTTCGGTACGGTTCACTCCTCAACAGGAACGTGTCAAGCGGCGAATTCGGCTTGTTGTGACTTGCGGGCTTCTTCGCGCTCGACCGTCTTCATCATGGACGAAGGACCGGTGTCGGCTTTTTTCTTCAGCACAGTCAGGTGACGCAGAACGGCATCGTTGAACTTGAACGCGTGCTCGAGTTCGGCCATCACAGCCTGATCGGCTTCGATGTTCACGCACAGGTAGTGGGCTTTGCCCAACTTGTTGATCTGGTATGCCAGCTGGCGGCGGCCCCAGTCTTCAACACGGTGGATAGAACCACCGCCGGCAACGATCATGCCTTTGTAACGCTCCAGCATGGCTGGAACTTGTTCGGACTGATCGGGATGGATCAGCAAAATGATTTCGTAATGACGCATTGAGACTCCTTGCGGTTAACCCAAAAGGTTGGAAAAGCCGCCCCCAGCGTCTGT
>NZ_JAXITC010000002.1:0-307327 GCF_034680285.1 Limnohabitans sp.
GGCAATCGCGGCCAGTGTGTCACCACCGCCTGCAATGCTGAAGGCGCTGGACTCGGCAATCGCCTGGGCAATCACCTTGGTGCCGTTTTCGAAGGCCGCAAACTCGAACACGCCCACCGGGCCGTTCCACACAATGGTGCCTGCCTGCTTGAGCTGCGCGGCCAGCTTGGCAGCCGTCTCGGGGCCAATGTCCAAAATCATGTCGTCGTCAGCCACCTCGGTGGCTTTCTTCACCGTGGCCACGGCATCGGCTGCAAAAGTTTTGGCCACCACCACATCGGTCGGGATCGGCACTTCAGCGCCACGGGCCTTCATGGCTTCGATCACGGCTTTGGCCTCACCCACCAAGTCAGCTTCGGCCAAGCTCTTGCCGATCTTCAGACCCGCAGCCAGCATGAAGGTGTTGGCAATACCGCCACCCACGATGAGCTGGTCCACGTTTTGCGAAAGGCTCTTCAAGATGGTCAGCTTGGTGCTGACTTTGCTGCCCGCCACGATGGCGGCCAGAGGGCGCTTCGGGTTGGCCAAGGCCTTGCCAATGGCGTCGATCTCGGCGGCCAGCAAGGGGCCAGCGCAGGCGATGGGGGCGAACTGGGCGATGCCATAGGTGGTGCCTTCGGTGCGGTGGGCGGTGCCAAAGGCGTCGTTCACGTAGATGTCGCACAGCTGGGCCATCTTACGGGCCAAGTCTTCGTTGTTCTTCTTTTCGCCTTTGTTGACGCGGCAGTTTTCGAGCAGCACCACTTGGCCGGGAGCGACGGTCACGCCGTCCACCCAGTTGGCGACCAGCGGCACTTCGCGGCCCAGCAACTCGCCCAAGCGCTTGGCCACGGGGGCCAGCGAGTCTTCGGGCTTGAACTCGCCCTCAGTGGGGCGCCCCAAATGGGACGTCACCATCACGGCAGCGCCAGCGTCCAGCGCCATCTGGATGCAAGGCACGCTGGCGCGGACGCGGGTGTCTTCGGTGATGCTGCCGTCATCGGCTTGCGGCACGTTCAAGTCGGCACGGATGAAGACACGTTGGCCCGCAGCTTTGCCGCTGGCGCACAGATCAGAAAAACGGATGACGTTCATGGTGTGAGGAAAGGTGGATGGATCAATTCACATCCATTTTAAAAGCCCGGCCTGACAAGGGCTGACGTTGTGCGGGTACGAACGCCGAACAACCCCTGAGTTGGACTTACCAGCCCCAACCCAAATGCAAAGGCAGATAAACCGCCATGCCTGCAAGGATGGTGATCAGCACGTCGCGCCGCCAAAAGTAAGCCGCTACCCCTACTGCAGCCGCATAAAGGCGGGCGTCTTGCCATGTGCTGACCAGTTCACCCTGCACAGTGATGATTTCCGGAATGACCACAGCTGACAGCGCGGCAATGGGTGCGTACTGCAAACCACGCTGGGCCCAATGAGGCAGTTGCCAGGACTGGCTGGAGATAAAAAAGAAACTGCGCGCCACCACCGTGACCACGGCCAAGCCAACGATCACGCCCAATGACCACAGATCGGTGCCGTTCATGCCGCCACCTGCGGTGCAGGCCGGATTTTCTCGACCGTCAGGCAGAGGATCACCGCTACGGCAATCGCCACCACAATGTTGAGCTTGAGCGGCAAGTGGTAGGCAGCGACAGCCGCTGCGCCAGCCACGGCCGCGGACAAAATGCGCATGCGCGAGCTGGCCAGAGAACACTGGATGCCCAGTAAGCACAAGATACCTGCAAAACCCAAACCCCATTCGGGTGGGATGAGATTGGCCAAGCCGATGCCCAGCAAACTGGCCACGATCCAGCTGCACCAGTTCAAGAAGTAGTTGCCCGCCAAATAGGCCTCTTGCCCTGTGCGCTCGCTATCGCTGACACCGGGCTGCGGATAGTGCCGTGTGAACAACACATAACTGATGTCGGCGGTGAAGTAGCCGTGGCACATGCGCTGCCAGCGCGGCAGGTGCATCAGATACGGCCGCAGGTGCAGGCTGAACACCACAAAGCGCAGGTTCACACAAAAACCGGTCGCCAAAATCACCCAAGCTGGCGCCCCGGCTACCAGCAGTGGAATGGCCGCCAGCTGAGAGCTGCCCGCGAACACCAGCATGGTCATGGCCACGGCCTCGAACACGCTCATGCCCGACTTGACCATGGCCACCCCGGTCATCAGACCCCATGCCGCCACGCCAGGCGCTTGCGGGGCCAGGTCGCGCAGGCCTTGCCAGAACTCGGCGCGGCGGTAGAGCGTGGGTCGGAAAAACATCAAGCCACCAACAGCTGCCCGGGCTGCAAGGGGCAGCCGCGCAAAAAGTCGGCCGCACCCAAGCGCTTGCCGCCGGGACGCTGCAACTGCGTCAAGCACAGCTGACCCTCACCGCAGGCCACGCGCACGCCAGACGCATCGGCGCTGAGCACGGTACCGGGTTGGGCCGCATTTGCGGCAGTGTTCTCGGCCGCCTCTGCCACGGCTTGCCAGAGCTTGAGGGTTTCCACACCCGAGGCGGTGACCAGCGGCACGGTCATGCCCGGAAACGGGTCAAAGGCGCGGATGCGCCGCGCCAGCACTTCGGCACTCAAGGCCCAGTCGAGCGCAGCTTCGGCTTTGTCGATCTTGTGCGCGTAGTTCACGCCGTCCAAGGGCTGGGACTGTCGGGGCAACTTGTCCAAACTGGCCAGGGCACGCACGATGGCTTGCCCACCCAGATTGGCCAGGCGGTCATGCAGCACGGCAGTGGTGTCGTTAGCCGATATATCGCAAGGCAAGACCAACAGCATGTCACCCGTGTCCAAGCCCGCATCCATCTGCATGATGGTGATGCCGGTTTGCGTGTCGCCCGCCTCAATGGCACGGTGAATCGGCGCCGCACCGCGCCAGCGCGGCAACAAAGAAGCGTGGATGTTCAGGCAACCCCGGGGCGGCAAGTCCAGCACCCACTGCGGCAGGATCAAGCCGTAGGCGGCTACGATCATGGCGTCCGCCTTGGCGTCCAGGAGGGTTTGACGGGCCGCTGCGGCGTCTTCGGGGTACTTGCCATCCAGTCGCAGGCTGCGTGGCTGGGCCACGGGCACAGAATTGTCCAAAGCCCATTGTTTAACGGGGGAGGGCAGCAACTTCATGCCGCGCCCGGCGGGCCGATCGGGTTGGGTCAGCACCAACACGATCTCGTGACCTGCTGCATGCAGGGCAACGAGGGCCATCTGGGCAAATTCGGGCGTGCCCGCAAAAATCAAGCGCATCCGGTTCAGCGCTCTGCTTTTTGGGCTTTGATCAGTTTGGTCTTGATTCGACCTTGCTTGAGTGGGGAGAGGTACTCCACAAACACCTTGCCCATCAGGTGGTCCAGTTCGTGTTGAATGCAAATGGCCAACATGCCTTCAGCGTCAATGTGGCGGCTTGTCCCGTCACGGTCCAAGGCGGTCACCTTGACTTTCGTGGCCCGCTCCACCCCATCGTAAATGCCGGGCACCGACAGGCAACCCTCTTCGCCCTTGACGCGTTCCTCGTTCATCCAAGTGATTTCGGGGTTGATCAGCACCAAGGGCTGGTTGCGCTCTTCGGAGGTATCGATCACCACCAAGCGCTCATGCACATCGATCTGCGTCGCCGCCAAACCAATGCCGCTGGCGTCGTACATGGTTTCCAGCATGTCGTCGATCAAAGCGTGCACGCGTGCATCCACCACCTGCACAGGTTTGGCCACCTTGTGCAGGCGAGGATCGGGGTAGCAAAGAATAGGGAGCAGGGCCATGGCGTCAAAACAATGATGAATTCAGGGCTGTATTGTCCCCAATTTCTGAAGCGCCTGCCGCCAGCAGGGCGCACAGGGCCTGGGTTGAGGTTCAGCGCCCGGCAGCACAAGCCGAAAAGAGGTTCAACTCCGGCTTGGCCAGCTGGGTGCTGACCTGCGCCAAACCCAGCACCGAGTGAAAGAGGTGGTCGTGCGACAGAGGCTTGGCACTTTGGGCTTGCAAGCAATTCATGCCCCAATGGCGTTCCCTTTGAAGGGGTTTGGACAACCACACCAGCATGGGCACATGGGTCTGCTCTTTGGGGGCCAGGCTGTACGGCATGCCATGCAAATACAGGCCCTTCTCGCCCAAGGACTCACCATGATCGGAGAGGTACATGAGCGCTGTGGGGCGTGACTGGGTTTGCAGCCACTTCACCGTTTTGGCAATGAAATGGTCGGTGTAGACGATCGAGTTGTCGTACGCATTGACGATTTGCTCAGGAGGGCAATTTTGCAAGGCATGGCTGCTGCACTCGGGTTGGAAGGGCTTCATGGCAGTGGGCGAGCGCTTGTAGTAAGCCGGGCCGTGGCTGCCCATCTGGTGCATCACCACCACCGTGCCTTGGGCCCGTTTGGCAGGGTCCAAGGCCGCCAGTTGCTTGGGCAACTCGTGCAGCATGACCTCGTCGAGGCATTCGCCACTGGTGCAGTACTCAGGCACCTTCAGCGCGGTCGTGGCCACATTCGGCACCCGGTCGCACACCCCTTTGCAGCCCGACTGGTTGTCTAGCCACAGCACCGCCAAACCGGCACGCTGCAAAACATCCAACACGCTCTCGTAACGGTCTTTGCTGCTCTCATAGGCTGTTTTGCCCAGATGTGAAAACATGCAAGGCACCGAGGCTTGGGTGCTGGTGCCACACGACTTGACGTCCGAAAAATAGACCAAGTCACCCTGCGACTGCAGTTGGCGCAGCTGGGGCGTGGTGTCTCTGGCGTAGCCACCCAGACCAAAATTGGCTGCGCGGGCCGTCTCGCCCAAAATCAAAACCACCAAGGGCGCGTTGGCCTCGTTGGTCGGCGTCTGGAGCAACTTGGCGTCTTCTCCGATGGCCTGCAAAGGCTTGGTGGCCTGCGCGGCTTGTCCCACCGTCAACAAGGTCACCGCGTACAAGCTGTTGAACGGGTTGATCATGTAGCGCAGCTGCTTGTGGTTGCGGGTGAGGGAGGCAATGTCTTGGAACGACATCCAGAACACACCCAAGGCCACCAAAAATGCCACCAAGCCCACACCCAGTTGTCGGCCGACCAAAGACCTGGCCGGCACCGATCGGATCGGCTGGCGCCAAAGCCACACCCCCGGCAAAACCACACCCACCATCACCGCCGCCAACATGGGCCAAGACAACAAATCGCGCACTTCGCGCACATCGGTCTGCACCACATTGGCCAGCATGCTGGAATCGATGACCACACCGTAGGTCAGCATGAAGTAGCTGCTGGACGTCACGGTGACCAGCATCGCCAAACCTGCAGGCTTGAGCCACCGGGGCCAGACCCACAAGCTCAGAAACCAACCCAGCAATGCCAACAAGATCACCCACAAGCTGCCCACAGTGCTCAGCGCACGCATGCCTTGGGTTTCGGGCAATTGCCAGATCGCCATCCAGAATGGCAAATTCCCGACCGTCGCCAGCCACAAAACCAGGACCGCCAACAAACGCGTGGGGTGCCACGCTGTGCGCGGAGTAAGAAGGTTCATGACGTGGGTGCCTCAAGATACAAATGGGCTCGATTCTAGACAGGGCAGATGAACAGGCGCTGAAGCACCTCTCAAATGCTGACTTCATTACGTCTGGGGATTTTTTTTGGGTCAAACACGCTTACAGTCAGCGCTGATCTATTGATGCCGGGCTGTTATTGCAGTGCCCTTGACAGCTTGACGCCCAAGCAACAGACCCATTTGTCACATTGAGTTTTCTCCCATGAGCCCTGCACACCGGTATGCCCCGCTAGGCGATTTGTCGCCAACCCGTCGTTTAGGGTTGATCACTTGGGTCACGCTGATGTGCTTGTTGGCTTGGGATTTTTCAGGTCTCGACATGAGCGTGATGCAGGCACTTGCGGACAGCCAAGGCTTCAAACTTCGTGACAACTGGTGGCTGGAAACCGTTTTGCACACTCGCGCCAAACAGTTGGCGATCCTGGTTTATTTAAGCCTGCTGGTGATGGTCAGGTGGCCGCAAAGCATGCTCCGCCAACTGACACGCTGGCAACGTTCGGAAATCGTGGTGGGCACCACGCTGAGCCTGATCGCCATCAGCACACTCAAAAGTTTCAGTCTGACCAGCTGCCCCTGGGAGTTGCAGGTCTTCGGAGGTCCGGCTGCTCATGTTTCTCACTGGCTGTGGGGGTTGGCAGATGGGGGCTCGGGCCGATGCTTCCCCGGGGGACATGTGTCATCCGCTTTCGCTTTTCTTGGATTGGCGTTGCCTTGGCTGGTATCGGATTCAAGAGCCCAGCGGAAAACGGGACTCCGCATTTTGGGGCTTGTTTTGGGAATGGGTTTGTTGCTGGGCTTGACCCAGACACTCAGAGGTGCCCATTTCCCCAGTCACACCCTGTGGACAGGCTTCATCTGCTGGACCGTGGTTTTGGCCAATCATTTCGTCTTTGGATGGGTCGTCACGCGGCGTGCAGCCCTTGCATCTTGAGGTCATGGCCTGAAGATTTTGCACGCACGCCACAGCTAGGCAAGGCATCCCATTTGGCCCACAATGCCTCCACAGACAGCCTCAAAGGCTGCACAGGGAGACATGATGGTGAACACACCCGAAGAGCTGGCGTCTTGGTTGCGCCTGGCACTGACCCCCGGCGTGGGGCCCGAAACGGCACGGCGCTTGCTGGCCGCTTGGGGGCAGCCCAGCGCCATCTTTGAACAAACCGAAACTGCCTTGCGCCAAGTCGTCTCGGCCCTGCAAGCCCAAGCGCTGTGTGAAGCGCCCCCGGGCTGGCGCGAATTGAGTGAGGACACTTGGCGCTGGCTGCAGGCGTCCACGGAGCCGGGCATTGCACGCGCCCTGATCACCTTGGGTGACCCCGACTACCCCGCCGCCTTGCTGGAAATTCCAGACCCACCGCTGATGCTCTATGCCTTGGGGCAAATCGGTGCGCTGCGCCAGCTGGACATCGGGCAAAGCGTGGCCATGGTGGGCAGCCGCAACCCCACGCCCCAAGGCCTCATCAATGCCCGCGAATTCGCACGCAGCTTGGCCACGAGCGGTCTGACCATCGTCTCGGGTTTGGCGCTGGGTGTCGACGGCGCAGCCCATGAAGGGGCCCTGCTGGGAGCGGCGGTCCTCGGATGGGGCGGGGCACTGCCCACCATCGCCGTGGTGGGCACAGGCCTGGACCGGGTCTATCCCCGCCAGCACCGCGATCTGGCGCACCAGATTGTCCAGCGGGGGATCATCCTCAGCGAATACCCCTTGGGGACACCGCCGCTGGCGCCCAATTTTCCGCGCCGCAACCGCTTGATATCGGGGCTGTCTCAAGCCACCTTGGTGGTCGAAGCGGCCTTGCAGTCGGGCTCGCTCATCACG
Organism: Limnohabitans sp.; assembly: GCF_034680285.1. Classification (GTDB taxonomy): domain Bacteria; phylum Pseudomonadota; class Gammaproteobacteria; order Burkholderiales; family Burkholderiaceae_C; genus Limnohabitans_A. Next base: position 7,315 of record NZ_JAXITC010000002.1, read on the forward strand.
GCCAAACAAGCCCTGGAGCAAGGCCGCGACGTCATGGCCATCCCCGGCTCGATCCATGCCACCCAGTCCAAGGGCTGTCACCTGCTCATCAAGCAAGGCGCCAAGCTGGTCGAGTCGGCACAAGATGTTCTGGAGGAGTTGCATTGGCCAGGCCATGTGGCGCAGGTGCAGCTGGCTTTCACGTCAACAATCGAAGACTTGCCCGAAGACGAACTGCTGACCGCACTTGGCCATGACCCGGTGAGTCTGGACGCCCTGCAAGCCCGCTGCGGACTGCCCACGGCCCGTCTGCAAGCCCAATTGTTGGAGCTCGAATTGCTGGGCCAAGTGGCTCGCTTGCCCGGTGGGCTGTTTCAGCGGATGGGGTCTGCTTAGTGCGCGATGGGCAACCACCTTCGGCCGCAGGTGCGGCCTCCCACAAGGCGCGTTGACAAGAAAAAAGGGCCACAAGGGGCCCTTTTTTTATCACGGTCGGTCAGACGACCGCGCCCGAATTCTCGTCGTTCGGATCGATGTCTTTCTTGAGCGGCTTGATCAGGTCTTCACGTTGCAAGCCCAGCCACATGGCAATGGCGGCGGCCACAAACACCGACGAGTAAATACCAAACAAGATGCCGATGGTCAGCGCCATGGCAAAGTAGTGCAAGGTTTCGCCACCGAACAGCAGCATGGACAACACCATGATCTGGGTCGAGCCGTGCGTGATGATGGTGCGGCTGATGGTGGAGGTGATCGCGTTGTCGATGATCTCCACGGTGTTCATCTTGCGGTAGCGGCGGAAGTTCTCGCGAATCCGATCAAAAATCACCACAGATTCGTTGACCGAGTAACCCAGCACTGCCAGCACCGCCGCCAACACCGCCAGTGAAAACTCCCACTGGAAGAAGGCGAAGAAGCCCAAGATGATGATCACGTCGTGCAAGTTGGCGATGATGGCCGAGACGGCAAACTTCCACTCAAAGCGGATCGCCAGATAAATCATGATGCCGACCACCACGAAGGCCAGGGCCTTGAGGCCGTCTTCGGCCAGCTCATCGCCGACTTGCGGGCCGACGAACTCGGTGCGGCGCAGAGTCACATCGGGGTCGTTGGCTTTGAGGGCCGACAAGACTTTTTCGCTTTGCTGGGCCGAACTCACGCCTTTTTGCGCAGGCAAACGGATCATCACGTCGCGTGCAGAGCCGAAGTTCTGCACCTGCACTTCTGAAAAGCCCAGCGTGCTCACCGTGCCGCGCACCTTTTGCAGGTCGGCGGGCTGGCTGTAGCTCACCTCCATCAAGGTGCCGCCCGTGAACTCCACCGACAGGTGCAGGCCCCGGCTGAACAAGAAGAAGACCGCCAAGGCAAACGTCACGAAGGAGATCACGTTGAAGACCAACGCGTGCTTCATGAACGGAATGTCTTTTCTGATTTTGAACAATTCCATGGTCTTTTCCCCTTAGTCGGCTTTCACCGCGGTGCCAGCCTCAGGCCGCCACACGGTGCCGATCGAAACCGATTTGAGTTTTTTCTTGCCGCCGTACCAGAGGTTGACCAAGCCACGCGAGAAGAACACCGCCGAGAACATGCTCGTCAAAATGCCGATGCAGTGCACCACCGCAAAGCCACGCACCGGGCCGGAACCAAAGGCCAGCAAGGCCACACCCGCAATCAAGGTGGTGATGTTGGAGTCAAAAATCGTGGCCCAGGCGCGGTCGTAACCGGCATGAATGGCGGCCTGCGGGCTCACGCCGTTGCGCAGCTCTTCACGCACGCGCTCGTTGATCAGCACGTTCGAGTCAATGGCCATACCTAAAGCGAGCGCCATCGCAGCCATACCGGGTAAGGTCAATGTCGCTTGCAGCATCGACAAAATGGCCACCAAGAACAACAGGTTCACACCCAAGGCGATGCCTGAGAACAAACCGAACATGGCGTAGTAAATGACCATGAAGGCCACGATCACCAGGAAACCCCAGGTCACGCTGTTGAAGCCCTTGGCAATGTTTTCAGCGCCCAGGCTCGGGCCAATGGTGCGCTCTTCGATGATTTCCATGGGCGCGGCCAGCGAACCTGCGCGCAGCAGCAGCGCGGTGTCGTTGGCTTCGGCAGTGGTCATGCGGCCCGAAATTTGCACACGACCGCCGCCGATTTCGGCGCGGATCACGGGGGCGGTGACCACTTCGCCCTTGCCCTTTTCGAACAAGATGATGGCCATGCGCTTGCCGACGTTGTCGCGCGTCACATCCTTGAAGATGCGGGCGCCCTTGGCGTCAAGCGTCAGGTTGACCACGGGTTCCTGCGTCTGGCCGTCAAAGCCCGGCTGGGCGTCGGTCAGGTTGTCGCCTGTGAGCACAACTTGCTTCTTGACAATCAAGGGGCGGCCATCGCGCTCCAAGTAACGCTCGGCGCCAAAGGGCACGATGCCGCCAGCCTGCTCAGCCGCACGCGCTTCGGTACTCTCGTCCACCATGCGCACTTCCAGCGTGGCGGTGCGGCCCAAAATGTCTTTGGCCTTGGCCGTGTCTTGCACGCCAGGCAACTGCACCACAATGCGGTCCAAGCCCTGCTGCTGAATCACCGGCTCGGCCACGCCCAGCTCGTTAATCCGGTTGTGCAGCGTGGTGATGTTTTGCTTCAAAGCCTGCTCTTGCACTTTGCGTGCGGCTTCGGGTTTGATGCTGGCCGTCAAGCGGAACTCGCTGCCATCGGCTGCTTCTTGCGCTTGCAAGTCGGCAAATTGCTCAGACAACACGCGTTTGGCGGCTTCGAGCTGTTTCGCATCGCGCAGGCGAATTTCGATGCTTTGGCCATTGCGGCTGATGCCGCCGTGACGCACGTCTTTTTCGCGCAGCAGGCTGCGCAGGTCACCCGTGATGGACTCCACCTTTTGCGTCAGCGCCGCTTGCATGTCCACTTGCAGCATGAAGTGCACACCACCGCGCAAGTCCAAACCCAAATACATGGGCGAGGCGTGCAAAGCGGTTAACCAAGCGGGTGAGCGCGACACCAAATTGAGTGCCACCACAAACTGTGGGTCTGCGCCTTCGGGCGTCAACGCCTTCTGGATGGCATCTTTGGCTTTCAGCTGTTCGTCGGTGCTTTGAAAGCGGGCCCGGATCGAGCCGCCTTCCAGCGAAATCGTTTGGGCATTCACCGCAGCCGTTTTGAGTGCATCCTCGACCTTTTGCAGTGTCGAAGTGTCCACCTTGATGGTCGCCTTGCTCGAAGACACCTGAACCGCAGGGGCTTCACCAAAAAAGTTGGGCAGGGTGTAAACCACCCCCAGCAACATGGCGATCACGAGGATCGCGTACTTCCATACCGGATAACGGTTCATATTGACTCGCGTGCAGGGTGACGTACAGGGTGAATCAGCGACAACTTACTTGATGGTGCCTTTGGGCAACACTTGCACCACAGCGCTGCGCTGCATTTGCACTTCCACACCCGTGGCCAATTCCACGCCCACATAGGCCTCACCCAACTTGCTGACTTTGCCCAAGAAACCGCCGGCAGTCACGACCTCGTCGCCCTTGGCCAAGGCGTCGATCATGGCGCGGTGCTCTTTTTGCTTTTTCATCTGAGGACGAATCATCACAAAGTACAAAACCGCAAACATCAGCAACAAAGGCAGCATGCTCATCAGGGTGGACTGCATGTCGCCACCTGCAGCAGCGGCAGGAGCAGTTTGGGCAAAAGCGGAAGAAATGAACATGAAAACTCCACAAAGGGGGATAAATCTGGACCTATCGGCGCACAAACACTGTGCCGCGCGAACGAAGCCGCCATTGTATGCGGCGCTATGATGAGTTCTAAAAGCCTTTTGCCATGCCGGGAAGTACCCTTGTAGAACCCGCCTCTTCGGAAAGAGACACCCCCTTGAATTTGCGTTTGTGGGCCATGTTGGCCTTGTTGAGCAGCTTGACTTCTCTGGCCATCGGCACTTCGTTCGCCAAAAGCCTGTTCCCTGCCTTGGGGCCTGAGGGCACCACCGCTTACCGTCTGGTTTTCGCCACCGTGATGCTGATGGCGGTGTTTCGCCCTTGGCGTCGCCGCTGGGAGTGGAGCGACGCATTGCCGTTGGGACTGTACGGCGTGACGCTGGGCATCATGAACTTGCTGTTTTACAGCGCCATCAAAACCATCCCCTTTGGCGTCGCGATCGCCATCGAGTTCACCGGGCCACTGGCGGTGGCGGTGTGGACTTCGAAAAAAGCCAGTGATTGGTTGTGGGTGGCGATGGCCGCTTTGGGTCTGGGCTTGTTGTTGCCTTTGCCTGGCGCAGACGCCGCTGCAGCACTCGACCCACGCGGCATGGCTTTCGCATTGGCGGCGGGCGTTTGCTGGGCGCTTTACATCGTGTTTGGTCACCGTGTGGCCAAGCGCTACGGCAGCATGGCCACCCCACTGGGCATGTTGGCCGCCGCCTTGGTGGTGGCCCCCATTGGCATTGCACATGCAGGCAGCACCTTGCTCGACCCACAATGGCTGGCCGCTGGTTTGGCCGTGGCGCTTTTGTCGAGTGCCGTGCCTTATGCCCTCGAGATGTTCGCGCTCAAGCACCTGCCCAAAAACACCTTCAGCATTTTGCTCAGCCTGGAGCCCGCCGTGGGTGCCTTGGCCGGGTGGTTGGTGCTGGCCGAAAACTTGACGCTTTTTCAGGGGCTGGCCATTGCCATGGTGATGGCCGCCTCCATGGGCACCGCCTGGTCGGCGGGGCGCTCTAATTCCAGCTCTGTTTAGGCGACTAGCCCCTTCGGAGCGGCTGCCCTTACTTCGGCTTGGGCTCTTCCGCTTTGGACTCAGGAGCAGCAGGCGCTGGCGGCTTGACCTCTTCTGCCTTGGCCTCTGCCTTCACTTCTGGCTTGGCATCGGTCTTTCCATCTGACTTGGCGTCTGATTTGGCATCGCCCTTGCCATCGCCCTTCCCATCTGACTTGGCGTCAGCCTTGGGGTCGCTCTTGAGTTTTTCCAGCTGTTTGAGCAGCCAGCTGCGCTTTTCCAGGCGCTCTTGTTCCCGGCGTTCCAGTTCCTGCAAGCGCCTGGCGTAGTCGGCCTCGGCCTTGGCTTTGCGCTCGCGGGCTTGGGCGGCAATGGCTTCTTTGGCCATTTGCTCTTCGCGCTCCCTGGCCTCTAACTCCGCCTTCAGTTTGGCTTGCTCTTGGGCCAGTTGCTGGTCCTTCAGGGCTTGCTCCTGTTTTTGGCGGGCCACTTTGGCCCCAGAGGTTTCCCTCACGCCCGTGCCCCACGGCAGCTTGTCCAACTGGCGGCGAATGGCCTCATCCGCGCTGATGGGCCTGGTTTTTCCGTTTTCGGTCACGCTGTAGAAGCCCTCGCAGCGCGTCTTCACACCAGATTGGACGCAAGGAAAGCTCTTGGGGTTTTGCTCGCCCCACGCTTTTTTCTGCGACAAGAAGGCATCGCACTGCCCCATGGCACGCTGGATTTTCCAATCCTCGGGGCTGGATTCTTTGTCATTCACGTCGAACCACTCGTAGCGCACCCGGTCCATTTGCAGCGCCGTGCGCACGCACTCGGCCTTGGCCTGCCCCATGGCAGCAAAACCACTGAGCCACGAAGCACGCAAGGCCACGTTGTCATCCATCACCTGAAACTGCGTGCGGCCTTGGGTCGGGCACGCATTGACGATCTCATCGTTGACGCGCTTGGACTTGCCGCGCCAAGTCACGGTGACGGACTCCACATCCTGAGGCGTGATGTCGATGCGGGCCTCAAAGTAAGGCGCTCGCACCTCTCGCTCCAAAGTGGCTTGGCCCTGAATAGAAATTTCCAGATTGCAATGCTGCTCGGCGTTTTGCACCCGCGCAGCCACCACCACCGCATTGGACTTCTCAGCCAACAAACGGTATTGCCCAGCCTGCGCCCAACCCACAAAGACCAACCCGCACGACAATAGGATGGCCAAGCCAAAGGCTTTCGGAGTGCAGCGGAAAGTGGAATGTGTTTGCATGACTGAGATGAATCGGCTTGAAGTGCAGCTTCTTGATAGCGCCCCTCTTCAGCGCCCCACAAAAACTGGCGCACGCCGCTGGGCAAACGCCGCACGTCCTTCCGCAAAGTCGGCGCTGCAGCTGGTCATGTGTTCGCGCTCGCGCAGTAGGGTTTCGTCCATGGCACCGCCCGCGATCTCATTCAATGATTTTTTGGTTTCTTGCACGGCCAAGGGCGCCAAGGCCAAGATGTCTTGCAACAAGGCTTGCTGCGCCTGCACCCAATCCTCTGGCCCCACCAATGCCTCGAACAAGCCCAGCGCATCCAGTTGCTGGGCTGTGAATGGCCGCGCAGTCAAAAACGCCCGTTTGGCCGCCGCCAAACCGAAGCGACTCACATAACGCTGCAAACCACTGGGGTAGTAATGCAAGCCCAGCGCCGTGGCGGGCATGCGCCACTCAATGCCTTGCAGACCGATGCGCAGGTCGCAGGCCAATACCACATCGGTGGCCCCGCCGTACACGCTGCCGTTCAAGGCGCAAATCGTCACCGGGCGCAGCTTGGCCAAGGTATCGGGAATTTCTTCAAAGAAAGTGGCGCCATGACCCGGTTCGTCAAATCCGCCGATGTCGTAACCCGCGCAAAACACAGGCTTGGGCTGACCCGCCGTGTTGGCGGTCAGCACCAGCACGCGCACAGTGGGGTCGTGCTCGATGGTTTCAAAGTGCGCCAGCAATGTCTTGAGGTCGCCGTTTTCCAGGCGGTTGCGCTGGGCAGGGCGGTTCAAGGTGATCGAGGCCACGCCGCTTTCGATCTGCAAAACGGGGGCTGAAGCTTGCGCAAGGACGGATGACATGTGTGGAATCCAAAACAAAAAGGGTGCCCGAAGACACCCTGATTGTAGAAAGCTGGCCCCGTTCAGGACCGGCTCATGGAGGCAAAGCTCAAGCCTTGGCTTTGGCCTTGGACATGGCGGACTTCACCGAAGCTTCGGCTTGGGCAGTTGCGGCCTTGAGGTTGGACTCGGCGGTTTCAGCAGCTTGCTTGGCCACTTTTTTCAGGGTTTCAGCGGCTGTTTGGCCAGCTTCGAAAGCAGTTTTGATCACGGCCACAGCGGCGTCAGAACCGGCTGGTGCGTTTTTCAGGCTGTTTTCGACCAAGCTTTTGACGGCTTGCTCGGATTCGGCCATTTTGCCTTCGGCAGCTTTGGTGAACACGGCGCTGGTGCTGTTGGCGATGTCAGCCAAGTGACGGCCGTAAGACACCGACTTTTCGAAGGCAGGCTGCACCAAAGCGGCTTGAACAGCCATCAGGTCTTGAGGGGACTTGGCACCCATCAGGGCTTGCATGTTGGCGAAAGACTCGCCCACAGCGGCTTTGCCAGCAGCCATGTTCAGCTCAACCAAACGCTCGAAACCGGCAAATGCGGTTTGCGACAGGTCAGCAGCAGCGGACAGGTTGGCTTTTTGGGTGGCGGCGAATTGGTCAGCATTGAAGTTCATGGTGTGTTCCTTGGAGAGTTTTTGTTGCAATGCAGCAATTTGAACAGCATGCCGGACCACAAGCAAGGGAAAACCCGCACTTTAGAGTCAGCTCTCCAATTGGGTACGGGGGCACCAACTCACTACACTTGCCGCAAAGGCCATCTCGGCCAAGAAAACTGGATTTATGGAATTTCTCAGTCTGCTGTTTTTATTGGCCACGGGCATCCACTGGCTCAACACCCGGGGCCAGCGCCAACGCACTGCCCTGTTGGCCGAGCAATTGCGTCCTTACCAGATAGAAAAACACATGGAACAACTGACCAGCGCCTACATGCGGGCGCTGGGTGAATCCGACCCCGAGCGGCAACTGCAAATATTGGAACTGCAAGAACAAGCAGAAAAGCAAATGGCCCACGAGTTCCAAAACCTGGCGCGGGAGTTTGCCAAACTGAGCGCCCCACCCACGCGAGGCTTCAAGCTGGCGATTCCCTACATCGACCAACTCTCACCCCGATTCACATTCGACATGCGCCGACTGCTGGAGGTGCATGCCCACGGCATTGAGCGCGCAGTGAACAACCTTCATGGACTGCCCCCCAAAGACCGCTCTTTCCAAATGATGGGCGAGATGTTTTTGATGCAGCACAGCTGCCATTGGTTTTGCAAATCCAAAACCATCGCCTCGGCCCGCATGCTGGCCCAGCACCAGACCCGCTACGAGCAAGCGCTCATAGCGGTCAGCCCCGAAACGCGCCAAGCTTATGCAGATGTGGTTCGGGGGCCAAACCAACACATTTAACTTTTGCGCGACTCGCGAGGGTCTTTGTGTCCCCAATGGCGACGGTGCTGTTGCCGTCCATCTTGCCCCATCAAGTTCACCCATTCAGCGTTGAAAACTGATTGCTGAGTGGGGTTCAGTTGAGTCATCAAGCCTTGTGCGGCTTGTTTCATTTGGGTCAAACGCGTTTGGTGGATCTTCAACTTTTGACTCATCGCCTCTATGCGCTCGATCGCACCCACGGCTTGGGTGTCCTTGAATTTCTTCATGGCTTCGCGCATGGACTCATGCTCTTTCTCACGGGCCAAGGCCAAGTCCTTGATGTCTTTGGCAAAAACGTTCCAAGCTGGGCGCTGTGCATCCTCCAGTTTCAGAGCGTCCTCCAGTTTGGCAAGTTGAACCACTGCACCTTGGCCACCGTTGTGCTTGTTGCTGCTGCGGTACTCATGGTGCTTGTGCATGCCGTGCTCGGAGGCGGTGGCCGTCATGCTGGCAGCACTGAGCAAAGCAGCCGACAACATCCAGATCATTCGTTTGTTCATTTCAGACTCCTTGAAGGTTATATCCCGCTGACGCGGTCTCTGACGGATGTCAGATAGGTGTATTGAACGGCGACCGCATCGGAAAAAGGTGTCTGAAGCCCAGCAATTTGCAAGCGCATGTGTCTGAACAGGATGCAGACATGTTTTGATACAAAAACCCCTGAGGGTCACCCGTATCATGCAGGCATGACTTACACCCCAGACCATGTTTTGATGGTCGATGACGACCCTGAAATTCGTCAATTGACCGCGCAATACCTTGAGCAAAACGGTGTGCATTGCAGTACTGCGGCGAATGGCCGTGAGATGCGTCATCTGCTGCAGTCCCAGCGTGTGGACTTGTTGGTGCTGGATGTGATGATGCCCAGCGAAGACGGTCTGACCATTTGCCGGGACTTGCGCGCCCAAGGTAGCCCGCATGCCGCCTTGCCCATCCTCATGCTCACAGCCCGTACCGAGGATGCTGACCGCATCTTGGGCCTCGAGATGGGGGCCGATGATTACTTGGGCAAACCATTTGTACCTCGAGAATTGTTGGCCCGCATCCGTGCCATTCTGCGCCGCTCGCGTGCCTTGCCAGGCAATTTACAAAGCGCCACGGACGCCATGTTTTGGCGATTTTCCGGTTACACGCTGGACGCTGTGACACGTCAGGTGCGCAATCCTGATGGCGTGCTTTTAGTGTTGACCTCTGGCGAATACCGCGTCTTGCACGTCTTGCTGCAACATGCCAACAAGGTGCTCTCACGCGACCAATTGCTCGAACTCACCCAAGGCCGAACGGCCGATGCATTTGACCGATCCATTGATTTGCTCATCAGCCGCCTGCGTTTGCGCTTGGGCGAACCTGCCCGCACAATTGGCCTGATCAAGACCGTTCGCAGCGAAGGTTATGTACTGGCCACCGAGGTACAAGCCGAATGAATGCTGTGCTCCAAAAAATCTGGCCACAAAGCCTGTTTGCGCGTTTGTTGTGGGTGTGGTTGATGGGCTTGGCTCTGGTGCTGGCCGCTGCGGCCTGGCTGGCGCTAGATGAACGCATGGTGCGCGGCCAAGTGGTGTGGCACACCCGGGTGACTCAAGAGTTAGCGGCGTCGGCCGACTGGCTCGATACCTTAAGCCCAGGCCAACGCGCCCAGTGGATGCAAGACAGGGACAAACGCCGTGCACGCTGGCGTCTCGAACCACCCGCAACCTGGACACCCAACGAAACACCGCTACCACCCCACGTTCGCTCCCTCGCCAAGTACTTAGAACAAGAGTTGGCGCCGCGCCAACCACGCGTTCGACATCTGATGGTGGTACGCCAACATGACCCTGAAACAGATGCCGAGGCTCACCGCGTCAAGCCGGCAAGAGAACAGGCTTGGGTGTCTCTGAAGTTGGCCGATGACGCCCTGGTGTATGCCAGATTACCCGCCTCTCCCCAACTCGAAGCCATGAGCATCCCCGGCCTGGGTGGACGCGCACCTTGGGGCTTGGTGATGCTGACAGTGATTGTGGGCTTGGCCTTTTTGTCCTGGCTTGCGGTCATTTACGCCACACGTCCACTCAAGCGCATGACCCAAGCCGCTTTGGACTTGGCCGCCCACCCAAACCGTGCACCACTGCCCGACAGTGGGCCCACAGAAGTACGCCAAGCCGCACAAGCCTTCAACCACATGCAAACTCAATTGCAGCGGCATATGGCTCAGCAAACGCAGGTCCTCGCCGCCATTGCACACGACTTGCAAACACCCTTGACGCGTTTGCGCCTCAAAACCGAGTGGGTTAACGACGATTCACTGCGCCAGCGCATGCAAGCCGACCTGAGTGAAATGCAAGACCTGGTGCACGACGGCCTGGCACTGGCTCGGAGTTGGCATGCTCAACCCCAGCGCCAGCCGGTTCATTTGAATCAACTCTTGCAGACCCAACTCAGTGAGTGGGAAGACCTGGGCTGGGAAGTACAGGTGAAGGGCACAGACAAGGACTGCTTGGTCAAGACCGATGTGGCCGCACTGCGACGCGTGCTGGGCAATGTGGTGCATAACGCCATCTCCTACGGCCAACGAGCTACAGTGCACTTGTCTTGCAAAGACCCCCAACAATCTGACCACTGGTGTATCGTAGTAACCGATGAAGGACCAGGCTTGCCGGAGTCCGATTTAAAAACGGTGTTGCAACCATTTGTACGCCAAGAAAGTTCCCGCAACCGACAAACCGGCGGCACGGGCTTGGGCTTGTCCATCGCACTGAACCTCATGACGGCGATGGGTGGGAGTCTGATATTGGCCAACCGCCCTGAAGGCGGATTGAGTGTGACGCTCAGTGCGCCGCATTAAGCATTCAGTGAACAGCAAGCCTATCAGCAAAGCTTAGTCGGACCAGACTTGAACGGGCTTAAGCGCTGACCTTGCCGATCGCGCAGCTGACCATCGACTTGGCCTGCGCCAAGCCCGACTGAAAACCGGCCACCGAACCTTGTTCGGGGTAGCCCATGCTGCGCAGTTTGTCGGCAATGGCGCTGCGCTCAGCCTCATGGGCCAAGAGCGTGATGCGTTGCTGCTCGCGGTCGATCTGCACCTCGCTCACGCCCGCGATGCTGTTCAGGCCTTTGCGGATAGAGTTTTCGCAACCGCCGCATTTGATGTTTTCGACGTCAAAAATCAGTGAAGTCATGGTGGGGTCCTTTCAAAGACAGCCGTTGTGTTGTTTCCAAATCGTTTCGTGGCCCATGGCCTTGGCGAACTCAGGCACACGGCAGCGCTCTTCTTCACTGGCCGTGGGCTGGCTCGGTGTGCCGTGCATGGCCGGGTGGTGCATGCCGCGCAACGCGGGGCCTTCTAAGACCCAGCCCGCCACCGCCACCATCAGCGCCACAAAACACACCAGCACCAAGGCTTGGCCGCAGTGGCCGCCCGCGCCAGCAGGCGGTGTGTAGCGGCAAGTACCGCCGGGGCACATCTGGGCTTGCTCGGGGCGCAGCCAGTTGTGCAGCTTGCAGCCGATGCAAATACCAAACGCGGTTTCAAAAAACATCAACAGCAAACAGGTGCCACACACCAGCATGTTGATCGGCCCAATGCTGTGCTCGATCACCAGCAAATACATCATCAACAGACCCAGTGCCAAGCCAATGCCCCAGGCAAAGCGCTTTTGCGGCGCCCCCACGTATTCGGGCTCCTGGCCGCGCACGACCCACTGGCCGATGATCATGGCCGGGGCCCAGCGCGGGTTGACGAAGAGGCGAATGCCGAACTCGATCACAAAGGCCACCACAAACACCTGCGTGGTTTGGAATTGGCCCAGCAGCAAGGCTTGCGCGAACGCGGCGAAGGCCATGACGAACAAAATCCCGGCGCTGGCGCGCACCGCACGTTCGTTGAACACGGGCACTGCGTAATCGGGCAGGGTTTGGCCAAAGGCGAAAAATGGGGTTTTCATGCGGGCAGTATGCGGCGCGGCGGTGCATTCACATATGATTTCAATCACATGAACACCACACACTCCGATCAGCGCTTGCTCGACCTCTTGCCCCCGGCCGTCTTGGCAGACTGCGAGGCGCTGCAGCTGCGCAAAGGTGAAAAACTGTTCACGACAGGCCAACAGCCACGCTATTTGTTTTGGGTCCATGCAGGCCAAGTGGTGCTGGAACGTGTGGCGGCCAACGGCAGCAGTGTGGTGCTGCAGCGCACGCACCAAGGCTTTGTGAGTGAGGCCAGCTTGCAGTCGCCGCGTTACCACTGCGACGCCGTGGTGGTGTTGGACGCGCGCATCACCCGCGTGCCGGTGCCCGCGCTCTTGCAAGCCCTCACCGACGACCCCACCTTTGCCCTGCGCTGGATCGCCATGCTCAACCAAGAGGTGCGCCGCTTGCGCTTGCAGTGCGAACGCCTGAACCTCAAGGGCGTGCAAGCGCGGGTGCTGCACTGGCTAGAGACCGAAGGCACGGGCGGCTGCTGCGCCGTGACCGCGGGCTACAAATCGCTGGCCGCCGAACTGGGTGTGAGCCACGAAGCGCTCTACCGCGCCTTGGCCGACATGGTGGACGCGGGCTTGGTGCTGCGCGAGCCTGAGCGGTTGTGTTTGAAGCCCCACAACACGCGCAAATAAGCTGCGCTCAAGCCAGTGCGTTACAAACAGCTTTACCGCAGAGTTTGGGGTGAAGGGCTTTCAGCCCTGGGCCTCGGCCTCCGGCCACAAACTCGGAAAGTAAAAGCGCAACGCGAGCTGCGGCACGCCCCAGCGCAGCTTGCCGTGGGGCGAATCGCTTTCCAACAAACCCCTTTTGAGCAAAGCCGACACCTGCGCCGTGGCCAAGCGCTCGCCCAAGCCCAGCATGGCTTTAAAATCGGCCCTGTCCAGCTCGGCCTGCGAAGCAAACAAATAATGCAGCGCCCGCAAAGCCTCTGAGCGCACACCTTGCTTGACCACGTTTTCTTCGTAGGCCAGACAGGCGGCCATGCGGTCCTTCATGGCATCCAGTGACAGCAAGCCCGACATGAAGTCGACCTGATCAATGCACACGCCCAGCACATAATCAATCCATCGGATCAGCCCCGACTCGGTCAGGTTGCCCCGGCCATCCAAATCTCCCGCCCGGGGTTCATCGGCTGCTGCCAAATTGGCGTAATACGCTTCGTGCGTGCGGGCAAAGCCCCGCAAAGGCGACCACAAACCGTTGGTCAAGCCCATATGACCCAACACCAAATGGCTGTGCAGCCGCACCACACGCCCGTTGCCGTCTGCAAAGGGGTGAATCCAGGCCAGCCGCTGGTGCGCCGCCGCCATGGCCACCAACTGCAGCTCGCCTCGGCGCAAGCCCGAATACAGAGTCGACCAACGGGCTAAAAAAGCTGGCAAAGCCGCCGCAGCGGGCGCGGCATGCCGCCCCACACTCACCTCGCGTTCACGCAAAGCACCGGGTTGCAAGGTTTGCGGGCCAGAGGGTGATTCAAGCTGGCGATCGGCTTCGGGCAAACGGGCAAACAAATCCTGGTGGATGTCGCAGACGGTCTGCACCGACCAGACTTGGGCACCGTCCCACGCAGGCCACAACGCCTCCAATTGCGACTCGGTCGCCATGTGGGCCAGCGCCATGCGTTGGCGGCGGGCCTTGTCGGCATCTTGGGCGTAATCGTTGCGCAGGGCTTGCTCAATCTCCACCGGCAAGGTGTGCTGCCCCTCGATCTTGTTGGAGTAATACGATTTCATGGCCCGTAACGATGCGCGCAGCCCCGGCAGTGCCCCGCTCGGACACCAGCCCGACAAACGGTCTGCCTTGCGGATCAGGTCATGCGCACGCTCCAGCAATGGGCCCATACGGCCCTCGGCAGGTAGCAAGGGCTCCATCTGTGCGGGATGGTCATAAAGCTCAAATTTTTGCGACTTTGACATAAGACGCAAGTCTATGTCATGTATAGATATTTATCAAATCATGCGGAAAGTTTTGCGACTTCGAATGCGACTTGAAATGCGCTTTTATTCAACCCTGCGCCCGCTGCTTCAAATACGGCCCCACCATGTGGCGGCTGGTGCGTTGCAGGCCCATCAGCAAAGCGTGGTCGGCCTGCTGGCAGCCGTAGCGGGTTTTCAGGTCATGCTGCATCTGCGCCAGCAAATGCGCGGCCATCTCGGCATCGGCCAGGGCCCGGTGGGCGCGGCCTGACGACGGCAAATGGTGCAGCGCGGCCAGCGTGCCCAGCTTGTGGTTGGGCGCTTGCGGGTACAGGCGGCGCGACAACAACAAAGTGCAGGCAAAGGCGTGCGAGCCGTCTTGCCCGCAACGCGCCAGCTCGGCTTGCCAAAACTTTTTGTCAAACGCCGCGTTGTGCGCCACCATGGGCCGCCCGGCCACAAAGCGAGCCGCCTCGCGCATCACCTGCTCGGCCGGGGGGGCGGCCTGCACCATCTCGTTGGTGATGCCCGTGAGCTGGGTGATGAAACTGTTCACCCGCACCCCTGCGTTCATCAGGCTTTGGTAGCGGTCCACCACCTGCCCGCCTTCGAGCATGACAATGGCCACCTCGGTGGCGCGGTCGCCCATATTGGGCGAGATGCCAGTGGTTTCGAAGTCGATGATGGCGATTTGGGTCATTCAGGGTCAGTGGTGTGCCTGCCCGCGCTGATGGGATTGACACTCACAAGCTTTTATTTGATATCAATTAACTTAAAATGATATCATGAAGCTCAGCTCAAGGAGACCCTGCCATGTCATCCATCACCATCCGCAATTTGCCCGAAGAAACCCACAGAGCTTTGCGACAGCGTGCCGCATTGGCGGGCCGCAGCACCGAGGCCGAAGTGCGCGCCATACTTGAGCAAGCCGCACGCCCCCAAGGACGCATCCAACTGGGATCTCTGCTGGCCGAAATTGGCCAAGAGGCTGGCGGCTTTGACTTAAATATGGAGCGCGACAAAACACCCGCAAAACCCATGGGATTTGAATGATCTTGCTCGACACCAACGTGATCTCGGAGCCACTGAAGCTGTCTGCGGATGCGGGCGTTTTGGCGTGGATCGACGCGCAATCCATCGACACCCTTTACCTGTCCGCCATCAGCCTGGCCGAATTGCGCTTTGGCATCGCGGCCCTGCCATCGGGCAAACGCAAAGAAACCCTGTTCCTGGGTCTGGAGCAACGCATCCTGCCTTTGTTCGCTGACCGAATCCTGCCTTTTGACGCCAACGCGTCTCAGGCCTATGCAGACATCCTATCGACAGCCCGCACCCAAGGCCGAGCCATCTCGACCGCTGACGGTTACATCGCCGCCACGGCCAAGCGCCATGGCTTCATGGTGGCTACGCGCGACGCCAGCCCGTTTGAAGCGGCGGGCATCACCGTGATCAACCCCTGGACAGTTCAACACTGACCGCCCCAAGCTGCGCACACATGACCGGCCCCATCCTCTTCTGCGGCGACCCCCACGGCCAATGGCAGCACATCATCGATGCCGCCTTGCAAACCCACGCCCGCGCCGTGATCTTGCTGGGCGACCTGGAGCCGTCACGGCCGCTGCACATCGAGCTGGAAGCGATTTGGGAGCGGGTCTGGTTCATCCACGGCAACCACGACACCGACCACGCGGACAACTTTGGCAACGTCTGGCACCCAGAGGTGAGCGAGCGGCAACTGCACGGTCGCGTCGTCACGCTGCCCTGCGGCACGCGCATCGCCGGGCTGGGCGGTGTGTTTCGCGGTACGGTGTGGTACCCCAAAGACCAGCAAGCGCCCAAGTTTCGCAACCGCGAAGAGCACACCAGCTTCACCCCGCGCCAAGACCGCTGGCAAGGCGGCGTGCACCTCAAGCACTGGTCCACCATCTACCCCGACGAGGTGGAACAACTGGCCTCGCTGCAAGCCGACATCCTCATCACCCACGAAGCGCCCGGCTACCACGACCACGGATTCAAAGAGCTGGACTCACTGGCCCGCCGCATGGGCGTGCGCATGACGGTGCACGGCCACCAACACGACAACATCGACAGTAGCGCGCGCTGGGCTGAGCAAGGGTTTGAAAGTTATGGGGTGGGTCTGCGGGGGGTGATGTCGTTCGACGCGCAAGCGCAAGAGCCTGTGCAAGTGCGCACGGTGGTGGCGGGGATGCTGGACTAGGCGCATTCGTGGCGGGAGAAGCAGTGAGTTTTTTTTGTCCTAGGCAAAGCTCTGGTTCATGAAGCCGCACCTATTTCTTAAGCTGATTGCCTCACCCACATGGAGGCAACATGCACCCCGCAAAAGATCCAAGCATCACGCCGTTTATCTATCAATCCAATCAAAGACCGTCCTGTCTAACTTCAAATTTTTTAGTCTTTTGCACAAACAAGAAGGCCCGGTATACCGGGCCTTTCTGATTTGCAAATTTGAAAATTTGCATCACTTCTGAGAACCCACAAAATCAAATATCGATATTCCCCGCCCGCAGCGCGTTGCTTTCGATGAAGTGACGGCGTGGCTCGACCTCGTCGCCCATGAGCATGGTGAACACGCGGTCGGCTTCGATGGCGTCGTCGATCTGCACGCGCAGCAGGCGGCGCACGGTGGGGTCCATGGTGGTTTCCCACAGTTGGGCGGGGTTCATCTCGCCCAAGCCTTTGTAGCGCTGGCGGCTGGTGGTGCGTTCGGCTTCGCTGATGAGCCAATGCATGGCCTGGCGGAAGTCGCCCACTTTTTCTTCTTTCTGGCGCTCGCCTTCGCCGCGCAGGGCTTTGGCACCTTCGCCAAGCAAGCCGCGGAAGGTCTCGGCCGCTTCGGCCAGAGCGCCGTAATCGGCACCATGCACAAAGTCTTGCGTGATGATGCTGCTCTTGATGTTACCGTGGTGGCGGCGGCTGATGCGCAGAATCGGTTTGTCGGTGCGCACGTCAAACTCGGCGGTCACTTCGGCGGGGATGCCGGTGGTGTTGAGTTCGCGCAGCTTGGCCTGCAGCGCGGGGGCGCATGCAGCGGCTTGTTCCATGCCATCCAAGTTAAGCGAAACACCGTCGGCCATGGCACGCAGGGCTTCGGCGTCCATGAAGTTGGACAGGCGTGCAATGACGTGTTCGGCCACTTGGTGTTTGCGGGCGAATGCTTCCAGCGTCTCGCCAGTCAGCACTTGCGGCGCAGCGCCGCCCGTGCTGATGCTGGCGTCTTTGAGCGCGATGCGCAGCAAGAAGCCATCGAGCGCCGGACCGTCTTTGAGGTACAGCTCTTCTTTGCCGGCCTTGACTTTGTATAGTGGTGGCTGGGCGATGTAGATGTGGCCACGCTCGACCAGGTCAGGCATCTGGCGGTAGAAGAAGGTCAGCAACAAGGTGCGGATGTGCGCGCCGTCCACATCGGCGTCGGTCATGATGATGATGCGGTGGTAGCGCAGTTTGTCGACGTTGAAGTCGTCGGTGCCGCTCTTGCCGGATTCGGCGCTGGCCTTGCCAATGCCGGTGCCCAAGGCGGTGATGAGCGTGACGATTTCGTTGCTGGTGAGCAGCTTTTCGTAGCGGGCTTTTTCCACGTTCAGGATCTTGCCGCGCAGAGGCAAGATGGCCTGGAATTTACGGTCGCGGCCTTGCTTGGCCGAGCCTCCGGCGGAGTCACCCTCGACGATGTAGATTTCGCACAGGGCTGGGTCTTTTTCTTGGCAGTCGGCCAGTTTGCCGGGCAGGCCCATGCCGTCGAGCACGCCTTTACGGCGTGTCATTTCGCGCGCTTTGCGGGCGGCTTCGCGGGCGCGGGCGGCTTCCACGATCTTGCCGCAGATGATCTTGGCGTCGTTGGGGCGCTCTTCCAAGAAGTCGGTCAGGGCCTTGGCCACGATGTCTTCCACCGGGGCACGCACTTCGCTCGACACGAGCTTGTCTTTGGTCTGGCTGGAGAACTTGGGCTCGGGCACTTTCACGCTCAACACGCAGCACAGGCCTTCACGCATGTCGTCACCGCTGACTTCGACTTTTTGCTTTTTGGCGATCTCGTTTTTCTCGATGTACTTGGCGATCACGCGGGTCATCGCGGCACGCAGGCCCGTGAGGTGGGTGCCACCGTCACGCTGCGGGATGTTGTTGGTGAAGCACAGCACGTTTTCGTTGTAGCCGTCGTTCCACTGCATGGCCACTTCCACACCGATGCTGGTGCCGGGGATGCCGCCGTAGCTGTCGGCTGGGCGCTCGCCGTTGGCGTGGAAGGCATTGGGGTGCAACACTTTTTTGTTGGCGTTGATGAAGTCCACAAAGCCTTTGACGCCACCCGCGCCAGAGAAGTCGTCTTCTTTGCCGCTGCGCTCGTCTTTGAGGCGAATGCGCACGCCGTTGTTGAGGAAGGACAGTTCACGCAAACGCTTGGCCAAAATCTCGTAATGGAAATCAGTGTTCTGCGTGAAGATTTCGGTGTCGGGCAAAAAGTGCACTTCGGTGCCGCGCTTGTCGGTGGCACCCGTCACGCGCATGGGCGAAATTTCGACGCCGTCCACCGTCTCGAGTAAACGGTTTTGCACAAATCCTTTGGCAAAGTCGATCTGGTGGACTTTGCCTTCGCGGCGCACCGTGAGGCGCAGCCACTTGGACAGCGCGTTCACGCAAGACACGCCCACGCCGTGCAAACCGCCAGAGACCTTGTAGCTGTTTTGGTTGAACTTGCCGCCTGCGTGCAGTTCGGTCAAAGCGATTTCTGACGCACTGCGCTTGGGCTCGTGCTTGTCGTCCATCTTCACGCCCGTGGGGATGCCGCGGCCGTTGTCGGTCACGCTGATGGAGTTGTCACTGTGGATGGTGACGACGATGTCGTCGCAGTGGCCCGCCAGTGCTTCGTCGATCGAGTTGTCCACGACCTCGAACACCAAGTGGTGCAGGCCCGTGCCGTCAGAGGTATCGCCGATGTACATGCCGGGGCGTTTGCGCACCGCTTCCAGACCTTCCAGGATCTGGATGGAGCCTTCGCCATAGCCTTCGGATGCGCCCGCTTGGTTGGCGTCGATCTTGGGTTGCGCGGTGGTGAAAGCTTCTTCGCTGGGGTTGATTTCGTCGGTCATGTTCAATTTTCTCTGTCGCTTGAATGGCCGAAACCCGCGAGGGGTCGCGGGTTTCGATAAAAGGAGCCCTGAAGGTGCCTTGAGGGCTTTCGCCTTAAATGCGCATGGGCATCACCACATATTTGAAGTTGTCGTTCTCGGGGATCGTGATCAGCGCCGAGCTGTTGGCGTCGGCCAGATCGATGCGGACCATGTCTTGGCCCATGTTGCTGAGCACGTCGATGATGTAGGTGACGTTGAAGCCGATTTCGATGCTGTCGCCACCGTAGTCAATGTCGAGTTCGTCCACGGCTTCTTCTTGTTCGGCGTTGGTCGAGGCCACGCGCAGGCTGCCGGGGTCGAGGTTCAGGCGCACGCCCTTGAACTTGTCGCTGGTCAGGATGGCGGTGCGCTGCAAGCAAGACAGCAGGGCTTGGCGGCCCAGCGTCAGGTTGTTGCTGTGGCCTTTGGGGATCACGCGGTTGTAGTCGGGGAACTTGCCCTCGACCAGCTTGGTCACGAACTCCATGCCGTCAAAGCTGAACTTGGCCTGGTTGTTGGCAAATTGCATTTCGATCGCACCGTCAGCGTCAGACAGCAAACGCTGCAACTCGAGCACGGTTTTGCGGGGCAAGATGACTTCTTGTTTGGTGGGCACTTCCACATCCAGCGTGGCGGCGGTGAAGGCCAAACGGTGGCCGTCTGTGGCGACCAGGCTCAGGCGGTTGCCTTCAGCCACAAACAAGATGCCGTTGAGGTAGTAACGGATGTCGTGCACGGCCATGGCAAACGAGACTTGCCCCAGCAATTGCTTGAGGGTTTTTTGCGGCACGCTGAACACGGGGCCGAAGCTGGCGGCTTCTTGCACCAGTGGGAAGTCTTCTGCGGGCAAGGTCTGCAAGGTGAACTTGGACTTGCCGCCCTTCAAGATCAGCTTGGCTTGCGACGATTCGAGGCTGACGGTTTGGTCAGCAGGCATGGTGCGCAGAATGTCGATGAGTTTGCGGGCGCCCACGGTGGTGGTGAAGTCGCCTGGGTCACCGTCCATCTCGGCAGTGGTGCGGATTTGGATTTCGAGGTCGCTGGTAGTCAGCTGCACGGCATGGCCCGTTTTGCGGATCAGCACGTTGGCCAGCACGGGCAGCGTGTGGCGGCGCTCGACAATGCCGGACACGGATTGCAGGACCGACAGCAATTTGTCTTGGGTGGCCTTCAGGACGATCATTTGTCTACCTTTGATGGTTTTTTACGCCACAGCTCGAAACTGGGTGCTTTTTCACAACAGCGCTCATTTTCGCTGTTTTTTGGGCCCAAAACGGCCCAATGAGGGGTCAAATCACTTAAATCGGGCAGCAAACTCAAGTCCACTGCGGTTCAACCTTTGAGCGTTTGTTCCAGCACATGCAGCTGCTGGTTCAATTCGGTCATTTGCTGGCGCTCGGCGTTGATTTTGCGCACGGCGTGCAGCACGGTGGTGTGGTCACGCCCGCCAAACAGCTCGCCAATTTCGGGCAGGCTCTTTTGCGTCATTTCCTTGGCCAGGTACATGGCAATCTGGCGCGGGCGGGCAATGCTGGCCGGACGCTTTTTGCTGTACATGTCGGCGACCTTGATCTTGTAGTAGTCGGCCACCGTTTTCTGGATGTTTTCGACACTGATCTGGCGGTTTTGAATCGACAGCAAATCTCGCAGGGCGTCACGGGCCAGCTGGATGGAGATTTCCTTCTGGTTGAAGCGCGAATAAGCCAGGATTTTGCGCAGCGCACCTTCGAGCTCGCGCACGTTGGAGCGCACGTTTTTGGCCACAAAAAACGCCACTTCCTCCGGCATTTCGCTGCCTTCGCTGATGGCTTTGTTGATCAAAATCGCCACGCGCATTTCGAGTTCGGGCGGCTCCATGGCCACCGTCAGGCCCGAATCGAAGCGCGAGACCAGTCGCTCGTGGATGTCGGCCAGGCCCTTGGGATAGGTATCGCTGGTCATCACGATGTGCGACTTTTTGGCCAGCAGGGCCTCAAAAGCGTTGAAGAATTCTTCTTGCGTGCGGTCCTTGTTGGCAAAGAACTGCACATCGTCGATCAGCAGCAGATCGAGCGAGTGGTAATGGTGCTTGAACTCGTCAAAAGTCTTGCGTTGGTAGGCTTTAACCACATCCGACACAAACTGTTCGGCGTGGATGTACAAAACTTTGGCTTCGGGCCGGTCGGCCAGCAGTTTGTTGCCGATGGCATGCATCAAGTGGGTCTTGCCCAAACCCACACCGCCATAGATGAACAAGGGGTTGTACAAGTGGCCCGGCGAACCCGACACATGCATGGCCGCCGCACGCGCCATGCGATTGGCGGTGCCTTCAACCAAGTTGTCAAAAGTCAGGGCGGTGTTGAGTCGGCTGCGGAAGGTATTGGTGGCCGGCTCTTCGGGCAAATCGATGGGCTCAGGTCCGTTCTCCATTGAAGACGGCGTGGACTGCCTTGTAGGCCTGATGCCGACGTCACGAGGAGTAAGCACTAACTCGATCTGAACAGGATGACCTTGCAGGCTTTCCAGTAAAGCAGTCAAACGACCTGCATACTGGGCACGAATCCAGTCGAGTTTGAACCGGTTGGCCACATACAAAGTCATGCGCAACTGGTCTTCCGACATCTGCGCAGTGAGCGGTTTGATCCAGGTATTGAACTGCTGCTCAGGCAGCTCGCGGGACAGCTCGTCCACACAAGCCTGCCACAAAGCTTGGCCGGCATCCATCGGAAATTCTGGGGTAAGTCCCTCTGACATGTTGTATTTGTTTTTTGTGGACAGTTGAGAGAAAAAATGGCAGAGAAATGAGGCTTATCAAGAGCTTATCCACATGCCGATACGGGTTCTGAAGTCCATCATAAACCACATCGGCTCTGGCTGGGATCAGGGAACACCCGAAAAGCAAATGACAGTTTATTTGCCGGGGGCCCGAAAGTTTGCGATAATCTTGGGTTTCGCCCAAAGCTGATTCATGGCATTGGGCACAAAGGAAGAGTTATGAAACGCACCTACCAACCATCCAAGACACGTCGCGCCCGTACACACGGCTTTCTGGTTCGCATGAAAACCCGTGGCGGTCGCGCCGTGATCAATGCACGTCGCGCCAAAGGCCGCAAGCGTCTGGCTGTCTAATGCCTTTTCAACCGGGTGGCTGTGGCCTGTTGCCACGGCAGCCGGTTGATCTCAGGGTTTGGCCATCGTGCAGCGTTTGAAAACACGCCCACAGTTTCAGGCCGCCCTGGCGGGTGGAACAGTCTCGCGCACAGCGCACTTTGCGTTGCATCGCTTGACATTGACCCAACCCGCAGACACCTCCTTGGCACCTGCTGAACAAGTTGGGCCTGCACCTTCACCGGAGCAGGCCCTTTTTGGCTTGTTTGACGTTTGGCTGGGTGCCATGGTGCCCAAACGCTGGGCGCGGCGGGCTGTGACGCGAAACGCCATCAAGCGTCAGATCTACAACGTGAGCGAGCGCTTTGGCGATCGCTTGCCTGTGGCCGCCCATGTGGTTCGCTTGCGCACCACGTTTGACCGCAAGCAATTCATCAGTGCAACGTCTGAAACCTTAAAGTTGGCTGTACGCCAAGAGCTTGAGCAATTGTTCGAGCGGGCCACTCGCCCCCAAACGCCAGAGGCTCGCGCATGATCATTCAACGTTTGTTGATGGGTGTGGTGCGCGTTTACCGCCTGCTGTTGAGCCCCTGGTTAGGATCGTCCTGCCGCTTTGAGCCCACTTGCTCGGCCTATGCCTTGCAAGCGCTGGAAAAACATGGTGCGGCCCAAGGCGCTTACCTCACGGTTCACCGTTTGGTGCGTTGCGGTCCTTGGTGTACCGGTGGTCATGACCCTGTTCCCTCGCAAGCGCCTCGCTTGTTTTCTGCTTTGTTTTCCCCTACTTCTTCAAAGAAGACCCCATGAACGATATTCGCCGCACCATCCTTTGGGTGATTTTTGGTTTTTCCATGGTCCTGCTGTGGGACCAATGGCAGCTTTACAACGGTAACAAGGCCACTTTCTTTCCGAAACCGGAAGTTGCTGCGCCAGCCAAAACGCCTGCTGCACCAGCTGCCGGAGCCAACGCCGTGCCCACAGCTGCACCTGCAGCGGTCGCAGCTACGCCGGGCCAAGTGCCTTCGTCTGTACCCGCGGTTACAGCGGCACCCCGCGAGAAAATCGAAGTGGCCACCGATGTCCTCAAGCTCAGCTTTGACACCGAAGGCGGCTCGCTGGTGCGCACCGAGTTCACGAAGCACGCAGACTTTGTCGACAGCACCAAGCCATTTGTGTTTCTCGACCAGAGCAGCAACCGCGTTTACGTGGCGCAAACCGGTCTGATCGGCGGCGACTTCCCAACGCACAAATCGCCCATGAAGTTCAGCGGCGAGCGCAGCTTGAAAGAAGGCCAGAACGAATTGACGCTGCGCTTCGAGTCCGACGCACAGAATGGCGTAAAGTTGATCAAGACCTACACCCTGCAACGCGGCAGCTATGCCATTGGCGTGAAGCATGAAGTGGTCAACACAGGCACCACCAACGTGTCGCCTCAGTTGTATTTGCAATTGGTGCGTGACGGCAACAAGCCTGCAGGTGAATCGTCGTTCTATTCGACCTTCACAGGCCCCGCTGTCTACACCGAAGCCAAGAAGTACCACAAGGTCGAGTTCAGCGACATCGAAAAGAACAAGGCCGAAATCGACAAGACTTCGCCCAATGGTTATGTGGCCATGGTGCAGCACTACTTTGCAACGGCCTGGCTGCTGGCAGACGGCATTCAGCGCGAAAACTTCGTGCGCAAGGTCGATACCAATTTGTACGCCGTGGGCATGATCACTCCCTTGGCCGATGTGGCGCCTGGCCAATCCAAGAGTGTGAGCACACAATTGTTCAGCGGCCCCCAAGAAGAGAAAGTGCTCGAAGCCTTGGCGCCAGGCCTTGACTTGGTGAAGGACTACGGCTGGTTGGCCATGCTGTCCAAGCCTTTGTACTGGTTACTGGACAAGTTGTTCAGCTTCATTCAAAACTGGGGCTGGTCCATCGTGGCGCTGGTGCTCTTGCTCAAGATTGCTTTCTACTGGCTCAATGCGAAGGCTTACGCCAGCATGGCCAAGATGAAGGCCATCAACCCCAAGATCATGGAAATGCGCGAGCGTCTGAAAAACGATCCGCAAAAAATGCAGCAGGAGATGATGCGCATTTACCGGGAAGAAAAGGTCAACCCCATGGGTGGCTGCTTCCCGATCATGGTTCAAATTCCCGTGTTCATTGCGCTGTACTGGGTGCTGTTGTCCAGCGTCGAGATGCGCAATGCGCCTTGGATCTTGTGGATCAACGACCTTTCAGCGCCCGATCCATTCTTCATCTTGCCTTTGGTCATGACTTTGACCACCTTGCTGCAGACCGCGCTCAACCCCGCGCCGCCAGACCCGATGCAAGCCAAACTGATGTGGATCATGCCCTTGGTTTTCTCGGTGATGTTCTTCTTCTTCCCGGCCGGCTTGGTGCTGTACTGGATCACGAACAACATCTTGTCGATCGCGCAACAGTGGATGATCAACACCCGCATGGGCGTGCCGCCACAGTTCAACTTGCCCAAGTTCAAGTAATCAAACCCAAGCCAAAGGGCCGCGCAAGCGGCCTTTTTTTGCTTTACATCGCCCAAGACCGCCATGCTCGCCAGACACCAAGAACCCATCGTCGCCATCGCCACCGCACCCGGTCGCGGTGCTGTGGGCATCGTGCGGGTGTCGGGCCGCAATTTGGCTTCACTGATTCACGCGCTGTGCGGCCGCACACTCAAGCCGCGCGAGGCCACCTACCTGCCTTTTGCAGATGCCGATGGCAGCCCCATCGACCACGGATTGGCTTTGCACTTTGTGGCGCCGCACTCTTTCACAGGCGAAGACGTGCTGGAGTTGCAGGCGCACGGCGGGCCGGTGGTGTTGCAACTGCTGGTGGCGCGCTGCCTGCAAGCGGCGGCCGAGAAGGACCCAACCACCGGCCAGCCGCGCTTGGCCGGTTTGCGCGTGGCGCAACCTGGAGAATTTTCAGAGCGGGCTTTTTTGAACGACAAGATCGACTTGGCGCAGGCCGAAGCGATTGCCGACCTGATCGACGCCAGCACCGAGGCTGCAGCCCGCAGCGCCAGCCGGTCTTTGGCGGGTGACTTCTCCAAAGAAATCCATGTGCTGCGCGATGCCCTGATTCACCTGCGCATGTTGGTCGAGGCGACGCTGGATTTTCCCGAAGAAGAAATCGACTTTCTGCAGAAGGCCGATGCGCAGGGGCAGTTGACGCGGCTGCAAACGGCGCTGCAGACGGTGCTGGGCAAAGCGCGGCAAGGCGCTTTGCTGCGCGAGGGCATCAAGGTGGTGATCGCGGGCCAGCCCAATGCAGGCAAGAGCTCACTGCTCAACGCATTGGCCGGGGCCGAGCTGGCCATCGTCACGCCGATTGCAGGGACCACGCGCGACGTGGTGCAGCAAACCATTCAAATTGAAGGCGTGCCCTTGCATGTGATCGACACCGCAGGGCTGCGCGAAGGCGAAGGCGTGGACGAAGTGGAAAAAATCGGGATTGCCCGCGCCTGGGGCCAGATTGAAAACGCCGATGCCGTGCTGTTTTTGCATGACCTGACGCGTGTGGGCTTGCACGATTACGACACGGCCGATGCCGACATTGCCGCCGCCCTGCAAAGCCGCTTGCCCGCCAGCGTGGCAGTGGTCGATGTGTGGAACAAGGCCGATGCAGCACATGCGCTGCAAGAACGCAGTGGCTTGACGCTCTCGGCCCGAACCGGTGAAGGCCTGCAAGCCCTGCGCCAGCAACTGCTGCAACAAGCCGGTTGGCAACAAGCCAGCGAAGGCCTGTTCATTGCCCGCGAGCGCCATGTGCAGGCCCTGCACCGCGTGCGCGAGCACTTGGGAGTGGCAGACGCACACCTGGCCGCCCAAGCGCAGAACCTCGACCTGCTGGCCGAGGAGCTACGACTGGGCCAAAACGCCCTGAACGAGATCACAGGCGAGTTCAGCGCCGACGATTTGCTGGGCGTGATCTTTTCGAGCTTTTGCATCGGTAAGTAAAGCCTCGCAACAGCACAGCCCGAGGGACCTGTGGGAGCGATGGCCTCGTCGCGACGAAAAGGTCGCGTCAGCGACTGATGGGATCGAACATCGGATTCAAGATAAAGCTTTCGCATAAATCACCTTCCATGACCGCCGATACCCAACCCACCCTCAGCCCCGAGCAAGACGCTTATCTGCGTGAGCGGTCGGACTGGATGGGTGCTTATTTGGTGCTGCATGCTTGGGGTGTGATTGCTTTGGCCATGGCGTTTTTCATTGCATGGCCCAACCCCTTGAGCTTCATCGTCGCCGTGGTGGTCATTGGCGGGCGGCAACTGGGTTTGGCCATTTTGATGCACGACGCAGCGCACCGCGCCTTGTTCAAAAACACCCGCCTCAACGACACGCTGGGCGCGTTTTTGTGCGGCTGGCCTGTGGGTGCGAGCCTCACGCTTTACCGACCCTATCACCTGAGCCACCACCGCCACACGCAGCAAGCTGAAGACCCCGACCTGATTTTGTCGGCACCTTTCCCGATCACGAAACAAAGCTTCTGGCGCAAGATGCGGCGCGACATTTTGGGTGTGACGGGCTATCAGCGGCGCATGGAATTTTTCCGCATGGAGATGGGCGACAGCCCCAGCCAATGGCAACGCATGAAGAACCTGTGGGCTGCAGAAAAGTTCTTCTTGCTCACCAATTTGGGCATCTTCGCTGCCACCGCCTCAGCCGGCGTCTGGTGGGCTTATTTTGCTTTGTGGTTGCTGCCTTTGCTGACCTGGTACCAAGTGATCAGCCGCATCCGCAACATCGCGGAGCATGCGGTGGTGGGGGACAACAACGACCGACTGCGCAACACACGCACCACATTGACGAACTGGGGCATGCGGATGGTGCTCGCCCCGTACTGGGTCAATTACCACTTGGAGCACCACCTCTTTGTGTTCACGCCCTGCTGGAAGTTGCCTGCAGCGCACAGGCTGCTGCTTGATCAAGGTTTCAAGCCGCGCATGGAGCTGGCGCAAGGTTACAGGCAGGTGCTGCGCAAAGCGGTGTCCAAGCCCAACAACGGCGGCGACAGCGACCAAGGCACACCAAACCGCCAGCGCAAGGGCGCAGCACTCATCTGACTCATCCAAGGATTGCACATGGCCAATCGCCTCAGCCAGCAAGTGGCCATCATCACCGGTGCCAGCCGAGGCATTGGCCGCGCCATCGCCGAAGCTTATGCCGCAGAGGGCGCCAGCCTTTGCTTGATCGCCACCGATGTGGCTCGCCTGAACGAAGTCCAGGAATCGCTGGGCTTGCCTTCGGAGCGCGTCATGCCCATGGGCCTCAACGTGACCGATCGCGATGCGTGCTTTGGCGCGGTGGCGCAAGTCGAACAACGCTTTGGTCGGGTGGATGTGTTGGTGAACAACGCGGGTGTTTACCGCGCCAAGTCCTTCCTTGACTATGCGCCGCAGGACTTCCAGGACATGCTGGACGTGAACCTGTTTGGTGTGATGCATTTCATGCAAGCGGTGCTGCCGGGCATGCAGGCACGGCGACACGGGCGCATCGTCAACATGGCATCCACTGCAGGCAAATGGGGGTCGCGCAACCAAAGCGCTTACAACGTGAGCAAACACGCCGTGGTGGGCCTGACGCGTTGCGTGGCCTTGGAGGCGAGCCCGCACAACGTGACTGTGAATGCCATTTGCCCCGGCTTCATCCAGACCGACATGGTCGAGGAACTCAAGGCGCAGGTGGCACACAGCTCGGGCATGACGGGGGAGGAACTGGTCAAAGCCGCTTTGGCGCGAGTGCCTCTGGGCCGCATCCTGAACCCCATTGAAATTGCGGGTTTGGCGGTGTACCTGGGATCGGCGGAATCCAGTGGCATGACCGGTCAAAGCATTCATGTCGACGGCGGCATGGTGATGTACTGAGACAAATGCGTCTGATTCCCCACGTCTAACAAGGGTTTTTCATACGTATTGAGGACATCTGGAGCCTACAAAAATCTGACTCCTCATAGCTAAGTGCGACAAATTCGTCGCGCACGAGACAGAACATCGGGATAACCATGTACTCGGTATTTTTTCCTCGCCACAGAATCCGCCTGTTCTTTGTTCTTTGTTGTCCAGGTAAAAAACTCAATGGCTGACGAAATCATTCTCGAAACCCGAGGGCTCATCAAAGAGTTCAAGGGTTTTGTGGCGGTCAACGGTGTTGATCTGCGTGTCAAGCGCGGTCAAATTCACGCCTTGATTGGCCCCAATGGCGCAGGCAAAACCACGGTGTTCAACTTGTTGACCAAGTTTTTGATCCCGACCAAGGGCCAAATCCTGTTCAACGGCCATGACATCACCCCCGAAAAGCCCTCGCAGGTGGCACGGCGCGGCATTGTGCGCTCTTTCCAAATTTCAGCGACGTTCCCCAACCTCACGGTCATGGAAAACGTGCGAATTGGTTTGCAACGGGCCACTGGCACATCGATGCATTTCTGGCGCTCTGAACGGAGCCTGAACGAGCTCAATGACAAAGCCATGGCTTTGCTGGACCAAGTGGACCTGGGCAGCATGGCCGACCTGACAGCGGTCGAGTTGCCTTATGGCCGCAAACGCGCTTTGGAGATCGCCACCACCTTGGCCATGGAGCCCGAGTTGATGTTGCTCGACGAGCCCACGCAGGGCATGGGCCATGAAGACGTGGACCGCGTGACACAACTGATCAAAAAAGTGGGGGCCAACCGCACCATTTTGATGGTGGAGCACAACATGAACGTGGTCTCCAAAATTGCCGACACCATCAGCGTGTTGCAACGTGGACAAGTGATTGCAGAAGGCCCTTACGCCGTGGTCTCGCAGAACCCGCAAGTGCTCGAAGCCTACATGGGTACAACGGACAACCAGCTGGAGGGTGCCCATGGCTGAGCCCAAAGAAATGCTGCGCATCAGCAACCTGCAAGCCTGGTACGGCGAGTCACACATCCTGCACGGGGTGGACCTGACGGTGAACGAAGGTGAGGTGGTGACACTGCTGGGTCGCAACGGCGCCGGTCGCACCACCACCGTCAAATCCATCTTGGGCTTGGTGGGCAAGCGCACAGGCTCCATCACCATCAACGGCCATGAAACCGTGAATTGGGCACCCCACCAGATCGCCAAACTGGGCATCGGTTATTGCCCTGAAGAGCGGGGCATCTTTTCGGCTTTGACCTGCGAAGAAAACCTGTTGCTGCCGCCCGTGATTGCCCCCAATGGCATGTCGGTGGAAGAAATCTACGACATGTTCCCCAACTTGCTGGAGCGCCGCAACAGCCCCGGCACCCGCCTCTCGGGTGGCGAACAGCAAATGCTCGCAGTGGGCCGAATCTTGCGCACAGGTGCACGGTTTTTGCTGCTTGACGAAATTTCCGAAGGCTTGGCGCCCGTCATTGTGCAGGCCCTGGCCCGCATGATCACGGCCCTCAAAGCCAAGGGCTTCACCATCATCATGGTGGAGCAAAACTTCCGGTTCGCTGCCCCCTTGGCCGATCGGTTTTATGTGATGGAACATGGTCAGATGGTCGAGAGCTTTACCTCACAAGAGCTCTCCTCCAAGATGGGTATGTTGAACGAGTATTTGGGTGTCTGATTTTTTCTAACTGGAGACAAAACGATGAAACGCAAACTTCTTTCCCTGGCCGCTTTGGCCGCCTGCGCCTTTGCTGGCGGTGCGCAAGCTCAAATCTCTGACGGTATCGTCAAGATCGGCGTGCTCAACGACATGTCGGGTCTTTACTCCGACATCACGGGCCCAGGCTCGGTGACGGCTGCCAAGATGGCCGTTGAGGACTACATCAAAGCCACCAAGAGCACGCTCAAAGTGGAAATTGTCGGTGCTGACCACCAGAACAAACCCGACGTGGGCTCCAACGTCGCGCGCCAGTGGTTTGACACCGACAAAGTCGACATGATCGCCGACGTGCCCACTTCTTCCGTGGGTTTGGCCGTGGCCAAAATCGCCAGCGACAAAGGCAAACTGCATGTGAACTCTGGCTCTGCCACAGCTGACCTGTCGGGCAAGGCTTGCAACGCCAACACCATCCACTGGGCTTATGACACCTGGATGCTGGCCAACGGCACTGGCAAAGCCATCGTCAAAAGCGGTGGTGACTCTTGGTTCTTCTTGACTGCTGACTACGCTTTCGGTCACGCCCTGGAGCGCGACACCGAAGCCGTGGTGCTGAAAAACGGCGGCAAAGTGGTGGGCAAAGTGCGCACACCATTCCCCACACAAGACTTCTCCTCTTTCTTGCTGCAAGCACAAGCCTCCAAAGCCAAAATCATTGGCTTGGCCAACGCGGGTGGCGACACCACCAACTCGATCAAGCAAGCGGCCGAGTTCGGCATCACCAAAGGCGGCCAAAACCTGGCTGGCTTGTTGGTCTTCTTGCCCGATGTGCACTCTTTGGGTCTGAACATTGCGCAAGGCCTCATGTTGACCGAGACCTTCTATTGGGACCTCAACGACAACACCCGCGCATTCAGCAAGCGTTTTGCAGCAGCTCAGGGCGGCAAGTACCCATCCATGGTGCAAGCGGGCGTTTACTCCAGCGTTATCCACTACCTGAAGGCCGTGGACGCAGCCAAAACCGATGACGGCACCAAAGTTGCAGCCAAGATGAAAGAGCTGCCCACTGACGACCCCTTGTTCGGTAAAGGCAGCGTGCGTCCAGACGGTCGCAAGATCCACCCCGCCTACCTGTTCCAGGTCAAGAAACCTGCTGAATCCAAAGGCCCATACGACTACTACAAGCTGGTGGCCACCATCCCTGCCAACGAAGCTTTCCGCCCTCTGGCTGAGAGCGAGTGCCCTCTGGTCAAGAAGTAATCACTCTACTTTGTTCAAGCAAGTCGAATCATCATGGA
This sequence comes from Limnohabitans sp., assembly GCF_034680285.1. GTDB lineage: Bacteria > Pseudomonadota > Gammaproteobacteria > Burkholderiales > Burkholderiaceae_C > Limnohabitans_A. The sequence continues at coordinate 38,493 of NZ_JAXITC010000002.1, forward strand.
AATCTTTGGCATACCTTCGCAAGCCCTGTTTGGGCAATTGCTGATCGGGCTGATCAACGGCTCTTTTTACGCATTGCTTTCGCTGGGCCTGGCCGTGATTTTCGGCTTGCTGAACATCATCAACTTCACCCATGGGGCCCAGTACATGCTGGGCGCCTTCGTGGCCTATCTGGGTTTGACCAAACTCGGCATCAATTACTGGGTCGCGCTCGTTGTGACCCCACTGGTTGTAGGTGCCACCGGCATGCTGATTGAGCGCACCATGCTCAAACAGCTGTACAAGCTGGACCATCTTTATGGCCTCCTGCTCACCTTCGGTCTGGCCTTGATCATTCAGGGTCTGTTCCGCCACGAATTCGGCTCTTCGGGCATGCCTTATCCCGTGCCCGAGGTCTTCAAGGGTGCTTTCAACACCGGCTTCATGTTCCTGCCCAAGTACCGTGCTTGGGTCATTGTGGCTTCGCTCGTGGTGTGCCTGACCACCTGGTACGTGATCGAGCGGACCAAACTGGGCGCCTATCTGCGTGCCGCCACTGAAAACCCCAGCTTGGTGCAGGCTTTCGGCATCAACGTGCCGCGCATGATCACCCTGACTTATGGCTTCGGTGTCGGTCTGGCCGCTTTTGCAGGTGTCATGGCTGCGCCCATTTACCAGGTCAACCCCACCATGGGGGCCGACATCATCATCGTGGTGTTTGCAGTGGTGGTGATTGGCGGCATGGGCTCCATCATGGGCGCCATCCTGACGGGTTTTGGTCTGGGCTTGATTGAAGGCCTGACCAAGGTGTTCTACCCCGAAGCTTCCAGCACGGTGATTTTCATCATCATGACCATTGTTCTCTTGATCAAGCCTGCCGGATTGTTCGGCACCCAGAAATAAGACCATGACCACAGTCTCGACGCCCTCCTACAAGACCCAGTCATTCACCCACCAGTGGGTGGCATTCACCATCATGGTGTTGGTGCTGGTCATCGCCCCGATTTGGGTTTATCCGATCTTTCTGATGAAGGTCATGTGCTTTGCCTTGTTTGCATGCGCCTTCAATTTGTTGATCGGTTTTGGTGGCCTGCTGTCTTTTGGCCACGCCATGTTTTTGGGTACCGCCGGTTATGCGGCTGCACATGCCGCCAAAGTCTGGGGTTGGAACCCCGAATTGGCGGTGTTGTTTGCCACGGCCTGCTCAGGGTTGCTGGCCTTGGTCACGGGCATGCTGGCCATTCGCCGGCAAGGCATTTACTTCGCCATGATCACCCTGGCGTTTTCGCAGATGGTGTTCTTTTTCTACCTGCAAACGCCTTTTACCGGTGGTGAGGATGGCATTCAGTCGGTGCCGCGTGGCAAGTTGTTTGGTGTGTTCGATCTGTCCGAAAACTCGGCCATGTATGTGTTTGTGCTGGCCATCTTTCTGTCCGGCTTTGCGCTGATTTGGCGCATCATTTATTCGCCCTTTGGCCAGATTCTCAAGGCCATTCGTGAAAACCAAGACCGGGCGATTTCACTGGGCTATGACACCGACATGTTCAAACTGATCGCGTTTGTGATCTCCGGCGCCTTGGCGGGTACGGCTGGCGCCACCAAGTCGCTGGTGTTCCAGTTGGCCTCGCTGACCGATGTGCATTGGTCCATGTCGGGCGAGGTGGTTCTGATGACGCTGCTGGGTGGTTTGGGCACTTTGTTTGGGCCCGTCTTAGGGGCGGCCGTGATCGTGAGCATGCAGAACTACTTGGCCCAGTTTGGCGCATGGGTCACCATCATCCAAGGTGTGATCTTCGTGATCTGCGTGCTGGCTTTCCGCCGCGGCATCATTGGCGAAATTGCCAACTGGATCAAGAAACCGCTTTGATCTTGGACCTCACTTGGGTGCGAGGCTCCCATAAAAAAACCGCCCCTGGAGGCGGTTTTTTTATGGTCTGGCATCTTGCTTCAACGCATGAAGGTTTTGACATAATCGGCCCCCAAGCCCACGGCCTCAAAGTGGGCGCGGTACTTCTCAATCCGGGTGAACACGTCGTCGTAGCCCGTGGCATTGCCTTGGGTGTCCACGTACATCAACGCGCCATGCACGGTGAACATCGTGACCATGTCCTGGCAATCGTCGGGTACCACCAGTGTGTGGGTTTCGCCCGGGGGTTCGAACACATAACTGCCTTCTTCGGCCACCCAGTCGTGTTCCAGATACAACCATTTGCCACGCAGCACATGCGCATGCACCATGCCGGAATGCCGGTGGCGCTGCAGCAAACCCGAACGCTTTACTTTCAGCAAGTGCACATAAAAACCGCCCGTCACATTCAGGTGCAAGGGACGTGACCAGATGCCTGGTGCGACAGGCGCCCACAGGCGTTCGTCTTCGGTCTGCACATCGTGCACCACCATGTCCGGGGCCATGCCCCAAGGTTGTGGTTTGGCATAAGGCTGGCGGTCGTCAGCGTCGCTCATCGGTGTCTCTCCATTCAATATTCCCACACCTTAGCGCCAAGGTTTCCGTGTGTCTGCACTTTGGGTGACAGCCACTCTGGCGGTGCGTGGAACAATGAAGTCATGCACACACCTCACTTCTCCCCGGGCAGCGTCCAAGTTCTGGCGTTTGACATTTTTGGCACCGTCGTGGACTGGCATGGCAGCATCGTGCGTGAAATGCAGGCCCTGCACCCCAAAGTAGATGGCAATGCTTTTGCATTGGCCTGGCGGGCGGGCTACAAACCTGCCATGCAGCGGGTGATGAGTGGCGAACTCGGCTGGACCTTGATCGATGAATTGAACCGCATGATTCTGGACAGCTTGCTGCCCGAATTTGGCCTGTCGCATTTGAGTGAGGCCGAACGTCAGCACCTCAACCGCGTCTGGCACCGGCTGCATGCGTGGCCAGACAGTGTGGCGGGGCTCACGCGTTTAAAGCGGCGATTCACCATCACCAGCTTGTCGAATGGCAACATCGGATTGCTCACGAACATGGCCAAGCAGGCCGGCTTGCCTTGGGACTGTGTACTGAGCGCAGAAGTGTTTCGCGCCTACAAGCCTGATCCTGCCACCTACCTCGGCGTGGCCAGGGTGTTCGACCTGGCCCCTGAGCAGGTCATGCTCGTAGCCGCACACCACGAGGACCTGGCGGGCGCCCGTGCGTGCGGCTTGCGCACCGCCTACATCGAGCGCGCTTTGGAGTTTGGTGCAGCTCACCCCAAAGATGTCTCTCCCCAAGAGGGCAATGACCTGCATGCGCTGGATTTGAACGCTCTGGCCGATCAACTGGGTTGCTGAAACAGTCAGTGACCGTCGTAGGCCACCAAGGTAAACAGCTGCAAGCCCGCATCTCGCAAGCGTTGCGAGCCACCCAGTTCGGGCAAGTCGACAATGGCCGCACCCTCGATCACGGTGGCGCCGAGTTTTTCGAGCAGCTTCTTGCCCGCCATCATGGTGCCGCCCGTGGCGATCAGGTCGTCAATCAGCAGCACGCGCTGGCCGGGTTTGACAGCATCGGTGTGCAGCTCAACCGTGGCGCTGCCATATTCCAGCTCGTAGGTTTCTTCCACCGTGGTGAAGGGCAGTTTGCCCTTTTTGCGGATGGGCACAAAACCCAACCCCAGCTCGTAGGCCACGACCGAACCCAAAATGAAGCCCCGCGCGTCAAGACCCGCCACCACATCGGGGCGCAAAGCAGGGTGCATGTAGCGATGGACAAAGGCATCGATCAGCACTCGAAAGACCCGAGGGTCTTGCAACAGCGGCGTGATGTCTCGGAACTGCACACCCGGCGCAGGCCAGTCGGGCACGGTGCGGATGTGGCTTTTTAAATAGTCGTTGACGTTCAGTTCGTCCATTGCTTCAACCTCGCAAGAGTTTTTCTTCGGCGATTGCCAAGGTTTCAGATTTACCCGACAGCACCAGCGTGTCGCCAGAGAACAACTCGGTGTCATCGTTGACTTTTTCTGACTGGCCATTGGCGCGGCGCAGGTTCACCACACGCACCCCCATGGCATGAAAAGTCAGGTCTTTGATCTGCTTGCCCAACCAAGGCGAAGCCAATGGCAAGCCCACCGTGGTCAGGCGCTCGTGGTCAATTTCGTCCAGTGTGTCGTCATCCGCGCCGTGGAAGTAACCGCGCAACAGGTTGTAGCGGGCATCACGCTGGTCTTGCACGATGCGGATGACGCGGCGCATGGGCACGCCCACCAACGCCAGCGCATGGCTGGCCAGCATGAGCGAGCCTTCGAGCGCTTCGGGCACCACTTCAGTCGCCCCCGCCAGCTGCAGTTTTTCCAAATCTAAGTCGTCTTGTGTGCGCACGATCACCGGCACTTGCGGTGCATGGCTGTGGGTGTGATCCAGCACCTTCATGGCCGCGGGCACATCCAGGTAGGTGATCACCACTGCACTGGCACGAGCCAAGCCTGCAGCCATCAGTGACTGCAGGCGTCCGGCGTCGCCGTACACAACCGAGTCCCCTGCCGCAGCTGCTTGGCGCACCCGGTCAGGGTCCAGGTCCAGCGCCATATAGGGGATGTTTTCCTTCTCGAGCATGCGTGCCAGGTTCTGGCCACAGCGCCCATAGCCGCAAATGATGACGTGCTTGCTGGTGTTGATCGACTTGCGGGCGATGGTGGTCATCTGCAAGGACTGTTGCAACCACTCGCTGGCCACCACCTTGAGCACGATGCGGTCGCTGTGCATGATGATGAAGGGGGTGGCCATCATGGACAGCACCATGCTGGCCAACACCGGGTTGAGCAAAGCGGGGGGGATGATGTGGCTTTGCGCCCCCAGGGTGAGCAACACAAAGCCGAACTCCCCCGCTTGCGCCAAGTACAAACCCGTGCGCAGTGCCACCCCATTGCTGGCCCCCGTCATTTTGGCCAAGGCCGCCACCAACACCAACTTGAAGAGCACAGGCAAGGTGGTGAGCAACAGCACCAGTGGCCAGCGGTCCACCACAATGTGCCAGTCCAGCATCATGCCAATGGTGATGAAAAACAGACCCAACAACACATCATGGAAAGGCCGAATGTCCAACTCCACCTGGTGCTTGTATTCGGTCTCTGAAATCAGCATGCCCGCCACAAAGGCGCCCAGTGCCAAACTCAGGCCGGCCAATTCTGTGATCCAAGCCAAGCCCAGCGTAACCAACAACAAGTTCAGTACAAACAGCTCTTCGCTTTTGCGCCGCGCCACCAAAGTCAGCCACCAACGCATGACCCTTTGGCCGCCAGTCATCAACACGGTGATCAGCACCGTGGCTTTGGCTGCTGCCAGGAGCAAGGCCGAAAACATCTCTTCAGCCGGGGCACTCAAGGCCGGGATCATCACAATGAGCGGCACCACCGCCAAATCTTGGAACAACAACACACCGACCACACGCTTGCCGTGCTCGGACTCCAACTCCAGCCGGTCGGCGACCAGCTTGATCACGATCGCCGTGCTGCTCATGGCCATGGCACTCGACAGGGCCAAGGCGGTTTGCCATTCCATTTTCCAAAGCGTTGGGGCCAGCGTGGCCACAAACAGCGAAAACACGGTCACGATGAGCAAGGTCAGCAACACCTGCAGCAAACCCAGACCAAACACATGTTTGCGCATGGAGCGCAATTTGGGCAGGTTGAACTCCAGCCCGATCACGAACATCAGGAAGACCACACCGAACTCGGCCAAATGCTTCACGCCCTCAGAGTTTTGCGCAAGGGCCAGCGCGTTAGGGCCAATCACCACGCCCACGGCCAAATAACCCAACATGGGCGGCAACTTGAGCATGCGGCAGCCGACCACGCCCAGCACGGCGGCCAGCAAATACAACAAGGTCAATTCCAAAGCGCCCATGTGTTGATGTTAACAAGCGTGTGTGACCGACAGGCGCTCTACACGGCAGCTTGTAAGGACTTATCAGCAACACCCAAGGAGCGCCCGATAAAATGGCCCCATGCCAGCCCATTCCGCCCACACCCTTCAGCTCGCTCGCGAGACCTTGGACATCGAAGCGGCAGCTTTGCTGCAAGCGAAAAGCCGGCTGGACGATCGCTTTGTCGATGCCGTCAAGTTGGTGCTGGGCGTACGAGGCCGCGTGGTGGTGACCGGTATGGGCAAGAGTGGCCACATTGGCAACAAGATTGCCGCCACACTGGCCTCGACCGGGACCCCAGCCATGTTTGTCCACCCCGGAGAAGCCAGCCATGGCGATCTGGGCATGATCCAGGACATCGATGTGGTGCTGGCCATCTCCAACAGTGGTGAGAGCGACGAACTGGTGGCGATCTTGCCGGTCCTCAAGCGCTTGGGCGTACCTTTGCTGGCCATGACCGGTGGACTGACCTCCTCACTGGCTCGCCACGCAGACATCGTGCTCGACTGCTCGGTCGACAAAGAGGCCTGTCCCCTGAACTTGGCGCCGACCGCCAGCACCACGGTGCAACTGGCCATGGGTGATGCTTTGGCAGTGGCACTCCTGGATGCCCGGGGCTTCAAACCCGAGGACTTTGCCCGCTCCCACCCCGGTGGGGCTTTAGGCCGCAGATTGCTCACGCATGTGGCCGACGTGATGCGCCAAGGCGATGCTGTGCCCCAGGTTGGCCCCGACGCTGCGTTCACCGCGCTCATGCGCGAAATGAGCAACAAAGGCCTGGGGGCCACCTCTGTCACCGATGCCGATGGGCGTGTGTTGGGCGTCTTCACGGACGGCGACTTGCGCCGCCTGATTGAAAAAGGCGCGGACCTGCGCGAGCTGAAAGCGTGCGATGTGATGCACGCCAACCCCCACACGATCCAAGTGGGTGCATTGGCCGTCGAGGCCGCAGAGATGATGGAGCGGCGCCGCATCACCAGCATTTTGGTGGTGGACGATGCAGGGCGGCTGTGCGGCGCCCTCAACTCCAACGACCTCATGCGAGCCAAGGTCATCTGACATGCAAACACTGATACCCGCCTTGAACTACCCACCCGAGTTGCTCTTGCAAGCTCAAGGCATCCGCGTGGTGTTCTTCGATGTCGATGGCGTACTCACGGACGGCGGCTTGTACTTTTCCGAATCGGGCGAGACGCTCAAGCGTTTCCACTCACTCGACGGGCAAGGCCTGAAATTGCTGCAGCAAGTGGGCATCACCCCCGTGGTGATCACCGGGCGCGACACACCCGCATTGCGCTTGCGCCTGAAAGCCTTGGGCATCACCCATGCCCGGTTTGGCACCGAAGACAAGCGCCCCGCCGCCGAGGCGTTTTTACAAACGTTGGGGCTCAACTGGTCTCAAGCCGCAGCCATGGGCGATGACTGGCCCGATTTGCCCGTCATGCAGCGGGTCGCCTTTGCTTGCGCCCCAGCCAACGGTCACGCACAGGCCAAGGCCGTGGCCCACCACATCACTGCCGAACGTGGTGGCGAAGGTGCAGCTCGTGCTTTATGTGACTTGCTTTTGGTGGCTAGCGGCCACTACGCAAAACTGTTGGCACAGGTTGGCGTCAGCGCCCACACCGGACCGTCTGCATGAAACTGCGCCGTCTGTTGGATGCATTGAGCGTTTACTTGCCCTTGATCGTGCTGGCTTTGCTGGCCTCTGGGAGCTGGTGGTTGGTGCGCAGCGTGCCCACCCTGAACAGCCCCCTTGCCAACAAGCCGGTCCGACAGGATCCCGATTACCGCCTGAGCGACTTTTCTGTCAAGTCGTTCAACCAACAGGGCCAAATGACGCGGGAAATTTCCGGAGCAAGTGCCCAACATTTCCCCGCAACAGAAGCACTGCACATTGAAAAAATACGCATCTTTGCTCAGAATGAGAAAGATGACCGCATGAATGCACAAGCCCAGAAAGGCATTGCCAGTGACGATGGCAAGCAGATCACCTTGCTCGGTCGCGCGCAAGCCATCCAACACCCTCGCGATACACGCCCCCAAATCGAACTGCATGGGGAACGCTTGGTCGCCTTGCCGGATGAAGACAAGGTGCTGTCCGACGATCCCGTGCGCATCATCCGTGGTCGAGACGTCTTCACGGCCAACGGCATGAGTTTCAACAGCAACAGCGGCGAATACGCATTGCAAGGGCGCGTGAGGGGCAGCCTGATGCCCAAAACTAGCCCACCCTGAGAGGGATTCGTCCCCACCAGAAACGACAAAGCCCTGAAATCAGGGCTTTGCTTTTTGGCCAAGGCCGCTCTTTAGCGCGACTCGGTCATGCTTCAGTAGTTGTTGTCACCACCGTAGCCACCACCGCCACCATCGCGGCGTCCGCCGCCACGGGGACCTGCACCGTAGGGGCTGCGGAAACCGCCACCACCACCTTCGCCGCCACCTTCACGGCGTCCGCCGTAGCCACCGCCGCCTTCACGGCCGCCGCCATAGCCGCCACCGCCATCGCGGCCACCGCCATAACCACCACCACCTTCGCGCGGCGCACCATAACCGCCGCCGCCTTCGCGACCGCCGCCGTAGCCACCACCGCCGCCGCCATACCCGCCGCCACCGCCTTCACGACGACCGCCACCGTAGCCACCGCCACCGCCACCAAAACCACCGCCACCCGTGCGGGGAGGACGTGCTTCCATGGGACGCGCCTCGTTCACAACAGCATTGCGACCACCCAAGGGCTGGCCATTCATACCATTGATGGCAGCTTGCGCTTCAGCATCGCTGCCCATTTCCACAAAGCCGAAGCCCTTGGACCGACCGGTGTCACGTTCCATCATGACTTTGGCGCTGGTAACAGCACCGAATTCACTGAAGGCTTGTTCCAGATCGCTGTCACGAACCGAATAAGGCAGGTTGCCGACGTAAAGTTTATTGCCCATGAAAGGGACTCCTCAAAACACAGAGATAAAAGCGATGGAGCTCCGACAACGCACTCGATATACCTGAAAACATCTCATGAAAAGCGAAACTGATGGGGTCACCGCAAACATGACTTCCTCAATCACCACAAGGAAGTCACCGAATTATGAGTGACAAAACCACACAAAATGCAAGAGGGAAACCCCCTTACATCCTCTTAAAGCAGGCCTTGGCAGGGTGATGTGTTGTTTTACCAACTCACTTCGCGGTCAGGCGTGGCACTGATTTTGTGAATGCTCAAATCTGCGCCGTCGTATTCCTCTTCTTGGCTGAGTTTCAAACCCAGGGTCATTTTGAGAATGCCATAAATCACCAAACCACCCAACAAGGCCCAAACGACACCCAAGGACGTTCCAATGAGCTGGGCTGACAAATTAACGCCGCCCAAACCGCCCAAACTGGTCGTGCCAAAAATGCCTGCGGCAATGCCACCCCAAGCACCACACACACCGTGCAATGGCCAAACACCCAAGACGTCATCGATCTTCCACTTGTTTTGCGTCAGGGTGAACATGACCACGAACAAACCGCCGGCCACAGCGCCCACCACCAATGCACCAAATGGGTGCATCAAATCCGATCCGGCGCACACGGCCACCAAACCGGCCAAAGGACCGTTGTGCACAAAACCGGGGTCATTTTTGCCCATCAACAAAGCGACCAACGTGCCGCCCACCATGGCCATCAAGGAGTTGACGGCCACCAAGCCCGAAATTTTGTCCAGTGTTTGCGCACTCATCACGTTGAAGCCGAACCAGCCCACGATCAAAATCCACGAACCCAGCGCCAAGAAAGGGATGCTGGACGGTGGGTGCGCTGAAACCTGACCGTCTTTGCGGTAACGGTTGTAACGCGCCCCCAAGAGCACGACAGCAGGCAATGCAATCCAGCCGCCCATGGCGTGCACGACCACCGAGCCTGCGAAATCATGGAACTCGTCACCCGTGACCGCCTTGATCCAGGCCTGCACCCCAAAGTGCTGGTTCCAAGCGATGCCCTCGAAGAAGGGGTACACAAAGCCAACGATCACAGCGGTGGCAATGAGCTGGGGCCAAAACTTGGCACGCTCGGCAATGCCGCCCGAAATGATGGCCGGAATAGCGGCCGCAAAGGTCAGCAAGAAAAAGAACTTGACCAAGTCGTAACCGTTTTTGGCAGCGAGTTGCTCGGCGCCCACAAAAAATGTGGTGCCATAGGCCACGCTGTAACCGACCACAAAATAGACGACCGTGGAAACCGAAAAGTCGACCAAGATCTTGACCAAGGCATTGACTTGGTTCTTTTTGCGGACTGTGCCCAACTCTAAGAACGCAAAACCAGCGTGCATGGCCAAGACCATGATCCCGCCCAACAATATGAATAGCGCATCCGCGCCCTGTTTCAGTGCTTCCATGACCATCTCTTTAGGAATTTTGATTTAAATTGGTGCATAAAGGCCATTCCAGCCTTTGACGCACCAAACCAAAGCAAGAAACAGGCCCAAATTGATGCGCGACACCCTCTTGGGGCATGCGAGCCCTAGATCACTCACGTAAGATGGGTTGTCTTTGAACTCCTTGGCACACGCACCTTATGGAAGCCTTCCTCGTCTCTACTGGCATCGTGGCCTTGGCCGAAATGGGCGACAAAACCCAGCTGTTGTCGCTGGTACTGGCTGCGCGTTTTCGCAAGCCTTGGCCCATCGTGCTGGGCATTTTGGTGGCCACTTTGGCGAACCACGGTTTGGCGGGCGCGCTTGGCAGCTGGATCACGACGGTCATGGGGCCTGATGTGCTGCGCTGGGTGCTGGGCGCGTCCTTCATCGCCATGGCGGTGTGGATGTTGATCCCCGACAAGCTTGATGATGAAGAAGGTGAGAGTGCTCCGCGCATGGGCGTGTTTTTGACCACCGTGGTGGCCTTTTTTCTGGCCGAAATGGGCGATAAAACCCAAATCGCCACCGTCATGCTGGCGGCCCAATACAACGCATGGTTCATGGTGGTCGCGGGCACCACGCTGGGCATGATGCTGGCGAACGCACCCGTGGTCTGGCTCGGCGACGCCATCACCAAGCGCGTCCCACTGCGCATCGTTCACCTGGTATCGGCGGGTATTTTTGCCATATTGGGCACAGTGGCCTTGCTCGGCTGGGGCTGATTTATACTTTCATGGCGCCGATTTGCTCCAGCTTGCGGGCGCAGGAATGCTCCGCATTCCAAAATGCAGCTAAAGAGGTAGAGCCCAACCCGGTATCGCTTCTTGAGCGTCACCGGGTTTTTTCATTTTCGCCATGAGTTTGATCGCCACGCCACAGTCGATGACCTTTGAAGCCCCTTTGCCTTTGCAAAGCGGCGCATCCATCCGCGGCTATTCGCTGAGCTACGAAACCTACGGCACACTCAACGCCGACAAATCCAACGCCGTACTGATCTGCCACGCGCTCAACGCCTCGCACCATGTGGCGGGCGTGTACGCCGACCAGCCCAAAAACCTGGGCTGGTGGGACAACATGATTGGCCCGGGCAAGTCGCTCGACACCGACCGCTTTTTTGTGATCGGCGTGAACAACCTGGGTTCGTGCTTTGGCTCCACCGGCCCCATGCACACCAACCCCGACACCGGCCGCGTCTATGGCGCAGACTTTCCGGTCGTCACGGTGGAAGACTGGGTCAACGCCCAAGCCCGCTTGCTCGACGCTTTGGGCATCGAACAACTGGCCGCCGTGATGGGCGGCAGTCTGGGCGGCATGCAGGCGCTGTCTTGGACTCTGCAATACCCCGAGCGCGTGAAGCACGCGGTGGTGGTGGCCAGCGCGCCCAACCTGAACGCCGAAAACATCGCCTTCAACGAAGTGGCCCGCCGCGCCATCGTGACGGACCCGGACTTCAACGACGGGCACTTTTACGCACAAGGCGTGGTGCCCAAGCGCGGCCTGCGCATCGCCCGCATGATCGGCCACATCACGTACCTGAGCGACGACGTGATGAACGAAAAGTTTGGTCGCGAATTGCGCGAAGCCGTCACGCACAACGCCAGCGGCTACAAATATTCCACACAAGAAGTGGAGTTCCAGATCGAAAGCTATTTGCGGTATCAGGGCGACAAGTTCAGCGAGTACTTTGACGCCAACACCTATTTGCTGATCACCCGGGCACTCGATTACTTTGACCCGGCCCGCGCGTTTGGCGGGGACCTGTCCAAGGCCTTGTCCCGCGCCAGCTGCAAATTTTTGCTGGTCAGCTTCAGCACCGACTGGCGCTTCTCACCCGCCCGCAGCCGCGAAATGGTCAAGGCCCTGCTCGACAACCGCCGCGACGTGAGCTACGCCGAAATCGACGCACCGCACGGACACGACGCCTTTTTGCTGGACGATGCCCGCTACATGAACGTGGTGCGCTCTTACTTTGACAACATGGCGAAGACTTTGAACGAAGGAGGTGCCGCATGAGCGACCCCCTGATCATGCAAGCCATTGCCCGCCTAGTGCCGCAAGGCGCACGCGTGCTGGACCTGGGCTGCGGCGATGGCGCGTTGCTGGCCTACTTGCAACAACACAAGGGCTGCACCGGTTACGGCGTAGAACTGGACGACACCAATGTGCACGCCTGTGTGCAGCGCGGTGTGAACGTGATCCAGCTGAACCTGGACGAAGGCTTGAGCCTGTTTGCCGACCAATCGTTTGACGTGGTGCTGCAAATCGACACCCTGCAACACCTGCGCAACGCCGAGACCATGCTGCGCGAGACCGTGCGCGTAGGCCGCGAGGGAATCGTCGCTTTCCCCAACTTTGCGCATTGGTTCAACCGCCTGAGCGTGCTGCAAGGCCGCATGCCGGTGACCAAGCGCCTGCCCTACCAGTGGTACGACACGCCCAACATCCGAGTGGGCACCTATGCCGACTTTGGCGATCTGGCCCACAAAAACAATTTGCAGGTGGTGGACGCTTTTGGCCTGCAAAACGGTCAGGAAGTGCGCACCTTGCCCAACCTGATGGCCGGCACGGCCGTTTACAAACTGCAACGCCGCTGACATGTCTGCGGCGCCCGGCACCCAGGGCACTGGCCCCCACAGCCCTTGGCTGATCGCCAACGTGCTGGCGCAAATTTCCTTTGGCCTCTTGGCCATGACCCTGTGCCTGCCTTCCATGCAGGAGTGGGGCGCCATTTTCAGCACCCACCAAGCCGATGTGCAGCTGACCTTCAGCGGCTATGTGGTGGCCTACGGCGCCTTGCAACTGGTGTACGGCCCGCTGTCCGACCGGCACGGGCGCAAACCCATCTTGATGCTCGGTCTGGTGGTGGCAGGGCTGGCTTCTGTCATAGCTGCTTTGGCCGGCGACATTGCGACGCTGACCCTTGCCCGCGTCTTGCAAGGCGCTGGCAGTGCGGCCAGCATGGTGGTCGGTCGCTCCATGGTGCAAGACCTGTTCAGTGGGCCGCAACGCACCCGCGTCATGGCCTACATCGGCATGGCGCTGGGCATGTGCCCACCGCTGGCCACACTCATCGGCGGGCAGATCCATGTGCGCCTGGGCTGGCAAACCAACTTCGTGTTGTTGGCGGTATTGGCGGCGCTGCTTTTAGTGGCGGCTTGGCTGGGCTTGCCGCGTGTGGCCAAACCCGCGCCTGCTGCGGGCCATTGGCTGCCGGCCATGCTCAGCGCTTATGCCCGGCTGATGCGAGAGCCGCGCTTTTTGTTGTACGTCGCCATCCTCGCCGCGACCACGGCCACGTTCTATGCCTTCCTGGCCGGGGCACCCACTGTGCTCAAGGGCTACGGCATTGGCCCGGACGGCATTGGCTGGTTCATCATGGCAGTGCCCGTGTCTTACATCCTGGGCAATTTCATGACCTCACGGCTCATCGCGCAAGCGGGTGAATCGCGGGTGATGGCCTGGGGTCAGGCCCTGACGCTGGGCGGTTTGGTGGTGATGCTGGCGCTGGGCTTGGGGGGTGTGCAGACGGCGCTGGCTGTGGCTTTGCCGCTGCTCTTGCTGGGTTTTGGCCACGGTTTGTTGAACCCACCTGCCTTGGCAGGCACTGTGGGGGTGGTGCCCGCACTGGCCGGATCGGCCGCTGCGGTGGCGGGCCTGATGCAGCAACTCACTGGCGCCACAGGCGGCTATCTGGTGGGCTTGGTGCCGCACGAGGGCGCCGTGAATCTGGGCTGGATGATGCTGGCCTTTGCCTTGACGGGGGCTGTGGCGCAGTTTTTTCTGCGCAGGCGTTGAGCGTACTGCGCCAAGAATCTATGCTTCACGCCCTCAAGCGCTTGCGCGAGCGTTCTCCAATGCCTCGCGCAGCACCTTCAAATCCCCAATGTGGTTGGCCAGCAGCAAGATCAAGCGGGCGTTGAGCGCTTCGCTTTGTTCGTCGCTCAAGCCATTGTGAGCGTCGATCAGGTGTTCATAAAACTCGTCGCCGGGTGAGAAGTCGCGGAAAAAGCGGCGACCGCCTTCGTGGAAGTTGGGATCGGTTTTCAGGGCGGTGTTCATGTCGTTCCTCTGTGAGGTTCAGGCTTGGCCTATGTTGGCGCCCAAGGCGCGGAACAATGCGGCTTGTATCTTGGCGCTGTCCATCTGACGCCAGCGGGCCGCGACATGCTGGTCTGGGCGCAGCAGGTAGGTCGTGCCGGGTTTGGCGTCGTAGCGTTTGGCCACCAGGCCTTGGGTGTCGACGATGGTGGTCACGCCAGGGATGTTCAGGGGACTGGATGTGACTATGAGGGGCGTGACTTGCACGGGCTCATTCGCGCGCAGGGATGCGCTCCCACATTCAGAGGAAAGATTCGCGAGTTGTGCCAACACTTCGTTCGATGGCACTGCATCAACGAATAACAAGAGCTGAAAACCTTTGCCCACCTGGTCAAGCAGCCAGGCGTCTCGCCCGTTCACCTGCACGGGCGCATCGTCCATCGGTGCGCCGGGCACCATCTGGCCTTCGAAAGGCTCGGCATCGGGCGTATTGAGCACAGATTCGGTCAAGAAGGACGGCATGGACAGGCGGCCCGAGTTCACCAACTTGCGTGCAAATGGGTAATGCTTGGCCAGCGCCAGCACCTGGTTGCGGAAGGTCTTGCTGGTGCGGCTCTTGGGTGTGATGAAGTCGGTCGAGCGGGTCGAGTTCATGATGTTTTCGTCGGCCGCAAACTGGCGGTCGTGCGCGTAGGTGTCGAGCAACTTCTCGCTGGCCTGGCCCTTGATGACCAGGCCCAGCTTCCACATCAGATCGTCCGCATCCTGAAAACCCGAGTTGGCTCCGCGTGCGCCAAATGGTGAGACCTGGTGCGCCGCGTCGCCCACAAACAGCACGCGGCCGTGGCGAAAATCGGTCATGCGGCGGCACTGGAAGGTGTAAATGCTGACCCACTCCAGCTCGAAGGGCCGCTCGTCGCCCAGCATAGCCTGCAGGCGCGGAATGACCTTTTCGGGCTTCTTTTCTTCTTCGGGGTCGGCGTCCCAGCCCAGCTGAAAGTCAATTCGCCAGACGTTGTTGCTTTGCTTGTGCAGCAATACGCTTTGGTTGGGGTGGAAAGGCGGGTCAAACCAGAACCAGCGCTCGGCAGGGTAGTCGGCCTTCATGATCACGTCGGCGATCAAAAAGCGGTCCTGGAACACGCGGCCTTCGATGTCCAGCCCCAAGTGGCGGCGAACAGGGCTGCGTGCGCCATCGGCCACCACCAGCCAGTCGGCTTCGATCTCAAAAGTGCCTTCGGGCGTTTCCACCGTCAGGGTCGCGTGGTCGCTCTCGCGGGTCACGGCAGTCACTTTGTGCTGCCATCGGATGTCGGCACCCAATTCGAGGGCGCGGGCGATCAGCATTTCTTCGACGTGGTACTGCTGAAGGTTGATCATGCCGGGGCGCTTGTGGCCCGCATCAGGCACCAGGTTGAACTGGTACACCTCGTCTTCTTCGAGGAAGGTGCGGCCAATGTTCCAGCTCACGCCCATGTTGCAGGCTTGTTCGGCAATGCCCAAACGGTCCAGGATTTCGAGCGAGCGCTTGGCGTAACAGACCGCCCGCGAGCCGACTGACACGGTCTTGTCGTCGTCCAGCACCAACACGTCCAAACCCTGCAAGCGGGCGTCGATGGCAGCGGCCAAGCCCACTGGCCCAGCGCCAATGACGATCAAAGGCTTGCGCTGCGGCGGTGTGGACATCAAGTCGGCAGGCGACTTGTAGGGATAGATCGGGTTGATGTAGGCACCCATGCGTGGTCTCCGGCCTCGAAAAAGCACCTCTCGGCGCGACAGGTTGTAATTTACTATAGATAAATCAGTTTACCTATCCGTAATTATCAGATTACTGGGCTTTGGCCCAAAACACCTGCCGTGAACCCAGTTGACAGCAGCGGTCAAGAAGCCGCGCTATTCTCTGGACTTGTCTTTTGTATGACAACCTCATGACCCAGAACTTCACACCCGTGACCAGCGGCGCTCGCCTGTCCGACCAAGTGGCTGAACAGCTGGCCACCGAAATCAAACAGGGCCGGCTCCTGCCCGGCGACAAACTGCCCACCGAAGCGCGCTTGGTTGAGCAATTCGAAGTCAGCCGTACCGTGGTGCGTGAAGCCGTCTCCAGGCTCAAGTCATTGGGCTTGGTCGACTCACGCCAGGGCAGTGGTGTGTTTGTCAGTCAGAAATTACCCTTCGCGCCGCTGAACTTTGAAGCCCGCCACGCGGCCTCGCAAGAAGCGGTGATTCAGATGGTAGAAGTGCGAAGAGCTTTAGAAGCCGAGGTGGCCGCCTTGGCTGCCGAGCGACGCAGCGGGAGCGATATCGATGCCATCGAAAAAGCGGTCCTTGCTTTGGATGCGGCTGTGCAAGCTGGCGGAGATGGGGTGGCCGAAGACGTGAAGTTTCACCGGGCCATTGCCGACGCCACATGCAATCCGTTTTTGATTCAGACTCTGGAATATTTGGGCCAGTTTTTGCATGGGGCGACGCAAGTGACCCGAGCCAACGAAGCCAGGCGCATGGACTTTGCGACAGAAGTTCAATCCGAGCACCAAGCCATCTTGCATGCCGTCAAAGCCGGCGACGCTGCTGCAGCCAGGCAAGCTGCAGCCACGCACATGGGCAACGCCATCACCCGAATCCGCAGCGCAGACCCCGCCTTCTGGCTGCAAGAAGGCGAGCGACTGGCGCAGCCCCTGGTCAAAGGTCTTAAGGCTTGAATCACTCCGCCTTGATGTTGGCCCCTTTGACCACCGCCGCATAGCGCGAAAGGTCACGCGACAGGTCACGACCAAAACGTTCCGGGCCGCCTGGGCTGGCTGCGATACCCAAGGTGTTCAAGCGCTCGCGCACAGCCGGGTCGTTGAGCACGGCGTTCAGCTCGGTGTTGAGCTTGTCCACAATCGCCCGGGGCGTTTTGGCTGGGGCCAGCAAACCCACCCAAGAGTTGATGTCGAAATCGGCCACACCCGATTCCATAAATGTCGGCACATCGGGCATGGACGGTGCACGCTGCGCACTCGACACCGCGACCGCATGCAGCTTGCCCGACTTGACGTGCTGAATGGCGCCCGCCACGGCGGTGTAGACCAGGGGAATGTTGCCGCCCATCACATCGATCATGGCCTGACCGCCGCCTTTGTAGGGGATGTGCGTCAGGTTGGCACCCGTGCGTTGCTTGAGCAGCTCACCCGCAATGTGCGGTGTGCCGCCCGTGCCGGATGTGCCATAAGACAGGCCACCCGACTGGGTTTTGGACAAGGCAATGACCTGTTGCAGGGTCTTGGCAGGGACGCCGGGGTGTGAGACCAAAATCAATATGGCATCGCCAATTTTGCCAATCGGTGCAAAGTCCTTCACGGTGTCAAAACCCACTTTGGGAAACACATGCGGGTTGATCACCAAGGTGCCGTCAAAGCCCAAGAGCAAGGTGTAGCCATCGGGCTCGGCCGCGGCCACCATTTGCGTGCCGATGTTGCCCGAGGCCCCCGGCTTGTTGTCCACAATCACCTGCTGCCCCAAACGCTTGGACAGCTGCTCGGCGATGAGTCGGCCACTGGTGTCGGTCACGCCACCCGTGGCAAAAGGTACCACCAGACGAATGGGCTTGGCAGGGTATGTCGCTTGCGCAGACGCCGTGCTGGCGCTCAGCCCCAGACCGCCGCAAGCGGCAGCCATCCAAGCGATGCTCAGCGTGGTTTTGAGCCATTGGCGGCGGGGTGCTGTGGTCTTTTTTTGCATGTTTGTCTCCAAAGGGTTTCAGGGGAAATCACTCGGTCTCGGCGTAGCGTTTTTCAAATGCCCACACGTCTTCAAAACCCATGAGCTGGGTCAGGTCGGCAAAGTCATACAAAGGTGTGCTGCCCTTGGCCGACGAGCCCGTGTCCTTGAACTGTTTGTACACCTGCGTCATGGCCTGCACACCTGCCAGCAGGGCGGTGACCGGGAAGATGGCGATCTTGTAGCCCAGCGCTTCCAGCTCGGGGCGGGTCAACACGGGGGTGCGGCCTTTTTCAACCATATTGGCCACCAATGGCACGTCAAAACTTTGGCCAATGCGGCGCATTTCCTCCTCGGTCTCAGGCGACTCGACAAACAGAATGTCAGCCCCGGCCTTGGCATAGGCCTCGGCCCGGCGCAAGGCTTCATCCAGGCCCAGCGTGGTGCGTGCGTCGGTGCGGGCGATGATCAAAAAGTCTTTGGACTCGCGCGAGTCCACCGCCACCTGGATCTTGCGCACCATGTCGGCCATGGGAATGACGCGGCGACCTGGCGTATGGCCACATTTTTTGGGGAACTCCTGGTCTTCGAGCTGGATGGCGCAAGCGCCAGCCGCCTCATAACCCCGAATGGTGTGGCGCATGTTGAGCAAGCCCCCGTAACCCGTGTCGGCATCGGCAATCAAAGGCGTGCGGGCCATGCCCGCCATGGCCGTGACGCGCCCGACCATGTCGCTGTAAGTGGCCAGGCCAGCGTCGGGCAAACCCATGTGCGAAGCGACCGTGCCGTAGCCCGTCATGTACAAGGCATCAAAGCCAAAGCTGTCGGCCAGGCGCAATGACACCATGTCAAACACGCCCGGAGCCACCACCAGACCGGGTTGGTTCAATCGCGCACGCAAAGCAGAGGTTTTGGTATTCATGAGGCAAGTGTGGTTGAAGGGTGTTTAAATTGCGAAATCCAATTTCATCATTTCATCAGAAGAGAACCCCATGGACCTGCACCTGCGCGACAAACATGTTTTGATCACTGGCGGTAGCAAAGGCATTGGCTTGGCTTGCGCCCATGCCTTTTTGGAAGAAGGCGCCAAAGTGACCCTCGTTTCACGCGAGGCCGCCAACCTGAGCGCGGCGCGTCAAAAACTGCAAGCCACTTTTTCCGCCGAGCGCATCCACACCGTGGCGGCCAATTTGCGCGATGCGGCTGCGGCCTTGAGTGTCCTGGATTCGGCAGAAAACACTTTTGGACCCGTCGATGTACTGGTCAATTCGGCAGGCGCGGCCAAACGAACACCCGCTCCAGAGCTCACACCCGTAGCCTTTGCCGACGCCATGCAGGCCAAGTACTTCACCTATGTCCACATGATCACCCCCACCATCCAGCGCATGGCAGCTCGTGGCGCGGGTGCGGTGGTCAACGTGGTGGGCAATGGCGGCAAAGTGGCCAGCCCCATCCATCTGCCCGGGGGTGCTGCCAATGCCGCGCTGATGCTCGTGAGCGCTGGCTTGGCAGCGGCTTATGGCGAGCAAGGCATTCGCGTCAATGCCATCAACCCCGGCCTGACCCTGACCGACCGTTTGCAAGAAGGCTTGGCGGCCGATGCGCGTCTCAAAGGCATCGACACCGCAGAAGCCATGGCCCAGGCCGTGTCCAAAATCCCATTGGGCCGCATGGCCGAGCCCGAAGAAATCGCGAATGCCGTGCTGTTTTTGGCATCGTCCAAAGCCAGTTACGTCACTGGCATTTGCATGAGCATGGACGGGGCGATGACCCCGATTGTGGTTTGATGCGCCGCTTCTTCACTGGCGGGCTGGGGCTGGTCCTGATCTGCTGCACAGCCCTGAACCCTGCACTGGCTGAGCTGGCACCGCTGAAAACCGTGCCCTCGGTCGATGTACCGCGTTACATGGGCACCTGGCATGAGATTGCCAAATACCCCAACTGGTTTCAGAAGAAATGCGCCAGCAGCACACAAGCCACTTACTCGCTGCAAGCCAATGGCCAAGTGCAGGTGCTCAACCGCTGCAAAACCGACAAGGGCGAATGGAGCGAGGCCTTGGGTGCGGCCCGGCAAATCGGCGGGGCGAGCTCCCCCCAGCTCAAGGTGCGCTTTGCACCCGAGTGGCTGTCTTTCATCCCCTTGGTTTGGGGCGATTACTGGATCATCGACCTGGACCCGGACTACCAATGGGTGGTGGTGAGTGAACCCCAGCGCGAGTACTTGTGGATTTTGTCGCGCACGCCGCAAATGCCTGCAGCCACTTACCAGGCGCTGCTGGGCAAGCTGGACAGACTTGGCTTTGACACCCAGCGCATAGAAGCCAGCAAGCCCTGAGAACCTTCGCTCACAGGGGTGAGCTCCATCAAGAGTCAAATAACTTGAAGGTCAGTGCGCCGTTTCGGCCACACGCACCAAGTGCGCTTCACTGGACTGCAACCAACCATGGTTGGCAGCGGCGTGTGCCAGCTGGGCGATCAGAGCGTGGACATCTGCATTGACCATGGCCACGGGTTGCAAACGCAGCGCAGCGTCAGAAAAATGGTGCACCACTTCGGCCACGTCGTCAGCGTCCAGGGCCGTGGGTTTCAAGACGGGGATGCATGGGGCTTTTTGGCCCAAGGCGCGGTAAAACACCGCGGCCAAGTGGCTTGACGCGCCATACACACTGCGCTGCTGGCCCGCAGCGGTCACACGCAGGGTGTAGCCATATTTGCCCTTGACGCACTCGGCTTCGCTGATGTCTTTCAGGGCCACATGGTGGACCAAGGTGCCGCTGTCATTCTCTGAAATCAGCAAGTTTTGATCGGTCAACAACCACAAACCACGGCCCGCCATAACCACACGACCCAACACATAAGCCAACACGCGCTCGCCAGGCTGAAGGTGGTCACGCATCTGGTCGACATCGGCTTGCTTGAGCAGTTGCGCACCATAGGGGTTTTGGCCCTCGATCAAAAGCTCACTCAGTTCATTGCCATTTTTCAAAAAGTCCAGCCAAGCCATCAGGTTCTCCCATTGATGCACGATGTTCGGTCATCCACCACCCCAACTGGCATGCCCAAGGACAATAAACCCACAAGCTACAAGGTCATCGCCCAAAACCCGTGGGGGAGAACGTCTATTGGCTGCGTCCCTGCAAACTGGCGACCGCTGCTTCAAACTGCTCACAACGCAGATTGCTCGCCCCATGCCCATACCCTCATTCTTTTTACCGCCCTGCCCGGCATGGCTAGAACCGATCCAAGCGCAGGTTTCGGCACGGCTCAAAACCCAGCTGGGGGAGCGGGTCCGGACCATGACGGGGGCCACCGGGGATGCGCGTGACTTTCTGCAGCCCGCGGGCGACCTAGGTCTGTTCGGACCTGACTCGGCCGCTTGGCAAGTCCATGCGCACTTTGTGGCGATGATGACCGGCGGTTTGTCCTCACTCATGCTGCAAGCCTTGCACCCTCGGGCTTTGGCTGCGGTCTGGGACCATTCCAGTTTTCGCACCCAGCTCCAATCTCGACTGGGGCGTACAGCCTTGTTTGTGGCCACCACCACCTATGGCGGCACGGCTGCCGCCATGCAAACGATTGAGCGGGTCAACCACATCCATGCACGGATTCGCGGCACGCTGCCCGACGGCACGCCCTATGTGGCCAATGACCCCGCGCTGATCCGCTGGGTGCACCTGGGCGAGACAAGCAGCTTTTTACGCGCCTACCAAGACTTGTCCTTGCAGCCTTTGGGGGCAGCGCGGCAAGACCAGTACTTTGCAGAAATGGCACGAGTGGGCCATCTGCTGGGGGCCCGAGACTTGCCGCAGACACGGCACCAAGCCCTGACGCAATTGCAAGACTACCGGCCTGAACTGCGGGTGGATGAGCGCACCCGAGAGACCTTGCACCTGATTGAAAACTACCCCTGTGCGCCGCTGGATCGCCCTTTGGTCAGTCTGATCGTGCGAGCCGCTTTTCACCAGCTGCCTGAATGGGCGCTGAACCTGCTGGGACGAGAACGTGCATGCGCTTTGGAGCAAACCGCTGTGCGCACCGCCTTGCAAAGCGTGGGCGCGTCACTCGCTTGGGCTTTTGCCGACACGGGTGTTGCAGCGCGGGCCCTGCAGCGCATGGCACCCCAGGTGAAGACTGCGGGGGCGAACCTCGAACACTGAGCTGGAAAGTTGAATCGGCCGGTCACTGGGGCGCAAGAGTGCCTTGTCAGCCGTGCCGCCGATCGGAAATTCCGCCGGTGCTTGCGCCCAAGCTGTGGCTGTGGTCGCCAGCATGCTGGCGACCACACACTGACACATGTTGTGTTGGGTCATGACGGGCTCCGGTGTTTGTCCATCGGCCCATCTTCGGCTGCTGCGGTTGACGCGTCTGTGCGCTGTCACGCCCAGACACGAAGCTTTGACACTCAGGCGTGGAAGATCGACACCGTCTTGGTGTTCAGGTAGGCCTCCAGCGCCTCTGGGCCGCCTTCGGAGCCGTAACCCGAATCCTTCATGCCGCCAAAAGGCAACTCAGGCCATGGCGCTGCGGGTTGGTTGACCCACAACATGCCCACGTCCAAACGCTGGTTCAACTGGTGCATGGTTTTCATCGAATTGGTGAAGGCATAGCCGGCCAAACCAAAAGGCAAGCGGTTGGACTCGGCGATGGCGTCTTCGATCTTTTCGAAACTGCGGATTGCAGCGATCGGGCCAAACGGTTCATTGACCACGACGTCGGCGTCGAGCGGCACATGCGAGAGCACCGTGGGCGCAAAGAAATTGCCTTGCGTGCCGATGCGCTCACCGCCTGTGAGGACCTTGGCGCCTTTGGCTCGGGCGTCTTGCACGATGGCCTGCATGGCTGCCAAGCGGCGCTCATTGGCAAGCGGCCCCATTTGCGTGCCGGCAGCCAACCCGTCGCCGACCTTCAGTGCTTGCGCTTGTTCGGCAAAACGCTGCGCAAATTCGTCGGCAATCTTGTGGTGCACCAGAAAACGGGTGGGCGAGATGCAAACCTGTCCGGCGTTGCGGAACTTGGCAGCTCCTGCGGTCTTGAGGGCCAGGCCGATGTCGGCGTCTTCGGCCAAGATGACCGGCGCGTGGCCACCCAGCTCCATCGTCACACGCTTCATGTGCTGACCAGCCAAGGCGGCCAGTTGCTTGCCCACGGGTGTGGAGCCAGTGAAGGTGATCTTGCGGATCAGGGGGTGCGCGATCAGGTAGTTCGAGATTTCGGCGGGCGTGCCGTAGACCAAACCGATCACGCCAGCGGGCACACCCGCATCATGGAAAGCGCGGATCAATTCGGCTGGGGCGGCAGGCGTTTCTTCGGGCGCTTTGACGATGATGGAGCAGCCTGTGGCCAAGGCGGCGGACATCTTGCGCACAGCCTGGTTAATGGGGAAGTTCCAGGGTGTGAATGCAGCCACAGGTCCTACTGGCAACTTCAGCACTTGCTGCTGCACGTTCACATTGCGCGGCGGCACGATGCGGCCATACACGCGTCGGCCCTCTTCGGCAAACCACTCGATGATGTCAGCGGCCGACATGGCCTCGACCTTGGCTTCGCCCAAGGGCTTGCCTTGTTCTTGTGTGAGGAGTTCGGCGATTTGCGGGGCCCGTTCGCGCATCAGCGCCGCGGCTTTGCGCATGATGGCGCTGCGTTCATTGGCAGGGGTGTCGCGCCAAATTTCAAAACCCTTTTGCGCGGCTTGGGCGGCTCGCTCCAGATCCGGAATGCCCGCATGGGCCAAGCGACCGATTTCGGTGCCCGTAGAAGGGTTGAACACGGGCAGTGTGCGGCCGCCTTCGGCATCGCTCCATTCGCCGTTGATGAAGAGTTGGGTATTGGGATAGGTCATACCGGCATTGTGGCGCGAAACGAAGGAAGCAGCGTCAACACCGTGACACTCCCAACCCGGCACTCGCAGGGTCCACCACCGCACATCCAGTAGTCTCTACACTTGGTACTGTTCATTTTCAGCACAAGAACCCTTTCATCTTTCAGGAACAGACATGCAAAGCCTGCGCATCGGCATGATCGGCCTGGGCCTTATGGGCCTGGGCATCGCCACCAACATCGTTAAAAAGGGCTACGCCCTCACCGCCATGGTGCATCCGGGCAACCAACCTTTGGCCGCTTTGATTGAATCTGGCGCACGCACCGCCAGCACGGCCCAGGCCGTGGCACAGGCCAGCGATGTGGTGATTTTGTGTGTCAACGGCTCTGCACAGGTCGAGGCTATCTTGGCGGGCGACACCGGCTTGCTGGCCGGTCTGCGCGAGGGCATGACCGTGATCGACTGCTCGACCAGCATGCCCGAATCCACCTTGCAGGTGGCTGAACAATTGGCACAGCGGGGCGTTCGCTTCATGGACGCGGCCATGACCCGAACTCCCAATGAGGCCATGCAAGGGAGGCTGAATTTGTTGGTGGGGGGCGATGCCGCATGGCTCGAAGCTTGCCGTCCCCTGCTGTCCACTTTTGCCGAAAACATCGTCCATGCAGGCGCTGTCGGTGCCGGCCACCGCATGAAACTGTTGCACAACTTTGTCTCATTGGGTTCGGTCACCCTGCTGGCAGAAGCAGCGGCATGCGCACGCAGATCGGGCATTGACGACGCGGTGTTTGTGGAAGTTTTGGAAAAAGGCGGCGGCTGGGGTGCAGCACTCGAACGCCTCAAACCCTATCTGCTGCACGGCGAAAGCACGGGACTGCGTTTTTCAATGGGCAATACCCTGAAAGACTTGGGCTACTACGGCGACATGGCGCGAGAAACAGGCGCTCACGACACCGTGGCCAAGGCGTTGCACGCGACAGTCGCACAAGCCTGCCAACAGCAGGACCCCCAAACTTTGCTGCCAGAAATCGTGCAGTACTTGTCCACCAAAGGCGCCTGAGGCCCATCCCACCCCCATGACTCCCAACCGCTTGCCCGCATTGCGCCCTGTCTTGTTTGTGCCCCATGGCTCGCCCATGTTTGCCCTGCACCCTGGCGCTGCGGGTGCTGCCATGAGCGCATTGGTGCCTCAACTGGGCTCGCCCCGAGCCATTGTGGTGATCAGCCCCCATTGGGAAACCGCCGTGCCGACCGTGGGCTTCGCCAGCCGACCCGAGACCATCCACGACTTTGGCGGTTTTGACCCCCGCTTGTACGACATGCAGTACCCCACCCACGGCAGTCCAGAAGTGGCGGCGCTGGTGGTCAGCGCCCTGCAAAACGCAGGACTGCCTGCGGCGCAAGATGCGCAACGCGGCTTAGACCATGGTGCTTGGATTCCGCTGCGTCAGATGTTCCCCATGGCCAACGTGCCGGTGGTCCCTTTGTCGGTTCAAAGCCACCTTGGCCCTGCACATGCTTTGCGGATCGGGCAAGCCCTGTCCTCTTTGGCCGATCAAGGTGTCTTGCTCATCGCTTCGGGCAACATCACGCACAACTTGCGTGATCTGATGATCTTGCGACGCCAAGGCGGATCTGCCCCAGACTATGTTCAGGCATTTGCAGACTGGGTTCACAGCCGCATGATGGCGCACGATACAAGCGGCTTGATGGCCTACCGGTCACAGACTGCCGGCGAACGCGCCCACCCCACAGATGAGCACCTGCTGCCTTTGTTCAGTGCCATCGGTGCAGCGGGGCAACAGGCCCAAGCCAGCGCTTTTTTTCGAGGCATCAGTGACGACGTCATTGCCATGGATGGCTACACGTTTCACTGAGCCCTGCAAGAGAAACCCCCTGCGTCAGTCGATCTTCGCGCCCGAGGCCTTGACCACTTGGGCCATGCGCACATAGTCCGCCGCCAGCAGTTTGGCGAAGTCGGCGTTGCTCATGTCCCGTGGCTCGATACCCTGCTTGTCCAGACGCGCCAAAACTACCGGATCTTTGAGCAACTTGCTCACAGCCGTGTTGATGCGATTGGCCTCGGCAGCAGGTACGCCCGCAGGGCCCAAAAAGCCGAACCAAGAGTCAAACTGATACCCAGGCAGGCCGCTCTCGGCGATGGTGGGTAAGTCCGGCAGGTATTTGCTCCGCTGGGGCGAGGTCACGCCCAGCAAGCGCACGCGGCTGTCTTTGGCAAAAGAGAGCGCTCCAATGCTGGCTGCGATCACCGCTTGCGCACGGCCTGAGAGCACCTCGTTGATGGCTTCGCCCGTGGCCTTCAGCGGGATGTGCACCACGTCCGTGCCCGACAGGCCCGTGAAATAGGCCATGGCCAAGTGGGTGGCACTGCCCACACCAGCGCTGGCGTAGTTCATCTTGCCGGGGTTGGCCTTGGCGTAGCGGATGAATTCGGCCGCGTTTTTGGCGGGCACATCGGGGTGCACCATCAGTACATAGCTCGCGCTACCGATGTGGGCCAAAGGTGTGAAATCCTTTTGCGGGTCGTACGCGAGCTTGGTGTAAAGCGATCCGGCAATGTTATGGCTGGCCGCAGCCGCCACCATCACCGTGCCATCGGCCTCAGCACGCGCGACATAGCCGGTTCCCACGGTGCCGCCAGCACCGGCGCGGTTTTCCACAATGACCGTTTGGCCCAAGGCGGTTGTCATTTCTTGTGACAGCGCACGGGCGAGTGTGTCTTGCACGCCCCCGGCCGCAAAAGGCACCACGATGCGCACCGTTTTGGTGGATTGCGCTTGGGCCAAACCCACAGCGGACAGCAAAGCTGTCCCCAAAGTCGCCGTCAAAATTTCACGCCGTTGCATCATGAGAGTTTCCTTGTGAAAGTTTCAAACCGTTAAAAATCAAGACACGATCAGGCCACACAGACCCTGTCGGCCAGGCGGCGCATGAAGCGCTCGCACCAGGCCAGCTGATCCAGCGTGACCCATTCGTTGGGCTGGTGCGCCTGCGCAATGTGGCCGGGGCCGCACACGATGGTGGGCACACCCGCCTGGTGGAACAGAGCCGCTTCCGTGCCAAACGACACCTTGCCTGCGCCACTGGCCGGATCGACCTCAGCGCAGTCAAAACACAGCTGCGCGATCTCGCTGTCAGCCGCCGTGGCGAAGCCGGGCAACACCGATTTGAGTTCGTGGGTGATGCCCGTGTCCGGCGCGACCGCTTGCATGGCGGGCACCAGGCTCTCGCCAAAGGCCTTGGCCCGTGCAAACAGGTCTTCGGGCGTGTTCATGTGGTGGTGGCGGATTTCCCAGGTCACCTCGCACTGACGCGGGATGATGTTGAGCGCGGTGCCGCCTGCGATCACGCCTGTATGGACCGTGGTGTGGGGCACGTCGTAGATCGGATCGAACGGGCCGTTTTGCACCAGCTCTCGGTGCATGCTTTTGAGGTTGGCGACAAACTCGCAAGCGATCTCGACCGCATTCACACCCAGCGGCGTGAGCGAAGAATGCGCCTCAAAACCGTGCACCGTGGTTTTGTACGAATGCTTGCCTTTGTGCGCAATCACCACCTGCATGCCGGTGGGCTCGCCCACGATGCAGCCTGCAGGCTTGTACCCCTGGGCCTGGATGTCGGCAATCATGCGGCGCACGCCAATGCAGCCAACTTCTTCGTCGTAACTGAAGGCCAAATGGATCGGGCGCTTGAGTTTTCTTTTGAGCAACTCGGGCACCATCATCAAACAAGTGGCCCCAAAACTTTTCATGTCGGTCACACCCCGGCCATACATCTTGTCACCGATCACCGTGACCTTGAACGGGTCGGTGTCCCAGGGTTGACCGTCGACCGGAACCACGTCGGTGTGGCCCGACAACACCAGGCCGCCGATTTTGGTTTCACCGTCGTGCGCGGGCAGCGTGGCCCAAAGGTTGGCTTTTTGACCACTGTCGTCGTAGGTGCGGCTGCAGCTGATGCCCAGATCGTTCAGGTAGGACTCTGTCCAATCGAGCAAAGCCAGGTTGCTGTCACGCGAGACGGTGGCAAAGGCGATCCATTTTTCAATCAGGGGCAGGGCGGCCAAATCTGCGGCTTGGACAGCGGCCGCAACAGGGGCCAGCGCGGCGGGGGAGATTGGAGCGTTCATGGCAAATTCCATCAAAAATGCCCATGGCGGGCGTTTTTTGATCTTACAGGGCCGGTTACATCAAGGCGTCACCTTGCCGACAGGTCAACAGGGCGTGTGACCCTAAAGTAAACCGTCGTTTTTAACCACTGTTGGAGATCCCATGGCCATTTACGAGCTGCGCACCTATTCCGTGATCGTCGGAAAAATGTCCGAAGTCATTTCGCTCTACAAAAACGAAGGCTGGCCTGCGCTGGCCAAGCACCCACAAAAACTGGTGGGCTATTTCACGGGCGATGTGGGCGCGATCAATGAGCTGATCCATGTCTGGAAGTTCGACGACGATGCCGACCGCCGCGCCTTTTGGGCCGGGGTGTTTGCCGACCCCGAATTCATGGCCTTTGCCGCCAAGATTCGCCCGCTGATGCGCGAGCAAAACAACAAGCTCATGCTGTCTGCACCTTGGGGCCCGCAGCCCTGATGCAGGCGACATGATTTTGCAGGTCTATGACTCTGCCGCGGTCGCTTGCTGCATGGGACCGTTGATCTTCTGGGTTTTATAAATCCAGGTGGATCACCCCCCCGGCCTGCTGGGCGCGTGAGCAGCACAAAATGATTTTGTGCTGACGCTCTTTTTGGCTCAGCACAAAGTCGCGGTGCTCCACCGCATCAGAGGCTTGTGCATCGTAAGGCAGGGCGCACACGCCGCACAGGCCGTCGCTGCATTTCACGCTGACGCCCACGCCCGCCTCGGCCAACACCTCGGTGGCGCTGCGCTCGGCAGCCACCTGCAGGCGGCGGCCCGACTTTTGCAGCACCAATTCAAAGGCTTGGTTCACCCAAGCGTCGGCCTCGGGCACGCTGAAGTATTCGCGGTGCAAGGCGTCTTGCGGCCAGCCGTGCGCTAGGGCGGCTTCGAACACACCGTCCATGAAGCGCGGCGCGCCGCAGGTGTAGACATGCTGGCCAGGCGCAAAGTCGGGCAAGATCTGCAACAAGTCAGCCCGCTGGCCTTCGTCCTTGAAGTGGAACTGCACCCGATGGGCCCAAGGGGCCTCGGCCAGGTCTTTCAAAAAGCCCGCTGTTGTTCGGCTGGCCGCGCTGTAGTGAAAGTCAAACGGTTTGCCCAGCGCGTGCAGGCGGTGCGCCATGGCGATCATGGGCGTCACACCAATGCCACCGGCCATCAGCCAGCTGTGGGTGGCGTCTTCGTGCAGTGCAAAGTGGTTGACCGGGCGCGAGACAAACACCCGGCGCCCTTCGCGAAAGGCCCGGTGCATCAGCGCCGAGCCGCCGCGCCCGCCCGACTCGGGCGGCTCGCGCAAGACGCCCAGCACATAGCGGCTGCGGTCGGCCGGGTCGCCCGCCAGGCTGTAAGGCCGCTGATATTCGGGGGCGATCACCACGTCAATGTGCCCGCCTGCCGTGAAGGGCGGCAGCTCGCGGCCATCGGGTGCTTTGAACTCGTAACGCGCCAGGCCCTCGGCCATCTCTTCGCGTTTGTGCAGCACCACCGGAAACACGGGCGGCTCGGCCGGCAAGGGCTGCGGCCCCGGGGCCAGACCCTCGGTCTGGCCTGCTGCCAAGCGGGCTTGGTATTGCGCGGGCGTGAGCAAGGCCTGGTAGCGGGCAATGCCTTCTTCGCGGTTGACCGGGTAAGTCACCGGGTAAGGCTGCGGCATTTTGTCGGCCGGGTACACGGCCAGAGTCTGGTCTTCGTAGCGCAGGTCCAGGTCTTTTTGCAGGGTGCGCTGGTGGGTTTGCGCCGCTTCCACATAACGGCCCGTGCGCTTGTCCAGCTCGATGTCCCACCACCACTTCTTGACCGGGTTGATGCTGCCGCGATCGAGCAAGTCATCGAGCCGCGCCAGCGCCGGTGCAGCGGCGGGCAGCTTCATGGCCACTTGCCGCCACAGGCTGTCGGCCAGCAGACCTTCCAGGTTCCAGGGGCAGGTTTTCATGCAGCGCCCGCACATGCCACCTGCCGCGTTGGTGATGCGGTAGCGGGCGCATTTTTCGGCGTCACTTTTCCAGATTTCGTAGCCGTTGTACATCAGCTTGGGGCCAGCGGTGATGGCCCCGGACGGGCATTCGCGGGCGCACTTGTTGCAGCTTTCACAAAAGCTTTGCAGGCCAAAGTCGATGGGGCGGTCGGGGGCCATGGGCATGTCGGTGGTGACGCTGCCGCTTTTCAGGCGCGGACCCAAAAACGGGTTGAGGATCACCTCGCCAATGCGGCTGACTTCGCCCAGACCCGACAGCAGGAGCAATGGCGGCTGCAGCACATCGCCGTCCAGCACCGAATGCACCCGGGCCGAATAACCGAGCCGCCGAATCTGCTCGGCCAAGATGCCACCCATCAACGAGAAGCGCAAATAAGCCCGCATGCTCTGCGCCACCGAAATCCAGTCGTCGCCGCTGGCGCCCTCCATGGTTTCGTGGCCTTGGTCGATCAACAGGTTCAGCGCGTTGGCGTGGTAGGCCGGCATGGGGTTGCCGCCCGCGTCGTGCGAGTAATAGGCCCACTCGGGCACGGCGCACAGGCCCACCGCGTCCACCCCCAAATAGTAAGAAGCGGCTTTGAGCTTGTCGGCGTTGCGTTGGGGGTCGAGCGTGCTGGCGGCCACCGGGCCACGCGCCGGGCCAAACTGCAAGAGCAGCAAAGCGCCCAGCGCCCTGCGGGCACAAGCCCCGATGGGGCTTTTCATCACGTAGTGCGCGTTCTTGGCATCGTCTTGCACCGACTTGCCCAAGTCGCCAAACAAGGCCCGGGCAAAAAAGTCGGCCCGCTTCGGGAATCGAGGCACCCGGTCGTGGTCGATGAAGGTGGTGGGCGTGTCTTGACGCTTGAGCGTTTCAAACGGGTGCGCCCCTTGGCGAAACTCCCGCCGAGCATAAGCGTCGCGGTGAAACGCGCCTTTGAAGGTGCCTTGGCCCAGCCACCAGGCCGGGCCGTGGCTTTGCCAGCGGTTTTGTTGTGGGTCTAAGGCTTGGTCCGGAGCCAGCGCCAAAGTGGTGCTGACGGCGGCCAGGGCATAGCGCTGGCCCACATAGGGGTTGCCGCCATCGGGCAAGGTCAGGCCTGCGGCCAGGGCCAGGCGGGCCAAATCCACATCGCTGCAGCTGGCGCTGTGGGCGCGGGCCTCGTGGCCCAGCATGCGCAAATAACTCGACAGCAGCACGGCTGTTTGCGCCGCCAGCACGGCGGCACGGGGCTCTTGTGTGCCCTCCAGCCAGTCGCAGCCGGGCTCACCCGGTTTCGGGTCCCGCGCAAATTCCACCAGGATCACGATGGCGTGGCTGTGGTGATTGATGGGGCCATGCACCGTGCGCGCCGACTCCAGCACATCGGCCAAGATCATGTCCATGCCCGCCGCAAAACTGGCGGGCTGGCTTTGTGCCAACTCTTCGCCCAAGGCAGGCACAGCGGGGTTGCGGATCGGCTCGGCGAGCCAGGCGCTGGCGGGCAGGGCGCAAATACCCATCATTGAGGCGTCAAAGTAATACCCCGCAGCCTTCAGATGCCGGGCGCGTTCGTTGGGCTCGGCCGGGATCTCGCCGCTTTGCGGGTTCACGGCCCCATCGCGCACCAGATCGAACATGGCCATGTAACGCGCCATGGCGTGGGCCATCGATTCGGGGTCATCGTGTTCAAAGCGCAGCGCCTGCATGGGCGGCAAGGCGCTGTCGTCGGGGGCTGCAGTGGTGCAGCGCAAGCGCTCCAGAGAGTAGGGCCCCAAGTGCACGGGGCGGTCGCGGTAAGAGAACAAGCGCATGGGCTAGCCAAGTAGGGGTCAATCTTTCAGCTTACAGGCAGCATGGACGTACGCGCTGTCACCTGCGCATTGCATGATTTCAGTATTTGGCAAGCTGACACCCATCGAATCACTTTCAGCGGTTCCCCGTGTTCTCCCTGATGCTGGGGTCTTGCAAAATTTGTATGATGACCTGATTAATTTAGATCAGGAGTTCCCATGCAACGCAGAAATTGGATCGCCGCAACAGCTACCGTGCTCGCCATGTCGCCCTTTTTGGCCACCACCGCTTCGGCGCAGGCCTGGCCCGCCCGCCCCATCAAACTGGTAGTGCCTTTTCCACCGGGCGGCCTGATCGACAACATGGCCCGCCTGATCGCCCCCAAGCTGGGCCAAGAACTGGGGCAGCCCATCGTCATTGACAACAAGCCCGGTGCCGGGGGCAACTTGGGCGCGGCCGAAGCGGCCCGTGCCACAGCCGATGGCTACACGCTCTTGATGGCGTCGCCACCGCTCACCATCAGCCCGGCGCTGTACACCAAGCTGCCCTACAAGCCTGAGCAAATCGTGCCAGTGGGCCTGCTCGGCCGCGTGCCCAATGTGCTGGTGGTCAACCCGGCCTCAGGCATCCAGAGCGTGGCCGATTTGAGCGCCCGCATCAAAGCCAAGCCTGGCCAACTCAATTACGCATCCAACGGACAAGGCACGTCCTTGCACCTGAGCGCTGAGCTTTACAAAAGCCTGGGCGGTATTTTTATCACGCACATCCCTTACCGGGGTGCCGCGGCGGGCCTGACGGCGGTGATGGCCGACGAGGTCAGCATGATGTTTGACAACCTGCCCTCGGCTCTGGGCCTGATCAATGGCGGCAAGCTCAAGGCCTTGGCCGTGACCACACCCCAGCGCAGCAGCGCCTTGCCCAATGTGCCCACCATGGAGGAGGCAGGTATTAAGGGTTACCAAGTGTTTGCCTGGTTCGGCGTGGCCGCGCCTGCGGGCTTGCCTGCACCGGTGGCACAAAAGCTGGAACAAGCGCTGGAGCGCGTGGCCAAGCAGCCCGAAGTTCAGGCGGCCATCCAGAAGGCCGGCGCCGAACCCACCTGGGTGAACGCCCAAGGCATGGCCAGCTTCATGCAAGCCGACATGGCGCAATGGAAAAAAGTGGCGGCCTACGCCAAGATCAACCTGGATTGAGAGAGCAAACATGACAACAGTTGGACTGATTGGTTTGGGGGCGATGGGCTCGGGCATGGCGCAGTCTTTGCGCCGAGCGGGGCACAGCGTGCAGGTGTTTGATGTGCGCCGCGAGGTGGCCGAGGCCTTCACCCATGCGGGCGGCACCGCGCACGACACACTGGCCTCGTTGGGCGCAGCCTGTGATGTGGTGGTATCGGTGGTGGTCAATGCCGCGCAGACCGAAGCCGTGCTGTTTGGCGATGGCCAGACGCCCGGTTGCGCGGCCAGCATGAAGCCCGGCAGCGTGTTCGTGATGTGCTCCACTGTCGACCCCAACTGGTCGGTGGCTTTGGAAGCGCGCCTCGAAGCCATGGGCCTGCGCTATGTGGACGCGCCCATCTCAGGCGGTGCGGCGAAAGCGGCATCCGGCCAGATGACCATGATGACCGCGGGCAAGCCCGAGGCCTATGCCGTGGCCGAGCCGTTTTTGAATGCCATGGCCGCCAAGGTCTACAAGCTCGGCGACAGCGCGGGTGCGGGCAGCAAGGTCAAGATCATCAACCAACTGCTGGCGGGCGTGCACATCGCCGCTGCGGCCGAAGCCATGGCCCTGGGCTTGCGCGAAGGCGTCGACGCTGCCGCTTTGTACGAGGTGATCACGAACAGCGCAGGCAACAGCTGGATGTTTGAAAACCGCATGGCCCATGTGCTGGCAGCCGACTACACGCCGCTGTCAGCCGTGGACATTTTTGTGAAGGATCTGGGCATCGTGCTCGACATGGCGCGTGCCAGCAAGTTCCCACTGCCACTGTCCAGCACCGCGCACCAGATGTTCATGCAGGCCAGCACTGCGGGCTTTGCCAAAGAAGACGACAGCGCTGTGATCAAGATTTTCCCGGGCATTGAGTTGCCTGGTCCCAAAGGTTCCTGAAGCTTGTGGGCGGCCGCCCCTGCGGCCGAAAGCCTTCGCGCGAAGGGAGCGCGCTCCCACAACAATGCGCACGCAGGGACGGCCTTCCACAACAACACCCAAACACAAGCCAACCATGACCAAAACATTGAAACTGGGCTGTATTGCAGACGACTTCACTGGCGCCACGGATCTCGCCAACAACCTGGTGCGCTCAGGCATGCGTGTGGTGCAGACGATCGGTGTGCCCAAGTCCCCGCTGGCCGCTGATGTAGACGCGGTGGTGGTCGCGCTCAAGTCGCGCACCACCCCCGCCGCCGAAGCCATTGCCCAATCGCTTGACGCCTTGAAGTGGCTACAGGCACAAGGTGCAGAACAAATCTATTTCAAATACTGCTCCACCTTTGACAGCACGCCCGAAGGCAACATCGGCCCGGTGACCGAGGCGCTGATGGACGCGCTGGGTACCGACTTCACCATCGCCACCCCGGCGTTCCCCGATAACGGGCGCACCGTGTTCAAGGGCTACCTGTTCGCGGGCAATGTGTTGCTCAACGAATCGGGCATGCAAAACCACCCGCTCACCCCCATGCAGGATGCCAACTTGGTGCGCGTCATGCAAGCGCAGACGAAGCGTAAGGTGGGTTTGATCGACTACAAAACAGTGGCGCAGGGCGAAGCCGCGATCCGCGAACGCATCGCCGCTTTGCGTGCTGAGGGTGTGGGCGTGGCCGTGGTGGACGCGACGAGCAACGATGACCTGCACCTGCTCGGGCCTGCCTTGAAGGGCATGCCGCTGGTGACTGCCGGTTCGGGCGTGGCCATTGGCCTGCCCGCCAACTTTGGCCTCCAGCCTTCGCTGCAAGCGAGCCAATTGCCAGCGGCCAGTGGCTTGCAAGCGGTGGTCTCGGGCAGCTGCTCTTTGGCCACCAATGCGCAAGTGGCGCACTTCAAAGCGACAGGCCGCCCAGCGATGGCGATCAACCCCGCCAGCCTGATGAATGGCCAAAGCGGAGCTGTCGTGCAACAGGTGCTGGCCTGGGCCGCGCCGCTGCTCCAGGGCGGCCCGGTGCTGGTGTATTCCACCGCAGAGCCCGAAGCCGTCAAAGCCGTGCAAGCGCAGCTGGGCGTGGCCGAGGCGGGTGCTTTGGTCGAACACGCACTGGCCGCTGTGGCGCGTGGTTTGGTCGGTCTGGGTGTGCAGCAGCTGGTAGTGGCAGGCGGCGAAACCTCGGGCGCGTGTGTGCAGGCGCTGGGCATTGCGCAGCTGCAAATCGGCCCGCAAATCGACCCCGGTGTGCCTTGGTGCCATGCACCAGGTGACAACGGTGGCGTGCACATCACGCTCAAGTCGGGCAACTTCGGCACCGAAGACTTCTTCACCAAAGCCTTTACAGTGTTGGCATGAATCTCACAGAATCCCAAGCCCGCGAAGAAATCTGCCGCGTGGGCCGCAGCTTGTTTGAGCGCGGCTACTTGCACGCCACGGCAGGCAACATCAGCGTGCGGCTGGACGATGGTTTCTTGATCACGCCCACCGACGCGTGCCTGGGTTTTCTCGACCCGGCGCGCTTGGCCAAGCTGGACCTGCAAGGCCAGCAGCTGAGTGGCGACAAAGGCAGCAAGACCATCGCTCTGCACCGCCAGATTTACGCTGCGGCCTGTGAGTCGGATACCGACACACGCTGCGTGATCCACACCCACAGCACCCACTGTGTGGCGCTCAGCCTCAACACCCACGGGCCTGAGTTGTTGCCCCCGATCACGCCCTACTTTGTGATGAAGGTCGGCCATGTGCCGCTTGCGAATTACCACCGCCCGGGCAGCCCGGATGCGGCCCAAGAAGTGGCCGATCTGATCCGCAGCCACGCCGCACAAGGCACACCGATCCGCGCCGTGATGCTGCCACGCCTTGGCCCCAATGTGTGGCACAACAACCCAGCGGCGGCCATGGCCACGCTCGAAGAACTCGAAGAAACCGCGCGGCTCATGCTGTTGCAACCCCACACCCCGCCGCTGCGGGCCACCGATCTGGATGAGTTGCGCCAGACCTTTGGCGCACGCTGGTGACCCCGTCAGAGCGGCGCCCTCGCCGCGAAAAACTTATCTGAACACCGAAAGAACCTCATGCCCCGTTTTGCCGCCAACCTCTCCATGATGTACCCCGACCTGCCTTTTCTGGACCGCTTTGAAGCGGCGGCCAAAGACGGGTTCAAGGCCGTGGAGTACTTGTTTCCTTATGCCTTTCCTGCACAAGAGCTGGCCGCGCGTTTAAAGGCCAATGGTTTGCAGCAAGTGTTGTTCAACACGCCCTCGGGTGGGACCGAGACCGACAGCTTTGCCCAAGCTTGGGAAACAGGCAGTCGCGGCACAGCCAGCGTGCCTGGGCGCGAAGCCGAGTTCCGCACGGGCTTTGCGCAAGCCTTGATTTATGCAGAGGCCCTGAACTGCCCGCGCATTCACGCCATGGTGGGCTTACGCGCCGAGGGTGCCAGCTCAGAGGTCGCAGATGCCACCTTGGTCAGCAACTTGAAGTGGGCAGCCGCCGAAGCGGCCAAAGCTGGACGCGATGTGCTGGTCGAGCCCATCAACACCCGCAGCGTGCCTGGCTTTCACCTGAACCGCCAAGACCACGCACACCGCATCGTACAAGCCGTGGGGGCGTCCAATGTCAAAGTACAAATGGACCTTTTCCACTGCCAGATTGTTGAAGGCGACCTCAGCACCAAAATC
Organism: Limnohabitans sp.; assembly: GCF_034680285.1. Taxonomy (GTDB): domain Bacteria; phylum Pseudomonadota; class Gammaproteobacteria; order Burkholderiales; family Burkholderiaceae_C; genus Limnohabitans_A. The sequence goes on from NZ_JAXITC010000002.1 coordinate 74,972, forward strand.
GCCCAGTACCTCCCCACGGGTCAAGTTGGACATTTCCAAATCGCCGAGGTGCCTCACCGCCACGAGCCCGGCACAGGCGAAGTGAACTGGACGCACATCTTCCAGGTCATCGACAAGGTGTCGGCCGAATGCGGTTGGAATGGTTGGATCGGCTGCGAGTACAACCCGGCCGATGCCACATCAGGCGGCACATCAAGCGGCCTCGGCTGGGTGCGTCCTTATTTGTGAGTCAGGGGCGGCATGACTTGAGCTGTGATGGGTGATCTTCACTACCTGGTCTGGGCGGGACTGGCTGCAGCCATGGTGGGCTTGTCCAAAGGCGGCTTGCCCACGGTGGGCATGCTGTCTGTGCCCATCCTTTCGTTGTTCATGTCCCCGGTCAAAGCGGTGGTGATGCTGCTGCCGATTTACATCATCTCTGACATGGTGGGGCTGTGGCTGTACCGCAAAAATTTCAGCGCCATCAATCTCAAAATTCTCGTTCCGGCGGGTGTGGGCGGTGTGCTGGTGGGCTGGCTCACGGCGTCGTTGGTGTCTGACACGGCCGTGAAAATGATGATCGGCCTCATGGGCGTGGGCTTTGTGCTCAACGCTTGGCGCAAGCGCAACACCGCGCAAGCACCTCGGCCAGCCAGCTGGAAAAAGGGGTTGCTTTGGGGCAGTTTGTCCGGCTTTACCAGCTTCATCTCGCATGCGGGTGGCCCCCCGTTTCAGGTTTACCTGCTGCCCCAACAACTGCCGAAACTGGTGTTTGCCGGCACATCGACTTTGTTTTTTGCTGTCATCAATTTGGCCAAGTTGGGGCCCTACCACCAGCTGCAACCTTATGGCAGCACTGAACTGACCAGTGCATTGGTGCTAATCCCATTTGCCTTGGTGGGCACGGTGGTGGGTGCTTACCTGACCCGCAAAATCGCCGACGACTGGTTCTTCAAATGGGTGCAACTGGGCTTGCTGGCCATTTCCATCAAACTGATCGTCGACGTCATCGGGGCTTGAAGCTAGGCCTCAATGCCAAGGCATGGCTGCCTTGGCATTGGGGGGGTCACGCTCAAACCATTGGCAGTGGCAAGGCTCGCAAGCGTTTGCCATTGATCGAGGCGATCGCGTTGGCAATGGCTGGAGCCAAGGGAGGCAGGCCCACTTCGCCAATGCCGCCAGGGTGGTTGTCGGTGGGCATCACCTTCACCATCACTTCGGGCGCTTCGTTGGCACGCAGCACTTGGTACTTGTTCAAGTTGGTTTGCTGGGGCTCACCCGCCCTGAAGTCCATGTGTTCGTGCAAGGCCGCCGACAAACCAAAGATCACCGAACCTTCAATTTGCGCCTGTACGTTTTGCGGTTGCAAAGCGTGACCGCAATCTACCGCCGACCAGACCTTGTGCACCTTGGGACGACCGTTGACGATGGAGACTTGCACCACCATGCCGCAGAAGGTGTTCCAGGCGTCCGAGAACGCCAGACCCAGTGCGTGCCCTTTGGGCAGCTTGGCTTTGCCCCATTGCGACATGTCAGCCACCGCTTTGAGAACAGCCTGTCCACGCGGGTTTTTCTTCAGCAAGTCCATGCGGTAAGCCAGGGGGTCTGCTTTCACGCCACGCGCGACTTCGTCGATCAAGGTCTCGATCGCGAATTTGGTGTAGCCAGGGCCCACCGCACGCCAGAAGCCGGCTTGGATGCCGCGCTCTTCAATCATGAACTGCACGCTGTGGTCGGGGATGTCATAGGTGATTTCGGTGCCTTCCATCACAGGCGCGTCTTTGCCACCCGAAGCCTTGAATGCAGGCGGTACCACACGGGCGTAAATGCCCTCGGACACCACGCGGTGCAACAAGCCAACGATCTTGCCTTGGGCATCCACACCGGCCACCAAATGCTGCCCGGTCATAGGGCGGTATTTGTCATGAACCATGTCGTCTTCGCGGGTCCAGATCACCTGAATCGGTGTGCCTGGCATCGCCTTGGCCACCAAAGCCGCATCGGCCGAGTAGTCGGCTTCCACACGGCGACCAAAACCACCACCCAACAAAGTGATGTTGACTTTGATGTTTTCTGGCTTGAAGCCGGCTGCGCCCGCCACTGTGCCCGTCACAAACGAGGCCGATTGGGCAGGTGCCCAGACTTCGATTTTGTCGCCGTCTACCCGCGCCGTGCAGTTCATCGGCTCCAGGCAAATGTGGCTCACCATTTCGCTGGTGTAGGTGGCGCTGAAGGTGCGGGTGGCACCTGCCAACTGCTTGGCCGCATCACCGTGGGCAATGAAGGCGATGCCTTTGTCGTTCAAGTCTTCTGCGCGCTTGGTGTATTCCACGCGCATTTGGTCGGTGTACTGCACACGGGCCTTGGACTTTTGACTCCAGACGACCTTGAGTTTGTCGCGCGCCATTTTGGCGGTGTAAAAAGAGTCAGCGACCACGGCCACGCCGTAAGGCAAACGCACCACGTTTTTGACGCCAGCCACCGCACGGGCGGCGGTGTCGTCCACGCTCTCAGGCGTCTCACCTTGCACCGGCGCACGCAGCACCGAGGCCCACAGCATGCCGGGCAAGCGCTGGTCAATGCCGTAGAGCGCCTGGCCGCTCGACTTGGAAGGCACATCCACACGGGGGATGTCTTTGCCGATCAGGCGGAACTGCGCCATGGGCTTGAGCATGCTCTTGTCCACCTTGGGCAACTCGGCAGGAACCGTGGCTACCTTAGCGATGTCGGCATAGGTCATGGCACGTCCACTGCTATGGATCACGCGGCTGGCTTCGCTGCGCAGCTCGGCAGCTGGCACACCCATGGCTTGCGCCGCAGCGTTCACCATCACCAAGCGGGCTTGGGCACCCGCCAGGCGCAGCGGCTCGTAATAACCCTGCACCGTGCGCGATGCGCCTGTGGTCATACCCCCACCAAAACGGGGATTGCCAAAGCGCTTGGGATCGCTGGGCGACTGCACCACACGCACTTGACTCCAGTCCAGATCCATCTCTTCGGCCAGCAGCATGGGCATGGCAGTCATGGTGCCTTGGCCCATTTCTGCAGCGGGCGACATCAAGGTCACCACGCCATCCAAGCCAATGTTGATCCAGCTGTTGGGGGCAAAGCCGCCCGCGCCAGGAGCCTGGGCCAGAGCCAATTCGGTTTGTGTGAGGCCAAAGGACAAGCCCAAAGCCAAACCGCCCGAGCCGAGGATGAAGGAGCGGCGAGAGACGCTCGGTGTCAGAGAGGTGTTCATCGTTTTCATGCCTTGCCTCCTTTGAGGGTTTTCTGGGCGTGCGAGACGGCGCTGGCAATTTGGTTGTAAGTGCCGCAGCGGCAAATGTTGCCGCTCATGGCTTCCAAAATTTCGGTGCGGCTCAGGTCTTTCTTGACCACGCTGATCACCTTGGCGGCTGTCATGAGCTGGCCCGACTGGCAGTAGCCGCATTGAGGCGCTTGGGCTTTGACCCAACCGGCTTGCAAAGCTTGACCGGTCGGCGTCTTCATCAGGCCTTCCACGGTGGTGATGTTTTTGCCTTCCACGGCCGACACGGGCAATGCGCAGGAGCGCACCGGGTCACCGTTCAGGTGCACCGTACAGGCGCCGCACTGGGCAATGCCGCAGCCGAACTTGGTGCCCGTGAGGTTGAGCTTTTCGCGGATGACCCACAGCAAAGGGGTCTCCGGCGTGGCATCGACCGAGACGGCCTCGCCATTGACTTTGAATCGAACCATGCGTGTCTCCATTGGTGTCTTGCGGTGCAGCCTGCCAGCGGCCGCGCAAAACCCATGCTTTGCGCCTGCACCGTCAACCCATGAAGTTAAAGCGACCACAGCGTCCAACATGTCGCACAAGGCTCAAACCCGGGCAAACCCTGAGCGTCTTGGCGCCTCAAGGCACCGACACAAGGCTCAAGCGCTCAGCCCGCACACCGTTTTGGAGCCTTGCCAGTTGCTGAGCGCCTGGCTCAAATCCGTGCCCCGGCGCATGGCGGTCATCTCAGCCACGATGCTCATGGCGATTTCGGGGGGCGTCAGAGCGCCAATGTTCAGACCCACTGGGCCGTGCAACTGCTGCACTTCCGCTTCGCTCACGTCAAAGTCCAGCAAGCGTTTGCGGCGCTGCGCGTTGTTGTGCAGCGAGCCCAATGCGCCCACATAAAACGCGGGCGTTCGCAGTGCTTCCATCAAGGCCAAGTCGTCCAGCTTGGGGTCGTGCGTCACCGCCACCACCGCGCTGTTGTGGTCCAAGCGCATGGCCAACACCAGGTCGTCGGGCATCTGCGTAGACAAGGTCACACCCGCCATGGCCTCCCAGCCCTCGTGGTATTCCACACGCGGCTCGCACACGGTGACCTGGTAGTCCAGCATCACGGCCATGTTGGCCAAATAGCGCGAGAGCTGCCCACCACCAATGATGAGCAAGCGCAAGCGTGGGCCGTGCACCGTGGTCAAACTTTGACCATCAAATTGCAACTTGTCGCCTTCGGTCGCAGCCCCCATGCGCACCATGCCGGTCGCCATGTCCATGCGGCGCTCGACGCGTTGGTGCTGCTCGATCAGCACCAGCAATTCGCGCAGTTGCGACTGTGCAGAGAGCGGCTCCAGCACCACCTGCACCGAGCCGCCGCAAGGCAGACCAAAGCGGCGCACCTCTTCAGCGGTCTGGCCATAGGTGGTGCTTTCGGGCAGGCGCAGCGCCAGCTCGCCAGCGGCCACGCGGCGGATCAAATCGTCTTCGATGCAACCACCCGAGACCGATCCGGCCACTTGGCCGTCGTCACGGATGATCATGAGCGAGCCCGGCGGGCGGGGGGCCGAGCCCCAAGTGCGCACCACCGTGCCCATGACCACGCGGTGGCCCCGGCTTTGCCAGTCCAGCGCGGTGCGGATCACGTCGATGTCGATGCTGTTCATGTTTGTCTCTGAATTAGCGGTCCAAATCGTTGGGCCAGCGCAGGCTTTGCCCCGTCAGTTGCTCCACAGCTTGGCGGTCTGCTTCATTGTCCACATCCAAGCGGTAATGGCCATGGGGAGTTTCCCAGTGGTAGACGGCTGCGGGGTGGGCCAACTGCCATTGGCGTGCGCCCATGAGGTCGTCTCCCGCCAGAATTTGCGCCATCACCGAGCCAGAAAAAACCACCGGGTTCCCAGGCAAACCTTGCACTTTGGGTTGGAGCAGTTGGGTGCCTGCCGGGCGCTGTGCAAAGGCTGCCAGCAGCGCTTGTACACCTTGCACATCGATCAAGGGCTGATCGGCCAGCGCCACCACCACCGCGTCCAGCCCAGCGGGCAAGGCCTTCAAGCCCAGGCGCAATGAACTGACATGACCGTCATCGGGCTGAGGGTTGTGCACCGGCTGGGCCGACCAACGGGCCAACACCCCTTCTTGCAAGATGCGCTCTGCATGGTGCCCCAGCACCACCCGAATGGGCGTCACACCTGCCAAGGTCAAGGCCTGCAATTGACGCTCCAGCAGAGTCATGCCATCGAATTGCAGCAGGCATTTGGGCCGGTGGCCCATGCGGCTGCCCGCACCCGCGGCCAGCACCAACCCGCCCACGCGCAGGGCAGGCTCTGTGGTGTGCTGAACCAGCGTTGTCACGTTCAATCGGGCGCTCCGTGTGGGTGGTGGAGCGGCCATTGTGCCGAGGTCCTGCGCCCGAGCTGCCGCTTTGGCGTCACCTCTGTGAATGCCCGCCGTGGTCAGTCTGTTCCAAACACGCTAAAGTGTTTTTCTTTTGTGCCGCCCCGAGGAGCCCCCACCATGAACGCCCCCCTGCACCGCGAAATGCCCGGCAACCTGCTCGACAGTGCCCGCGCCCTGAACGACGTGACCCAAGCTTGGGACAGCTCCATCGTGCCCGAGCTGAAAAACTACATCGAGATTCCCGCCAAGTCGCCTGCGTTTGACGCCGACTGGGCCGCGCACGGCCACATCGAATCGGTGTTGCGACGCGCCGCCCAATGGGTCGAGGCGCAAAAGGTGGAAGGCCTCACGCTCGAGATCATCCAGCTGCCCGGTCGCACGCCCGTCATGTTTTTTGAAGTGGCCGCCACCCGCGCGGCCAGCGAGGGCTCGGGCCAAACGGTGCTGATGTACGGCCACCTGGACAAGCAGCCCGAGTTCAACGGCTGGCGCAATGACTTGGGGCCTTGGACCCCTGTGTATGAAGACGGCAAGCTTTATGGCCGAGGCGGCGCAGACGATGGTTACGCGGTCTACGCCAGCATTGCCGCCGTGCAGGCGCTCAAAAGCCAAAAGACACCGCACCCGCGCATCGTCGGCCTGATCGAGACCTGCGAAGAGTCCGGCTCGTACGACCTGCTGCCTTATGTGGACGCGCTGCGCACCCGCATGGGCGATGTGGGTCTGGTGATTTGTCTCGACAGCGGCGCGGGCAACTACGACCAGCTGTGGCTCACCACCAGCCTGCGCGGCATGGCCAGCGGCACGCTCAAGGTGCAAATCCTGACCGAGGGTATCCACTCGGGCGACGCCTCGGGCCTGGTGCCGTCGAGCTTTCGCATCATGCGCCAGGTGCTCGACCGGCTCGAAGACAGCACCACCGGCCGCCTGCTGCCCGCGAGCTTCCATTGCGAAGTGCCTGCCGAGCGCTTGGCGCAAGCACAGGCCACAGCCGCCATCTTGGGCGACGAGGTGTACAAGCGTTTTCCCTGGGCGCACTACGACTGCGGCGGCTCGACCAGCTTTGCCCTGCCCACCACCACCGACCCGACACAAGCCCTGCTCAACCGCACCTGGACACCCACGCTGAGCGTGACCGGGGCGGAAGGCTTTCCGGCGCTGAAAGATGCGGGCAATGTGCTCAGGCCTTACACCGCCTTCAAGCTCAGCCTGCGCCTGCCCCCGCTGGTGGACGCCGCGCAAGCCGTGGCCGAAATGAAAGCCCTGCTCGAAGACAACGCGCCCTACCAGGCCAAGGTCACGTTTGAAAGCGGCGGCGGTGCCACGGGCTGGAACGCGCCCGACACCTTGCCTTGGTTTGAACAAGCCCTCAACAGCGCCAGCCAAGCGCACTTTGGCGCGGGCGTGGGTTACATCGGCCAGGGCGGCACCATCCCGCTCATGAACATGCTGAGTGCTGGTTTCCCCAAAGCACAAATGATGGTTTGTGGCGTGCTCGGCCCCAAGAGCAACGCGCATGGGCCGAATGAATTTTTGCATGTGCCTTACGCCAAGAAACTCACAGCGGCAGTAGCCGAAGTCATGGCGCGGATGCCTTGATGAACGTCATCGCACGTCCCTCTTTGCCACGTCCCCAAGTTTCAGGCTTGCAGGGCGAGGCAGGCCCTCTGGCCTTGTACGACTGGGCCATGCCTGCCAGCAAGCCGCTGGGCACCGTGCTGTTGGTGCACGGCCTGGGCGAACACGCCGGGCGCTACGGCGAGGTGGCCGCGCATTTGCACCAGTGGGGTTTTGCCGTGCGGGCGTACGACCAGCAAGGCCACGGCCAGTCAGAAGGTCCGCGCGGTGACATGCTGCACCCCGGCAGTTTGCAGGCCGATCTGTGCCGGGTGATCGACGACACCCGGCAGCGGCCAGACCTGGTGGGCACCCCGCTCATCTTGCTGGGCCACAGCATGGGGGGCTTGGTGGTGGCCCGCACGCTGGCCGAACAACTGCGCCCAGTGGATGCAGCGGTGCTGTCATCACCTGCACTGGGCGCGTTCCCCAACTTGTTTCAAAAAATGCTGCTGGCCACCTTGCCACGCGTGCTGCCCCACCTGCGGGTGGACAACGGCCTGAAAGCCGATTTCGTGTCGCGCGACCCCGACGTGGTGAAAGCCTACAAAGCCGATGGTTTGGTGCATCGCCGCATCTCCACAGGCCTGGCCGCCTGGATTTTGGAAAACGGCGAGAGAACCTTGCACGATGCGTCGAAGTGGCAAGTACCCACCTTGCTGCTTTATGCGGGCCAAGACAAGCTGGTCAACGCACAAGCCACCGCTGACTTTGTGAATGCCGCGCCGCAGGCGGTGGTGCAGGCCCAGTGTTTTGAGGCCATGTACCACGAGATCTTCAACGACCTCTACCGCGCTCAGGTGTTCACCGCGCTCAAGCGCTGGCTGCTGGCACGCTTTTCTGTTTGATCACCATCCACACCAGCGCCAAGCCGGTCAGCGTCACGGGCAAAAGAGAGCCAATGTTGAGCCAAGTCCAGCCCTGTGTGGTGACCAAGGCGCCAGAAGCAAACGAAGTCACCGCCATGGTGGCAAACACAAAGAAGTTGATCGCCGCCTGACCTCTGTCTTTTTCAGCAGGGGTCCAGGCCTTCATGGCCAGCGTGGTGCTGCCGGTGAACAGGAAGTTCCAGCCCAAGCCCAGCAAGAACAGTGAGATCAGGAACTGGTGCAGTTCGACCCCCGTCAATGCAATGGCGATGCAGGCGAAATTGATGAGCACACCCACCGCCATGATCTGCAGCGTGCCGAATTTCTTGATCAAGTGGCCCGTGAAAAAGCCCGGTGCGAACATGCCAATCACATGCCACTCGAGCACCAGCGCTGCATCGTCAAAACTGAAGCCGCACACCTGCATGGCCAATGGGGTAGCGGCCATGAGCAAGTTCATCACGCCATAACTCAAGGCTGCAGCGGCTGCGGCCACGATGAACACGGGCTGGCGCATGATCTCGGACAGTGGGCGGCCCACACTGTCGCCCGGCTTTTTGGCGGGTACGGCTGGGAAGCGGATGAAGTTCATGCACACCATGGCCAAAATGGCCACCATGCCAAGCGCCATGTAAGCGCCCAAAAACGGCACCTCGTACAAAGTGCGGGTGCGTGAGGCCAAATTGGGGCCGACGATGGCCCCGATCAACCCCCCCGCCAGCACCAGCGAAACCGCTTTTTCCTTGAACCCATCAGCCGCCAACTCGGCTGCGGCAAAACGGTACAACTGGCCGTTGGCGCTGTAATACCCCGCAATGACCGTAGCCGCGACCAACAACCAGAAGTTGTGGCTCCAAGCGGCATAAGCGGCCAGCAGCGCCGACAACAAGGCCACGCCCAAACCCAGCTGAAACGACACCTTGCGCCCCCAGCGAGACTGGCTCTTGGCCACCAAGCCGGTTGACAGTGCGCCGCCCACCACATAGCCCATGACAGGCAAAGTGGCCATCCAACCCAAAGGGGCCATGGACAAACCCACCAAGCCGTTGATGGCAATGAAGGTGACGTTGTTCGTAAAGAACAGCCCTTGGCAGAGGGTGAGGAGGATCAGGTTAGGGTTCATAAAGGGCAGTGTATCGCCAGTCGCTTATGAATTGATGTCGCCTCGGCGCCCTCGCCGCGACGAAGCTTCGTGGTCCACCACCCATCGCCCACCACCCATCGCCCGCAGGCTTCAGGCGCAAATGGCCAACACCGCCAAGGGGGCGGTTTCGGCCCGCAGCACGCGCGGGCCCAATGTGATGGGGGCAAACCCTGCGGCCAAGGCACTGGCTTCTTCGCTCGGGCTCAGGCCCCCTTCAGGGCCGCTGAGCACGGTGACGGGGCCGCTGCCGGTCATGGCAGACAGGGCTTGCGTGCCTTCTGACAAAGACAACACCCAGCGTTCCCCTGCCTCGGCCCATGCCAACCACTCTTTGAGCGTGACCGCCGCGTGCACCGTGGGCACACGGTTGCGTCCGCACTGCTCGGCCGCCGCCACGGCCACGCCTTGCCAATGCGCCAATTTTTTTTCAGCGCGTTCGCCTTTGAGCTTGAGCACGCTGCGCTCGGCCACCAGGGGCGTGATGCTGGCCACGCCGAGCTCGGTGGCTTTTTCGACCAACCAGTCCATACGCTCGTTGGCGGTGATGCCAGCCAACAGGTGCACTGGGCGGGCGGCCTCGCGCTCGATCGGGTTGTGAACGCCCACCTCGATATCGACATCGCTGCGGCCCATGCGGGTGACGGTGGCGTCAAACTCGCCGCCCTCGCCGTTGAACAAGGTGATGACATCGCCAGGCTGCAGGCGCAGCACCTGCACATGGCGGGCAGCGCCAGCAGGCAGGCTGAGCGCCAAGCCGGTTTGCAGGGGAGCGGGGCAATAGAAACGGGGCATGAGGAACTTACATCCGTCCGTAAGCAAAACCGACCTGGGGCGTCGTGCCCTCGATTTCGTCGATCAGCTTGAGCAGCGGGCCCAGCTCGCGGTAACGGTCACAAGCTTTACGGATGTAGTGGATGAAGCGCGGCGCATCGGCCAAATACTTGGGCTTGCCATCGCGCAGGGTCAGGCGGGCAAAGATGCCCGCCACTTTCAAGTGGCGCTGCAGGCCCATCCACTCCACGGCGCGGTAGAAGGCGCCAAAGTCGCTGTGCCAGTCTTCAAAATCCATCAAGCCCGCTTTGCGGGCTTTTTCCCAGTAGCGGATGGTGACGTCGAGGACAAAGTCTTCATCCCAAGTCAAAAACGCATCGCGCATCAAGCTGGCCACATCGTAGGTGACAGGGCCGTAGACCGCATCCTGGAAATCCAGCACCCCCAGTTGTGGATTCGCGCCGAAAGGCATCATCAGATTACGCGGCATGAAGTCGCGGTGTACGTACACGCTGGGCGCGGCCAGATTGCGCTGGACGATGAGGGCGAAGGCCTTGTCAAACACCTCGCGCTGCGCGCCTTGCAGCTGCACGCCCCGGTGCTGGGCCAAATACCAATCTGGAAACAAACTCAATTCGCGGTTCAGCAAAGCAGCGTCATAGGGCGGCAGCACACTTGGGCGCGAGGCCAGTTGCCACTGCACCAGCGTGTCCACCGCTTGCATGTACAGGCCATGGTTGGCCTGAGGGCGCTCGGGGTCAATGGCCGACATCATGGTGGCGTCGCCCAAGTCGCTCAGCAACATGAAGCCGTGGGCCTCGTGCCAATCCAGCACTTCAGGGGCATTGAGGCCTGCTGACGTCATCAACGCAGCGATGCGCACAAAGGGTTCGGAGTTTTCCTTGTCGGGCGGTGCGTCCATGACGATGCGGCTTTCGCCTTGAGTCGTGTCTACCCGCAGGTAGCGGCGAAAGCTGGCGTCGGCCGAGGCAATCCTCAGGGTTTCAGGCAACAGTCCGTACGCCTTGGCCATGCTGGCCATCCAAGCCGTGAACAAGCCTTGTCTTGCGGGGTCTGCCCAAGGAACAGCGGCAAAAGGTACCGACGAAGGTGCGGTCGAAGAAGTCAACGGGGAAATAGGGGGGGAGGAAGGGTGGCTCATGGATAATCCCATTCTACAAAGCCTGTTGCGGCCTCCGTGAGCGGGCGACAGGCTGACTCTTTTGTAACTTTCCCTATTTTGTGGCCTCTCATTTCGCATTTTTCTGTTTGTCGATCAGCCGGTCAACGGCTCATGGCCGTTCCGTCCGGGTCATGGCCTTGCTGTTGGCTTGGAGCATCGGTGCGACTTGGGCCCAACCCGCGCCATTGCCCCTGCGCACCAGCCCTTTGCTGGAAGAGGCTGTCTCGGAGCGCCAGCGCTCCGAAGGGGCCGTATTTGTCAAGGGCGCGCAAATCACCGCACGCCCTGACATGGATCTGGTGGTGCAGGGCGAAACCAGCATCCGACGCCCCGGCTTGGCATTGAGCGCAGATCGCCTGGACTACGACCAAACGCAAGACGTGGTGGACGCCAAAGGCCAAGTGCGCATCAGCACGCCCACCAGCGTTTTTTCAGGGCCACACCTGAAACTCAAAGTGGACAGCTTCCAAGGCCGCTTTGAAAGTCCGGAATTCGAGCTGTATGCCAGCGGGGGGTACGGACAAGCCAGCGAAGTTGAGTTTGTGGACAACCAACGAACCATTGTTCGCCAAGCCAAATACACCACTTGCCGCAGAACGCCTGGCCCCGAGTGGCTCCCTGAGTGGCTGCTGAAGGCCACGAAACTGACCATCGACGAAGAAGAGTCAAGCATCCTCGCGCAAAACGTTCAGCTGCGCTTTCAGGATTTGACCGTCTTCACCGTGCCCTCCATCAGCTTGCCCCTGACCAATGAGCGCAAATCGGGTTTTTTACCGCCCCTGTTGAGTGTGGACACGGTCAACGGCATCGAGGTGGCACAGCCCTATTACTTTGACATCGCTCCCAACCGCGATGCAACGGTGACCACACATGTCATGAGCCAACGCGGCATCGCCGCCGACACCGAGTTCCGCTACCAGGAGCGCGACTACAGCGGCCAGCTGCGCCTGAACCTGATGCCCTCTGACAAGTTGCGCGACGAGCGTCGCTGGGGCTTGTCCAGTCAACACAACGGCAGTATTGACACAGGCAATGACAGCGTTGGGCGCATCGGGCTTGGCCTGACCCTGAACCGCGTCAGCGACAACAATTACTGGCGAGATTTCCCCCGCTCGGGCTTGGTGCTGACCCAACGCATCCTGCCCTCTACAGGCGTCCTGTCGTGGGGACGGGGTGACTTCAGCATGAGCGCCCAAGTGCAGCGCTGGCAAAACTTGCAAGACTCGGCTCCGCCTTATGACCGGGCCCCACAGATCACCATGCGCTATGGCCAATGGAATGCCGATGGACTCGACTGGTCGGTGATGGGCGACACCACCCGTTTTGAAGCCGATTACTCGCGCGTGGCGAGTTTGGTCAACGCCGGGACGCTGCCCCGTAACGGCGAGCGCAGTTTTGTGCAAGCCCAAGTCAGCCGTCCCTGGATTCGCCCTTGGGGATTCATGACCCCCAAACTGCAACTGCACGCCACGCGTTACCAGATGGACCGGGCGCTTGACAACGGCGCCACGGCGGTGAACCGGGTCTTGCCCACCTTCAGCCTGGATGCAGGGTTGGTGTTTGAACGCGAAACCCGCTGGTTCGGACGCGACGTGCTGCAAACCCTCGAACCCCGCGCCTTTTATGCCCGAACACCTTACAAAGACCAAAGTCTCCTGCCGGTCTACGACAGCGGTGCGACCGACTTCAACCTGTCCACCATTTACAGCGAAAACACCTATGTAGGCCATGACCGGTTGGTGGACAACAACGCCCTGACGCTGGGCGTGAGCAGCCGGTTTTTTGATGTGGGCACAGGCGCTGAAATGCTGCGGGTCGGAATGGCACAACGCATCCGGTTTTCAGACCAGCAGGTGGTTTTGCCGGGGCAAATCCCCAGCACCACGGGTCTGAGCGATATCTTGTTCGGTGCAGGCATCCGCTGGGACGACCGCTGGTCACTTGATGCCACCGTGCAGGCCAACAACCAAACGCACGACATCGCCCGGACCACCTTGCAGGGACGCTACAGCCACAGCGCTTACCGCGTGATCAATGCGGCTTACCGCGCCAACAACCAAGCAACGCCCAAGTCTGAATTTGTGGAAGTGGGCTGGCAATGGCCTTTGAGTGACCTGGTGGGCGCCACAGACCGGCAAACTGAAAACGCTTGGTCGCGAACGCCCGGACAAGGCCTGGGGCCAGACCGTTGGTACTCGGTCGGTCGACTCAACTACAGCCTGAAAGAACGCAGCCTCGTGGACACCCTGGTCGGCCTGGAATACGATGCGGGCTGCTGGCTGGGCCGAATTGCCTTTGAACGGCTCCAAACCAACATTTCCAACATCGTCGTCAGCAACGCCACCAGCGCCACCAGTCGCATTCTTTTTCAACTGGAGTTCATCGGTTTGGCACGCGTAGGCGTGAGCCCCTTGAAGAGCCTCAGTGACAACATTCCACGCTACCAATACCTGCGCGACAGCACGGTTCAACCCAGCCGGTTCCAGCACTATGAATAAATCGTTTTTTCCTGTTCGCTCGATGCTTTGGCAAACACTTTGGGCCGGTATGGGCTTGCTCAACGTGAACGCAGCCATGGCTCAAGCCAGCGCCAGCAGTGCTGCAGTCACACCTGTTCGCCAAGCCGATTTCATTGTGGCGGTGGTGAATTCAGAGCCCATCACCAACCGCGAGGTGCAGCTGTTGCGCCAACGTTTGGCCAACGATGCGGCGGCCCGCGGTGGCAACAAACCAGAAGCCTCTGAACTGACCCGCGCGGCGGTCGAGCAGCTCATCAATGAAAAGGCACAGCTTCAGCAGGCCAGAGAAAGCGGGATCAAAATTGAGACCGAAGCCGTTGATCAGGCCGAATTGAACGTGGCCAGCAGCAACCAGTTGTCGCGGGAAGACATGCACAAGCGCTTGGCTCAAGAGGGCATCTCGGTCAGTGCGTTTCGCGAACAGTTGCGCACCCAACTGACCCTCACCCGTTTGCGTGAGCGCGAGGTTGAAGGCCGTGTCCGTGTGAGCGATTTGGAAGTGGAACAATTTTTGAGTGAGCAGCTCAAGGCCCAAGCAGCCCAGGTGCCCGCCCAATTGAATTTGGGCATGGTGCTGATTGCGGTGCCCGAAAACAGCAATGAATCCGCCATCAAAGTCTTGGGCGAACGCGCTGCCGATGTGGCCCGTCGCGCCCAAACTGGCGAAAACTTCGCCGACCTGGCCAAGGCGTTTTCTCAAACGTCCGACCGGGGCGCCAATGGCGGCGAGATGGGCTTGCGCCCTGCCGACCGCTACCCTGAACTGTTTTTGGAGGCCACGCGCAACCTCAAGGCGGGTGAAGTGGCTGCGCCCGTGCGTTCTGCCGCTGGTTTTCACATCCTCAAAGTGCTGGAACGTCGCCAAGTCACCACCTTGCTGGTGACCCAAACCCGCGCCCGACATATTTTGTTGCGGCCATCGGCACAAATGTCACAGGCCCAGGCTGTGGCCAAATTGACCGACATTCGGCAAGCCGTGGTGTCCGGGAAATCCGATTTTGCGGCGCTGGCCCGCGAGATGTCGCAAGACGGCAGCGCCCAGCAAGGTGGCGATTTGGGTTGGGCCAACCCCGGCATGTTTGTGCCCGAGTTTGAACAAGTCATGAACCGCCTGCGCCCCGGCCAAGTCGCGGAACCCCTAGTCTCCCGCTTCGGAGTTCACCTGATCGAGGTGACCGATCGCCGCAATGCCCCCATGAGCGATCAAGAACAACGCACATTGGCACGCAGCGCCCTGCGCGAGAAAAAGCTCGACGAAACCTACGCCGCTTGGGTGGAAGAGATCCGTGGGCGTGCTTACGTTGAGATGCGCGAGCCCCCTCAATGAAACACATCGCCCGCAAACGGTTCGGTCAGCATTTTTTGACAGACGGCGGCATCATCGATGCCATCGTGGACGCCATCAACCCCGAAGCAGGGCAGCCGATGGTCGAAATCGGCCCAGGTCTAGCAGCCTTGACACAGCCCTTGGTGGAGCGTTTGGGCCACCTGACGGTGATCGAGCTGGACCGCGATTTGGCCGTACGCCTGCGCGAGCACCCTCACCTGTCGGTGGTGGAGTCGGACGTGTTGAAGGTCGACTTCAGGACACTGGCCTCGCAAATGCTGGCCAAAGCGCAAACGCCAGCCACCGCCGCCAAAATCCGGGTTGTGGGCAACCTGCCTTACAACATCTCCACACCCATCTTGTTCCACTTGCTGGAGCAGGTCGATGTGATCGAAGACCAGCACTTCATGCTGCAAAAAGAAGTCATTGACCGCATGGTGGCCAAGCCTGCCACCTCTGACTACAGCCGCCTGTCGGTCATGCTGCAATGGCGCTACGACATGGCCAATGTGCTGTTCGTGCCACCGGAGAGCTTTGACCCGCCCCCGCGCGTAGACAGCGCGGTGGTGCGCATGGTGCCCTTGGCCCAACCACCCGATGTCCATGTCAAAACGCTGGAGACGCTGGTGCAGGTGGCCTTCAGCCAACGCCGCAAAATTTTGCGCAACACATTGGGCAAATGGCTCGATGAAAAAGGCTTTAGCGGCACATTTGACCTGCAGCGCCGCGCCGAAGAAGTGCCTGTCGCCGAATTCGTGGCTTTGGCACAGGCCGTTTAAACCGCATTGCACACCCTGGTCGAGGACCAAACCAACGAAAAAGCCCGTCTTGAACGGGCTTTTTCATGGATGCCGCATGAGCGGCTCTCAGGGTATCAGGCTGCGGCGAGCCAGTAACCTGCGTTGAATGGGCTGCTCATGCGCAGCGCCAAAGGCGAGACATCCACCAGTTTGTCGGTGGGCATTTTTTCGCCTTCTTCGATCGATTCGGCCATCACGGCGTCCTCGGTTGTTTGTGCCTCAATCGCCCGTCCTGCTTGGCTGTTTTGCGCAGAACGGGCTACAGAAAAGAATAGAAGCATCGGAAGGGTATCTTCCTGTCTCCCCAGTAATCGGCGGTGTCACGGAAGATGTCCAGCAATTGCTCGCGGGCTTCCTTGTCAAATTTGACGTGCGCAGGAATTTGCTCCAGCACCACGATGAAGCCAGGCTGTGGGCCTGACTTGTGCAAGGGGTCGGTCATGCAGTCGTACAAGGCATCAAAGTTCTTGCCAAAGTGCGAAGGCAGCGTGAATTGCGCACCAATGAGGTCGAGCACGTCTTGTTTGCTCTGGGCTTCGGCCAGGTTGGCGTACAAAAAGTGGTGGCCCAGTCCTTGGGCGGCTTCCTGCAGATCGCTCACGCGGTAGGCGCGAATCGACTGCACGATGTTGGACCGCACGCCCTTCAGGGGCGCCTCTTGGTCGTGACGAATCGGCATGTCCATCTTCGTGGTCTTTCTCTAAAATCAACAATCAAGGCTTGACGACAATCATGCGAAAACTCGCGTAATGGTCGCTCGTGTAATAACAGGCTTCTGGCTTTCGAGGGGCTTGCCCACCACAAACGATGCGCCGCGCTCCGCGATGCTTGATACCCGGTGTTCTGACGGTGTATTCACGGTAAAACCCCCGCATCGCACGGGGCAGCAGTCGCTCACGGTTGCCAAAAACTGTCCCGTCCTTTTCGTAGGGAAAAGGACCTCCTTGATGGATAAGTTGGTACGTTTCTTGGCCTTCCCGCGGCAAGTCTGACACCCACACCGTGGGCGAGTCTTGTGCGTCGGCGGCTGGACGGGCTTGCACTGCAAGAGTGCAAATTGATAAGAACAACCCCAAAAACACCGTTATCCAGCGCTTTGGGGCGGCCATGGGTCGAGCCACCTTCATGAAAACACCTTTCAGAAGCCTCCGGGTTAACCCGAAAACTCGAAGGCGCTAGTGTGAGGCAATCGCGCTAAAAAAGCAAGCGATTGCCCAATAAACAAGCAGGACTTGTCAGGGCACTCACTGTTTAAGTGAGCGCCCGCTCTAGTTTTAAGCCTTACCGCGCCGCATTGGCATCGGCCACCGTGAGTGCCGTCATGTTCACAATCCGGCGTACCGTAGTGCTGGGCGTCAAAATGTGCACCGGTTTGGCCGCACCCAGCAAAACCGGCCCGACAGCGATGTTGCCACCGGCCGCGGTCTTGAGCAGGTTGTAGGCGATGTTGGCGGCGTCGATGTTTGGCAAAACCAGCAAATTCGCGTCACCGATCAAGCTGGAGTTGGGCATGATGACCTGGCGCGCGGCTGTGTCCAAGGCCACATCGCCGTGCATTTCGCCATCCACTTCGAGCCAAGGCGCGTTTTGACGCAACAAGGCCAACACGTCGCGCATTTTGATGGCGCTGGGTTCATTGGATGAACCGAAGTTGGAATGCGACAACAGCGCGGCTTTGGGCTGAATACCGAAACGGCGCATTTCTTCGGCAGCCATGACGGTGAATTCGGCCAATTGAGTGGCTGTGGGGTCGTAATTGACGTGGGTGTCCACCATGAAAACTTGACGACCGGGGAGCATCAGGCCATTCATGCAGGCAAATGTGTTGACGCCGGCTCGCTTGCCCACCACTTGGTCAATGTAATTCAGGTGCATGGGGTTGGTGCCCCAAGTGCCACAAATCATGCCATCCACATCGCCTTTGTGCAGCAACATGGCGCCAATGAGCGACAAACGGCGGCGCATTTCGATCTTGGCGATCGACTCGGTGACGCCTTTGCGCTCGGTCATGCGGTGGTAGGTTTGCCAGAAATCGCGGTAACGGTCGTCTTGCTCCACGTTGACCACGTCGTAGTCCAGTTCTTCTCTCAGACGCAGGCCGAATTTTTCGATGCGCTCGGCGATGACGGCTGGGCGGCCAATCAAAGTGGGGCGGGCAATGCCTTCGTCCACCACGATCTGGGAAGCGCGCAACACGCGTTCCTCTTCGCCTTCGCTGTACGCGATGCGCTTTTTCAGGGCGCGTTTGGCGGCGGTGAAGATCGGCTTCATCATGGTGCCCGAGGCGTACACAAAGCCTTGCAGGCGCTCGCGGTAGGCGTCCATGTCAGCAATCGGGCGCGAAGCCACGCCGCTCTCCGCTGCGGCTTGGGCCACGGCAGGGGCGATTTTCATCATCAGGCGCGGGTCAAACGGCTTTGGAATCAAATACTCGGGGCCAAAAGCCAGCGGCTCGCCCACATAGGCTGCCGCCACCACTTCGCTTTGCTCAGCCTGGGCAAGCTCGGCGATCGCGTGCACGGCGGCGATTTCCATCTCCAGCGTGATGGTGGTGGCGCCGCAATCCAAAGCACCCCGGAAGATGTAGGGGAAGCACAGGACGTTGTTGACCTGGTTGGGGTAATCGGTGCGGCCTGTGGCCATGATGGCGTCGTCGCGTACGGCTTTGACGTCTTCGGGGTTGATCTCGGGATTGGGATTGGCCAGCGCAAAGATCAGGGGCTTGGGGCCCATGGACTGCACCATGTCTTGCTTGAGCACACCGCCTGCCGACAGGCCCAGGAACACGTCCGCCCCGGCAATCACGTCGCGCAATGTGCGGTGCTCGGTCTTTTGCACAAACTGAATCTTGTCTTCGTCCATCAGTTCGGTGCGGCCTTCGTAGACCACACCCGCCAGGTCGGTGACCCAAATGTTTTCACGCGGAATGCCCAGCTTGACCAACAGCCCCAAGCAAGCCAAAGCTGCTGCGCCTGCGCCGGATGTGACCAGCTTGATCTTCTTGGGGTCTTTGCCCACGATTTTCAAACCGTTGAGGATCGCCGCGCCCACCACGATGGCGGTGCCGTGCTGGTCGTCGTGGAAGACCGGGATCTTCATCCGCTCGCGCAACTTGCGCTCGATGTAGAAGCAATCCGGGGCCTTGATGTCTTCGAGGTTGATGCCGCCAAAAGTGGGTTCGAGCGAAGCAATGATCTCGACCAGTTTGTCCGGGTCTTTTTCGTTGATCTCGATGTCGAACACGTCGATGCCCGAGAACTTCTTGAACAGCACGCCCTTGCCTTCCATGACCGGCTTGCTGGCCAGCGGGCCAATGTCGCCCAGGCCCAGCACGGCGGTGCCGTTGGTCACCACGCCGACCAGGTTGCCCCGGCTGGTGTATTTGAAAGCGTTGGCCGGGTCTTTGACGATTTCTTCGCAAGGTGCAGCCACACCGGGCGAGTAGGCCAGCGCCAAGTCGTGCTGGTTGACCAGCTGTTTGGTGGGGGCGATGGCGATTTTGCCGGGGGTGGGGAACTCGTGGTATTCGAGTGCGGCTTTGCGCAGTTGGGCGCGTTTTTCTTCGGCTTTAACCTTGTCGGTCATTGTTTTGGCTCCGTTGTAGGAATGTGCTGTCAGGGTTGCCGGGGTTCAGCAAACACGAGCGAAAGGCAATCATTTGTCAACGCTCTGGGCGACAGTCGGTCGATATTTTCATTGTAGACCTCGGATTCAAGTCCTGTAGCCCGGGTAATACCCTTCTCAAGTGAGTTGGCTTTTGACTTTTGCGCACAAATGGCGGTGGTTCAGCGCAAATGCTTCCAGGCTTTGTGTTGCAGGGCCTCGGTCACGCAGGTCGAGCGCGACCCTGGCAGAACTTGGCATGGAGCCCCAGCTTGCAAAAAGCCGGGTTTGTCGACCGCCAAGTAAAAGCCACAGCGCCCGCTTTGCACCATGTCTTTGGCGGCCAAGGGGTAACCCATGACGGCGTTGAACTTGCCGCAGGGCTCGCGCGGCTGCGTCACACGCAAGACCACCTCACCAAAGTCAAGGCGGTCACCAATGAACAGCTCTTGCTCGATCAGGCCTTGCAAGCTCAGGTTTTCGCCCAAATAGCCTGGCGCCAAGGGTTCTTCAAACATCGTCGCGCCATGCAACTGGCGCTGTGCCTGCCACCAAGGCAGGTGCTCCGAAGGCAAGGCGTACACCGCTTTGCTCAGGCCCCCATGGACCGACAAATCGGCTTGCTCGTCACCCGCCAGACCCAAAACACCAACCTCGATGGGACCAGCAACAGGCGTTTTGCCAATGGCCGACACCAACTTTCGCCCACCCACCATCAGGGGGCGAACCCGGCCGGTCTGGATGGCAAGCAGCGTGCCCGATAAACCCGGCGGCGAACTCGTCGGCATGGCCGCTTCAGCCACGCATCAATGCTTCGATCTCGTCGGCCTTGACCGGCACGCCGCGTGTGATCAGCTCACACCCGGTAGCGGTCACGATGGCGTCGTCTTCGATGCGGATGCCGATGTTGTGGAATGGCTCGGGCACGCCGGGGGCAGGGCGCACATACAGGCCCGGCTCGATGGTCAACACCATGCCCGGCTGCAGGATGCGGCTCGGGCGGTCCTTGATCAGCTCACCACTCAGCGGGTCTTGGCGTTCACTGACCTGGCCCACCTGCGAGGGCTCGACATAGCTGCCGCAGTCGTGCACGTCCATGCCCAGCCAATGGCCGGTGCGGTGCATGTAGAACTGGAAATAGCTGCGGTTGGCGATCACGTCTTGTGCGTTGCCCACCTTGTTTTTGTCGAGCAAGCCCACATCGAGCAGGCCCTGCGCCAGCACGGCCACGGTGGCCTCGTGCGGGTCCACAAAACGGGCACCCGCTTTGGTGGCGGCCACGGCGGCGTCTTGCGAGGCCAGCACCAAGTCGTACAAAGCGCGTTGCGGCCCGGTGAATGTGCCGTTGGCCGGGAAGGTGCGGGTGATGTCGCTGGCGTAACCGTCCAGCTCGCAACCTGAATCGATCAGCACCAAGTCACCGTTTTGGATCAAGGCCGTGTCGGCACGGTAATGCAGCACGCAGGCATTGGCACCGCCCGCCACGATGGAGCCATAGGCCGGATACTGCGAACCGCTTTGGCGGAACTCGTGCAGCAACTCGGCGTCCAGGTGGTATTCACGCACCTCTTGGCCTGCACGCAACATGGCCGCGCTGCGCTGCATGGCGCGGATGTGGGCGCGGGCGCTGATGGTGCTGGCGCGGCGCATGATGTCTTGTTCGTGTGCGTCTTTCACCAAGCGCATCTCATCGAGCAAACTGCACAGATCTCGCTGCTGCTCAGGACACAAAGCGCCGTAACGCACCCGCGCACGCACCGACTGCAGCCAGCTGTTCACCAGACTTTCCAGCCCGGTGTGGATGGCAAAGGGGTACCAAACAGTGCTGCGGTTTTCCAGCAGCTTGGGCATCTGCGCAGCCATCTCGCCGATCGGCAAAGCCCGGTTCACGCCCAAAGCAGCGGGCGCGGCTTCTGGGCCCAAACGGATACCGTCCCAGATTTCGCGCTCCAGGTCTTTGGCTTGGCAAAACAGCGTGCACTCGCCCTCGGCCGTGATCACCAAACTGGCGTGCGGCTCGGTGAAGCCGGTCAGGTAATAAAAGTAGCTGTCGTGCCGGTACAGGTAATCGCTGTCGCGGTTGCGCTGGCGCTCGGGCGCGGTGGGGATGATGGCGATCCCGCCTGCGCCCAGTTGGGCAGCGAGGCGGGCACGGCGTTGGGCGTAGATCGTGTGAGAGGTCATTTGAACATTGTAGGAGCGGTGACGCTTGTAGGAGCGGCGCCCTCGCCGCGATAGGCCAGCCATGAACTGGAAACCATCGCCCCGGGGGCGGGGCTCCCACAAAATTTCCACCCCAGTGGATCAAGGGTGACGCTCAAATGTTTAACAGCGCTAACCGCTCAGGGGTGCCCACATCGGTCCAGTCGCCCGCATACACCTCACCCGTCACCTGCCCACGGTCCATCGCCGCACGCAACAAGGGAGCCAGCGCCAGCGCGGCGCCCTGGGGGTTGCCTGCAGGCACACCGCAATCGGCAAAAAAGGCTTTTTTGTAGAGCGCAATGGTGCTGAAAGTATGGTCACGGCCTGCCGCCTCTTTGGGCAGGTTCAACACCAGGCCTTCGGCTGACAAGCCAAAGTCTCCGCCCAGGTTGTGCGCCGGGTTGGGCACCAACCACAGGTGGGCCAATGCAGGGCTGGCGGCAAAACGTTGAAAGGCCTGGGCCGTGAACACGAAATTGGGTGCAAACACATCGCCGGCCACCACCCAAAACACCTCGGCCAAGCGGGGCAGAGCGCGAACAATGCCGCCAGCGGTTTCCAGCGCCTGGCCAAAGTCCTGGCCTTCATGGGAGTAATTGATCTGCACCTCGGGCAATCCGGGCCAAATGGCGCGGTCGCCAAAGTGCGCGGGAATCTGCTCGCCCAACCAAGCGGTATTGATCAGTTGATGGGAAAAACCGCCCCGCGCCAAGGCCTGCATGGGCCACTGCATGAGTGGCTGGCCGCGCACGGTGAGCATGGGTTTGGGGGTGGTGTCGGTGAGGGGGCGCATGCGCTCGCCGCGTCCGGCAGCGAGAACCATGGCTTGGGCTGGGGCCGTAACGAGCGTAGACGGGATCGGAGCGTTTGAAATCGACATGGTGGGATGTTGCCATGCTTTCAGGCGCTCACGAGACAGAGCAAACCTACCCGTCAGTCCTACACTGTTCCCTGCACAGCCAACCCTCAGACTCCTATGACACGCCCCCTGCCCGCCGTCATTGCCGCCGCACAAAACGCCTCCGATCGCATGGCCGACCGGCACACACCTTTTGTCATGAACGACTGGTACGTGGCCGCCTTTGCCGAGGAAATCAAGGAACAACTGCTGGCCCGCACCCTGCTGGGACGCCGTCTGGTTTTTTACAGAACCAGCACGGGGCAGGTGGTGGCACTCGAAGACCGCTGCCCGCACCGCTCCATGCCACTGTCGGCTGGCACATTGACCCAAGACACTATCGTGTGCGGTTACCACGGCCTGCGCTTCAACGCCAAAGGCGACTGCATCGAAGTCCCCTCACAAGCCAACTGCCCCAAAAACGTGGGCATCCGGTCCTACCGCACCCATCAGCGCGGTGCGGTGGTTTGGATTTGGATGGGCGAGGCAGAGCTTGCCGACCTGTCCAAGCTGCCGCCACAAGACTGGATGGAGAGCCCTGAGTGGGAGCGCTCACAAGGCTATTTGAGCCTGCAAGGCAGTTATGTGCGCCTGCACGAAAACCTGCTGGACCTCACACATTTGAGTTTTTTGCACGCCAAAAGCTTTGGCACGCCCGATTACGCCAAAGCAGCTTTTGAAAGCGTTATCGGCGATGGCCAATTCGCCTTGCTGCGCAACGTGGTGCCGACCACCTTGCCCCCGGTGTGGGCCATCCCGACAGGCTTGACCGGGCAGGGCCAGGCTGCCCGAATCGTGCGCTCGGAGTTCCGCAGCCTGGGGCTGCATGAGGTGTCGGTGACTTTCTACGATTGCCACCTGCCGGAAAACGAGCGTCCCGAGTACCGCATCCGCACCGCCCACATGCCCACCCCGGAAACAACCACCAGCAGCCACTACTTCATCGTGCACGGGCGCGATTTTGCATTGGGCAAGCTCGAGACCACGCGCTTCATGCACGATCAGTTGTTTGTGGCTTTTCAAGAAGATGTGGACGGCTTGGCGCTGCAAGAGCAGGCCTTGGCCAGCACCCCACCCGAAGATTTGTACGAGTTTTCTGTAGCGGCCGATGCCCCGGCCGTGGCCATGCGCCGTTATGTGCTGGCTCGCCAGCGCCAGGAAGCACCGAACTGAAGCTGGCTTGGTTCTTCGCCCTCCCAGCGCTATCCCAGTGACTTAGGCCCCAGCGGACAACCGCTAAAATCACGGGTTTTCCCGACCTCATCACCGGAGTTGCCCCCATGGCCAATACACACAACATGGCGAACGCCATCCGCGCCCTCGCAATGGACGCCGTTCAACAAGCCAACTCCGGTCACCCCGGCGCCCCCATGGGCATGGCCGACATGGCCGTGGCGCTGTGGGGCGATCACCTGCAACACAACCCCAGCAACCCGCACTGGGCCAACCGCGACCGTTTTGTGCTGTCAAACGGCCACGGCTCCATGCTGATTTATTCGGTGCTGCATCTGACCGGCTACAAGCTGCCGATCGATGAACTCAAGAAATTCCGTACCTTGCACAGCAAAACCGCTGGCCACCCCGAAGTGGGCGTGACGCCCGGCGTGGAAACCACCACCGGCCCGCTGGGCCAAGGCATCACCAACGCCGTAGGCATGGCCCTGGCCGAAAAAATGCTGGCCGCCGAGTTCAACCAAGAAGGCCACGCCATCGTCAATCACCACACCTACGTGTTCTTGGGTGACGGCTGCCTGATGGAAGGCATCAGCCACGAAGCCGTGGCCCTGGCCGGAGCCTGGAAGCTGAACAAACTGATCGCTCTCTACGACGACAACGGCATCTCGATCGACGGCAAGGTCGCCCCTTGGTTCATCGACAACACGCCCCAGCGCTTTGCCGCTTGCGGCTGGAACGTGATCGACGCTGTGGACGGCCACGACGCAGCGGCGGTCTCCAAGGCCATCGCTACCGCCAAGCACAGCGCGGACAAACCAACCCTGATTGTCTGCAAGACCGCCATCGGCAAGGGCTCGCCCAACCGTGCAGGCACCTCCAAAGCCCACGGCGAGCCATTGGGCGCCGAAGAAATCAAGCTCACCCGCGAAGCCCTGGGCTGGACGGCCGAGCCTTTCAAGATCCCCAAAGAGGTCTATGCCGACTGGGACGCCAAAGTGGCTGGCAAAGCCCGCGAAGCCGAGTGGAACACCACTTTTGCCTCATACAAAGCCGCCTTCCCGGCACTAGCCAAAGAGTTTGTGCGCCGCATGAAGGGCGAGCTGCCCAAAAACTTCAACCAAGTGGCGTTTGACGCCGTGGTCGCAGCTCACACCAAGGGCGAAACCGTGGCCAGCCGCAAGGCCAGCCAGCTGGCGCTGGAAGCCTTCACCGCTGCCCTGCCCGAAATGCTGGGCGGCTCGGCCGACCTGACCGGCTCCAACCTGACCAACACCAAGAGCACCCCCGCTTTCCGCGTGGACTTGGCCGGTGATGTGGTCAAGACAGCAGAAGGCCAAATCGGTCGCCACATCAACTATGGCGTGCGCGAATTCGGCATGGCTGCCATCATGAACGGCGTCGCGTTACATGGCGGTTACATCCCATACGGCGGCACCTTCCTCACTTTCTCTGACTACTCACGCAACGCCATACGCATGGCCGCGCTGATGAAGCAGCGTGTGATCCATGTCTTCACCCACGACTCCATTGGTCTGGGCGAAGACGGCCCGACCCACCAGTCCATTGAGCACGCGGCCAGCCTGCGCCTGATCCCTGGCTTGGACGTGTGGCGCCCCGCCGACACGGCCGAAACCACCGTGGCCTGGGCCGTGGCACTGCAAAACGCCCACCGCCCATCGGCCCTGCTGCTGTCACGCCAAAACCTGGCTTAT
This sequence comes from Limnohabitans sp., assembly GCF_034680285.1. GTDB lineage: Bacteria > Pseudomonadota > Gammaproteobacteria > Burkholderiales > Burkholderiaceae_C > Limnohabitans_A. The sequence continues at coordinate 100,410 of NZ_JAXITC010000002.1, forward strand.
TCACCCAAGAGCGATCTGGGCGACATCAGCCGTGGCGCTTACGTGCTGGCCGAGCCCAGCGAAGTCGGCATCAAGAAGACCCACGGCGTGATCATCGCCACCGGCTCTGAAGTGCAACTGGCCCTGGCCGCACAAAAACTGTTGGCCGAACGGAAAATCGGTGTGCGCGTGGTCTCCATGCCCAGCACCAATGTGTTCGACCGCCAGGACACCGAATACAAGCAAAGCGTGCTGCCCAAAGGCCTGCCCCGCGTGGCGGTCGAGATGGGCTCCACCGACGGCTGGTGGAAATACGGCTGCGCCGCCGTCGTCGGCATCGACACCTACGGCGAGTCGGCCCCAGCGCCTGTGCTCTTCAAACACTTCGGCTTCACCGCCGAAAACGTGGCCGACACGGTCCACGCCGCACTGCTCAAGGCCTGATCGTTCGCCACGCCGCCCCTCACGGGGCGCTGCGTGCCACAACGGCCACTGACCGGCCGGACACCTTCCTCGCCCAAAAGGCGCTGAAGCCACGTCCGGGGATCAGGATTCTGAAAGGGTCTTGGTTTCCAATCCGGTTACGTAACGGTTTAGTAACTTATCTCCTGAGGCTCTCACCATGACCATCAAGCTGGGTATCAACGGATTTGGCCGCATCGGCCGTCTGGCTCTTCGCGCCGCCCTCAAACACGGCTATGACGACATTCAGATCGTCGGCATCAACGACCCCAAGCCGTCCGACTACTTGGCCTACATGCTCAAGTACGACAGCGTGCACGGCCGCTTTGATGGCACGGTGGACTTCACCGAAGACACCCTCATCGTCAACGGCAAAAAGATCAAGCTTTCGCACGAGCGCGATGCACACAACCTGCGCTGGGGCGAGATGGGTGTGCACACCGTGCTCGAATGCACAGGCCATTACCTGACCGAGCCCACCAGCCAGATGCACTTGGCCGCTGGTGCCAAAAAGGTCGTGATCTCGGCCCCGTCCAAAGACAGCATCCCCATGTTCGTCTATGGCGTGAACCACAAAAAATACGCCGGCGAAGCCATCGTGTCGAATGCGTCATGCACCACCAACTGCCTGGCACCGGTTGTGAAGGTGCTCAACGACAAGTGGGGCATCAAGCGCGGCCTGATGACCACGGTGCACGCCGCTACCGCCAGTCAAATGACCGTGGATGGCTCATCGCGGAAAGACTGGCGCGGCGGCCGCGGCATCTTGGAAAACATCATCCCCAGCAGCACGGGCGCAGCCAAGGCCGTGGGCGTGGTGATCCCCGAGATCAAAGGCAAGATCACCGGCATGGCCTTCCGTGTGCCAACCTCTGACGTGTCGGTGATTGACCTCACGGTTGAGCTCAACAGCGACGCCAGCTACGCCGACATCTGCGCCGAAATGAAAGCGCAAAGCGAAGGGGCCCTCCAAGGCGTGCTGGGTTACACCGACGAAAAAGTGGTCTCTACAGACTTCCGTGGCGAGTCCTGCGCGAGCGTGTTCGACGCGACGGCCGGTATTGCCTTGGACAAGAGCTTCGTCAAGATCGTCGCCTGGTACGACAACGAATGGGGCTACGCCAAGCAGTGCCTAGAGATGGTGCGGGTGGTGGCCAAGAAGAAGTGAGTTGAACCGGCAGGCAGCGTCAGGGCTCCCCGCAGGAGCTCAGAGGCGCTTCGCTTTGCCACATCGCCCCTGCGGGGAGCCCTGACGCTGCCATGGGCCATCGCTCAAAGCGCCTTCGGGCGCTTTTTTCATGGCCGACTGGCGCGTATCCAATCCGCCGCCTTCTCTGCAATCATGATCGTCGGCGCGTTGGTGTTGCCGCTCACGATGCGCGGCATGACCGAGGCATCGACCACGCGCAGGCCGGGTACACCGTGCACGCGAAGCTGAGCGTCCACCACCGCCATCTCGTCTTGCCCCATGCGGCAGGTGCCCACCGGGTGGTAGACCGTGTCGGCGTTTTGGCGAACCCAGTGGTCGAGTTGTTCGTCGCTATGGGCATCGGCGGATGCTGCCCACTCTTTGCCATACGCCGCCAATGCGGGCTGGGCCAGAATGCGCTGGGCTTGGCGAACCCCTTCGCGCAAGCGCTGCAAGTCTCGCGGGTCGCTCAAAAATTGAGGGTCAATCAGCGGCGCACTGTTGGGGTTGCGGTCGGCGAGTTGCACACGCCCACGGCTGTCCGGTTGCAACAAGCACACATGCAAAGAGTAACCATGCCCCAGCGTGAGTTGCCGGCCGTGGTCCACCAATTTAGCCACCACAAAGTGGAGTTGGATGTCCGGGTGCGCCTCATCAGGTCGGCTTTTGTAAAACGCGCCGCCCTCGGCAAAGTTGGTGGTCAGGCGCCCTTTGCGGTGCTGCCGCCAGGCCCACATGGCCTGCAAGGTGTGCCACATGCCTTTGGGTGACACACCGATCAAATCGGTTTGCCCCGGCGCATCGGCCACCAGCACCGCGTCCGGGTGGTCGTGCAGGTTTTCGCCCACGCCGGGCAAGTCGCGCAGCACCTCAATGCCCAGGCTTTCCAAATGCGCGGCAGGCCCCATGCCTGAGCGCATCAGGATGGCGGGCGACTGGAAAGCGCCTGCACTCAAAATGATTTCGCGGCGGGCCGTCAAGCTCATGGGCTGGCGGCCTTGCAAGGCATGCACCTGCCGCGCCACACCATCCACCAAACCAATGCGGTCCACCGTGACGCCGGTCATGACGTGCAAGTTGGGTCGGCCCAAGTTGGGCGTCAGGTAGCCCTTGGCGGCGCTGAAACGCTCGCCTGCCTTTTGCGTGACCTGGTACAGGCCCACGCCTTCTTGTGTGGGGCCATTGAAGTCGGTGGTGTGCGCCAAACCCGCTTGTACCCCCGCCTCGACAAACCGTTTGGCAAAAGGATTGGGGCTTTGCAGATCGGCCACGTTCAAAGGGCCGTTTTGGCCATGCCACTCGTTGTGAATGCGTTCGTTGTGCTCGGCCTTGAGAAAGTAGGGAAACACCTCGGCCCAAGACCAACCTTGGCAACCCATATCGGCCCAGGTGTCGTAATCCACGGCTTGGCCACGGATGTAGGCCATGGCGTTGGTGGAGCTAGAGCCGCCCAAAGTACGGCCACGCGGCTGGAATCCGATGCGGCCGTTCAAGCCGGGCTGCGGCACGGTGTTCAGGCCCTCCGAGACGATTTCGGTACGGGCCATGAGCGCGATGCCCGCAGGGCAATGGATCAAGGCGCTGTTGTCGGGCGGGCCGGCTTCGAGCAGGGCCACCTGCACGGCAGGGTCTTCGCTCAAGCGACTGGCCAGCACACAACCGGCCGAGCCGCCGCCCACGATCACATAATCAAATTCCATGGCTTACCCCACCCAAAGTTTTATGGAACCAATGTAAGGGCTGGCGCCTGTCAGGGCCTGTCATGCATGCGTCAAACCTGGCCGTAGACAAACCCTCACAATGGCTGGACTTTCAGGAATACACCATGTGGACTGTCATTGATATTTCTCGCACGCATCGTCTCAACAGGCCTCAGCCATGAGCAACGCAGCGCTTGAATTCAAAGAGGATTGGCAAGACAAGCGTTGGTGGTGGCTGCTGAGTCCTTCCATACCCCTGGCGTTCACGGCCTCCTTGCTGGCTTTCGTCTGGACGGGCCAATGGTGGTGCATGCTCCTGGCCCCGGTGGTGATCCATGTCTTGTTGCCACTGCTCGACCGCGTGTTTGGCGAAGACTTTAGCAACCCGCCCGAGTCTGCGGTGGCGCAGCTCGACCAAGACGTGTTTTACCGCGCCTTGGTGTGGGCCTATGTGCCCGTGCAATGGATCGGCACCGTGTTGGGCGCCTGGATCGCGGCCACGCAGCCCTTGCCCTGGATGGGCTATGTAGCCTTGGTGTTGACGGTCGGGGCCATCAACGGCATTGGCATTGGCACCGCGCACGAGCTGGGCCACAAAAAAGAGGCCCTAGACCGCTGGCTGTCCAAGATCGCATTGGCACCCAGTGCGTACGGCCACTTCTTTGTAGAGCACAACCGGGGGCACCACAAACGCGTGGCCACCCCGGAAGACCCGGCCAGCGCACGCATGGGTGAAAGCTTTTGGGCCTTCTTGCCGCGCTCGGTGTGGGGCAGCTTGCAATCGGCCTGGGCTCTGGAACAAGAACGCTTGAACAAACAAGGCCACAGCGTTTGGCATCTGCAAAACCACAACCTGCAAGCATGGGGTTTAACGCTGCTCTTGTTTGGCGCTCTGGTGGCGTGGTTGGGCTGGGTGGCGCTGCCCTTTTTGCTGGTGCAGGCCGTGTATGCGTCCTCCATGTTGGAGGTGGTGAACTATGTGGAGCACTACGGTTTGCTGCGCCAGCGTGACGCGTCTGGCCGCTATGTGCGCTGCGAGCCCGAGCACTCCTGGAACAGCAACCACTTGGTGGGCAACTTGTTGCTTTACCAGCTGCAAAGGCATTCGGACCACCACGCACATCCCAGTCGGCGATACCAAGCACTCCGGCATTTCGCAGCTGCGCCGCAACTGCCCGCTGGCTACGCCACCATGATCACGGTGGCTTATCTGCCACCCCTGTGGTTTGCGTGGATAGACCCACGCGTGATGGCGCACTATGGCGGCGACTTGGGTTTGGTCAACCTGCAAACGTCGGCTCGAAAAAAACTCATGAAGACATGGAATTGAGCCATGCATCACATTGGGCACAGTGGCGGATATCCCAAAGGAAAAAGCTGCCGTCCCTTGTGAGGCAGGCAGCTTTTTACAAGCTACAAGTTGATCACTTGGCGGCAGGCATGGCCTTTTTAGCGGCTTCTGCGTGCGTTTGAGCGTGCATCAAGTGCTCTTGCGCCACTTTGTCGTGGGCTTGAGCGCCAGTGTGGTCGTTCGCGGTGATGAGCTTGGCCACTTCTTTGTGTGATTTGGCGGCCAATTCCAAATGCTCAGCTGCCTTGCTGTGGTGCTGCTCAGGCTTGAGCAACGTGGGCGCAGGTGCAGCGGTTACGGGGGTTTTGGTTTCGAATGTCATGGTGAGCGCTTTCAAAAAGGGTGAAGATGCCGAGGTGTGAACCATGTGCACCTGATTCACCTGGTCATTCTTGAGCGCCCACATCCTTCCGTATGTGGGTCTGCACACGGATGGCATAAATGATGAAAATTCTGCTTCCAACGATCCGTTGGGCTGGCCCACCTCAGACGGGAAATTGGTACAACCGCTGCGGGTTCACCACCAACAACTTTTCCAGCTGTTTGGGCGTGGGTGCAATTTCAGACAGTGCATCCACCAGTTCGCCATCGTCCGGGATGTGTGTGTGGTTCGGATGCGGCCAATCCAGACCCCAGACACATTGGTCCGGAAACTTCTCCACCAAGCGCGCTGCCAATTTCACGCCCAAGGGGTAGCCACTGCCTGCACGCGATGTGGATTCAATGCGGTCAATGCCGCTGACTTTCACATGCAAATGCGCGTGGTCTAACAACTTCATCAAGGCTTGGAAATCTTCGTGGCCCTCACCCAAAGTGGCATCCACTCGGCCCATGTGGTCGATGACCACGGGAACGGCACTTTTGGGCAGCTCTTGGCCAATGGTGTGCACCAGTAAGCTTTCAAAATGAACCTGTAAATGCATGCCTACGGCGGCCAAACGCGGCGTGAGTTTGACCACGTCGGCCACATCATGGCCGCCAGCAAGGTGCTTCATGAAGTTGAAACGAACCGCCCGAAATCCACGACCGGCCAACCTTTTGAGCTCTTCATCGCTCACACCCATCTCCACCAAAGCCACGCCAAGGTAGCGTCCGCCCCCGGCCTCGATGGCATCCTCGATCACGGCATTGTCCGTGCCGTGTGTCATCGATTGAACGATCACACAGCGGGTGATGCCCATCTTTGCATGCAGCGCAAACAGCTTTTCCTTCGGGGCTTCAGCGGGTGTGTTCTGGCGCAGTGGTGAATAGGCAAACCGCGACATGGGACCAAACACGTGCACATGGCTGTCACAGGCATTGGCGGGTAAAACCAGCTTGGGAAGTCGAGGCTGATCCAAATAGGTTTGGACCACGGTGTCTAAGGATGTTGTGTTCATGTCAGCTTTCAAGCCTGCAAAGGGCGCACGGGCAATCCAATCAATTTGGAAAGTTCAGACACATCCAGACCATCGACAATGTCGATCAATTCGAGGCCATGGGGTCCACATGCCAGGGTGGCCAAATCAGAATAAATGCGGCTAACGCAAGCCACGCCGGTCAATGGGTATGTGCAAGTCGCCACCAGTTTGCTGTCTCCGGACTTGGTCAGCAAATCCATCATGACCCAGGTTTGGCGTGCGCCAACGGCCAAGTCCATCGCACCGCCCACTGCAGGGATGGCACCCACCTCACCCGTGCTCCAGTTGGCCAAATCCCCTTTTTCAGAAACCTGAAATGCGCCCAGCACGCAAATGTCCAAATGGCCGCCACGCATCATGGCAAAACTGTCTGCATGGTGGAAGAATGCCCCACCTGCGAGCAAAGTCACGGGCTGCTTGCCCGCATTGATCAAATCAAAATCTTCATCACCCGTTTCGGGGGCTGGGCCCATGCCGAGGATGCCGTTTTCGCTTTGAAGAACGACTTCCCGACCTTTGGGAATGAAGTTGGCCACCAAGGTGGGCTGACCAATGCCCAGATTGACATAGGCACCCTCAGGAATGTCTTGGGCCACTTTGGAGGCCAATTCTTCTTTGGTGCGTCGTTTGTACGGGTTCATAGAAGTTCCTTACACCGAGGGCTTGAAGCCACCGCCCAGGGTGGCCTTGTGGTCGATCTGAACGATGTGGCTCACAAAAATACCTGGCGTCACAATGGACTCAGGGTCCAGCTGACCCAGCTCCACCACTTGGTGAACAGTTGCAATGGTGCGTTTAGCCGCCATGGCCATCACAGGCCCAAAGTTTCTGGCGGCTTTGCGGTACACCAAATTGCCCCACCGGTCCCCTGTCTCGGCTTTGATCAGGGCCACATCACCATGAATCGGGAATTCCAAAACTTGGTGTTTGCCATCCAAGAAACGGGTCTCTTTGGGCGTGCCGTCCGCATTCAATGCCAAAGGGGTGCCATAACCCGTGGGGGTGAAAAACGCCCCCACACCTGCGCCTGCAGCCCGAAGGCGTTCGGCCAGGTTGCCTTGTGGCACCAACTCCAGTTCAATTTTTCCGCTGCGATAAAGTGCATCGAACACATGCGAATCGGCTTGGCGAGGAAAACTGCAGATGATTTTTTTCACACGACCTGCTTTGAGCAGCGCTGCCAATCCGGCCTCCCCGTTGCCCGCATTGTTGTTGACCACGGTCAGGTCGCGTGCGCCTTGAGCCATCAGGCCATCAATGAGTTCATTGGGAATACCTGCCGTCCCAAAACCGCCTATCAACACCGTTGAGCCGTCTTGAACGCCTTCAAAAGCTTGCGCCATTGAATCTGCAATTTTGTTGATCATGTTGGCGCTTGAGAGGTGTGGCGAATAAACAGTTGGCGAACGGTGTTCATGAACATGGGGCGAATTCTGGAACTCCACGCCGTGTGCCGAATGGCCAACCATTCCTGGCTTTCCATGACTGCAGGGGACAACAATTCGTAGCAGGCGATGTAACGGGGCGAACCGGAAAGGCGCAAATAGCGCTGGGCACGGATCGTTCCAGGCACTCGCGATAAACCCGGCAAATGCTCAGTGTTGTACCAAGCATTGAATTCTTCTTCTGACGCTGTGGAGATGTCGGTCTCCACAATGTAGTGGTAGTTGCCACGCTCACCATGGCTTGCACCCTCCAACGAAGTCAAGAGCTGAATTTCTGTCGCCTTGCCTGATGTGTCTGGAGGGCCATCAACATAAGCACGCCAGTTCTGGCCATCGGCCGACTTCCACCAAGTGAAGGTGGATGGCGTTGCCGCCAACGCTGGTTGTGCAGCACCTGCTTGCTCAATGAGGAATTGGGTTGTCATGGCTGCCCCATCAATGAACAATGTTCAGGGCCACCAGAAAACGGGACACCATGTTGTACGCCGCCACGGTGGCCACCAGTTCAACCACTTGCCCCGTACCATAACGTGCGGTCACCTCTTGCATCAATGCGGCGGGCACTTCAATGTCACGCGTCATGTGGTCGGTCATGGTGAGGATCAGCTTTTCTTCGGGGCTGAATCTGGCCGACAAGTCCATCCATTGGATGTCGTCAATTTTTTCTTGCAACACGCCTGCTTTTAAAGCGTGAGGAATGTGGGCCTCAAATTCAAAACTGGCCTTGTTGAGCACCGCCACACGCAAGATCATCAACTCACGCAAATCGGCAGGCACCGATGTTTTGTTGCGCACCGCAGTGAGCATCCCCTCCCACCCTTGGGCGATGGGTGCGCTGTTGAGCAAGACTTGGTAAAGCAGTGAGATGCGGCCCCGCTCTTGAAGGATTCGGTCCTCAATCTCTTTGAGCTCAGGCCTGGTGCCTTGCACCACCAAAGGCACGCGGATGTGATCGGTGCTCATTCGTCACCCGTGATGTTGCGAGACTTGATCACTTGCGCCCACTTTTCGGTATCCGCTTTGAGGATGGCACCCAACTCTTCTGGCGTAGACGACTTAGGCTCGGCGCCCGATTGCGTCATCTTGGCATTGGCCGTTGGATCTGCAACGGCTTGTTGCACCGCACGGTTCAACTGCTTGATCACCTCTGGCGACGTTTTAGCGGACGCAAACATGCCATACCAGTTGTTGGTGTCCACTGATTTGAAGCCTAGTTCTTCAAACGTTTTCACATCGGGCAGCAAGGGATGGCGGGTCTTGGAGGCCATGCCCAGCGCTTTCACACGCCCACCTTTGATTTGTGCCATCACAGCAGGCACATCTGCAAAGAAACCATCAACTTGGCCACCCAGGAGGTTGTTCAAGGCAGGCGCCATGCCATTGAATGGGACATGCAACAAATCTGCCCCGGTCGATTGTTCGAGTTGCACCAAAGCCAAATGGGGAATGCTGCCCTTGCCTGATGAGCCAATCGGTGTGGGCTCTTTCTTGGCTTTGGCGTTGGCAATGAACTCCTTGGCGTCTTTGGCAGGATTTTTCTCATTGGCGACAAACACCTCCACGTTGTTGGCCACCAAAGATACAGGCGTGAAATCCCTTTGCATGTTGTACGTCAGCTTGGGGAAGAGCGCTGGGTTGATGGCCGCAGCACCCACACTCGTCAACCACATGACACTGCCATCGGCTTCGCTTTTCAAAACTTCACCTGCCCCGATCGCACCGCTCGCGCCGGGCTTGTTCTCGACAATCACCGTGCGGCCAAGGCTCTTGCCCAAGGGTTCGGCGATGGTCCGCGCCATGGCGTCCACAGGGCCACCGGGAGCAAAGGCCACGATGATTCGCAAGGGCTTGTTGGTCACTTGGGCCGTAGCGTATGGCGCAGAAAATACAGACAAAAGGGCGATGAGCAGTGTGCGTTTTTTCATGGTCGATCTCCTGGGTTGATGTTAATCGCAGCGTGCTGTCATGCCGCCGTCGACGATGATTTCGGTCCCGGTGATGAAGCGCGCCTCATCACTCGCCAAAAATAATGCTGCATTGGCCGTGTCGCGGCCATCGCCCATAAAACCAAGCGGTATACGTTTGACGCGAGACGCCAACAGTGCCTCCACATCGCCGCCCGTGCGTTGCTTTGCCAATCGCACTTCCACCATGGGCGTGTGGAGTTGACCAGGCACCACCGTGTTCACGCGGATGCCCATAGGGGCATGCTGAACCGCCACCACTTTGGAGAGTTGAATCACCCCCGCCTTGGTGGCTGCATACGCCACCTGTGCGCTGCCCGTCCAACGAATGCCTGAAGTGGAGGCTACGTTGACAATCGCACCACTTTTTTGGGCGATCATGGTGGGCAATACATATTTGCAGGTCAAGAAAACACTTTTTAAATTGACATTGATCTGTGCGTCAAACACCTCTTCGCTCATCTCAACAGGTCCACCGGCAGCAGAACCGCCCACGTTGTTGATCAATATGTCTATCGTTCCAAACTTGTCCAAACACGCTTGAACCATTTTTTGAATGCTTTCAGAGCTGGTGACATCGCAGGCATACGTTTCTATGGCGCCTTTGGCGTCACCGGCCAACGCCAAGGTTTCGGCCAGACGTTCTGGGTCGTGGTCAACGGCAAAGACACGGGCACCCTCCTGCGCCAACTGAACGGCCATGGCACGACCATTTCCCCATCCGGACCCTACACAACCAGCACCCGTGACGATGGCGACTTTTGATTTGAACCGATTCATATTTCACCGCTTGATAGAAGTTGATTTCAGAGAGTTTGAAGGAATCAAACCCAGAGGTAAACTACATACGACCTATATCAGATATGTTTTTAAACTATGGATTTGAAGCAGCTGGCCTATTTTGTTGAAGTGGTCGAACGGGGCAGTTTCAGCAAAGCCGCCGTGTCGCTCAACCTCGCCCAGCCCAGCCTCAGCAGGCAAATTGCCTTGCTGGAAAAGGAACTTGGCCACCGCTTACTGGAAAGGACAGGGCGCGGGGTCAACATCACAGAGGCTGGTTTGGCGCTAATGTCCCACGCCAAAGTCATGCTGAACGCGGCTGAAGAGGCCAAGTTTCAGATCAAAGAGATGAGAAACGACCCGACCGGAAAAGTCGTGGTGGGTCTGCCGCCTCGTGTCTCCATGGGTTTGTGCGTCCCCCTGATCCAAAGGTTCAGAGCCCAATGGCCTAACGCTCTGATCACCGTTGTTGAAGGATTGAGTTTGTCGCTCAGAGAGGGGCTGATCAACGGACGCATCGACATTGCGTTGCTGTTTGATCCTGCCCCCACACCCTTGCTGAAGTACGAAACCTTGATGCGAGAACGATTGATGCTGGTGGCCCCCGCATCGGTGCATTTGCCCAAACAAGCCAGCCTGCCAATGCTGAAAGACTTTCCCATGGTGCTGCCCAGCCGCCCCAACCCCATCAGAAACCTGATTGATGCTTTTTTGTTGCCCAAGAAAATTGATCTGAACATCGTTGCCGAGGTGGGTGCCGTGCACTCAGCGCTCGCGCTGGTGGAGACATCCATGGCTTGCTCTATCTTGCCGGAGAGCGCCTTGAACTTGGGCGCGGACAACCCGAAGTTTTCGTTTTCACCGATCGGCCCACCGGCCATGTGGAACCAATTGATCTTGGCCATCCCAGCTGCACGGCCCATGAACAGGTTGACCACCGAAACCAGCAAGCTGTTGCGCGGGCTGGACTTTAGAAACAGCCGTGCGCCATCCACCCCTTGAATGGGTCCAAACGCTCCACAAACTCATCTTTTGAACTGGCACAGTTCCTGAGTTACTAAACCCGAACAAACCAAGAGACAGGGCATTCCCTGTAATAAAGTTTCACAAGTTCGAATACGATGGTTACATCGCCAGCGCCTATGTCGCTGTCTGGCTGCTGCATTCATACCTCTAACGAAAGTGAGACCCCTATGACCACCAAGATCGGCATCAACGGCTTTGGCCGCATCGGACGCATGGTACTGCGCGCTGCAGTGCAAAATTTCCAGGATGTGCAGATCGTGGGCATCAACGACCTGCTGGAGCCTGAATACCTGGCCTACATGCTGGAATACGACAGTGTGCATGGCCGTTTTCAAGGCACGCTGGCCGTGGAGGGCTCCACCCTGATCGTGAATGGCCAACGCATCCGCCTCACACAAGAGCGCGACCCGGCCAACCTCAAGTGGAACGAGGTGGGCGCGGACGTGGTCATCGAGGCCACAGGTTTGTTTCTGGACAAAGACAGCGCGGGCAAACACTTGACAGCGGGCGCCAAGAAGGTGGTGATGTCGGCCCCCTCCAAAGACGATACGCCAATGTTTGTTTATGGGGTGAACCATGCGTCGTATGCGGGTCAAGCCATCGTCAGCAACGCCAGTTGCACCACCAACGCGCTGGCCCCCATCACCAAAGTGCTGAACGACAAATGGGGCATCAAGCGCGGCCTGATGACCACGGTGCATGCCACCACTGCCACCCAAAAAACCGTGGATGGCCCCAGCAACAAAGACTGGCGCGGCGGACGCGGCATTCTGGAGAACATCATCCCCAGCAGCACCGGCGCGGCCAAGGCGGTGGGTGTGGTGATTCCTGAGATCAAAGGCCGACTGACCGGCGTAGCCGTGCGTGTGCCCACCAGCGATGTGTCGCTGGTGGATTTGACCGCCGAGTTGAACACCCCGGCAACCTATGCCGAAATTTGTGCCGAGATGAAAGCGCAAAGCCAAGGGGCCTTAAAGGGCGTTTTGGGCTACACCGAAGCCAAGGTGGTGTCGACCGATTTCCGGGGCGAGGTGTGTACCAGTGTGTTCGACGCCGAAGCGGGCATGGCGCTCGACAGCACCTTCATCAAGGTGATGGCTTGGTACGACAACGAGTGGGGTTACTCCAACAAGTGCCTCGAGATGGCGCGGGTGGTGGGCAAGGCATAAGCCCTCGCGCTCGTGCTAAGGGTAAGGTTTGCGCCGTACCCGCCAAGCCACCTAAGGCCTTAAGCCTTGACGATCGTGACCTGGTTGAGCTGGGCTTGCGCCTTGACCAGCGAAGGCACCATCTCGCTGCCATAACCCAAAGCCACGGCCGTGTTCAGGGCCTGGTGCACGCTGGTGCCGATCATGGAGGGCACTTTCATGCTCTCGGTCAGGTGAGAGTAGTAACGCAAATCCTTGGCCGCGTTGTTCAGCTCGAACTTCATGGCGCCGTAGTCCCCCTGCAGGGTTTTGGCCATCAGCTGGAACAGGCCCGAATTCACGCCGCCAGCCGAGATGACCTGCACCAGTTGGTTCAAGTCCACCCCCGCCTTGGCCCCCACCGCAAAGGCTTCTGCTGTGGCGGTGCAAATGGCCTGCGCCACAAAGTTGTTGAGCAATTTGATGACGTGGCCTGCGCCCATCTCACCCACATGGAACACGTTTTCGCTGTAGGCGCGAATCACTGGCTCGATGCGGGCAAACACCTCGGGCGTCGCCCCCACCATGGAATTGAGCTTGCCCGCCTCTGCCTCGATGGGCGTGCGTGTGAGCGGTGCGTCCACATAAACCACGCCTTGCGCAGCGCACAGCCCAGCCAGGCGGCGGGTGGACTCGGGCTCGCTGGTGGAGGTGTCGATGACGATCAGGCCCGCGCGTGCCTTGGACAACAAGCCGCCCGGCCCGGCCACCACCGCCTCGACTTGGGGTGAGCCGGTCACGCAAATGAGCACCACATCACAGACGGCCAAGTCGGCATAACTGCCCACCTGAAGGGCACCTGCGGCCAACAGGTCTTGCACGGGCGCGGTGCGCTGGTGCACCGTGATCGACAAATCAAACCCCTTGGCCCGGATGTTCTTGGCCATGCCATGGCCCATCAAACCCGAAGCGCCGACAAATCCGATGTGTTGCATGTGAGTCTCTGGTGTGTGGTGAAAGAGATGTTCATTTTGGAAGAAATTCCAAGGTCAGGGTGTCGCCTGGGCAGCCTTCACAGCTTCAAAGTCTGACTACCATCGTGCATGCACCTGACCACCACATCCCCTGTCTTGTCCTTGGCCGACATCCGGCACATCGAAGCCACCCCGTTGGCACAAACCATGCCCTGGGCCAGTACCTACACACTGATTGCCGCCAGCGCACAAGCCCATGCAGACCAACCCGCCCTGACATTTTTGAGCACCGGGCGGCCGGGCGGCGCTTCAACCACTTGGTCCTACCGTGACTTGCTGCAAGGCATTCACCAGACAGCCAATTTGCTGCACAGCCTGCACCTGGGTCCACAAGACGTGGTGGCCATCTTGCTGCCCGGCGGTCTGGCCTACCACCTGGCCCTGTGGGGTGGCGAGGCGGCGGGCATTGTGCAACCGCTCAACCCTTTGCTGAGCGAAGACAAACTGCTGTCTCTGCTGTGCGCCAGCCAAGCCAAAGTGCTGATCGCCCACGGCGTAGACGATGACAGCCGCCTGCGTGAAAAAGCGCTGCGACTGCAAGCCCAATTGCCCGACTTGAAAACCGTGTTGCTGGTTCACCCGGAGGGCGCCCCCTTGCCACCCGATCTGCCGCCAGGCACACAAGACTTTCATGCCCTGCGCCAGCAACAAGTCAGCGACCACCTGCTGAGCGGGCGGGTCTTCCAGCCGAGCGACATCGCCGCTTACTTCCACACGGGCGGCACCACGGGTGCGCCCAAACTGGCACGGCACAGCCATGGGGCGCAAGTCTTCACGGCTTGGGCCAACGCCACGATGCAAGGCTTTCAGCCCACCGACGTGACGATCAACGGCTACCCGCTGTTCCATGTAGCGGGTGTGCTGCCCGGCGCACTGTGTTCACTGGCCATCGGCATGCATGTGATCATTCCCACGCCCAGCCTGTTTCGCAACCGCGAAGTGGTGCAAAACTACTGGCGCCTGGCTGAGCACCACGGCTGCACGCTGATGTCGGGCGTGCCCACGGTGCTGGCGGCTTTGGCGGGGGTGCCGCTGGATGGCGCAGACATCTCACGCCTGCGCTCGGTGCGCACCGGGGCGGCGCCGCTGCCGCCTGAGCTGGCGCAGCGCTTCGAACAAACCTTTGGCCTGCAGATCAACGAAAGCTTGGGCATGACCGAGACCGCAGGTTTGAGCACCGTGGCCCCGCCTGGCCTGAGCGCCCCGGCAGGCTGTGTGGGCTGGCCATTGCCCTATGCGCAGGTGCGCATCGTGGCCTTGAACAACGACGACCAAGCCACCGGGCAGGACCTGCCCGCTGGCGGCAAAGGCATGGTGCTCTACAAAGGCCCCAATTTGTTCTCGGGCTACCTGGACGCAGCGGAAACCGCACGCAGTTTCACGCCGGATGGCTGGCTCATCACCGGCGATGTGGGCTTCATCGACGAACAAGGTCGATTGCACCTGTCTGGCCGCGCCAAAGACTTGATCATTCGTGGGGGGCACAACATCGACCCCAAGGTGATCGAAGACGCTTTGGGGGCGCACCCTGCAGTGGACTTGTGCGCCGCCGTGGGTGCGCCAGATGCCTATGCGGGTGAACTGCCTGTGGCATTTGCCACGCTCAAGGCAGGCGCACAGGTGAGCGAAGCCGAGCTGCTGGCCTTCACTGCCGAGCGCGTGGACGAAGCCCCTGCCAAACCCAAGCGCATCACCATCCTTGACCGCATGCCAGTGACCAACGTCGGGAAAATTTACAAACCCGAACTGCGCACCTTGGCCACAGCGGCGGTGGTGCAGATCCTGATCGACCAAGCGCTCAAACCCTTGCAAACCCCAGCACCGCAATGGCCGAGCGTGCATGCGGCAGGCGATGGGCCTGTCGAGGTCGATGGCCGCGCGACGCCAGCAGCTGTTTGGGCGAGCCTTCAGCCCCTGCTGGCCGCACTGCCGGTCAAGCTGGTGCTGCACGCGCCCTGACAGCTTGTGTCCAAAAAATGCCACAACTACCGTGGCATTTTTCAGGGGGGCATGTGCAGACTCAGCTCAGGTGCTTGCCGATGATCCCGGCCAACTCGAACATGGTGGCGCTGTCCTTGCCAAACACCGCTTGCAGCTTGCCATCGGCCTTGATGGAGCGCTTGTCTGCCGGGTCTTGCAGGTTGTTGGCCTTGATGTAGTCCCAGATTTTCTTGACCACCTCGGTGCGGGCATAGGTGCCGTCACCGATCACGGCGGCCAATGAAACGCTGGGCTTCAAGGTGCCCACAGCCGCTTTGCGCGGCGCTTTGGGCGCGGCAGTCTTGGCGACTTTTTTGGCAGCGGGTGTTTTGGCTGACGTGGTTTTGGCCGCGGCTTTCTTCACCGCCACCTTGCCAAACGGCGTCTTTTTGGCTACCGTTTTGCGGGGTGGGTACTTCTTGCCGCCTTCGCGCTGCTCAAACTCAAACGTCACCTTGCCCTCTTCGGGGTTCCAGGCCAGCATGGCCTTGAAGCTTCGGCGGGTGCGGTTGCTGATGAATTTGTCGAGCAAATCGGTCTTGCCGGTTGCTAACAGCTTGGTCACCTGCTCGCGCTCCACCGGTTGCTGCAAGATGATCTTGCCACTCTTGAAGTCGCAGCTGGGCGTGGGTTGCTCGTTGGTGGGAACGGCTTTGCTGCAAACGTAGTTGCTGCCGTGCTCATGCACCGGGCTGCCGCACTTGGGGCAGACGCCCAGCGACTCGTCGGTGAACTCAACAATCTCGCCACTCTCTTCGTTCTTCTTGTCGTCACCGAAGTCGAACTCGAGCTTCCAGTTCTTTTCTTCTTCGTTGTACTTGAGCGCCATCTCGGCCACAAAAGGCCAACCGGCTTTGGAACGGAAGCCTTCCAGCGGCCCGATCTTTTTGTCACGCATGAATTGCTCGACTTCGGCTGGCTCAAAAGTGCGGCCTGCAGGCGTCTTGCCAAACGAGAAACCGCAGCCTTCGCTGGCGCCGTCGATACCCGTGCAGGTGTAACGTCGGTAGTTTTCTTTCACCACGCCACCACAGGTGGGGCAGGGCGTGGTGACGGTGGCGTAGTCACCGGGCACAGTGTCGCGGTCGTACTCTTTGGCTTTCTTGACAATGTGCTCGGTCATGGCCGCGATCTCGGCCATGAAGGTGGCGCGGCTCAATTTGCCTTGCTCCATTTGGGCGAGCTTGTATTCCCACTCCCCGGTCAACTCAGGTTTGGAGAGTTCTTCCACCTGCAGACCACGCAGCAGCGTCATGAGCTGGAAGGCCTTGGCCGTCGGGATCATCTCGCGGCCTTCGCGCAGCATGTATTTCTCGTTGATCAGGCCTTCGATGGTGGCAGCGCGGGTGGCAGGTGTGCCCAAGCCTTTTTCTTGCATGGCTTCGCGCAGCTCGTCGTCGTCGACCATCTTGCCCGCGCCTTCCATCGCGCCCAACAGCGTGGCTTCTGAATAACGTGCCGGGGGGCGGGTCTTCAGGCCCTTGGCCTCCACCGAGTCCACACCGACCTGTTCGCCCGGCTGCACGGGCACCAGGTTCTGGCCTTTGTCGCCGTCCTTGGCGTCTTCCACTTCTTCTGCGGCTTCTTTGCCGTAAATGGCCAACCAGCCCGGCTTTACCAGCACCTTGCCCACCGTCTTGAAGCTGTGGCCTGCGGCCACGCTGATGCGGGTGGTCACTTGGTATTCGGCGCTGGGGAAGAACACCGCCATAAAGCGGCGCACCACCAGGTCATACAGCTTTTGCTCGGCCTCAGACAGGCCGCTGGGCGCTTGCAACGTAGGGATGATGGCGAAGTGGTCCGAGACCTTTTTGTTGTCGAACACACGCGGGATCTTGCGCACATAACTGTTGTTGAGCGCGGTGAGGGCGTGTGGGGCCAAGTGCTTCATGCCGCTGTCCGCCAGCATCTCGAAAGTCTGTTTGGCCACGGGCACATAGTCTTCGGGCAAGTGACGCGAGTCGGTACGGGGGTAGGTCAGGGCCTTGTGACGTTCGTACAGGCTTTGTGCCAGCGCCAGCGTGGTCTTGGCCGAGAAGCCGAACTTGCCGTTGGCTTCTCGCTGCAGGCTGGTCAGGTCAAACAGGCCAGGGCTGGCTTGTGTGGTGGGCGTGGCCTCTTCGGTCACGCTGGCCGTTTTGCCGCGCACAGCGTCCACAATGGCTTGCGCCTCGGCAGCTGTCCATTTCCGGTCGGCTTTTTTCTCAGCGTCTTCTTCTTTCTTCCACTTAGGGTCGAACCACTTGCCGGGGTAGGTCCCGGCGGTGGCCGCGAACTCGGCATGGATTTCCCAATAGTCACGGCTCACAAACTTGCGAATCTGCTCTTCGCGCTCCACCACCACGGCCAGCGTGGGGGTTTGCACCCGGCCCACGGTGGTCAAGAAGAAGCCGCCGTCGCGCGAATTGAAGGCGGTCATGGCACGCGTGCCGTTGATGCCCACCAGCCAATCGGCCTCAGACCGGCTACGGGCGGCATCGGCCAGGCCCTGCATCTGGGTGTTGGTGCGCAGGTTGTCAAAACCGTCTCGGATGGCTTGTGGCGTCATGGATTGCAGCCACAGGCGCTGCACGGGCTTGTCCAGCGTCTTGGTGCCGCCTGCATACTGCTCGATCAAGCGGAAGATCAATTCCCCCTCGCGCCCCGCGTCACAGGCATTGATGAGGGCGTTCACGTCTTTGCGCTTGGCCTGCTTGACCACCGCAGAGAGGCGGCTCTTGGTTTTGTCCACCGGCTTCAAGTCAAAGTGTGGCGGAATCACCGGCAAGTTGGCAAAGCTCCACTTGCCGCGTTTCACGTCGTACTGCTCGGGGGCCTGGATCTCCACCAGGTGACCCACAGCGCTGGTCACGACGTAGGTGTCGTTCTCAAAGTGGTCATCGTGTTTCTCGAACTTGCCCGAGGTCGGGGTCAAGGCTTTGACGATGTCTTGAGCCACCGAAGGCTTCTCTGCAATTACCAAGGTCTTCATGTCATTACAATCCGTTGTCTCGCGTGTGCGCACGCGCCCGGGCACGCGCTCACGCACGCGCCCACATGAATTCACCATAACAAATTTTTGACGCCGTGGCCAAAACCCTTGTTTCATCCCCCAGCCGCTCCACCGACAAACCTGCTGTTGCTTCAGGCAAACGCATTCAGGTGCGCCGCTCAGGTGTGCATGGCAAAGGCGTCTTCGCGCTGCAGGACATCGCTGAAGGCGAAACCCTGATCGAGTACGTGGGCGAGGTCATCAGCTGGGACGAGGCGCAAGACCGCCACCCCCACGACCCCAAAGACCCAAACCACACCTTCTACTTCCATGTGAACGAAGACCGTGTCATTGACGCGCTGTTTGGCGGCAACTCTTCGCGCTGGATCAACCACAGCTGCAACCCCAACTGTGAAGCCGACGAAGACAATGACCGCATCTTCATCAAGGCGATCCGCAACATCAAGGCGGGTGAAGAGCTGAACTACGACTACGGTCTGATCATCGACGAGCCCTACACCAAGAAGCTCAAGGCCGAGTACCCCTGCTGGTGCGGTGCCAAGAACTGCCGCGGCACGCTGCTCTCCCCCAAAGACCGCGCAGACACCCCCAAGACTCCCAAGCAAAAAAAGGGCAAGACCCAAGTCAAGCCTGAAGTCAAATCCAAAGGCAAAGTGGCCAAGCCTGCAAAAGCCGACAAGGCCTTGAAGGGCAAGAAGTCGGCCAAAGACGCCAAGCCCGTCAAAGCGGAAAAGGCCCCAAAGTCGGCCAAAAAGCGCTGACGCCTGCTGGCCTGCAGCCCTTGCCCCTCGGATGAACACCCCTTGGCCCGCTGAAGCAATTTGGGAACAGGTCTTCCCCCTGTTGCCCGACTTCACGGTCGAAGTGCTGCCCGAGATCGATTCGAGCAACAGCGAACTCATGCGCCGGGCGCGCGCAGGCCAACATGAAGCGACCTTGCTGGTGGCCGAGCGTCAAACTCAGGGCAGGGGCCGGATGGGACGTGCCTGGCAAAGCCAGCCTGGCGACTCGCTCACCTTCTCACTGAGCTTGTCCCTCGCACCCCAAGACTGGTCCGGCTTGTCTTTGGCCGTGGGCTTGAGCTTGGCGGAGAGCCTGCATCCGGGTGTGCAGCTGAAATGGCCCAACGATTTGTGGTTCGAAGACCGCAAAATCGGCGGCATCTTGGTGGAAGCGGCCAGCATGGCTGGGCGCAGCCAAGTGGTGGTGGGCGTGGGACTGAACATTCGTCTGCGCGGAGCCGACGGCCTGAACACACCGCCTGCTGCCTTGACCGAATTGCTACCCAACTTGACCGGGCCCGCATGTTTGGCACGCGTGGCTCTCCCGCTCATCCAGACGCTGCTCACATTCGAGAGCGAAGGCTTTGCGCCGCTGCAAGGCCGATTTGAATCGCGTGATGCACTCAAGGGCCGCCGGGTTCACACCAGCGATGGCCAAGTGGGTGAGGCGCTGGGTGTCGGCCCCACAGGCGCCTTGCGCTTGCAGACCGATGCGGGGGTGCAAGAAATCCACAGCGCCGAGATCAGCGTCAGACCCTTTCCTGTTTCGGACCCGAAGCCATGACCCGTTTTTTGATCGCTGTTTTGTTGGTCTTGAATGCCCTCACACTGGCTTGGCAGTGGGACGCTTTTGCACGCTGGGGCTTTGGCCCCAACACCGCACGCGAGCCTGAGCGGCTGGGCCAACAGATTCGCCCAGAAGCCTTGACCATCGAAAGCCCTGAAGCTGTGGCGAAACGCTTGGCCGCTGAAACCCCTTAAAACCCACTGAAAACCGAGATTGACCATGACCCTGAAACTTTACTTCTCCCCGGGTGCTTGCTCTTTTGTGCCCCATGCCCTGTTAGAGATGAGCGGCGCCGAGTTTGAGCCGAGCATGGTCAAGCTGTACAAAGGTGAGCAAAACAGCGATGACTACAAAGCCATCAACCCACGCGGCCAGGTGCCCGTGCTGGTGAGCAACGGCCAAGCCATCACGCAAATTTTGGCCATCGTGCTGCACCTGGACCAAGTGTTCCCTGAAATGGGTTTTCTGCCCACCGAGCCGCTGGCCCGTGCCCAAGCCTTGTCCACCTTGGCTTGGATGAACAACACGGTTCACCCCACTTTCACGCACATTTTCATGCCGCAAAAGTTCTCGGACCTGCCCGAAGTGCAAGCGTCACTCAAACCCTACAACATCCAATTGTTTCGCGGCATGTTGGGCGAATTGCAAGCGCTGGTGGAAAAGGCCGCAAGCCAAGGTCAAGCTTGGCTCAGCGGTGACCGATTCGGCCCGCTCGACGCCTACAGCCTGACACTCACGCGATGGGGAACGATCGCCGGCATTGCACCCGAAGAACACCCCGTGCTGTGGGCCTTTGTGCAAAAAGTCGCGTCAGAGCCTGCTGTCGCCCGGGTGATCGAGCGCGAGCGTTTACAACTGAACATGGGCAAGCCCGCCTGAGCGGGTTCACGCCAAAGGACTGAAGCGCAGCGTGAAGCATGCACCCGGGGGGGTGTGCCCGGGGTGTGACGCATCCACCGTGATGGAAGCCCCGTGCTGCTGAGCAATTTCCTTGACGATGGGCAGGCCCAAGCCCGACCCGTCCACGTTGGTGCCCAGCGCACGGTAAAAGGGCTGAAACACCAGTTCACGCTCAGCCACCGGAATGCCGAGGCCGTTGTCTTCGACCTGAATGACCAAGGCTTTGCTGTAGGGGTCGACCAACACGCGCACCGTGACCACGCCTTGGCGCTCGGGCGTGCTGGGTGTGTAATGCACCGCGTTTTCCACGAGGTTGCGCAGCATTTCCTTGAGCAGGATAGGGTTGCCCATCACCTGTGCGCCCGGCGTGCCCGGGTCCACGCCTTCGTAGCCCAGGTCCAAGCCTTTGTCCATGGCGCCTGGCAGACAGTCTTGTAAGACATCGCTGGCCAGTGTGACCACGTCGCAACTTTGTTGGGACTGGTGCACGCCGCCGCCTTCGGCGCGTGCCAATGACAACAACTGGTTCACGGTGTGGGTGGCCTGAACGCTGGCGCGTCCAATCTGCTTCAACGATTTCTTCAAATCCTCTTCACTCGAGCCCGAACGCTGCGCCAAATCGGCCTGCATGCGCAAACCGGCCAAAGGGGTCTTGAGTTGGTGCGCAGCGTCGGCCAAGAAACGTTTTTGCGTGACGATGGAGTCTTTCAAGCGCTCAAGCAGATCGTTCACCGAGACCACCAAGGGTGCCACCTCCATGGGCACGGCTTTGTCGTCGAGTGGGCTCAGATCGTCGGGTTTGCGGGCGCGGATTCGCTCCTCCAGCTGCGACAAGGGTTTGATGCCGCGCACCAGTGCCAGCCACACCAACAGCACCGCCAAGGGCAACAAGGCGAACTGGGGCAGCATCACGCCCTTGATGATCTCGGCCGCCAGCACCGAGCGCTTTTCACGCGTTTCGGCCACCTGTACCAAAGCCGGATTTTTGCCCTCAGCGTCCAGGCGGATCCAGGTGTAGGCCACACGCACTTCCAAGCCGCGCATTTCGTCGTCGCGAATGTGCACTTCGTAACTGCTGCCCTTGTCTTGATCGCTCGGTGGCATGGGCAAATCGCGCTCACCGCTCAGGTGCTCTTTGGCACCACCCAGCACTTGGTAATAGACCAAGTCGGTCTCATCGGCACGCAGCAGTTCACTGGCCGGTTGCGGCAAGTTGAACTGCACGCGTTTGTCTGGCCCCAGCTTGACCTGTTGCGCCAGCGCTTGCACGTTGTAAATCAAGGCACGGTCAAAGGGTTTGTTGGCCAAGCCCTGCGCCACCAACCAGGTCAAGGCCAAGCTGATCGGCCACAGCAAGAGCAAGGGCGTGAGCATCCAATCCAGGATTTCGCCGAACAAGGAGCGCTGCTCACGCTTGAAAAGTCGCACACCCCAGCCGCGAGACTTCATGGCGTGCTGGTCCTTGTTGCTGCGAATGTGGATTTCAAATCAACCGGCGTTCAGCCCGGGATTTTTTCGAGGCAATAACCCAATCCACGCACAGTGGCGATGCGGATCGGGCCTTTTTCGATCTTCTTGCGCAAACGGTGGATGTACACCTCGATCGCGTTGTTGCTGACCTCTTCGCCCCATTCGCACAGGCGTTCGACCAGTTGGTCTTTGCTGACCAGGCGGCCTGCGCGCTGCAACAAAACTTCGAGCAAGCCCAACTCGCGGGCCGACAACTCGACCATCTTGCCGTCGATGGTGGCCACCCGGCCAGATTGGTCGTAAATGAGCGGGCCATGCTTGATTTGTGATGTGGCACCGCCCATACCGCGGCGGGTAAGGGCCCGCACGCGGGCTTCGAGTTCTTGCAAGCTGAAGGGCTTGGCCATGTAGTCGTCAGCGCCGTAATCCAGCCCTTTGACCCGCTCTTCCACGCTGTCGGCCGCGGTCAGGATCAACACGGGCAACACTGAACCACGCGAGCGCAAACGTTTGAGCACTTCCAGTCCGTGCATTTTGGGCAAACCCAAATCCAGGATCAACAGGTCAAACTCGTTGTTGGTCATCAGGGCGGCATCGGCCTCGCTGCCACTGGCCACATGGTCTACCGCAGCACCCGCGCTGCGCAAGGTGCGCAACAAGCCATCGGCAAGCACCTGGTCGTCTTCGGCTATCAGAATGCGCATGTCTGTCTCCTGTTGTTGTGGCGGCGGCCTGGGCTCATGAGCCCTGCCGCTTGATTTTAGTGTCAGGTTTGTGTCTTGCCGCCCGTTGTTTGCCGTGTTCGCATCAATGGGCGTAGGCTTCCAGGCCCAAAGCGACCACCGTGGCCACCTCTTTGCCCACCGCTTCGCGGAACTCGGCCTCGGCTTGGGCCACCGCGTCCTTGAACGCTTGCAGCCAAGCCAAGCCGACGGGCGTGAACACCACGCGCCGGGCCCTCGCATCCAATGGGTCGGGTTCGCGTTGCACCAAGCCCCATGCGGTGCATTGGTCCACCAGATCACCCATGGCCTGCTTACTCATGCCTGCCGCCTTGGCCAAATCGGTCAACCGAGAGCCTTTCAGCCCCAAATGCCGCGTGATGTGGACATGCGCGGCGCTGATCTGGTCACGCGAGGCCAAATTGGCCAAAGCCAAGGGCACGCCCTCGTTACCGGCCATCAGGTGCAGCACCCGCTCGTCAAAGCGCCGCATGGCGTGGCCCAGCAAACGACCCAAATGCGTCTGACGCCAGCGATCGTCCTGCGTTTCAGGGTCTTGCGGGTGTGTTTCAAGGGCCAATGTCATGGTCCCACAATGATAAGGCAAACTGACCAAAAATATCGTTTACAGGTTTGTACAGGTCGTTTACAGTACTGTTCACGCATCCAGTAAGCAGCACATCAGCGCTGAGCCAGGTGCCCCAACCCATTGATATTCAAGGAGATTCCCATGAGCGACGACAACAGCGAAAAGTCCAAAGCCCTGCAAGCCGCCCTGGCCCAGATTGAAAAACAATTCGGCAAAGGCACCATCATGCGCCTGGGCGAAGGCGAAGTGATCGCCGACATCCAGGTGGTCTCCACCGGCTCTTTGGGCCTG
Organism: Limnohabitans sp.; assembly: GCF_034680285.1. Classification (GTDB taxonomy): domain Bacteria; phylum Pseudomonadota; class Gammaproteobacteria; order Burkholderiales; family Burkholderiaceae_C; genus Limnohabitans_A. Next base: position 124,380 of record NZ_JAXITC010000002.1, read on the forward strand.
GACATCGCTTTGGGCGTGGGCGGCCTGCCCCGTGGCCGCGTCATCGAGATTTACGGCCCTGAGTCTTCCGGCAAAACCACCCTGACCCTGCAAGTCATCTCTGAAATGCAGCGCCTGGGCGGCACCTGCGCCTTTGTGGACGCCGAGCACGCGCTGGACGTGCAATACGCCCAAAACCTGGGCGTCAACCTGCAAGAGTTGCTGGTCAGCCAGCCCGACACGGGCGAGCAGGCCTTGGAAATCGTGGACAGCCTGGTGCGCTCCGGCGCAGTCGATCTGGTCGTCATCGACTCGGTCGCGGCCCTCACGCCCAAGGCCGAAATCGAAGGCGACATGGGCGACAGCCTGCCCGGCTTGCAAGCCCGTTTGATGAGCCAGGCCCTGCGCAAGCTGACCGCCACCATCAAAAAGACCAACTGCACCGTCATCTTCATCAACCAGATCCGCATGAAGATCGGCGTGATGTTCGGCAGCCCCGAAACCACCACCGGCGGCAATGCGCTCAAGTTCTACGCCTCGGTGCGTTTGGACATCCGCCGCACCGGCACCATCAAAAAGGGTGACGACGCGATCGGCAACGAGACCAAAGTCAAAGTGGTCAAGAACAAAGTCGCGCCGCCCTTCAAAACGGCCGAATTCGACATCCTGTTTGGCGAGGGCATCAGCCGAGAAGGCGAGGTCATCGACATGGGCGTCACCGCCAAGATCGTCGACAAGTCCGGCGCTTGGTACGCCTACCAAGGCGAGAAAATCGGCCAAGGCCGTGACAACGCCCGCGAGTTTTTGCGCGAGAACCCGGCTTTGGCCCGCGAGATCGAAAACAAGGTGCGCGAATCGCTGGGCATCCGCTTGCTGGAATCGGCCATTGCCGTGCCCAAAGGCGAATAAACAGCCATTGCCAAGAGACAAAGCTTGAACAAACCAGGCTTTCAACCCTCGCTCAAGGGGCGCGCTCTGCGCCTTTTGAGCCAGCGTGAACACTCGCGCATGGAGCTGGAACGCAAACTGGCCCAACACGAGGAAGTGCCCGGCGAGTTGGCCAAAGCGCTGGACGAGTTGCAAGCACGGGACTTCATCAACGACGGGCGGGCGATTGAGTCGGTGGTACACCGCCGCGCAGGCAAACTGGGCGCAGCTCGCGTCAAGCAAGAGCTGGCGGCAAAGGGTTTGTCGGGTGAAGCCGTGGCCGCCGCCATGGAAGGGTTGCGAGAGACCGAACTCGACCGCGCACTGGGCGTCTGGCGCAAAAAGTTTGGAAGCCCAGCCACTGACGCGAACGAGCGGGCCAAGCAAATCCGGTTTTTATTGACCCGCGGCTTCAACGCCGAGGTCGTGCGCAAAGTGGTGCAGGGCGCCGACGAGGACTTTTAAAGAAGCGGTTGACAACGCGATTTACAAACCGAGCATCAACTCGATGTTCTGAACCGCAGCGCCACTGGCGCCTTTGCCCAAGTTATCCAGACGGGCGATGACCACCGCTTGGCGAGCCTCTTCGTTGCCGAACACCCGGATTTCAAGCTTGTTGGTGTCGTTCAGCGCCGTGGCGTCGAGCTTGGCGTCGGCCGTGGCAGGCAGCACACTGACCCAGCCTCCTGCTTCTTGGCTTGCGGCGTAGTGCGCGCGCAAAGCTTCGTGCACAGCAGCAGCCGTCGGTTTGCCTGGCAAGCTGTCCAGGTGCAGGGGCAGCTGAACCAGCATGCCTTGGCGGAAATTGCCCACTGCCGGCACAAACAAGGGGCGGCAGGTCAGCCCGGTGTAGCGCATGATTTCAGGAATGTGTTTGTGCTTAAGGCCCAAAGCATAGGCCTCAAACAGGGGGGCTTTGCCGGATTCGTAATCCTCGATCATGGTTCGGCCGCCACCGGAGTAACCACTCACAGACGGCAAACAGACCGGAAAGTCACGGGGCATCAGTCCCACGTCCACCAAAGGGCGCAAGATCGATATGGCGCCCGTTGCATAGCAACCGGGGTTGGCCACGCGCTGGGCTTGGCGCACAGCAGCCAACTGGTCGGCAGCCAATTCTGGAAAACCAAACACCCAGTCCGGGTGGCAGCGGTGGGCGGTCGAGGCGTCCACAATGCGTGGCTTGCGCCCGGGCAGGCTATCGATCATGGCCACCGACTCGATGGCAGCATCGTCGTGCAAGCACAGCACGACCAAATCGGCGGCGGCCATCAACTCACGCTTGGCCTCAGGGTCTTTGCGGCGGGCCGGGTCGATGCTGAGCACCTCGATCTGGGGCATCAACGCCAAGCGCTCACGGATTTGCAAACCTGTGGTGCCGGCTTCGCCATCGATGAATATTTTGGCCATGGGTATTACTTCCTCAATGATTCAGGTTCTCAGCGTCAAGTCAATGTAAGACGCAAGGATCAGGATTGGTGCATTGCAGCATGATACAGTCGCAGGCTGCAGTGTCCAGAGCCTACTGGCGGATGAATCACCCCAGCGGACCGGTCAATCAACTACCCTCTGAGAGAAGACCTCATGAAGATTCACGAGTACCAAGGCAAGGAAATCTTGCGTCAATTCGGTGTGCCAGTTCCACGCGGCATCCCGGCGTTCACCGTTCAAGAGGCTGTCGAAGCCGCACAAAAACTGGGCGGTCCAGTGTGGGTGGTCAAAGCCCAAATCCACGCCGGTGGGCGTGGCAAAGGCGGCGGCGTCAAAGTGGCCAAAACCGTCGATGACGTCAAACGCATCTCTGGCGAAATCTTGGGCATGCAGCTCAAGACACACCAGACCGGCCCTGAAGGCCAAAAAGTCCGTCGCCTGTACATCGAAGACGGCGCCGACATCAACAAAGAGTATTACGTGTCTGTGGTCACCGACCGCGCCACCCAAAAGATCGCTTTCATCGCTTCGAGCGAAGGCGGCATGGACATCGAGGAAGTGGCTCACTCCACCCCCGATAAGATCATCACCGAGTTCATCGATCCCCTGACTGGCTTGGGCGACGCTCAGGCCAAGAAGATCTCTGATGCCATCGGCATGCCAGCTGACTCCACCGCACAAGCCGTGGACATCTTCAAGAAGCTGTACCAGTGCTACATGGAAACTGACGCTTCTTTGGTGGAAATCAACCCACTGAACCGCGACAGCAAAGGCAACGTGATGGCACTGGATGCGAAGTTCAACTTCGACTCCAACGCCCTGTTCCGTCACCCAGAAATCGTGGCTTACCGCGATCTGGACGAGGAAGATCCTGCAGAAGTGGAAGCTTCCAAGTTCGACCTGGCCTACATCAGCCTGGACGGCAACATCGGTTGCTTGGTCAACGGCGCTGGCTTGGCCATGGCCACCATGGACACCATCAAGTTGTTTGGCGGCGAGCCCGCGAACTTCTTGGACGTGGGCGGCGGTGCAACGGCTGAAAAGGTCACTGAAGCCTTCAAGATCATGTTGGCCAACAAGAATGTCAAAGGCATTTTGGTCAACATCTTCGGCGGCATCATGAAGTGCGACACCATCGCCAGCGGCGTGATCACCGCTTGCAAAGCCGTGAACCTGTCCGTGCCATTGGTGGTCCGCATGAAGGGCACCAACGACGAGCTGGGCAAGAAGATGCTGGCCGATTCCGGTCTGCCCATCATCTCCGCCGACACCATGGCCGAAGCCGCGACCGCCATCGTCGCAGCCGTTAAGTAATGACTTTGGGGACAGATCTTTAGCTCTGTCCTCAACTGATTAGGAACAAACATGTCCATCTACATCAACAAAGACACCAAAGTCATCACACAAGGTATCACCGGCAAAACCGGTCAATTCCACACTGAGAAATGCCAGGAATACGCGAACGGCAAGAACTGCTTCGTCGCGGGTGTGAACCCCAAGAAGGCTGGCGAGTCCATCTTCAACATCCCAATCTACGCATCGGTCAAAGAAGCGGCTCACAACACAGGCGCCACCGTGTCCGTGATCTACGTGCCCCCAGCAGGTGCAGCCGCTGCCATCTGGGAAGCCGTTGAAGCCGACCTCGACTTGGCGATTTGCATCACCGAAGGCATTCCAGTGCGTGACATGCTCGAAGTACGCAACAAGATGAAGGCCAAAGAAGCGGCTGGCGGCAAGCGCACTTTGCTGCTGGGCCCCAACTGCCCAGGCCTGATCACCCCTGACGAAATCAAGATCGGCATCATGCCCGGTCACATCCACCGCAAAGGCCGCATTGGCGTGGTGTCCCGTTCGGGCACTTTGACCTATGAAGCCGTGGCGATGTTGACCGAAGTGGGCTTGGGCCAATCCAGCGCTGTCGGTATCGGTGGTGACCCGATCAACGGTTTGAAGCACATCGACGTGATGAAGGCTTTCAACGACGATCCAGACACCGACGCCGTCATCATGATCGGCGAAATTGGCGGCCCAGACGAAGCCGAAGCCGCTCAGTGGTGCAAGGCCAACATGAAAAAGCCCATCGTGGGTTTCATCGCCGGTGTGACTGCCCCTCCCGGCAAGCGCATGGGCCATGCTGGTGCTCTGATTTCTGGCGGCGCCGACACGGCAGATGCCAAACTGGCCATCATGGAAGAGTGCGGATTCATCGTCACACGCAACCCATCTGAGTTGGGCAAATTGCTCAAGGCTCAGCTGAAGTAATCAGGGTTTACCCGCGGGCAAAAAGCCCGTTCCCTGAACAAGGCTGTGGTTTGCCACAATAGCCAAGCCGGATGTCCTGCGGGACAATCCGGCTTTTCGTTTTTTGAACTCATGATTCGTCGAACCCGCGTCGGCGACTAAGGAACACCGTGGAAGAATTTCTGACCCCTACTTTCTGGTTTGCCGTCGGGCAGATCATCATGATCGACATCCTGCTGGGTGGCGACAACGCTGTGGTGATCGCGCTGGCGTGCCGCCAGTTGCCTGACCACCAACGCACCAAAGGCATCATGTGGGGCACCGCCGGTGCCATCGTCTTGCGCGTCATTCTGATCTTTTTCGCGCTCACCCTGTTGGCTATCCCCTTCCTCAAGTTTGTCGGGGCGCTCTTGCTCATCTGGATTGGTGTGAAACTGCTCACCCCTGATGAAGATGACGACCACAGCAACATCCAGGGCAGCGACAAGCTCTGGGGCGCAGTCAAAACCGTGATCATTGCAGATTTGGTCATGAGCGTGGACAACGTGATCGCCATCGCCGGTGCCGCCCAGACCTCGGGCAACGCCGACCACCAAATGCCTTTGGTCATCTTCGGCTTGCTGGTCAGCATCCCGATCATCGTCTGGGGCAGCCAGTTGGTGCTCAAGTTGATGGACCGTTTCCCGATCATCATCACCGCTGGCGGTATGCTGCTGGGCTGGATTGCCGGCACCATGATCCAAACCGATCCAGGCTTGGTGGCTTACCTGCCACAAGACAAAGCTTGGGGCTACGGCTTGGGCATTGCAGGCGCCTTGCTGGTGTTGGCCTTGGGCAAACTGATCATGGCCCGCCGCACTTCCAATTCAGAAGACGCGGCAATTTGATCCTAAAGTAGGCATTTTTTGGTGAATGATTTACCATCGGGTGCCCTACTACAGGAGACTAAACCATGGCTAAGAAACAACAAGGTTTGACACTGATCGAGCTGATGATCGTGATCGCGGTCATCGGCATTCTGGGTGCACTGGCTTTGCCTGCGTACCAAGATTACGCCATCAGGGCCAAAGTGTCTGAAATGCTGTTGGCCGCCAACGGTTGCAAAACAGCCGTCAATGAGGCCATCAGCTCTTCGGCCGATACCAATGTGTCTTCCGCTTTGCCCAAGGTCTGCGACAGTCAGGCCAGCAAATACGTGGCCAGTGTGGCGGTCGATGGCAATGGTGTGATCACCGTCGTGGGTCAGCATGATGCACTGCGTGGCAGCACCAGCGCTTCAGCCAACGCCATTGCCCTGACCCCGCTGCAAACCGGTGACACCCCAGTCAACGGCAGCACCGATGGTGGCAAAACCATTTCGGGCTGGCGCTGCGGCCCAGCCAGCAGCAATGGTTTGCCCGTGAAGTACCTGCCCGCTTCGTGCAAAGCGTCCTGATCTTGTTCAGCCCTTCCAACGCCCTGCTGAACCCAGGGCGTTTTTCATGGTGATGCCCGCATGTTGAGTCGCCCCACACCGCACATCGCCAATCAGAAGCAAACGCATCTGCAAAGCTTGCTGTGGGGGCTGCTTTTGGTCCTGCCATGGGTGGCGCCCTGGTCGCCCGGGCCGCAAGCCAACACGGTGCCCTTGCTCATCAGCTGGGGTTGCATTGGTTTGCTGTTGGTCATTGGGCATGGCATTCAAGCCATCGACATCGCCAAGGCTTGGGCCATCGCGGCCTTGATGAGCAGCGCCATGGGGCTCATCCAATACTTTGGGGTGGCCGAGGGCTTGAGCCCTTGGCTTCATCCATCTGCACTGGGTGACGCAGGCGCCAACTTGCGCCAACGCAACCAACTGGCCACCTTGCTGGCCATCGGCACCTTGGCCGTGCTGTGGTGGCAGGCCCATGGACTCAAAACCGGGCACGCTCTGTGGCTGCTGGCACTTCTGGCCCTCGGCAATGCGGCCACCTCGTCGCGTACAGGCTTGCTTCACATGCTGCTGGTCAGTGGTTTGGCCGTGTTTTGGACTTATCGCTCCCGGCTACAAACAACCCGACTGTCTGCAATCTTGAGCTTCTGGGCCTTGGCCCTTTATTTGCTGGGCAACTGGGCGTTGCCTTGGAGTTTGAGCGTGCTGTCTGGACAAGACATCGTTGATGCCTTGAGCCGCATGGGCCACAACGAGGGCTGCGGGAGCCGACGCGTGCTGTGGGCGAATGTGCTGGAGTTGATCAGCCAAAAGCCCTGGACCGGTTGGGGCTGGGACGAGCTCAAATACGCCCACTACATCACACCCTATGACGGCGGCCCCGAACAAAGGTTCTGCAACATTTTGGGCAATGCCCACAACCTGCCTTTGCACATGGCATTCGCACTGGGCGTTCCGGTCGCCGCTGGATTGGGTCTTTTACTGCTGGCAGTCTTGGCACGCGCAAGGCCGTGGAAGAGCCAAAACGCAAGTCATCAGTTGGCGTGGTCGGTATTGGCCGTGATCGGTTTGCACAGCCTGCTGGAATTTCCGCTTTGGTATGGGCCGTTCCAGATGGCCGTATTGCTCTGTGGGGTGTTGCTGCTGCGCCCAAACGCTGGCATCGGGGCTGGCACCTCACGCGGCCTTCAACTGGTGGGCTGCTGGGTGCTGTTGATCGTTTGCATGGTGGGAGCGGATTACGTCCGTGCACGCCAAATCTATATGCCCGCCACGCAGCGCTGGGCCGTGTGGCGCAACGATCCATTGGCGGCGTCCCGCAGCAGTTGGTTTTTCAAGCGTGCAGGCACTTTTGCCGAACTGACCACCACCCCCATCACACCAGAGAATGCCGAATGGGTGCTGGCCACCAGCCAGGAGATGCTGCACTACTCACCCGAGGTCAAAGTGGTGCGCCAACTGATTTTGAGTGCCCACAGGCTAGGGCGACAGGATTTGGTGGACTTGCATGCCGCCCGATGGCAGGCGGCGTTTCCTTCAGAGCCGCTACCGGGGAAAAAGCTCTGACATTCGGTCCATCGCGGATATCACTTCCCCGCGACAAAACTCCCACTCTTGCCCCCATGCTTTTCCAGCAAGGTCACGCCGTTCATCGTCATGCCGCGGTCCACGGCTTTGCACATGTCATAGATCGTCAGCAATGCCACTTGCACAGCCGTCAAGGCTTCCATTTCCACGCCAGTCTGTCCGATGGTTTCGGCAGTCGCGGTGCAAACGATCGCGTTGTCCGCGGGCAGCACCTCAAATTCGACCGCCACACGGGTCAGGCCAATCGGGTGACACAAGGGGATCAGCTCGCTGGTTTTCTTGGCGCCCATGATGCCGGCGATGCGGGCAATGCCCAGCACATCGCCTTTTTTAGCAGTACCTGAAGTGACCAGTGCCAGCGTCGCAGGCAACATCTCGATGCGCCCCGTAGCGACCGCGATTCGGCGGGTACTGGTCTTGCTGCCTACATCCACCATGTGGGCTTGGCCTTGGGCGTCAAAGTGTGTCAAAACATCGGTCGACTGGGTCATGGCTGAATTGGTAAAAACCAGTTACAAAGGGTTGATCAGATTGGCGCATCATACGGGTAACACCAGGAGAAATGATGGCTCCTGTTCTCTCTTGATTCATGAAAACCAAGACCTTGAAACCCTTCTTTCGTTCTTCCAATGGGCTCTTGGCCCTGCTGGTCGGTGCCTTGGCCATGCAGCCGGCCTGGACCCAAAACAACACCTTGCCCTCTTTGGGCAACGGCGAAGGGATTTCGCTCGGTGTGGAGCGCCAATTGGGCGACCGGATCGCCCGCGAGCTTTACCGCGATCCTGACTATCTGGAAGACCCGGTTCTGGACGAATACATCCAGCGCCTGTGGACGCCCTTGGTCAAAGCCGCTGCTGCGCGCGGTGAGTTGTCACCCGAATTACAAGAGCGTTTTGCTTGGCGCATCTTGCTGGGGCGCGACCGGTCGGTGAACGCGTTTGCTTTGCCTGGCGGCTATCTGGGCGTGCATTTGGGCCTGATCGCGGTGGTCAGTTCCGATGCCGAGTTGGCTTCGGTCTTGGCGCACGAATTGAGCCATGTCACTCAACGCCACATCGCCCGCTCCATGGATGAGCAGTCCAAAATGACGCCGTGGGTGATCGGCTCGATGATTTTGGGTGCGATTGCAGTGAGCAAAAATCCACAAGCCGCACAAGGGCTGATCGTCGGTGGCCAAGCAGCGGCTATTCAGTCTCAACTCAGTTACTCGCGAGACATGGAGCGCGAAGCCGACCGAGTGGGCTTTGGCGTGCTGAGCGATGCCGGCTATGACCCGCAAGGCTTTGTCGGCATGTTCAACAAACTGCAGCAGTCGGCTGGCGTGAATGACAACGGCGCTTACCCCTACCTTCGCAGCCACCCATTGACCACCGAGCGCATCGCCGACATGCAGGCGCGTTTGCAGCTGAACGGACCGGCTAAAACCACGCCCGGCGACATGGTGCAAGCGATGCTGGGCGCTCGGGCCAAGGTGATGTCACAAAATGGCGTGGAAGCTTTGAGGGCTTGGACACTGGACAGCAAGGCCACATCAGCACAAGTCACCCTCGCCCAAAAAGCGGGTGCCCTGTATGCCGCCACATTGGCTCATTTGCAGCTCAGAGACGGGCCCGCTGCCGAAACCGCTTTGCAAAGTCTGCTGCCATTGACGGTCCAAAACCCTGAGGCCCATCGATTGGCCACACTGCTGCAAGCAGAATTGGCCATCCGGCAAGAGCGCTTTGCATCGGCCCTTCAAATATTGGAAGCCGCCAGCAGCAAACCTTTCAAGCGCCCAGAGTTGATGGCCGCTGCACAGGCCTTGCTGCGGTTGCCACCACGCCCTGAGCGCGCCGCCATCACACTTCAACTGCGCGAATGGGTCACTCAAGTACCGAACGATGCACAAGCTTGGAACACACTGGCCAGCATGCTCAACTTGCAGGGCCAAGCCCTGCCATCGCTGCGCGCCGAAGGCGAAGCCCAAATGGCCCGCATGGACTGGCCAGGTGCGGTAGACCGATTTCGTGCAGCGCAAGATTGGGCAAGGAACAACCGACTTCAAGCAGGTGACCACATCGAGGCATCGATTGTGGATACGCGCTTGCGACAGGCTCAAGCCCAAATCAGGGCGATCCAAACTGAGCGTTGAAATTGCATGCAGGATGGCGCTATGATCGCGCTCCCATTTGAGACAGAACATGGCCGGCATCCACATCACCGACATCGAAGCCGCCATCAACCATTGGCGCACCAAGAACCCCTCGCCTGATGGGGTGACACTGCCGCGCGAGTTGCGGGCACTGGCCGAGGTGTATGCCTTGATGGTGTATTACAAACAAGACTTGGCAGACGAATTCACCTTGCCCTTGGCCGCTGCCGAAGCTTGGCAGGACTGGTACGCCAGCACGCCCGATACGCCTTGCATCGCCATTTGCTCCACCAGCCAAGGCGATGAAGTGTGCAAGGGCTGTGGACGCAGCTTTGAAGAGGTCCAGCTGTGGATCGAAATGACGCCCGGAGAGAAGCGTGGCATCTGGCAACGCATCACCGCCGACGGCACGTCGTGGCGTTTCAACAAATACGCTGAACGCGCCGCCGAAGATCGCCACTGGGCGAGAGCGGCGGCCGAGGCGCAAACAGCACTCGACCTGAAACCAGCCGATTAAAAAGTCACTTCCAGCGAATCAGCTCGATGTGCACGCTGCCTTTGTCGCTACTGAAGGTCACGCTGCCTTCTTGAACGGTGGCTTGCAGCTGCATGCTGCGCTCGGCCAGCTTGGCCAGCTCTTGAGAGCCTTCGGTCGGGACACGCCAGACTTGCAACTTGTCCAAACGCGTGAGTTTGGTCTCGATGCCCTTCCACCAAACTTCGGCCGCGTGGTTGAAGCAGTACAACAAGACTTCATCGGCTTTTTGACAAGCTTTCATGATCGGCTTGTCTTCGGGCTGGCCGACTTCGATCCACATCCGCGTTTGGCCTGTGAAATCGCGCAGGCTGCAATCGGGGTCATCCGGGTCTGACAAACCGGCTCCAAAAGCCAGCTTGCCGTCACCGTTGCACACTGCCTGCAACTTGTAGGCATTGATGGCCAGCGCCAGCAGGCGGATCATCATGCGCTCGTCGGTCTCGCTGGGGTGGCGTGCGAGCGTGAGCTGGTGGTCTTCGTAATAGCTGTGATCGATGTCAGCGATCGACAGATTGGCTTTGTAGATGGTCGATTTGAGGGCCATGGTTCAGACCCGGCGTGCCAACTCAGCGGCTTTGCCGATGTAGCTGCCCGGCGTCATGGCCAGCAGGCGGTCCTTGTCGGCTTGCGGAATCTCCAGCGCGGCGATCAAGCCATGCAGATCGGCCGCAGTGACGGTCTTGCCGCGTGTCACTTCCTTGAGCTTTTCATACGCGCCCTGCACGCCATAGCGGCGCATGACGGTCTGGATCGGCTCGGCCAGCACTTCCCAAGCGGCATCCAAGTCCTCCGCCAGCGCTTCTTCGTTCAGCTCCAGTTTGTTCAATCCGGTCATGAGCGACGCATAAGCCAGCGCGGTGTAGCCCAGACCCACGCCCATGTTGCGCAGCACGGTGGAGTCGGTCAGGTCACGTTGCCAACGGCTGATGGGCAGCTTTTCACTCAAGTGTTTGAGCACGGCATTGGCCAAGCCCAAATTGCCTTCGGCATTTTCAAAGTCGATCGGATTGACCTTGTGCGGCATGGTGGACGAGCCGATCTCGCCCGCCTTCAAGCGCTGCTTGAAATAGCCCAAGCTCACATAGCCCCAAATGTCGCGCGACAAGTCAATCAGGATGGTGTTGGTACGCGCCACGGCGTCGAACAACTCGGCCATGTAGTCGTGCGGCTCGATTTGAATGCTGTAAGGCTGAAATGTGAGGCCCAAGCCCCAGTGGGCAGACTGCGTGTCGCTGATCTCGGGCGTCTCGACCACTTGGCGAGCGAAGGCTTCCCAATCAAAGTCTGGCCAAGCAGACAGGTGGGCGTTGTAATTGCCTACAGCGCCATTCATCTTGCCCATCAGCTGAACTGCCGCAATTTTGGTGCGGCAGCCGTTCAGGCGCATCACCACGTTGGCCATCTCCTTGCCCACGGTGGTGGGGCTGGCCGTCTGCCCGTGTGTACGGCTGAGCATGGGCACCTCGGCAAATTGGTGCGCCATCTCACGCAATTTGGCGATCAGGCCGTCAAGCCCCGGCAAGATCACTTGGGCGCGCGCCCCCTTGAGTTGCAAGGCGTGGCTGGTGTTGTTGATGTCTTCACTGGTGCAAGCAAAGTGGACAAACTCCGCGGCTTTTTCGAGCTCGGGCCGGTCTTTGAACTTGGACTTGATCCAGTACTCCACCGCCTTCACATCATGGTTGGTGGTCTTCTCGAACTCCTTGATGGCCAAGGCGTCCGCTTCAGAAAAGTTTTTCACCAAACCGGTCAAGTAACTGCGTGCACCTGGCGTCAGCGGCTTGAACTCGTCAAAACCCGCGTCAGACAAGGCGATGAACCAGGCGATTTCAACCTGCACACGGCGGTGCATATAACCTTGCTCGCTCATGAGCGGGCGCAAGGCATTGAGTTTGCTGGCGTAACGGCCATCCAGCGGCGACAGAGCGGCAATGGGGGTGAAATTCATGCTTTGATTGTAATTCCCGCCACCCTCACGTTCTGCGCCATGTCAAATGGGCGCAGGGCCTGAATTTTCCACGGTGTTTCACCTAGAATCGGCCATCATTCAACGGCATTACCCGCATCCTCTATGAAACTCATCGGCTCCGTCACCAGTCCTTATGTTCGCAAGGTGCGCATCGTCATGGCCGAGAAAAAATTGGACTATCAGTTTGTCACTGAGGATGTGTGGTCCGCACAAACGAGCATTCACGCCACCAACCCATTGGGCAAGGTCCCTTGCTTGGTCATGGAAGGTGGTGAAGCGGTGTTCGATTCGCGCGTGATCGTGGAGTACTTGGACACTTTGTCACCCGTGGGCAAACTGATTCCAAGCGCTGGCCGTGAACGCGCCGAAGTCAAAACCTGGGAAGCTTTGGCAGACGGTCTGCTGGATGCGGCCTTGCTGGCCCGCATGGAAGCGGTCTGGACCGAGCGCCAGGACAGCCAGCGCAGCCAAGCCTGGATCGACCGTCAACTTGACAAAATCCAACACGCCTTGCGCGCCATGAGCCACGGCCTGGGGGAAAAACCCTTTTGCTCCGGGATCCACTTGACTTTGTCTGACATCGCGGTGGGCTGTGCCGTGGGCTATTTGGACTTCCGCTTCCCGCAAATCGACTGGCGCACGCCGCATCCGAATCTGCACAAGCTGTACGATAAATTGTCTCAGCGGCCAAGCTTCGCGGACAGCTTGCCCGGCTGACATTCGGCAGCGCTTGCGCGCACTCAGGTGTTGGCGCGTTTTTTCAGCCAGCGCATCACCCCACCCAGCACCGGAAGTTTCTCGTAGAGCTCTTCCGCAGCATCCCAATAGTCACGGTGCATCGTCACCAAGCCCTGTGCGTTGAACGCCACGTGGCTGGCGCCGCGCACGCTTTGCAAGGTGGTGGTGTCAAAGCGCTTGAAGCGAAAGCGGAACTCCCACGTCAAAAAGGCCTGTGCACCATCAACCACTTGCCCAGTGATGACGAAGTGCGGCTGGTCCAGCGCCACGTACATGTGCCGAAAAATGCGTTCGATCTCGGGCAGGCCCTGCACTGCGTTGAACGGGTCCTTGAAAGTGGCTTGCGCGTCATAGACCGTGTGCAACTGTGCCACGCTTTGTGGCGACAGGGTTTCAAAAAACGTAGCGAGGTTTTGTGTGGCTTGTCGTGTGTCCATGATCGGCTTTCATTTCAGGCTCACAGCCCCGTGAACCGGCGTACCAAGGGGAAGTACAGGCGATAAGGCAGCACGCGCAACAGTTTGAGCCAAAGCGTGAAACGCTTTGGGAAATGGATGTCAAACTGCCCTTTGGCCCAGCCCTTGAGCATCTCGCGTGCAGCCTCTTCGGGGCTGATCAAGGCCGGCATGGTGAACTGGTTTTGTGCGGTGAGCGGTGTGGCCACAAAGCCGGGGTTGACCACGCTCACATCAATACCCTGGTCTTGCAAATCCAAATACAGCGTCTCGGCCAAGTGGGTGAGCGCAGCCTTGGTCGGGCCGTAGGCCAAGCCGTTGGGCAAACCGCGCCAACCCGCCACACTGCTGAGAAAACTGATGTGGCCGCGCCCTTGGGCGAGCATGCCGGGCAGCACCGCATCGATGACCTGCAGCGCGCCTTGGTAGTTGACTTTGTCGTGCTTGAGCATCTCTGCCAAATCCATGGCGCTGGCGCGTTGGGCTTGGTAGTAACCTGCGGCATAGACCACCATGTCGAGCGAACCTTCGGCCAGCAGGGCTTGGGCCGTGGCCTGCACTTGGGGTCCGTCGCACACATCGAGCGCGCGCCACTGCACGCCAGTATCTTGCTCGGCCCACTGCGCCACGCCTTGCGGGTTGCGCGCTGAGACCACCACTTGGGCGCCCGCCGCACGCAGTGCCTGTGCGCAAGCCAAACCAATACCGGTCGATGCACCCACCAACCAAACGCGGCGGCCTTGCCAGTCTGAAATTTTCTGATTCAAGCTCATGCGCATCAACCTGGCTTGGCCGTCAAAGGCGTGCGGCGGGTAAAGGACAAGGTGACCTCGCCCAGCTTCACGCCCCATTTGCTCATGCTGGCTTTGTTGAGCATGACGCGTTCGTCCATCAGGTACATCCAGTCGTCAAAGTCAACGTGCCAGACACGGCCATCCACCGGCAACGCCAGGGTGTAGCCCCAGCGGAATGCGTTGCCGCTGACTTGGCCCCTGGCCTCGCCCACCACGTCGTCGGCGCGACCCGTGTAGTTGCCGTTCGGTCCGGCCCTGAGTTTCCAGATGCGGCGCTGCTTCGTACCGTCCGAGTACACAAAAGCTTCGTCCAGCACCCCTTCATCGCCATTCCAGCTGCAATCCATGACCACGGTAAAGCGTTTGACCACTTGGCCGCTGCGGTCGGTGAAAACACCCCAAGCATCGATGGCGCCGTTGAAGTAAGTGCGCAAATCCAAAAGCGGTTTTTCTTGTGCGTAGCTTTGCACTTGGGGTCCAGCGCAGCTGGCCAAAAAAGGTGTGACCACTGCCACGGGCAAAACGGCCAGTCGGGTCAAGGCCGTGCGGCGTTGGATGAGGGTGTTTTGATGGCGCATGTTGGGACTTTCCTTGTGTCGGTTCAAAGCGGCTTCAAGCCGAAGGGTGGGCCGTTTCGGGCACCGAAATCAAATCGGGGCGGCGCATCAGGCCGGCATACAAAGCCAATCCGGCCAAGAGCTTGAGCACACAGGGCAGCAAGCCATAAGCCAGACTCAAAGCCAGCACGGCATCAGCGCCCTGCTGGCCAGGTGCGTAGCCCCACAAACCGAGCAAGGGCAACGACAATCCGGCGGCCAAGGCCAAATTGAGCTTGGTCGCCAGATTCCACCAGCCCATGAAGGCACCGTCTGTGCGGCCGCGCTCACCACAGCGGTCAATCAATTGGTTGAGCAGGGCACCGGGCACGGTGAGGTCAGCGCCCAATGCCATGCCCGATACCGCACACACCAGCAAAAATCCTGTGGTGTCGCCCGCGCCCAGCGTCACCACACTGACAAAGGCCAACACCGACAAAGCCATGCCGGTGGCCCAGGTGCGCAGGAGGCCGATGCAGTCGATCACCTTGAGCCACAGCGGAAACGACAACGCCCCCGCCGCGAAATACAAACCCAAGAACAGTGGCTCCATGGCCTTGGGCGCTTGCAAAAGGTCTTGCACAAAAAACAGCACCAGCGTGGCAGGCACGGCGCTGGCCAGACCGTTGAGCATGAACACCATCAAAAGGCGGCGAAAACCCGCGTGCTGCCAAGGCTGCCATAGACTGCCAACTGCATGGGCATGGGCATCGCCATGCGGCACCGTCACAGCAGATGGGAAGGCGCGGCGTGCAACGCGCTGCCAAGTGAACAAGCCCAGCGCCAGCATGGCGACCAACAAAACCGTGGTCAATGGCCAACCCCACAGCGCGGGCAAAGCCGATGCCAACAACACACCCACCAGCGCAAAGCCTTCACGCCAAGCAACCCAGCGACTTTGCACCATGGCGCCACCGCCCTGACGCGCAGCCCAAGCCTGGTGCAAGATACCCAAACCGCTGTAGGCCAAATGGCTGAGTGTGAGCGCGGCGCCCACCCACACCAATAAGCCCGAAGGCGACAAGGATGCAGCAGGCGGGAAAAACAAGGCCGCAAAACCCAACGCCACGGCCAACGCCAAGAACACCGCCGTCAGCCACACGGCCCGCCACGAGTGACGGTAAAGGCTGTCGCCCCAACGCCCAAGCCACGGATCCACCACCGCGTCCACGGTCCGGCCGATCAGCAACACCCCCCCCAGAGCGGCTAACGGCACGCCGTACTGGTGGGCGTACAAATTGGGCAAATGCACATACACAGGCAGCGCCACAAAGGCCAGCGGTAAGCCCAGCAAGCCATATGAAGCGAAGGCTTGGCTTGGTGCTGTAGTGCTAATGACTTGGGTCACAGCACTCATGGCTGCAAGCCTTGCAAGAGCTGGGCGCGCATTTTGGGCTCAGAGGTGCGTTCGTCGAGCCAGATGCCAAAAAACAAGCGCGCAAAGGCCACGTCCTTGACCGTCCCCACGCGCTGGCCGTTGACCCAAAACTCGGCACCAACACCTGGCAGGTTCACGCCCGTGATGCGCTCGCCCGCTGACACATTGGGGAATATTTCTCGCATGGCTGTTTGCCAGTTTTGCACTTGCGCCTCGCTGAGGCTGGCCACACGCCGCATTTCTTCGATCGAGCGGCTGGCAATCGCGGCCCCTTCGATCCTGCGAAGGTACTGCAACTCCAGTGCGAATGGGAACTGAACAGCTTGCCCGTACCGAAAGCCAACCGGCGTCCAAAGGCGGGCGTCGTACACCTCAAAACCCCAGACCCGCAAGCGCACGGGTGGGGTGGGCACGACCCCCTTCAGAGCGGCCACTTCGGGTCGACTGAACTCAGCGTTGAGCGCGTGATCCTTGGCTTGCGTCTGTGCCTGTGCATGGCTGAAAAGAGCGAGAAACATCCAACCACTGACGATGAGCGCCACGCAATTTGCTGGAGACACAAACTGCCTGCAGCGCTTGGCTTGCATCGTTTTCAGAGGTTTTTGCATGTTCTGGTCAGCCGGGTTTGGCCAAAGTGAACTGCACCACGTCGATGTTGGCCTCATCGAACGCGGCTTCGCAATACGCCAAATAAAAGGACCACAAACGGATGAAGCGGTCGTCAAATTTCAGCATGCGCACGGTATCGAGTTGGGACATGAAGCTTTCGCGCCAGCGGCGCAGGGTTTCGGCGTAGTCGGGGCCGAAGTTCAATTCATCAACCACCTGCAAGCCTGCCGCCTGAGCCTGCTTGCGAAACTCACTGGGGCTTGGCAAACAGCCACCCGGAAAAATGTACTGCTGAATGAAATCGGTCGATTGCAAGTAACGCTCAAAAAAGCGGTCGTCAATCGTGATGCTCTGCACGCACGCGCGGCCACCGGGCTTGAGCATGCGGCTGATGGTTTGAAAATAAGTCGGCCAATATTCCTGGCCCACCGCCTCGATCATCTCGATGGAGCAGACCGCGTCGTAGGGCCCATCGTCGATGTCGCGGTAGTCTTGCAAGCGCAAATCCGCGCGTTGTTGCACGCCGTGCGATTGCATGCGGGCGTTGGCAAACGCCAGCTGCTCGGTGGACAAGGTCACGCCCGTGATGTGCGCCCCAAACTCGGTGGTGGCCGCTTCGGCCAAAGCGCCCCAGCCGCAGCCAATCTCCAGCACGCGGTCACCTGGCTTGGCGTTGACCATACGCAGGGCGCGGCGCACCTTGGCTTTTTGGGCCTCCGCCATGTCTTTCGTGTGGTCGCCTTCAAACCAGGCCGACGAATAGTTCATCGTACCGTCCAGCCACAGCTCGTAAAAGGCGTTACCCAAGTCGTAATGGGCGTGGATGTTTTTGCGGCTGTTGCTGCGGTTGTTGCGGTTGAGCAGATGCTTGATGCGGTAAAACAATCGCCCCAACCAGTGGCCATAAATGGCGCTCTCGATGTGGTCGCGGTTGGCAATCGTCAAGCGCAGCAAGGCTGCCAAATCCGGCGTGGTCCAGTCGCCAGCCATATAGCCCTCGGCAAAACCAATGTCGCCCGATTTGAGGACCTCGGCACACATGTCCCAGCGGTGGATGTGCAGGGCCGCAAACGGAGCCTCGTGCGTGCCAAAGACTTGGAGGTTGCCGTCGGGCGCATGCACCGTGAGCTTGCCGATTTTCAGACGGGTCAAGAGGCTGAGCAAACGCACGGCGGCTTTGGGAAGGCTGGCATGCGAAATGGTGGTGGCGCGTGGGCCCAAGGTTTGGGCAGAGTCGGCTGTCTTCATGGTGGGTGGCATCCGGTGGGGTCCAGTGTTCATCGGGTCACAAAATCGCGGGGCGGTTCGGGCTTGTGCCAAAACGGTACTTTTTTCAGCCACAGCAGCAAGGCGTGCCAATGGATGCGGGCCACCACCCCCAAGGTCAGCAGCGGAAATCGCCACACCACGCGGCGCAAGGCCGTTGAGGTGGCGGGTTCGAGCACACCGCTCCAACTGGTGTCAATCAAGGGGCCATCGGCATCGCCATGGTCCACACGCGCCACGATGCGGTCTTGCCCGCCGTGCGTCACGCGCATGAAGCGAAAGCGGTACTCGCCTTGCACATCACAAAAAGGTGAAACGTGGAAAACCTTGTGCGCCAGCATGGTTTGACCATATTGAGGCTCGGGCAAGAGGTAGCAATGGCGCTCGCCAAAGGTGTTGTTCACCTCCGCCACGATGGCGGCCAGCCGACCATCGGCGCGGTGCACATACCAAAAACTCACAGGTTTAAAGGCGTGGCCCAGCACACGGGGGAAAGCCTGCAGCCAAACTTCGCCCGTGGCGTCTTCAATCCCTTCACGCTGTAGCAACTCATCGAGCCAGGCCAGTGCGCCGCCAGTCTCGACGGGCCGACCATCGCCGTGATCGGCGTCATGAAAGGCAAACCAAGCGCGGCGGTTGATGGCCAATGCCGTGGTGCAGTTACCCGCTTGCATGCTGCGCATGGGCAACATCAAAAACGCTGTCGGGTACGCAAAGGCATGGTGCGCAGGGCGGTGGCGTGTGTGCCGCACCTGGCCCCAACCGATGAGCGCAGTGGCAGGCTTCATGCAACCCACTTGTCGTGCGACGATTTGCTCTGATCACCGATCAGCTGAAGCAAAGACCGGCCCACTTGCAGGCCAGACTTCAGGCCGTCTTCGTGGAAGCCATAACCTGTCCAAGCCCCTGCGTACCAAGTGTGCTGCTGGCCTTGCAACAGAGGCAAGCGCTTTTGCGCTTCGATGGCGGCCAAGTCAAACACCGGGTGGGCGTAGTCGTATTCACCCACGATGGTGGCCGGATCGATGTCTTGCAGCGGGTTGAGCGAAACCACCACGGGCTGTGCAAATGGGATGCGTTGCAAACGGTTGAGCAAGTAATGCAGGCACACCCGCGAGGACTCGCGCTCGCTGCTGGCCGCACGCTCATAGTTCCAAGCAGCCCAAGTCTTGGGCTGGGCAGGCAACACGCTGGCATCGGTGTGCAGCACGGCGCGGTTTTCTTGGTAGCGGATGGCACCCAGCAAACTGCGCTCATAAGTGCTGGCCTCACGGAGCATGCCGAGTGCCTGGTCGGTGTGGGTGGCAATGACCACTTGGTCAAAGCGCTCTGCATGCCCATCGGTGACGATGCGCACGCCTTGTGCGTCGCGCTCAATCAAGCGCACAGGCGTGTTCAGGCGTTTGTCGTGCACGCCTGCCAAAATTTTCTCGACGTAGTTTCGAGCACCGCCCACCACGCTGAACCACTGGGGGCGGTTCGTCACCTGAATGAGGCCGTGGTTGTGACAGAACCGGATCATGGTCGCGACCGGGAACTGCAGCATCTGATCGGTTGGGCAACTCCAGATGCAGCCGAGCATGGGCAAAAAATACCAATCGCGAAACGGCTCGCTGAACTTGTGCGTGCGCAAAAAGTCTGCGAGTGGCTGCTGCAGCTCTGTTTCTCGCTGCTCTTTGGCAATGCGGGTGCACAGTGCATTGAAACGCATCACATCAGCCAACATGCGCCAAAACCGTGGGTTGACCAAGTTGCTGCGTTGCGCGAACACGCTGTTCAGGTCGGTGCCGCTCCACTCCAAAGTGCGGCCGTTCAGAGCGCCCGGCACCTTGACCGAAAACGACATGTCAGACGGCGCAGTCTCGACATTTAGGTCGGCGAACAGGTTGATGAGGTTGGGGTAGGTGCGTTCATTGAAAACCAAAAAGCCGGTGTCCACACCGTGCGTGACCATGCCTTGCGGCGTGGGCAGGGTGATGTCCACCGTGTGGGTGTGGCCGCCAAAGTAGTCTCCAGCCTCAAACACGGTGATGTCGGCATGGTATTTCAAGGTATGGGCCACGGCCAAGCCGGAAATACCCGAACCCACAATCGCCAGTTTCATGCGCGGCTTGCTTGTCGCGCTCATGGCTGGGCTTTCAAGGCTTTGTCGATGGCCGACAACAGCGTTTTGCTTTCCGGCCCAGTCATGCTGCTGTACTGGTCAATGACCTTGCCGTCACGGCCAATCAGGTATTTGTGAAAGTTCCAGCGCGGCTTTTGCCCTGTTTGTGCGGTCAACTGTTTGAACAGAGGCGCAGCGCCATCGCCTGTGACCTGTGTTTTGGTGAACATGGGGAATTTCACGCCAAAGGTACTCTCGCAAAAGTCAGCGATCTCTTTGTTGCTGCCTTTCTCCTGTGCAAAGTCATTCGAGGGAAAGCCCAAAACAACCAAGCCCTTGTCTTTGTATTGGCCACTCAGCGTCTCCAAGCCCTTGTATTGCGAGGTGAAGCCACAAAAGCTGGCGGTGTTGACCACCAAAACCACTTTGCCCGCGTATTGGCACAAAGACTGCGGCTTTTCGTCCTGCAGACGGTCAAACGTGTGGTTCAAGAGCGCGGGGCACGTGGCTGTCGGGCTGGCGGCTTGAGCCATCTGCACAAGCAAACCGAGCACTGCTGCCAAGATGACCCAAGCCAAGCGGCTGACCCAAGGATTGACTCGTAAGTTATTCATTTGCACTTAAAAACCTATTTTGTGACTGATGAGTTTAAACTCGATTCTTCAGATTGTCACTTTTGCCCTTGCGCTCAAGGAAAGCACCATGACCAAACCCTCAGGTTTCAAAGGGAACAAACAGGATTTGCCCCAAAAACCCTGTCTGGTTTGCGGCCGTCCCATGAGTTGGCGAAAAAGCTGGGCCAAGAACTGGGACCAGGTTTTGTACTGCAGCGACCGCTGCCGAGCCGCCAAAAACAAAGCACCCGTGACGAAAGTGCCCGCATGACCCGCCACCTGATATTGGTCCTGGGTGACCAGCTGGGCTGGGACAACCCCGCACTGGACGACTTTGACCCAAGCCAAGACCGTTTGTTGCTGATCGAAGCCGACAGTGAAGCGCAGGAGGTCTGGAACCACAAAACCCGCATTGCCTTGTTTTTGTCAGGCATGCGCCACTTTGCCAACGAAGCACACCGCCGCTGCAGGCCCTGCACCTACTTGAAGCTGGACGACAGCGAGCTGCCCATCGACTTTGCAGGACGCTTGGCCCATGCGCTGCACACGCACGCCCCCCAAGCCTTGGTGGTCATGGAGGTCGGGGCCTGGCGCATGGAGCGGCTGATTGAAGACGCCGCCGAACAGGCGCAGACACTGCTGCGCTGGGTGGCTGACACCCACTTTTTGTGCAGCCGAGCCGCGTTTGCCAAATGGGCGGGCGACAAAAAAGAGCTGCGCATGGAGTTCTTTTACCGCGAGATGCGCAAGCGCCACGGGATCCTGATGGAGGGCAAAGAGCCGATTGGCGGCCAATGGAACTACGACGCCGAAAACCGCAAAGGCTTTGGTGCCAAAGGCCCCGGCACCGTGCCGCCGCCCGCCCGCTTTGCGCCAGACCGCGTGACGCAAGACGTGATCGACATGGTCAACACACGTTTTGCAGAGCACCCCGGCACGCTGGACCACTTTGCCTGGCCCGTGACGCGCGAAGACGCGTTGGTGGCGCTGCAACACTTCATTGACCAGCGATTAGAGAACTTTGGCGCCTGGCAAGACGCGATGTGGACCACGCTGCCCTTTGGCTGGCACGCCCTGGTGGGCAGCAGCCTGAACCTGCACTTGCTCAACCCACGCGAAGTGGTAGCGGCGGCCGAGCAGGCTTATCACGCACGCGGCCTGCCGCTGGCCAGCGTGGAAGGCTTCATCCGCCAAGTGCTGGGCTGGCGCGAGTTCATCCGCGGTGTTTATTGGCTAGACATGCCCCACCTGGCCGAGGCCAACCACTATGGCCACACCCGCGACCTGCCCAAGTGGTACTGGACAGGCAACACCCACATGACCTGCATGCAAGCGACCATCGGCCAGACCCTGCAACACGGTTACGCGCACCACATCCAGCGGCTCATGGTCACGGGACAATTTGCGGTGTTGGCAGGGCTATCACCGCAGCAAGTCAGCGCCTGGTACCGCGCCATGTACGTGGACGCGGTGGAGTGGGTGGAAACGCCGAACACGCTTGGCATGGCCCTGCACGCCAACGGCGGGCGCTTCACCAGCAAGCCTTATGTGGCCAGCGGCCAATATGTGAGCCGCATGAGCAACTACTGCAAAGGCTGCCGCTACCAACCCGAGGTGCGCACAGGCCCCAGCGCCTGCCCCATGACCACGCTGTATTGGGACTTTTTGATCCTCCACGAAAAAGACTTTGCCGGCAACCCGCGCACCGCGCTCATGGTGAAGCATGTGGGCCGCATGAGCGAGGAAGACAAAGCCCAGATACGGACCCAGGCCGATGCCACTCGGGCAGGGCTGGACAGCGTCTGAGACGCCACGGTCATTTGCGCCGACTGATTTGTTGGAGCACATGCTGCTTGAAGGCCAGCGCCAGCGGTGAGAGTTTTTTGCCCGCTGGGTAGACGATGTGCCAGGCTGAGGGCAGGGGAAAGCCCTGCACATCGATCACGCTGACGCCGTTTTCTTTTTGGTGGCCATGCAGAGCGTGGCGTGACACCACGCCGACGCCCAATCCACCCGCCACCGATTCCTTGATGGCCTCGTTGCTGCCCAGCTCCAGCCGCACATCGGGGCGGAACTTCATCTGGCGGAAAAACTGGTCGCCTGCCATGCGTGTGCCCGAGCCTTTTTCGCGAAAGATGAAGCGACGCTGCACCAACTCATTCAAAGGCACGGCGCTACGTTTGGCCAAAGGGTCGGACGTAGAGGCGATGACCACAATCGGGTTGGGCATGAAGGCCTCGTCGCCCAAGTCCATGTCTTTGGGTGGCATGGACATGATGTAGAGGTCATCGCGGTTGTCACGCAGACGCTGCACCACCCCGTCGCGGTTCAGGATTTCGAGCGACACATCAATCGCCGGATGCCGCTTGCAAAAGCTGCCGATCAGGTGCGGCATGAAGTACTTGGCCGTACTCACCACGGCCACCCGCAGCTTGCCACGCGACAAGCCCTTCGCTGCATCCACGTTTTGCTCAAAAGCATCCCAGGTCTGTGCCACCGCTCGGGCTGTTTGCGCCAACTCCTGTCCCACCTGGGTCAGGTAAAGCTTTTTGCCCACCAGTTCGTACAAAGGCAAGCCCACGGCCCCAGCCATGTCCTTGAGTTGCATCGAGGCCGTGGGCTGAGTCACATGCATCACTTTGGCCGCTGCACTCACACTGCCAGTTTCAGCCAGTGCCAAGAACAAGCGCAGTTGTCGAAAGGTGATGTTCATAGATTTTTATCTATAGTCAAACGCATAAGAATCGATTTTACAAGCAGCACGGCAATTTTTATGATCAAAGCAAGGAACCACACCATGCAAAATCTGATCGACCCCGCCATCCTCTTTTTCATTTTTGGCGTGCTGGCGGGCACCGTCAAATCGAACCTCGAAATTCCGCCCGCCATCTCTCGCTTCCTTTCTCTCTACCTGCTAATGGCCCTGGGTCTCAAGGGTGGTTTTGCGTTGTCGCAATCAGGCCTGACTGCGACCGTGGGCATCAGTCTGGCCGCCGCCGTGACGCTGGCCATCGTCATTCCTCTCATTGGCTACACCGTGTTGCGTCGGTTTGTATCGGGCTTTGACGCAGCGGCTGTCGCGGCCACTTATGGTTCGGTCAGCGCCGTGAACTTTGTCACAGCGGTGCAAACGCTAGAGAACCAAGGCGTGCCTTATGGCGGCCACATGGCCGCGGCCATGGCCCTGATGGAATCACCCGCCATCATCCTGGCTGTGGTGTTGGCCAATTCGCTGCGGCAAAAAACGGCCTCGCAGGTCGTGGTGCAAGCGGGTGGAGCGGCCGTTCTGGGTGGGCCCATATCGCCTGCTGGCAGCTCTGTCGGCAAAATTCTTCACGAGTCTTTCACCGATGGTGCGCAGTTGCTGCTGCTGGGCGCGATGGTCATCGGTCTGATCACGGGCGAGGCTGGCAAAGAAGCGATGGCGCCCTTCTCAGTGGACCTGTTCAAAGGCATGCTGGCCTTCTTTTTGCTCGACATGGGCTTGATGGCGGCACGCAACCTGCCGCAAGTCAAGGGCCAGTCGCCCGTGTTGATCGCCTATGCGGTGATCGGCCCCCTGGTGCACGCAGGCCTAGCCCTGGGTCTGGCCATGCTCTTGAAACTGAGTCCGGGTGACGGGGCCTTGCTGATGGTGCTGGCGGCCAGCGCGTCTTACATCGCCGTGCCCGCCGTGCTGCGCACCGCCTTGCCTGAAGCCAAACCTGCGCTCTATTTTGGGCTGAGCCTGGGGCTGACCTTTCCCTTTAACATTGTGCTGGGGATCCCGGTTTATTTGGCTGTGGCGCAGTCCGTTCTGACCTGACGTTGACGGGTTTTCAGTGTGCCCCTAAACCGAGCGCATCAAGCCACCATCAACCCGAATGTTCTGGCCCGTGATGTAGGCCGCGCCTTCGGAGGCCAAAAAGGCGATGGTCGCGGCCACTTCCTCACTGCTACCGTAACGTTGCATGGGCACACTTTGGCGGCGCTGTTCCTGGGCGGGCAGGCTGTCGATCCAACCGGGCAGCACGTTGTTCATGCGCACGTTGTGCACGGCATGCTCGTCGGCAAACAGTTTGGTGAATGCGGCCAAGCCTGCGCGCGCCACGGCTGAGGTCGGGAACATCGAACTGGGCTCGACCACCCAGGCGGTGGAGATGTTGACGATGGACCCCGCCTTTTGCTGAACCATGATGGGCGCCACCAGCCGCACGGCGCGCACCACGTTCATGAAATACATGTCCATGCCCAAATGCCACTGCGCATCGGTCAATTCCAGCAAAGGGCCCTTGGGGCCGTGGCCTGCGCTGTTGACCAGCACGTCGATGCGGCCCCAACGCGCCATGGTTTGATCGACCAGTTTTTGCAGGTCTTCACTCGATTGGTTAGAGCCCGTCAGGCCGATGCCCCCCAACTCACGGCCCAGCGCCTCGCCCTTGCCGGACGAAGACAACACCGCCACCTGAAAACCATCTTGCGCCAGCTTGCGGGCCGCCGCTGCGCCCATGCCACTGCCGCCACCCACCACCATCGCTACCTTGTTGCTCATGTCTTGCTCCTTGTTTGTGTGAGTTTTCTAAACATGCGGCCAGACCACTGCCCCAAATCATCCAGGTAAGTGAACACCACCGGCACCACCAGCAAGCTGAGCACCGTGCTGGTGAGCAAGCCGCCGATCACGGCAATGGCCATGGGCGAGCGGAAGCTCGCGTCGGCTGCGCCCCAGCCCACAGCAATGGGCAACATGCCCGCACCCATGGCAATGGTGGTCATGACGATCGGGCGTGCGCGTTTGTGGCAAGCGTCCAAAATCGCGTCCCAGCGGCTCATGGGGGCCACAGCAGGGTGGTCGCCCTCAGCCGGTTTGCCGCGCCGCGCTTCGATGGCGTATTCCACCAGCAAAATCGAGTTTTTGGTGGCGATGCCCATGAGCATGATCAGGCCAATGAGCGAGGGCATGGAGAAGCTCTTTTGCGCGATGAGCAAACCCACAAACGCACCGCCCAATGACAGCGGCAGCGCCGCCAAGATGGTGATGGGGTGCAAGAAGCCTTTGAACAGCAGCACCAACACGATGTAGATGCACAGCACACCGATCATCATGGCCAGACCAAAGCTGGCAAAGAGCTCGCCCATGACTTCGGCGTCGCCCACTTCCACCACCTTCACGCCCGGTGGCAAGCTTTGCAGGGCAGGCAGCTTTTGCACTGCCGCCGTCACATCACCCAGCGGCATGCCCGACAGCTCGATCTCGAAGTTGATGTTGCGCTGGCGGTCGTAGCGATCAATGACCGCCGGGCCGCCCGCCACCTCGATGCTGGCCACCTGGCCCAGCATGACGGGGCCACGGCTGCCGGGCACCATCAGGCGCTCGAGTGTGCTCAGATCATGCCTCGACTCGTCACCCAACTTCACGACGATGGGCACCTGCCGCTCCGACAAATTGAGCTTGGGCAATGCCTGGTCGTAGTCGCCCAGCGTGGCCACACGCAAGGTGTCGCTGATGGCCGCGCTGGTCACGCCCAAGTCAGCCGCCTTGGCAAAATCGGGACGCACCGCGATCTCGGGGCGCACCAAGCTGGCGGTGGACGCAATCGACCCCAAGCCCTGGATGGTGCGCAGGTCACGCTCCACCGCCATGGCGGCGGTTTGCAGGGCTTGCGGGTCTTCGCCCGTGAGCACCAACACGTACTTCTCGCCTGAGCCGCCCAAGCCCACCTTGCTGCGCACGCCGGGCAGCTGTTGCAAAGCGGTGCGGATGTCGTTTTCAATCGCTTGCTTGCGCGGGCGTGTGCCGCGCTCGCTCAGCTGAATGGTGAGCGTGGCCTTGCGCACTTCGGCCGCGCCGCCACCCGCAAACGGGTCACTGCCTGCGCTGCCGCCGCCAATGGTGGTGTAGACGCTCTTCACGTTGTTCACCGTCATGAGCAGTGTGCGGGCGTGTTCGGCACTGGCCTGGGTTTGCGCCAAAGTCGAACCCGGTGGCAGCTCCACATAAACCTGGGTTTGCGAGTTGTCGTCTGGCGGGATGAAGCCCTTGGGCAACAAAGGCACCAGCATGATGGAGCCGATGAAAAACAGCGTGGCCAGCACCATGGTGACCAAGCGGTGCTTCATGCACCAAGTGGCCCAGACCATGTAGCGCTTAAGCCAGCCGGGTTCGTGCGCGGCCGTGACGATGGGCTTCAAGATGTAAGCCGCCATCATGGGCGTGAGCACCCGCGCCACCACCAGCGAGGCAAACACCGCGAGCGACGCCGTCCATCCAAACTGCTTGAAAAACTTGCCCGGAATGCCACTCATGAAAGCCGTGGGCAAAAACACCGCAATCAAGGTGAAGGTGGTGGCAATCACCGCCAAACCGATCTCGTCGGCCGCTTCCATGGCCGCCTGATACGGCGACTTGCCCATGCGCAAATGGCGCACGATGTTTTCCACCTCGACAATCGCGTCGTCCACCAGCACGCCAATCACCAAAGACAGCGCCAGCAAGGTCACCACGTTGATGGAAAAACCCAAGTAAGCCATGCCAATGAAGGCAGGGATGACCGACAGCGGCAGCGCCACCGCCGACACAAAGGTGGCCCGCCAGTCGCGCAAGAACAGCCACACCACCACCACCGCCAAAATCGCGCCTTCGTAAAGCAAGACGAGTGAGCCGTCGTATTCCTCTTCCACCGGGGTCACGAAGTCGAAGGATTCGGTGATCTCGATGTCCGGGTTTTGCAAGCGGTATTCGGACAGCGCCTGGCGCACCAGGCGGCCCACGGCCACTTCGCTCTCGCCCTTGCTGCGCACCACCTCAAAGCCGACCACGGGCACACCGTCCAAAGTCGCTGCCGAGCGGGCATCCGCCAGCGTGTCGCTCACCGTGGCCACTTGGTCCAGGCGAACGCTGCCGCCTCGGGATGTGGCCAGCTCGATCTGACCCACCTCTTGCGCCGTTTTGACGGTGGCCAGCGTGCGCACAGGCTGCTCGCCCGCACCCAAATCCATGCGACCACCCGAGCCTTCTTGTTGCACCTGCTTGAGTTGGCGCGAGACTTCGGCTGCCGTAATGCCCAGCGATTGCAGGCGGTTCACATCGAGCGCCACACGCACCTCACGCGTGACTCCGCCCACGCGGTTGACGGCACCCACACCACGCAGCGACAAGAGCTTGCGGGTGATGTCTTTGTCCACCAACCACGACAAGGCCTCGTCGTCCATGCGCGACGAGCGCACCGTATAGGCCAGCACGGGCGAGCCGGCCAGGTTGAGCTTTTGCACCACCGGGTCACGCAGGTCACCGGGCAAATCGGCCCGCACACCCTGGATGGCCGAGCGCACATCGTCCACCGCTTCTTGGGTGGGCTTTTCCATGCGGAATTCGGCGGTGATGGACACCACGCCGTCTTGCACCTTGGTGGTGATGTGTTTGAGGCCTTGCAGCGGCGCCAGCGCGTTTTCAAGCTTGCGGGCCACATCGGTTTCGAGCTGCGAGGGCGCGACACCGGGCAAGCTGGCAGTCACCGAGATGGTGGGCACGTCCAAGTCCGGAAAGTTTTGCACCTTCATCGAACCAAAAGCGATGAAGCCTGCCACCGTCAGCAGCACAAACAGCATGACGGCCGGGATCGGGTTGCGGATGGACCAAGAGGAGACGTTGAGCATGACGTCCCTTTATTTGGCGGCTGGGGCTGCTGGAGGCGCCGGGGCGTCCACCACACGCACCGTGTCGCCGTGGTTGAGGAATGCACCGCCACTGGCCACCACGCGGGCATCGGCTTTCAAGCCGCTCACCACCTCCACGCGGTCACCGCTTTGGCGGCCGGTTTGCACTTTGAGCTGGTTGACTTTTTGGTCGACTCCGACGGTGTAGACATAACTGAAGCCATCGCGCACCACCACCGCCGCTTGCGGCACGGTGAGCGCCTGGCTTTGGCCTAGGGCGATCTCGCCTTGGGCGTACATGCCTGCCCGGGCGCTGCCGGTGGCTGTTGGCAAGTCGACGTAGACCAAGGCATTGCGGGTTTGTGCATCGACCGAAGGCGCCACCATGCGCACTTTGCCTTGCAGCAACTGACCGCTGGCGGCTTTGATCTGCACAGGCGCACCCACCTGGATGCGGCCAATTTCGGTGGCCGTCACTTCAGCCCGCCACTCGATGCGACCTTGGCGAATGAGGCGGAACAACTCGGTGCCCGCACCCACCACGCTGCCCACGGTGGCCTGCCGGGCTGAGATGACGCCGGCATCGGACGCACGCACCTGGGTTTGCGACAGGCGCACGTTTTGCAGCTGCACCATGGCGCGGGCCGACTGCACGCGGGCCACAGAAGAGGCCTCAGCGGCCAGCGCTTGGCTCAATTGCGCATTGCTAAAAAAGCCTTGCTGCTGCAGGCTGCGGGCGCGATCTGCTTGGGATTTGGCCTCTTGGGCGCTGGCCGTGGCTTCGGCCAAAGCGCCTTCGGCCTGTGCCAACTCGGCCTGCAAGCTGTCGGCTTGCAAAACAGCGAGCACATCGCCGCGCTGCACCCGGTCGCCCACATTCACGCGCACCTCGGTGATCTTCAGGCCATTGGCCTCGGCACCCACGATGGCTTCTTGCCAAGCGACCAGGTTGCCGTTGGCGCTGATTTTTTGCGCCAAACTGCTGGCTTGCGGGGTGGTGACCGTGACCGTCAAGCTGGGCTTGCTGACTGCGCTGGCTGACCGCTCATCTGCAGCCCATGCCATGCTGGCGTTCCCCAGCGAAACGCACACCCAAACCGCCAAACAACCACCCACTTTTTTCATGACGCTTCTCATTGTTGAACGCCTCGTTGGCGCCTCAAGAGTTTAGCGGTTGAACATGACCGTATGGGGTCTATACCTTTCGATCAAGGGGTGTATGCAAGGCTCATTGCATGACGGATTGCCAAACTTTCAAGACCGCATCACGCTCAAGGGCCAATTGAGCCACGGGAACATCGGTGGGCTCTTCGTTCAGGCGAGCGTGGTGTTGAACCCGGCGCATTTCTCGGTACGCATTGGCCGCAGCATGGCCCATACCTTCGGGCAACAAGCCCACCGTTTCCGCACGTTGCAGCAGCGCGATGTTGCCCACGTTGGCGGCCAACTCGGGGTGGGCTGCGGTGTGCAGCAGCACCAAAAACTGAACGGCGAACTCGGCATCCACCATGGCACCCGGGCTGTGCTTCACATCAAAACGATCGGCCTTAACCGGGTGACCTTGGCGTACCCGCTCACGCATGGCCACGATTTCGGCTTTCAAACTGGCGGCGTCACGGTTAGCACCGATGACCGCGCAGCGCACAGCGTCAAACTGAACCGCCAAGCTCGGCAAACCCATGACAAACCGGGCCCGGGTCATGGCTTGGTGCTCCCATGTCCAAGCGGTGTTGCTGCCGCGCTGCTGCTGGTAGTCGGCGTAGGCTTCAAAACGTGTCACCAGCAAACCCGAGTTGCCATTGGGGCGCAGTGCGGTATCGATTTCGTACAAATCACCTTCAGCTGTTTTGACCGTCATCCAGTTGATCAACTTGCGCACATAGTTGGCATAGATTTCCTGGGCGCGTTCGTCTTCGTCTTCATAAACAAACACAATGTCCAGGTCACTGCCATAACCCAGCTCCTTGCCGCCCAACTTGCCGTACGCAATGATGGCAATCGCAGGCTCTTCGCGGTGACGGTTTTTCAGCCGACTCCAACACCAGCGGGCCGTCACACGCAGCACCGCATCGGCCAAGGCACTCAAATCGTCAGCCACTTGCTCCACCGTGAGCACACCTTCCACATCACGCGCCAGCGTGCGGAACTGCTCAGCATGGTGGGCGCGGCGCAGCAAATTGAGCAAGCTTTCCTCGTCATCTTCGCCCGTGCGTTGCAGGGCCAACAAACGGGCCTGCAACTCCCCTTCAAATTCGGCGGCATCAAAGCGGCTGTCAAACAGATTGCCGCCAGCCAGCTCATCGATCACCCCCGGGTGCTGCAGCAGGTATCGGGCAGGCCACTTGGCCGCCCCCAAAAGGCGCAACAAGCGCTCGTGAACCGAAGGCCGCTCGAGCATGAGGGCCAAGTAACTCTCACGGCGCAGCAGGGGCTCGATCCAGTCGACCATCCGCAGAACGGCTTCCTCACTCACGCGGCCCACGTCCAGCCACTGGGCTGTGCGTTGCAACAAACGCATCAAGCGGCCCCGCGCATCCTCGCGCAATGCTTGTACACGAGGGTTATCCGCCCACTGCGTCAAACGTTCACGCAGCGCGCCATTGAACTCGGTCAGTACCGCATCCAACTCGGCGGGTTCACGGGTGTTTTTTCCGCTCTTGCTGTTGCAGGTTTTGCAATCGCGGTCTCCACCCAACAAGGTGTCGAACTCTTGCGCCACCACTTCACGGTGCGCATCCAGGTCGACGAGAAATGCCCCGGTATCGGCGTAGGCCATCGTCTGCGCAATCCAGGCCAAATCGTCGTCGCGGGTAGGCAAGACATGGGTTTGCTGGTCGTCCAGGTACTGGATTCGGTGCTCCACCTTGCGTAAAAACACATAGGCAGCACCCAAGGCGGCGGCGGTGGTCTGCGGCATGAGCCCGGCTTTGGCCACGCGTTGCAAAGCGTCCAGGGTGGGGCGGGTGCGCAACTCCGGAAACTGACCGCCTCGCACCACCTGCAAAAGCTGAACGGTGAATTCGATCTCGCGGATGCCACCGCGCGACAGTTTCACGTCGTTAGCGCGTTCGGGATGGCCCGCGCTGCGTTTGGACGCGTGGTCACGGATTTGTTGGTGCAGCGTGCGCAGCGACTCAAAGACGTTGTAGTCAAGGTAACGCCGAAACACAAAGGGCAGGACCACCCCCCGCAGTGCCTGGGCTGAACCATTGAGCACCGCACTGCGTGGGGCCACCACGCGGCTTTTCATCCAGGCAAAGCGCTCCCATTCGCGGCCTTGCACGAGCAAATACTCTTCCAAAGCATCCAGCGACACCACGCTGGGGCCGGAGTTGCCGTTGGGGCGCAGCGCCAAGTCCACCCGGAACACAAAGCCGTGCTCGGTGGTCTCGCCAATGAGCGCGTACATGCGCTTGACGGCGCGGGTGAAATACTCCTGACACGAGACCTTGTTTCGCCCTTCGCTGTTGCCCAAGCTCTGTCCGTCTTGGTCGTAGACATAAATCAGGTCAATGTCACTCGACACATTCAACTCGCGGGCACCCAACTTGCCCATACCCATGATCCACATTTCGGCACGTTGACCATCGGCTTTGGTTGGTGCGCCGTGCAATGCGTCCAAATCTGCCGACACCTGTTGCCAAGCCATGTCGAGCGTGACCTCGGCCAGCCACGTCATGCCGTAAGTGACTGTTTGCAAGTCCGCTCTGCCCGAACAGTCCAGCCAAGCCAAGCGCTCCAGCGTGAGCTGACGCAAGACGCGCAAGGCGGCGCTGGTGTCCAGCCCCCGAGACACCAAGGCGTCGTAGGCAGCACTCAAGCTGTCGCGGGTGGGCGGGCCAGGGGGCAAAAGAGGCAGCTCTGCGCCATAACGGCGGTGCAAACGCTGCAGAAAGCGAGAATACAGCGGCAAATCGTCCAGGCCGACATCATTTGTGGCGGCGATCTCGTCCATCGGCTGGCTGCGGGTCATAATTCCTGCTGACTTTCTAATTCAAATGGTTGCGCCGTCTTTGCCACTTTTCCCCCGTCTGATCCATGTGCTGTCGCGCCTTGTGCGGCTGATCGCGTGGATCTTGTTGTGCGTGGGTCTTGTGCTGGGCATGGGCTGGGCAACCCTGCATTTTTGGATTGTGCCGCGAATCGGCGAGCATCGCCCGGCCTTGGAGCGCTTAGCCCAGCAAACCCTCGGGGTTCCGGTTCGCATCGGCCAAATCTCGGCCGAATCGACCGGCTGGGCCCCCTCGTTTGAATTGCGCGACATCGCTTTGCTTGACCCCGAAGGTCGCACCGCTTTAAGCCTGCCCAAGGTGTGGATCGCCATCAGCGTGCGCTCGGTGATGGGCCTGAAGCTGGAGCAACTGGTCTTGGATGCGCCTGAGCTGGACATTCGGCTCTTGGCCAATGGCCAATGGCGCATCGCCGGGCTCGAGATGAAACAAAGCTCAAGCGGCGACAACGCGGTCACCGATTGGTTGTTCGCTCAACGCGAAGTGGTTGTGCGCGGCGGCACGGTCCACTGGACGCGAGAAAAACCGACAGCGTCTGCAGCCCTAGAGGTGCCCAAGACCTTGTCCCTGCGGGATGTGGACGTCTTGTTGCGCAACTCGGCCAGACACCACGATGTGCGGGTGGACGCCACCCCCCCAGAAGAGGGTGGTCAGCGCTTCGTCACCATGGGGCGCTTTAAGCGCAATCTGTTGTCTCTGCATCCGGGTCGATGGGCCGACTGGACTGGACAGGTTTATGCCTATTTTCCGCACATCGATGTGGCGCAATTGGGCACGCACTTGCCACTCAATAATCCACTAGCCGCTGGCCAAGGCAGCCTGCGCGTGTGGAACGATGTGACCCAAGGGCAATGGGCTGGCGGGCTGGCCGATGTCAACCTCACCGGACTTCAAGCGGCATGGGCACCCGACAAGGCTCCGCTCGGATTTGAACGCTTGTCTGGACGTTTGGCGGCCAAGGTCAACCCACTGGGTTTTGCGGTCTCGACCCAGCAACTGGCTTTTGTGAGCGATCAAGGCTTGGTTTGGCCCGGCGGCAACGTGGCCCTGAGCTTCAACCACCCTCAAGGCAAATCCCCTGCGCGAGGTGAACTGCAAGCCGATCAACTTGACCTTGTAGCCCTGCGCGACATTGCTTTGCGCATGCCTTTGCCCGAGACTTGGCGGCAGAACTTGCAACTGCAAACCGTCCGCGGTCAGGTGGATGCGCTCCAATGGCGCTGGCAAGGTGACTGGGAAAAGCCCCTCACTTACGACGCACAAATTTCGGTGCAAAACCTGTCGCTCCCCACGCCTGAAGCCCCCCCCGCCCATTCGGCCATCCGCTGGCCTGGCGTTCAGGGCGCACAAGTCAAACTCAAGCTGAACCAAGACAGTGGCCGCATCGATGTGAGCATGGGTGCAGATGGGGCCATCTTTTTGCCGGGCATTCTGGATGAACCAGAGGTGCCTGTGCAGAGCTTGCAAGCTCATGCATTGCTCAAACACGAGTCCGAAAAGTGGCATGTGCCCGAATGGAAACTGCAGGTCAGCAACTCAGACCTGCAAGGCGAATGGCAAGGTCAATGGCATCCGAGCGCTCAAGGAGAGGGACCCGGGAAACTGGACTTGCAAGGCAAGATCAAGCAAGTCAACGCCTTTCGTGCTTACCGCTACCTGCCCCTGACGCTGCCCAAAGACGTGCGCCAATACGTGCGCGATGCGGTGCGCAAAGGGGTGTATTCAGATGTTCAGATGAAGATCAAAGGGGACTTGGCCAAACTGCCCTTCACCAACCCCAAAGACGGCGAATTCCGCTTCGCTGGTCGCATTCAAGACGTCGAGCTGGACTTCTGGCCAGCGGCCTTGCAGCCACGCCAAAGCTTGCCTTGGCCTCGCCTGCACCAACTGACGGGCCAGCTGGTATTTGACCGCTTGAGCATGAAGCTGAGCAAGGCTTCCGCAAGGGTAGACGACGCACGATCAGGCCTGACTTTGAACGACGGCGATGTCGAAATCGCCAACATGGCCAACTCGGCGGTGCTGAACGTTTCGGCAGAAAACAAAGGCCCAGCCGGTCAAGTGCTGGGCTTGGTGCAAAAGTCACCCTTGGATGCCCTGTTGTCAGGCGCATTGCGCCAAACACAGGCAACAGGCAACGTGCAAACCCGCTTCAAATTGACAGTGCCCTTGCTCAACCCGATCAACACCAAGGTTCAAGGCACCGTGGTGCTGGCCGGAAACGATGTGCGCATGACGCCTGAGACGCCCTTGCTGGAGAAGCTCCAAGGCAACGTGCAATTCACCGAGTCGGGCTTCAGCTTGAATGGTGCACAAGCGCGGATGATGGGTGGCGCAGTCCGCATCGAGGGGGGCATGCGGCCCATGCCCATCGGCTCTGGCGCACCGAGCAACGAAGTCAGCTTGCAGTTGCGTGCACAAGGCCAGGTGACCGCCGAAGGACTGCGCCAAGCCAAAGAACTTGCACCACTGAACGAGTGGGCCAAACAAGCCACTGGTGCCACCAACTACAGCGCACAACTGGGCTGGCGGCAAGGACAACCAGAATTCACGCTGCAAAGCCAGCTGGACGGTCTGGCGCTGAATTTACCTGCGCCCTTGGGCAAATCTGTGGCGTCCATTGCACCCATCTCCTTGCGCACACGGGTGAGCGGCTCGGGCACCAGTCTGCGGGAACAACTGCAACTGGAATGGGGCAACATCGCTTCTGCCCACTATGTGCGGGACTTGTCGGGCAAAGCGCCCGTGGTGCTGCGCGGCAGCTTGACCTTGGGTTTGCCCGCCTCTCAAGCCCCGGCCATGCCAGCCTCTGGCGTGAGCGCCACGGTGGCACTCGATAACCTGATGCTGGACGATTGGCAAAATCTGCTGCCCAATGACCCAAGCCCCGCAACACGGCCGGGCGGCGCAGCCTTCGGCAGTTGGGATGCCTATGCGCCGAATCGCATTGGCCTGCAAGCCAACACCATCCAAGCCGACGGCCGCACTTTGCACCAAGTGGTCGCCGGGGGCCTGCGTGAAGGCAACACCTGGCGAGTGAACGTCGATGCACGCGAACTCAATGGCCATGTGGTCTACCGCCAGCCCTCGGGAGATCAATTGGGTCACCTCTTTGCCCGCTTGTCGCGCCTGAACTTGCCGCCCTCCAGCGTGTCCGACGTCGAAGGCCTTTTGGAGACCCCACCCGTCAATTTGCCAGCACTGGACATCGTGGTGGACCAACTCGAATTGCGTGGCAAAAAACTCGGCCGGGTCGAGATTGAGGCCCTCAACCCAGAGCAACCCAAATCACGCGCCAGGGTGGCCGCCGAATGGCAGTTGAGCAAACTCAACGTCACCTTGCCCGAAGCCACTTTGCGCAGCACCGGGCGATGGCTCAAAACCTCCGAAGGCAGCTCACAACGCAAAACGGAGATGAACTTCAAACTGGACGTGTCCGATGCGGGCGCCTTGTTGACCCGGCTGGGCACGCCCAATGCTTTGCGTGGGGGTTCGGGCCAACTGGAGGGCGTGGTGTCCTGGCAAGGCTCGCCCTTGGCTCTGCATTACCCCAGCATGTCTGGACAATTTGGCGTCACCATGGGTCGGGGGCAATTCCTCAAAGCCGATGCCGGGGCCGCCAAATTGCTGGGCGTCTTGAGCCTGCAAGCCTTGCCGCGTCGTTTGCTGCTGGATTTTCGCGACGTGTTCTACGAAGGTTTTGCCTTTGATTCGGTGCGAGGAGATGTCACTATTGCACAGGGAATCGCCCAAACCCGGAACATGCAAATCAAAGGGGTCAATGCGCTGGTGCAACTCGACGGCTCGGCCGATATTGCCCAGGAAACCCAAAAATTGAGGGTGGTGATTTTGCCATCCCTCGATGCTGGCACGGCCTCGTTGGTCGCAGGCATTGCGGTCAACCCTGTGGTGGGTCTCACGGCATTTTTGGCCCAATTGTTTTTGCAAAAGCCCTTGATCAAAGTGAACACGCAAGAGTTTCTGATCGATGGCAGCTGGACGGACCCCCGAGTGACCAAAGTCAACAGTGATGCCAAAGCATCGCCAGCCGTCACCACCTCTCCTTGAAACCCATGAACCCGCTTGGCGCCACCCGCCCAATGACCACTCAGCGGCAGTTTCTGAACCAGGCCCGAGCCAAGCTCGACGAATCTCTGCCATGGGATTCGGGTCGTCGTTCCTTGTGGGCAGCACTCATTGCATTGGTCTTGGCGGTCTTGGTCACGCTGGTCTGGCTGGCTGGACGTTATGAAGCGAGTCAAGTACAAGCCGAGCTGGAACAAGACACCGCCAACGCTGTGGGTGACTTGCGTGGCGGCCTGAGGCGCCAAGTTCAGGCCTTGCAGGCATTGCAATCAAGTCATTTTTCACCGTCCGACTGGCAAACCAGAGCACTGGAATTGCTGCGTGATAACCGGGACTGGCTGCGCGTGGAGTGGCGTGACAAATCATGGCAACTCCAAGCTTTTGCGGACTCGCCTCTGCGCGCCTCTGCATTTGAACGCATTGCCCGCACCGACGTGCTGAACGATGCCAACCAAGCCTGCCAGCGAACCAAGCGACTCAATGGCCCCGCCTACTCCAGCACGTATTTTCTCCCTCAAAGCGATGGCCTGGGCATGGAGGTGATGGAGCTGTGTTTGCCGGTGACGCAATCGGGTGATCTCCTGGGCTACATGGTGGTGACCTACAGTTTGCAGGAGCTGCTGACCGAGCGTCTGGGCGCCACTTTTGGGCGCAAAAACGAGTTGTCCTTCATCGAGCCAGATGGCACAAGGCTGGCGATTGCTGGCACACAAAGACGCGAACAACGCGTCTTCACCAGTCAACAGCTGGTGGACTTGCCAGGCAACACTTTGTTGCTGCGCATGGACGGCCGCCGCGGAGCCCCGGACTTGTTTCCGAACGTATTGACGGCCTTGGTCACGGGCATGTCCATGGCGCTGATCACGGTGATGGTGCTGCTCACCAAAGACGCCCGGAGACGCCAAAAAGCCGAACGGGATCTGGCTGAAGCATTGGCTTTTCGCAAAGCCATGGAGGACTCACTGGTCACCGGGCTTCGGGCTCGGGATCTGAAAGGCTGCATCACCTATGTGAATCCTGCGTTTTGCCAAATGGTCGGATGGGAAGCCGAAGCGCTCATTGGGAAAAATGCGCCCATGCCCTACTGGCCGCCCGAAATGGTTGACGAATACCAGCAGCGTCAGGCGATTCGTATGGCGGGCAATGTGCCACCACGAGAAGGCTTTGAGTCGGTGTTCATGCGGCAAGACGGTGAACGCTTTCCGGTGCTCATCATCGAAGCCCCGCTGATCAGTGTGCGGGGCGAGCAAACAGGATGGATGGGTGCCGTGATCGACATCAGCGAGC
Source organism: Limnohabitans sp. (assembly GCF_034680285.1). Taxonomy (GTDB): domain Bacteria; phylum Pseudomonadota; class Gammaproteobacteria; order Burkholderiales; family Burkholderiaceae_C; genus Limnohabitans_A. Next base: position 162,169 of record NZ_JAXITC010000002.1, read on the forward strand.
AGCGCCGCATTGAGGAAGTGTCTCGCGCCAGTCAAGAACGGCTGCAAGCCACCGCCCGTTTGGCCACCGTGGGTGAAATGGCGTCCTTGCTCAGCCATGAGCTGAACCAGCCCCTGGCAGCCATTGCCAGTTACGCCAACGGCTCGCTCAATCTACTCCAAGACCCCCAAGCCGTGCCGCAAACCCTGGACGATGTGCACATGGCCTTGCGGCGCATCGCCGAACAAGCCGAACGGGCTGGTCGCGTCATCAACAGCGTGCACGACTTTGTGCGCAGACGCGACCAAAGCCGAGAGCCGGTGCCCCCCCAAGCCCTGCTGGATGCCATTGCACCCCTGATGAACCTGCAAGCTCGCAAACTGCAAGTTCGTGTAGTCATGCGGGTTGAGCCCCACCTGCCTTCTGTCTGGTGCGACCGCACCATGGTTGAGCAGGTTTTGCTCAACTTGGCGCGCAATGGCATGCAAGCCATGGATACACCGCAATGCCTTGACCGGGTCTTGGCGTTGCAAGTCCAGCGAACCATGACACACGCTGAAGAAGCTGGCGTTGAATTCAGTGTGACCGATCTGGGCGCTGGCATTGGACCCGATGTGGCAGCGCAATTGTTCAACCCCTTTTTCACCACCAAAGTCGAAGGCATGGGCTTGGGTCTGAGCCTGTGCCGTACCGTGGTCGAACAACATGGGGGGCAATTGGAGTTTGAAGAACTGCAACCCCAAGGCACGGTATTTCGCTTCACCTTGCCTGTGGCCAACAGCAGCAAGCCAAACCTGTCCAACGCCTAAAATCGCCCCATGCAACTTCCTTTTGACAGCATGGTCTACATCGTGGACGACGACATCGGCGTGCGTGAAGGCATGGCCTGGCTGTTGCGCACGCGGCGCTTGTTGAGTGAGTCTTACGACAGCGCCGAAACCTTTTGGGAAATGCTGCAAACCAACCCGCCAAGTGAATGGCCTGCCGCTACACCATCACCCAGCCATTTGCCCTTGGCATTGCCCCGGCAAGCGGGTTGCATTTTGCTCGATGTGCGCATGCCCGGCATGAGTGGTCTGGCTCTGTTTGAACAGCTTCAAGCCTGCGGCATCGCGCAAGCTTGGCCCGTGATTTTTTTGACCGGACATGCTGACGTTCCGACCGCGGTGGACAGCGTCAAACGTGGCGCCTTTGACTTTTGCGAAAAACCCTTTTCGGACAACGCTTTGGTCGACCGGGTTGAACAAGCGCTGCTGCTGTCCGAAGAGCGCCTGAAAGCCCGCACGCAACAAGCATTTTTGCAATCGCGTCTGGGTGAATTGACCGAGCGCGAACGCGATGTGATGCGCTTGGTGGTTGAAGGTTTGCCCAACAAACTGATCGCCGACCAACTGGACATCAGCGTGCGCACTGTCGAGGTGCACCGCTCGCGCGTGTTTGACAAAATGGAAGTGAAGTCGGCTGTCGAATTGGCCAATTTGTTGCGGGCGCTGACATGAGACGGACTTGGGTGCCGCCCTTGACGAACGGGTTCAGCCGCTCCCCTCATTGCGCAGGCCTGCTCATGGTTTTGGCTTTGTTGTTGTCTGGCTGCTCAGCCCCCCCAAAGCCGAGCGACAGCCCGCACGCGCCAACGCCAACGGAGAACCGCAGCGCTTACCACCCCAAACGCAACGACTTGGCCTTGTTTGCTCTTTCTTTGCTCGACACGCCTTACAGCTGGGGCGGTCGTGGGCCGGCCACAGGATTTGACTGCTCAGGTTTGGTGTCGCATGTGTACCGCGAAGCCGCGGGTTTACCTGTGCGCGGCAGCTCGGCCGATCTGGGCAAAAAAACCCGCCCGGTCGATCCCTCGCGCATCCAACCCGGTGATTTGTTGTTCTTCAACACCTTGGGCGCTCGCCATTCGCATGTGGGCATCTATGTGGGAGACGGCCGTTTTGTGCATGCCAGCAACCCGCGAACAGGCGTTCGGGTCGACCAACTGAGCAACCGCTATTACGCGCAGCGCTTCGAAGGGGCGGGCACGCTACTGGACTGATGCAGCCCGAGCGTGAAAAGGTCAGGGCGCTTTGTCGTCAGGGTCTTTTTGTTCAGCTGGCGGCAGCTCGCCATTTTTTCGCCCAGAAAACATGGTCCACCAAACGATCACGACGAACACCAGCAAGGCCAACAAGGCTTCCAGCAAAATAAGCGCCATGAACACGTTCCCATTTCTTGGTTTGCGCCGGACGGCCTCCAGCGGTTTGATCGCAGCGATTGTAGGCAGCCTCGTGGCCTGCTCGGTCACGCCCGTGTTGGATGAGCCCGAACCAACACGGTCATCCACCACCAGCCCTGCCGCCAAGGCACCCAACGCACAAAACGCACCAATGCTGGAGCCCGGCCCTTTGCCACCGGTCATCACACAAGCCAAAAGCCGCTGGGTTCCCGTGCCTTGGTCGGACTTGCCGGGCCTGGAGACCGATGACCTCAAAGAAGCCTGGCCAGCTTGGTTGCAAAGCTGCACGCGACCAGCGGCAGGCTGGGCAGCCCTGTGCCCCGAAATCCGGCAATTGGCCAGTGCCACGGCGTCTGTGCAGCGGCAATGGATGCGGCAAAAGTTGCAAGCCTATCGGGTGGAGTCGCCCACACCCGCGGGCAACGGTTTGTTGACCGCTTATTACGAACCCGTTTTGAACGCCCAACGGCAAGCGCGGCAGGGGTTCAATGTGCCGCTGTATGCCCCCCCCGCTCAGCTGCAAACACGCAAACCCTGGTACACCCGCCAAGAAATGGAGACCTTACCCGCTGCCCGGGCTGCATTGCGGGGGAAAGAACTGGTTTATCTGGCCGACCCGGTGGATGCCATGGTGCTGCACATCCAAGGCTCGGGCCTGATCAATGTGACCGAACGCGATGGCAGTCAACGCATGGTGCGCTTGGCCTTTGCCGGCACCAACGATCAACCCTACAAAAGCATCGGCCGCTGGCTGCTGGACCAAAACCTGATCCGCGACGCCTCTTGGCCGGGCATCAAGGCCTGGATCGACCGCAACCCCTCGCGGGTGAATGAGTTGCTGTGGCAAAACCCGCGCGTGGTGTTCTTCAAGGAAGAGGCACTGCCCGCAGGCGTCGTGCCGCCGGGCCCCAAAGGTGCGCAAGGTGTGCCCCTCACCGCAGGTCGCTCTATCGCGGTGGACCGGGGCAGCATTCCTTATGGCACCCCCGTTTGGTTGAAGTCCAACGGTCCCCAAACCAACTTAGACCGTTTGGTCTTGGCCCAAGACACAGGCACCGCGATCGTGGGTGCAGTCAGGGCCGACTATTACGCAGGCTCTGGACCCGAAGCGGGCGAATTGGCCGGGCGGGTGAAACAGCCCTTGCAACTGTGGGCTTTGTGGCCACGATAAGCAGGATGCCTTTGATCGGATGACTTTAACCTGCCGCCCTGGCTGCGCCGCTTGCTGCACCGCCCCATCCATCTCCTCACCCATCCCCGGCATGCCTCAAGGGAAACCAGCGGGCGTGCCTTGCTTGCAACTTGACGAACAACTGCGCTGCAAAATTTTTGGGCAACCCGAACGGCCTGCGGTGTGCGGTCAGCTGCAAGCGTCGGTGGAGATGTGTGGGGCTGTGGAGGATGGCGGTGTGCACGCCCGGGCTTGGTTGATGCGGCTGGAGGAGATGACACGGCCGGGAAGCCCGAACTGAGCCAGTCACCTAAACGTCATGGCACTCGGCGGTTCATGGGTAAGCTGGGTTTTTTGACATCGGAGTACAGCGATGGCGTTTGAAATTCCTTCTTTAAAAGACAGCGTTCACCCCGATGAATGGCAGCTGCGGCTGGACTTGGCCGCGTGTTACCGGCTGGTGGCGCTTTACGGCTGGAGCGATCTGGTGTTCACCCACATCAGCGCTAAGCTGCCCGAGTCGGTGGCGGGCAAAGACCATCAGTTTTTGATCAACCCCTACGGCCTGATGTTTGACGAGATCACCGCGTCCAGCCTGGTGAAGGTGGACATGCAGTGCAACAAGCTGCACGACAGCCCCTTTCCGGTCAACCCGGCGGGCTTTGTGATCCACAGCGCGGTACATGAGGCGCGGCCAGATGCCGGTTGTGTTTTGCACACCCACACCCGGGCTGGCGTAGCCGTGAGCGCACAGGCGCACGGCGTGCTGCCCATCAGCCAGCAAAGCACTTTTGTGCTGGCCTCGCTGGCCTACCATGGCTACGAGGGCGTGGCCATTCGCGACGAAGAAAAGCTGCGTCTGCAGGCCGATTTGGGCGAAGCCAATTACCTGATGCTGCGCAACCACGGCTTGCTCACCGTGGGCAAAACCATTGCCGATGCGTTTTTGTCGATGTACACCTTCGAGAACACCTGCCGCATCCAAGTCGATGCACTGGCCGGGCAGTCAGGCCCGAAAGACCTGACCGCGGTAGACCCGCAAATTTTGAACGGCGTGGCCAACGCCATGCGCGTGCAAACCGGTGGTTTGGGCGGCGCTTTTGTTTGGCCTTCGCTGCTTCGCAAGCTGCAACGCGAGAGCCCGGGCTACGAAGTTTGAATACGGCCCTACTTGGACGTGGTGAGGGGGCAATCCAATTGTCCATTTCGCGCCCAACGGTCCAGTAGGGGCCATAGCTTCTGCTGTACCTGGACGCCCTTGTTCGTTCGCAAGGCATGGTTGGCGCTCGGCCAACGCCACGAGCACAGAACCATAGCTCGATCTTGGCTAGGCTGAGAGAAGGCAAGATACGCTGAGAGAGGCACGTACTCATCGGCATCTCCCCAAACCAGCAATACAGTCGCTCGACTGGCCCCAAGAGGTTCTGCCAAAGACCAGCTCCACAGGTCACGCCAATACCGCAGACTGCGGCCATGAACAACATGGTCGTCGGGCCAGGTCGATCGCACCATTGCCTGCAACTCTGTCCACACCTCTTCGCGTCCCATCTTTTGGAGCTGCAGCTGAAAGGTTTGCGCAGGATCCAGTCCGGCCGCAGACAACAGAACCAGGCCCATTAGCGCGCTCCCACTTTTGGCGGCTAAGGCGGGCAAGATTTCCGCCCCCTCTGAAATTCCCAGCAACAACACGGGCAATGGCGATGGCTGCTGCAATAAGGACTCCAATGCAACCAAAGCGTCAGCTTGCCAACGGGCCAAACTGTCGTATTGAACGAAGTCGCTTTCACACTGGTCCGGTGGTGTCGAGACCCAGGGCCGGCTAAAGGGCTTGTGAAAGATCCAAATTTCTGCAGTTTGTAGGCCTTCGAAATACCGCTGGGCCACAGGGCCCATACCTGCGCAACCAGAGCCAGGAATCACGACCAACCGATAAAGCGCTGAACCATGGCTGGCAGCTCGCCACAAAACCTGTACGTACCGATCAGCATGGACCGTCGGAACTCGATAAATTTTCCAAGCAGCAGGACTATCAGCGGGTTGTGCGACCAGCGGCATTAACAGCGCCATGACCACTGAACACCAACCCAACAAAGAGCGGCTCGGCTGCATGCCCAACCAATGCATGTTCAACTAGACCTGTAACAATCAACGGAGTATTAACACTTGCTCGGCAGCCGCTGGTTGAGCCTGGCCTGCAGGAACGGTAACACCTGATTGTGCTGGCCGAAGGCGTTGGGACATGGGGGCGTCCATACCCATCTGAGCAGCCAATTGTTCGTACACGCTTCGCGAGAGGCTTTGTGATGTTTCTCGCATCACCTTGGCGCGGTTGGGTGGAACAAGGTCGCCACGGGCAGACAACAACTTGGTGTCGTTGCCATTGCCTTGTGCAGAAAACGCAGCCTTAATTTCCAATGTTTTTGTATTGATCAAAGAGAAATCTGCCAACAGATCCAGTAAGAACTGGTGACTGGAACTACTGGTGCCTTGAATCGGCGTCAATTGGTCACGAAATTCAATACTAGAAAGCTGCCCAAACAGAACGTAGTCAGCGCCCGAAAATTCGCCCTTCTTGATGCGAGCAATGATGTCATTCACCTCAGGTTGACGCACGGGCTGGGCCATTTTGCCTGTTTGTAATTGTTGCAAGGCCTGCTCGGCTTTGGTGGGTTGGGGGTCTCCCGCGTCAAAGCCTTTCCCCTGAACCAAACGGAAAGTTGTTCCTTGGATCAATTGACCCTTAATGTCATTGGTGAACGAGCGCAGTTCTCGTTGCTCCAAATAGCTGTATTTACCCGCCACATACGTGCCACTGCCACTGTAACTGGCCGTGACGGAATTTCGGTTGGCATTGAGTGAAGCTTTCTCACTGTAGGTGCCTGCTTCAAAATATTGAGAAACTGCACGGGTATAAGCCAAGTCTGTCACCGCCACTTTAGGCGGATTTTGCGCCCAAACATAAGGCGTTAAGCAGGCACTGGACAGAGCAAGGAACGCCAAAAGAAATTCGCGTTTCATGGTTTGTTTCATGTTTACTTCCTTTTCAGCGCTTGCTGGTCTTGCGAATTTCTTTTTCTTCTTGCCACTCGATCGTTCCCTCTTCAACGTCGAACATCTTCAACGTAAATTTATAGAAAACATCCTTGGTGGTGTTGTTTTGCTTGACGATGCTGGTCAGCTCACCTTCAAGGCTGTACTTGGCTGCGGTCATCTTGCCCACCTTGGCTGTTGTGTTGGACTTATACAGACCGCTTTGATTCTGGCGATTTAACTCGTCAACGCCCGATTGCATCTCGTTAATAGACCGCGTGAAACGCACCTTGCCCGATTTGACCAATGAAGTCTGTATCGAGTTCATGACGTTGGTGGTATCGATGTATTCGCTGGTTTTGTTGCGCACGGTGGAAATGGTGACCGTTGGGCGACCTTGGAAAATGCCCGTTTCCAGCAAGCTACCCACCATTTTTTCGGCCATCATTTGCAAATCTGTGGAGCCAAACTCATTGGTTACCAATTCGACGGCCTTGGCATCACCATAATTGACCTGCCGGTCAAAACGCACCACAGGTGACGTGACTGCTGTGGTGCATGCACTGAGCGTGCAAGTCACCAACAGGGCCAAAAAGAGTTGGGAGATTTTCATGTCGTTTACTTTCGTCTGTTCCTGATTTATTTCTTTTCGAAGCTCAACTCCAGACGGAAGTCTGTGGCGTTCGAATGGTGAGCAACGCCTTTGATCGTTTGCTGACCTTGGCCCATGAGCATGATCTGCTTCCAGGATTCGCCATCACCTATCTGGTTTCCCACCCCGTCTAACCAGCGATAACGGTAAAACACCATTCGATCGGCAGTCGCCTTGTTGTGCAATTCAGACTGTACGGTCAGGATGTCGTTGCGGCGTACAACACGCATCTCTGGGATCACCACTTCGGGCGCATCGCCACGAGAAATCAACTTGGCGGACACTGCCGCAGGCGTTACTACTCCGGGATTTTGAGCCCATACGGGGTAGGAACTGATCGATCCAGCCACGAAGAAAGCAATTAAATTTAATGTTAGATATCGTGTCATTTGTTATCTTTCGCTAAGCTGACCACCATTTGATGGCCATCAGCACTGTATTTTTTATTCCTTGTTCTTGACGATGGATTACCGAAGCAGTGAGGGATGGCCTCGGTTGTTCCTTATCATGGCAACTGGCCCATAAAAGCCACCGAACTGGTCAAGTTCAGGTTTTCATACAAGCGCAAAGGTACAAGCGCATATTGACCATCGATTTTGATAGGACCAAAACTTCGACCTGCAACTGTGATCGTATGCTCTCCTGGCGGCAGGTGAGCACGCGCAAGATAGACTCGGCCAGGTAGCATCCTCCAAATGCGGTCATCGGCTTGCTCAGTAACCGCGGAGGCAACGGCTCCGATCAAGCCCCCCCATGGTCCTGCATTTTTTTCAAGCTGTTCTTGCATTAGCCCCTTCGCAACAGCACGCGTGAAACCACGCAAAACCATTCCAGGCATTTCATCTTTGAGGGCGCGACGGGCCATGACGTTCAAGTCCACTACCTTACTCAAAGGCAAGCTGTTATTACCCCACTGCAAACTATCCAAAATGGGGTCTTTAGAGGGTTGAATCGTAGGGTATGAAATGCTCACTGTCCTTACGCGGCGCCCAGTTGGTACAGGTAAGGTGAAAGCGCGAGGGATTCGGGCGGGAGCAGTACCCGCTTCCACCACAAACAAAACATCGGTCATGCGCTGTTTACGTTTCCACGTGAAACTGGTGCGATCGTCGAGGCCACGCAATCCTTCCTCAAGTGCAGGCGCATTTGGGGTCAACTCAATTGCCTTACGGTAGCCCGGCGCAGCCAAACCCGGCTCATTGAGCGCTTCGTACAAAAACCCGGCCAGATAATGGCTCAATGCGTTTTGATAGCCGTTCTTCAGTGCCAAAACCTCCGGATCATTCAGCGACTCAACGGGGTAACCGTTGATTTCCTTACCCTGAACCTGTGCTCCCTTAGCTTTGGCTTCCTCTTCGGCCTTGCCTGTCTCCTTGCTGCGGAATTCGGCAATCACCGCTTCCCGTTCATGCGTTCGTTTGACATCAACCCGGGCTTTGTCGAGGTCCATCTGCCCAATCCGATTGAGTGCGATACGTGTGGTCAACCACACTTTTTCGTAATCCTGCCCCTCATAGACTTTCAGCCGCTCACTCACTACGGCAGCTCCCAAAGTACCCAACAGTTTTTGTGGGTTTGTCTTGGCTGCCTCTTCCCACTCGATCACTTTGGCGTCAGCGGCAAGGTATGCTTGTGTGCTTTGATCAAATTGCTTGTTCAAACGGAGCAACTCGCCTTTCTCCATGTTGTACAGGAGTTCTTTTTTGGCCTCTTCCGACTTGTTGCGCTCGTCTAGCTGACGCAGGGCCGACTGAAAATCGCCTTGTTGACTTACACCCTGAATTTTTTGAGCCGTCTCATTGTGGCTTTGCATGCTCGCACAGCCGGTGAGCAAAACCAATATGGTTATTGCAACAAAGTAGCGTGATTTATTCATTCTTGACCGTTCAAATTTAAATAATTTATTTTAATACTTGAAAGCACCTGAACATGTCTCTTTTTGAAAAATACACAGCGGGATCTTTGATGTTGGCCTCACGCATCGTGATGGCTCCACTCACACGCAACCGCGCACCCGGCTCGCTGGCCAACGCCCGCATGGCCACCTATTACCGCCAACGCGCCAACCCGGTCACGGGGGCGGGCCTGATCGTCACCGAGGCCACGGCCATCAGCCACCAAGGCCAGGGCTACGCCGATGTGCCCGGCATCTGGAGCGCGGAGCAAGTCGCCTCGTGGAAACAGGTCACCGATGCCGTGCACGCCGAAGGCGGCAAGATCGTGATGCAGCTGTGGCATGTGGGCCGCGTGTCGCACACAAGCTTGCAGCCCGGTGGCGCAGCGCCTGTAGCGCCATCGGCCCTGACAGCTCAAACCAAAACCGTGCTGCTGGTCGACGGCCAGCCCAAGTTTGAGCCCGTGTCCGCGCCGCGTGCGCTCGACGCGTCCGAGCTGCCGGGCATCGTGCAAGACTACTGCCGCGCTGCGGCCAACGCGATTGCCGCTGGGTTTGACGGCGTGGAGGTGCACGCGGCCAATGGCTATTTGATCGACCAGTTTTTGCGCAGCAGCAGCAACCACCGCACTGATGCGTATGGCGGCTCCATCGAGAACCGTACCCGCTTTTTGCAAGAAGTGATGCAAGCCATCGTGGCCGAAATTGGTGGTGCACGCACGGGCATCCGCATCTCGCCCGTCACACCCGCCAACGGGGTGAGCGACGAACAGCCTCAGCCTTTGTTTGAGCATGTGGCGCGTTTGTTGGCACCGATGGATTTGGCTTTTGTGCATGTGATCGAAGGCTCGACGGGCGCTGCGCGTGACCACCAGCAAGGCGACACGCCGTTTGACTACGCCGCTTTGCGCCAGGCCTACACCCAAGCGGGTGGCCGCGCCGCATGGATGCTGAACAACGGCTACGACCTGAGCTTGGCCGATCAGTCTCTGGCCAGCGGTGCAGACCTGATCGCCTTCGGTCGCCCCTTCATTGCCAACCCCGATTTGGGTGCACGCCTGCGCCAAGGCGGCCCCTTCAACACACCCGACCGCGCCACTTTTTATGGTGGTGGGGATGCGGGGTACATCGACTATCCCTTCTTGCCGCAGGCTTAAGGATGCGGCACAGTCCTCAGCCCAAACCAATGGGCGCGGGGGCGCGTGTGACGATCAGGCTGAAGAGCCTTTCATAGGCCTCAGCGGGCCGGTAATGGCCTGTGAGAGGGTCAGCGTTTTCGGCAAACGCCTCGTTCAGCAGCCGCCAGTCTTCGTCCGAAAAGCAGCGCTCGGCCTCGGGCAGGATGACGTTTTCTTCCAAGTTCATGTGCTCCAAATAAGCATCGATGTACTGGCCAATGGCTTCTTCAAATTCCGTGCGCCTGCTCGGGCCCAACAAATCCCAAGCCAACAGCAGGTGCTGTAAATCGCGGGCGGCTTTTTCGCTGCGCATGTGGTCACGTTCGAGCTTGTCCACCGCGCCCATGACTTTGGGGGCGAGCTTGACCACTTTAGGAAAGAGCAGGTTTGACTCTTTGGGGTGGTGCAGGCGCTCCGGGAATTCGTCGATGTAAAACAGCATGCCGCGCAGCACATCAAAAAACTGGCGTCGGTTGTCGCCCGGCCCTTTTTGCACCATGAGCCGCATGGATTGCAGCATGGCGGCCAAACTCGCGTGTTCGTCGCGGATGGTCTGAAGGGCGCTGTGGCGGGTCATGAAATTTCTCCGTGAAGTGAATGCCTTCACTCTGCGCTTTTGTCCCACTCCTCGCCATGATGCACGTCAAGAAAATGTGCTTCAGGGCTTCCAACGCTTCAGCAGCAATGCGTTGGCCATGACACACACCGAGCTGAGCGCCATGGCTGCGCCCGCCATCATGGGGTTGAGGTAACCCAAGGCAGCCATAGGGATGCCCGCCACGTTGTAGGCAAAGGCCCAGAACAGGTTCTGCCGAATCTTGGCCACAGTGCGGGCCGAGATATCGAGCGCCGCGCCCACCAAAGCTACATCGCCGCGCATGAGGGTGATGCCCGCCGCGTGCATGGCCACATCGGTGCCATTGCCCATGGCCATGCCCACATCGGCGGCGGCCAAGGCGGGCGCGTCGTTCACCCCGTCGCCCACCATGGCGACCACCTTGCCACCCGCACGCAGTTTTTGCACCTGCGCCGACTTGTCACCGGGCAGCACATTGGCCAGCACTTCTTCCGCTTCGGGGCGCAAGCCCAAGCGGCGGGCCATGGCTTCGGCAGCGGCTTGGTTGTCGCCCGAAATCATCACCAGCTTCAAGCCGCGATCGCGCAACACCGTTAATGCTTGCGCTGCGCCCACTTTGGGTTCATCCCCAAAACCCATGAGCAGCAGGGCATGCAACCCCGCATCGGTGCGCTCTGCCAAAGCCGACAGGCTTGCGCCTTGCGCCTGCAAAGCGTTGATGTCTGGCTGCCACATGCCGATGTTCAGACCTTCTTCTTGCAGCCAGCGCAAACTGCCCAGCAACAGCTGTCTACCGTCCACCTTGGCCAACACGCCCTTGCCGGGCACGGCTTGCAGCTCTTGCGCGGTGGGGCCTGACAGGCCCAGCTTTTCTGCGGCACTCACCACCGCACGCGCCAAGGGGTGTTCGCTGCCACTTTGCACCCGTGCGGCCAAGGCCAACGCCGTTGTTGCATCGTTGCCGGGCGCAGGCACATGGGCCAGCAAGCGTGGTTGGCCCACGGTGAGCGTGCCGGTTTTGTCAAAGGCCACGGTTTGCACGCGGTGCGCCAACTCCAGCGCCTGCACGTCTTTGATCAAGATGCCGTGTTTGGCCGCCACACCCGTGCCCGCCATGATGGCCACGGGCGTGGCCAGGCCCAGGGCGCAAGGGCAGGCAATGACCAGCACGGCCACCGCGTGGATGAGTGCTGTTTCAAAATCTGAGCCCACGGCCATCCACGCACCCAAAGTGATCAGGGCGATCACCAGCACCAAGGGCACAAACACTTCGGCCACTTTGTCCACCAGCCGCTGAATGGGCGCCTTGGCCGCTTGCGCGTCTTCCACCAGGCGGATGATGTGCGAGAGCACGGTTTCGTGGCCCACGGCTGTCACGCGCATGAGCACGCGCCCTTCGCCATTGATGGAGCCGCCCGTCAAGGCCGCACCCGCAGCCTTGGCCACGGGCAAGGGCTCGCCGGTCAGCATGGATTCGTCCACCTGGGTTTGGCCTTCGACCAGTTCACCGTCCAGCGGAAAACGCTCCCCAGGCCGCACCACGATAAGGTCGCCCACCAAGATTTCGTCCACAGGCACATCGACCTCGCCGTCTTCGCCCAACCAATGGGCTTTGTCCGGGCGCAAGGCGTGCAAGGCACGGATTGCCTCGGTGGTCTGGCGTTTGGCACGCGCCTCCAGCCATTTGCCCAGCATCACCAAAGTGATCACCACGGCCGAGCCTTCAAAGTACAGATGCGGCGCGTACCCCTCATGCGCGTTAAGCCACAACCACACCGACAAGGCCCAACCTGCGGTGGTGCCCAAGGACACCAGCAAATCCATGTTGCCCGTGAGCGCGTTCAGCGCATGCCAACCGGCTTTGTAAAAACGTGCGCCCAACACAAACTGCACAGGCGTGGCCAGTGCAAATTGAACCCAAGCGGGCAGCATCCAATGCTGGCCCCACAGCTCGGCCAACATGGGCAAGACCAAGGGCGTGGTCAGAAGCAGACCTACACCCACCGGCATGAAGCCTGCCCAGGGTGATTCGCGGCCTGCATCAGCCTGTGCTTCGGGTGTGCGAGGCTCGTACCCGGCGTCGCGCACCGCGCGGCGCAGCCGTGCGTCGGTCACGTCAGTGGACGCCACTTCGATGCGGGCCGATTCTGTTGCCAGGTTGACCGTGGCGCTGAGCACACCGGGCATTTTTTTCAGGGCTTTTTCGACCCGCGCCACACACGAGGCGCAGGTCATGCCGCCGATGCCGATATCGTAGGTGAGTGGAGGTTCGTTCTTGATCTGTGTCATGGCATGAAGTCCTGGATGGTCTATGCTCAGACCAGACCCCAACGGGTCGTGTTCAGTTCATTAAAGAGGATGCATCATGAACCAAATTTTCACCGTTGAAGGCATGACGTGTGGCCACTGCGAAAAAGCAGTCACCAAAGCTTTATTGTCTTTGGACGCACAAGCCAAGGTTGTGATCGACCGCACACACAACACCGTGCAAGTGGATTCAGAAAAAAGCCGCGACGTTTTGGCCCAAGCCATTGCCGATGAAGGTTACCGCGTCACCGTTTGAATTTTTTACCCCCTTAGGAGTTTCATATGACTAAAAACATTGGCAACATCGAACGCATCATCCGCATTGTGGGTGGTCTTGTATTGATCGCTCTGGCCGCGACAAGCACTGTGGGCGTTTGGGGCTGGGTGGGCCTGGTGCCATTGGCCACGGGCTTGACGGGTTGGTGCCCGCCTTACAGCTTGCTGGGCATCAACACTTGCAAGAATAAAAACATTTGATTTTTAGATCCGGTGTGCTGCTCTGTGATTTTTGAGTTTTGACACATGTCAATCTTTTGCAAGATCACCTTGGGTAAGCTGTGGTCATGCAAGATCCATCACCCACACCTCCAGTTCACCCACGTCTTGAGCTCTTTTTACCGCCCATATTGCCCCTGCTGAAAGACCAGCCCATGCAATGGCTGGCTTTGGGTTTCAAGGATCTGGCACGGTCTCCCCTGCTGAGCATGATGCATGGCTTGGTTTTGGCTTTGCTGGGGGGGCTCATCACTTGGGTGGCACACGACCGCTTCTGGTTATTGGCAGGCTCCATGTCTGGCTTCATGGTGGTTGCTCCAGTTTTAGCCACCAGTTTGTATGCGATGAGCCGAGCCATGGAACGGGGTGAAAAAGTTGATTTTCGGCTCTTGATCAACACTTGGACCCAGTGGCAAATGCGCTTGCGGCATGAACCCGACAGTTACTGGAGTCTGATCCGGTTTGGTTTGTTGTTGGGTCTTGCTGCCACAGGCTGGGTCATCACCTCGGCTGCATTGATCACTTTATTGGCACCTGTACCGATCCACACACCGATCGATTTCATCCGCCATGTGGTGTTGGCTAAACAAGGGTATTTGTTTGAAATATGGGTGGGTCTAGGCGCCATGATGGCCTTGCCCATGTTCGCTTCGAGTGTCATTTCGATGCCCTTGTTGCTGGACCGCCAAGTCACTGTCATGCAAGCGGTACTGACCAGTTGGAAAGCCGTGCTGACCCATCCTTTTCAGATGACTTTTTGGGCTTTCCTCATCGTGGGCTTCAGCTTGCTGGGCATTTGTTCATTGTTCTTGGGTTTGATTTTGGTGGTCCCTATGCTTGGCCATGGCAGTTGGCATGCCTACCGCCACATGGTGGATGTGTCCGATTTGAGTGAACGCCTCACCGAGCAAGGTGAGCGCTGATGTTCGGATTCAGTGAAGAACAATTTGCTTGGTTTGGCCTGACCATTGGTGTTGGGGCCTTCATGCTGTACATGCTTTTCATCATTGGTCAGCTGGCCTGGGAATCCAAAGCTGGCAAATTTGGAACTTTTGTGATTTTTTTAGGCTTGGCTTTTGGCATGCTGGGTTTTGTGGCCAAAGGGGTCATCCAATGGCTGATCGGTGGCTGAAAACCGACCGGGATAAACCTGTGGATAAAAACCATGGAATCTTATGGTTATCCACAGCTTGGTCTGCCATGGCCAAGTTGTTCATTTTGACGTGACACCAAAAAATCAGACTCACACACACCCTTGAAAGCAAGATAAGTCTATGTCACTGCTCAATAAACATGACTTGTGCACAGATCTGGCCTTTGCTTACTACTACGACTATTTAAAGATATAAAACTAAAGAGAGATAGCAAAGAAGAAGTGCGCTGTTAAGATTTGCATCTTTCCATCCCAGTCTGCACCATGGCGATCGTTTCAGAAGACCCTTCTCAACCCTGTTACGACATCAAAAGCGCTGATTTGTCTTTGTTGGCTTTGTTACTCAAGACCACTGACATCACTGCTGTTTCATTGGCATTGAAGCAACAATTGTCTGAGACACCTGGTTTTTTTGACCAAGATCCTGTGGTGGTGGATGTGAGTGCTTTGGGTCTAGACGCCGATCAAACACTGGACTTGCCATCATTGATGGCTGTTTTGCGAGAGCATCAATTGGTTCCCTTGGCCATCAAAGGTGCCCACGAGGCACTTTTATTGCAAGCCAAGGGGCTGGGCTTGGTAGATGCTTCAGATGCCCGAATTCGGCGTTCTGTGGCTGTTGAACAGCCATCGATGCCGGAGACTGCACCTGCCCCCATCGTTTCACAGCCTGCCACGGTAGCCCCATTGGGCGCGATGGTCATTGATAAACCTTTGCGATCAGGTCAGCAGGTGTATGCCAAAGGGCGAGACCTGATTGTTTTGGCCATGGTCAACGCAGGTGCTGAAGTGATTGCCGACGGGCATATCCATGTTTATGGTGCATTGCGTGGCAAAGCCATTGCAGGTGCGCGGGGCAACACACAAGCGCAAATCTTTGCCCAAGTGATGGAGCCTGAGTTGATTTCCATCGCGGGTGTTTACCGCACCAGCGAAAATGCTTTACCCAAGGATGTTCTGGGCCAAGTGGCCCAGGTGTGTTTGCAATCTGGCCCTGATGGGGACAAATTGCTGATCACAGCCCTCAAGTCCTAATTTTTCAATCGAGTCCAAGAAAGTTTTTCCATGGCAAAAATCGTTGTTGTGACCTCTGGCAAAGGCGGCGTGGGTAAAACCACGACCAGTGCCAGTTTCGCTACCGGCCTGGCCCTCAGGGGCTTCAAAACCGCTGTCATTGACTTTGATGTGGGTCTGCGCAATCTGGACTTGATCATGGGCTGTGAACGCCGCGTGGTGTATGACCTGATCAATGTCATCCAGGGCGAAGCCAACCTGAACCAAGCCCTCATCAAAGACAAGCAGTGCGAGAACTTGTATGTGTTGGCAGCTTCGCAAACCCGTGACAAAGACGCTTTGTCGCAAGAAGGTGTTGAAAAGGTATTGAACGACTTGAGCGGCATGGGCTTCGAGTACATCGTGTGCGATTCGCCTGCAGGTATCGAGACGGGTGCCTTGATGGCCATGCACTTTGCCGATGAGGCTTTGGTGGTGACCAACCCCGAAGTGTCTTCGGTGCGCGATTCCGACCGCATTTTGGGCATGTTGGGCAGCAAGACCAAACGCGCCATTGAGGGATCTGAACCCATCAAAGAGCACTTGCTCATCACCCGTTACAACCCCAACCGGGTGGAAGAAGGACAGATGTTGTCCTTGCAAGACATTCAAGACATTCTGCGCATCAAGTTGTTGGGCGTGATTCCTGAAAGCGAAAACGTGTTGCAGGCTTCTAACCAGGGCACACCCGCGATTCACATGGCCAACAGCGATGTGTCGGAAGCCTACAAAGATGTGATCGATCGCTTCTTGGGTGAAGACAAGCCGATGCGCTTCATCGAAGCAGAAAAGCCTGGTTTCTTCAAACGTTTGTTTGGAGGCAAGTGAGCCATGTCCTTTCTTTCCTTCCTGCTGGGTGAAAAGAAGAAAACCGCCAGCGTTGCCAAAGAGCGCTTGCAGATCATCTTGGCCCATGAGCGCAGTGGTCGTAACGTTGCCGAGCCCGATTACTTGCCTGATTTGCAGCGTGAGTTGGTGGCGGTGATCAGCAAGTACATCAAGATCAATCCCAACGACATCAAAGTCAATTTGGAACGTCAGGACAATCTGGAAGTGCTCGAAGTCAAAATCGAACTGCCTGACGCACGCTGATTTTTTTCGGTCCAACCGCACATGAACCATCGCCTTGAAAAAGGCGATGTTTTTTTATGGGTGTCCTTGTTTTACTGAGCGCTCAGTGAAGCCCACAGAGTCCGTGCTGCACGGATGTTGCGTTCTTTGACGTGACCAAAACCTTTGATGTTCTCAGGCACGCGTGCCACATTGACCGCATGGGTGTGTGAATCGGCTGTCAAGTTCTCCAGCACGTCATCGATGTGTTGCACATATTCGCGTATCAAAGCACGCTCGGTTTGGCGCTCTTCGGTTTTGCCAAAGTAGTCCAGCTTCGTGCCGCGTAGTCCTTTGAATTTGGCCAAAATTTTGAACCCTGTCAGCATGATCGGTCCAAACTTGCGCTTGACCAATTCGCCTTGGCTGTTGTGTTTGGCCCAAAGTGGCGGGGCAAGGTGGAAGTGCACTTTGAAGTCGCCTTCAAAGCTATTTTGAATGCGCTCCATGAAGCCTGTTTGGGTGTGTAGACGGGCGACTTCGTATTCATCCTTGTAGGCCATCAAGCGGTACAGCTGACGAGCCACGGTGTCGCTGAGCAGGGTCTTGCCCAAAGGTGCTTCGGTGGCCTGAACGCGTGCCACGATGCTTTGGTAAAGCTGTGCGTAAGTGCTGTCTTGGTAGTCGGTCAAACGTGCCATACGGTCGGCTATCAGGTCTTCTAAAGAATCGCGTTTTTTGAACTGGATCACCTGTTTGGGGTGCATTTGTGCCATCAGCGCATCCAACTGGTGCGCGGCGTGGCGTCCCCATTCAAAAGCGGCCAGGTTGTTTTTGACTTGCACATCGTTGAGCTCGATGGCCCGCACCAAAGACTCGCGGTGCAAAGGCACCCAACCCTTTTGCCAGGCGTAACCCAGGATCATGGGGTTGACGTAAATTGTGTCGCCCATCAGTTTTTTGGCCAAAGCATCCGCATCAAAAGCACCGACGCCTTCCACGCCGACTTGCGCTGTGATTTCGGCCACGCATTGCTCGGCCGGGTTTTGCCAGTTGCCGTTTTTCACAAAAGCGGCAGTGGGTGTGCTGTTGCTGTTCAGGGCTACATGGGTGCGGCCCGCGCGCATGCGCAAAGTGGTTTCTTTGGATGCGCTGACGATCGGGTCACAACCGATGATCAAGTCGGCTGCGGCCATGCTCACACGCGTGGTGCGGATCTCGTCTTGGTGGTTGGCCAACAAGATGTGGCTCCAGGTGGCGCCGCCTTTTTGGGCCAAGCCTGCAGAGTCTTGTGTGACGATGCCTTTGCCTTCCATGTGCGCAGCCATGCCCAGCAGCTGGCCGATGGTGATGACGCCAGTGCCGCCCACACCGGCCACCACCATGCCCCAGGGTTCGTGGATGGTGGGCAGAGTAGGTTCTGGCAATGCGCCCAGGCTGGCTGGGTTGATGCTGGTGGTGGTCGAAGTGGCTTTCTTTTTGAAAGTGCCGCCTTCCACCGTGACAAAGCTGGGGCAAAAGCCTTTGAGGCAGCTGGTGTCTTTGTTGCAGGTGCTTTGGTTGATGGTGCGCTTGCGGCCCAAAGGGGTTTCAAGAGGTTCGACCGACAAGCAGTTGGACTGCACACCGCAGTCGCCACAGCCTTCGCACACTTCTTCGTTGATCATCACGCGCACGGCGGGGTCGACCATGGTGCCGCGTTTGCGGCGGCGGCGTTTTTCGGTGGCGCAGGTCTGGTCGTAAATGATGACGGTGGTGCCTTTGATTTCGCGCATTTCGCGTTGGATGCGGTCAAGTTCGTCGCGGTGGAACACACGCACGCCATCCACTAAAGCCACGCCGTCGTACTTCTCTGGCTCGTCGGTCACCACCACAATTCGCCCTGCACCTTCCGCCTTCATGCTCATGGCGATTTGCACCACACTGTGGCCTTCGGCACGCTCACCCACAGGCTGGCCACCGGTCATGGCCACCGCGTCGTTGTACAAAATCTTGTAGGTGATGTTCACACCCGAAGCCACGCTTTGGCGCACGGCCAAGATGCCGCTGTGGAAATAGGTGCCGTCGCCGATGTTGGCAAAAATGTGCTGGTCGGTGCAGAAGGGTTGCTGGCCCGTCCATGGCACGCCTTCGCCGCCCATTTGGGTGAAGCCCGTGGTGCTGCGGTCCATCCAGAGGCTCATGAAGTGGCAGCCAATGCCCGCCATGGCGCGTGAACCTTCGGGCACCTTGGTGGAGGTGTTGTGGGGGCAGCCTGAACAGAACCAGGGAGTGCGGTCGGCGGCCGCGCCCAAGGTCAATGTTTGCAAGGACTTTTCTTTGGCGTCCAGCACAGCCAGGTGCGCGTCGATGCTGGCCGTCGTGTCGGCATCCACGCCCAGTTTTTTCAGGCGTTTGGCAATGGCCCTTGCAATCAAGGCTGGGGTCAGGTCGGCGTTGGCCCGCAGCAATGTGCGTTGGGTAGGATTGGGCGTCGACCATTCGCCGCCTGAGGTGTCGCCATCGGCTTCGTCGAATTTGCCCACGATGGCGGGGCGTACATCGTCGCGCCAGTTGTACAGCTCTTCCTTGAGTTGGTACTCGATGACTTGGCGCTTTTCTTCGACCACCAAAATCTCGCGCAATCCGGTGGCGAATTCGCGGGTGGTGTGCGATTCAAGTGGCCAGACCACGCCCACCTTGTGCACCCGGATGCCTAGGCGCTGGCAGGTGGCGTCGTCCAGACCCAGATCGAGCAAGGCTTGTCGCGTGTCGTTGTAGGCCTTGCCGCTGGCGATCAGGCCAAACCGATCGTTGGGCCCCTGGATGACGTTGTGGTTGAGCTTGTTGGCGCGGATGTAGGCGAGAGCCGCATACCACTTGTAGTCGAACAAACGCGCTTCTTGTTCCAGCGCAGTGTCTGGCCAGCGGATGTGCACGCCACCGGGCGGCATCACAAATTCGGGCAGCACGATTTGCACGCGCTCGGGGTCGATGTACGCGGTGGCGCTCGACTCGACAATTTCCTGGATGGTCTTCATGCCCGACCAGATGCCCGCAAAACGGCTGAGCGCGAGGGCGTGCAAGCCTTGGTCCAGGATGTCTTGCACGCTGGCCGGGAAAAACACGGGCAGGCCGCAGGCCTTGAAGATGTGGTCGCTCTGGTGCGCGGCGGTGGAGCTTTTGGCCACATGGTCGTCGCCCGCCACGGCCAGCACGCCGCCCCAAGGCGTGGTGCCCGCCATGTTGGCGTGCTTGAACACGTCCGAGCAGCGGTCCACGCCTGGGCCTTTGCCGTACCAGATGCCGAAGACACCGTCAAACTTGTTGGTGCCTGGGGGTGCAAAGCCCAGTTGTTGCGTGCCCCACAAAGCGGTGGCGGCCAGCTCTTCGTTGACGCCGGGCTGGAACACGATGTGCTGGGCTTTGAGGTGGTCCTTGGCCTTCCACAATGACTGGTCGTAGCTGCCCAAGGGCGAACCACGGTAACCGCTGATGAAGCCCGCCGTGTTTTTGCCTTGCAA
This sequence comes from Limnohabitans sp., assembly GCF_034680285.1. Classification (GTDB taxonomy): domain Bacteria; phylum Pseudomonadota; class Gammaproteobacteria; order Burkholderiales; family Burkholderiaceae_C; genus Limnohabitans_A. The sequence goes on from NZ_JAXITC010000002.1 coordinate 182,432, forward strand.
GGCGTCGCGCTGGCGTTGCAGCATGGGCAGTTTGACCAGGGCCTGCACGCCACTCATGAAAGCGCGGCCCACATCGAGGCTGTACTTGTCGTCCAGCGTTACCGTCTCTAAAGCCTGGCGGATCGATTCGGGCAAGGGAGCGTTCATGGTCTGTCCTGCGACTGAAATAGAAATCACAGTGTAGAGCGTGCCTGTCGACAAGTGCTTGCTTTCGGAGACAGGATTTGCCCTATGATTTGAAAGAATCTTGCTCAAAGAGGCCTATTTTGGAAACATTGGATAAATTTGACTGGGCGATCCTGAACGAATTGCAAAAGGACGGACGGCTGACCAATGCCGAACTGGCGCAGCGTGTGGGTTTGTCTGCAGCGCCATGTTGGCGTCGCGTGCGGGCGCTGGAGGAGTCGGGCGTCATCAAAGGCTACCGCGCGGAGATCGATCGACAAAAGGTGGGGCTGGATGTGCTGGCCTTTGTGCGCTTGGATGCTGAACGCAATCGGGGCGACATCACGCGCCAACTGGAAGAGGCGATTCGCATGATTCCCGAGGTCGTTTCATGCCATTACATCAGCGGCACCGGCACCTTTGAGCTGCAGGTGGTCAGCAAAGACCTGAACACCTTCAGCCAGTTTGCCCGTGATGTGTTGATCAACCTGCCCAATGTGAAAGACCTGCACACCAGCTTTTCACTGGGCGAGGTCAAGGCGGCAGGGGCCTTGCCATTGCGTTTTTGAGTCTGTGTGGAATCTGGCACCTGCCTGTAAAATAAGCAGCTTCAACCGACCCCGTGGCAGGGCGGTCTCCGGCGCAGGCGGTGCCTATTTTTGGCCTTTATTCAAGGCGGACTTCTCATGCTTTACCCTCAAGAATTCGATGTGATCGTGGTTGGTGGCGGCCATGCCGGAACCGAAGCCGCGCTCGCGTCCGCCCGCATGGGCTGCAAAACGCTCTTGCTCAGCCACAACATCGAGACGCTGGGGCAGATGAGCTGCAACCCCAGCATTGGCGGCATTGGCAAGGGGCACTTGGTCAAAGAGGTCGATGCTTTGGGCGGTGCCATGGCCTTGGCGACCGATGAGGGCGGCATCCAGTTCCGCATTCTCAACAGCTCCAAAGGTCCAGCCGTGCGCGCCACCCGCGCCCAGGCCGACCGCATTTTGTACAAGGCCGCCATCCGCCGCATGTTGGAAAACCAGCCCAACCTGTGGCTGTTCCAGCAGGCCGTGGACGACCTGATGGTTGAAGGTGACCGCGTGGTCGGCGCTGTGACGCAAGTCGGCATCCGTTTCCGTTCGCGCACCGTGGTGCTGACGGCGGGCACTTTCCTGGATGGCAAGATCCATGTGGGTTTGCAGAATTACGCGGCGGGCAGGGCAGGCGATCCGCCGGCGGTCAGTCTGTCGGCGCGGCTCAAGGAACTGAAGCTGCCGCAAGGCCGCTTGAAGACCGGCACACCACCGCGTCTGGATGGCCGGACTATTGACTTTTCCAAATGCTTGGAACAACCCGGCGACGGTGTGCCCGGCGGCATGAACCCCGAGGGCGGGGTGCCGGTGTTCAGCTTCATGGGCAACGCAGGCATGCACCCGCAGCAAGTGCCGTGCTGGATCACCCACACCAACGAGCGCACACATGACATCATCCGCTCCGGTTTTGACCGCAGCCCCATGTTCACCGGCAAGATCGAGGGCGTGGGCCCGCGCTATTGCCCGAGTGTGGAGGACAAGATCAACCGCTTTGCCGACAAGGACAGCCACCAGATTTTTCTGGAGCCCGAAGGTCTGACGACGCACGAGTACTACCCCAACGGCATCTCGACCAGCTTGCCGTTTGACATCCAGTACGACCTGGTGCGCTCGATGAAGGGCCTGGAAAACTGCCACATCCTGCGCCCCGGCTATGCGATCGAATATGACTACTTTGACCCGCGGGCTTTGAAGAACAGTTTTGAGACGCGCCAGATCAATGGCCTCTTCTTTGCTGGGCAGATCAATGGCACCACCGGTTACGAAGAAGCTGCTGCACAGGGATTGTTTGCGGGCATCAATGCCGCGCTGCAATGCCGGGGCGAAGCAGCTTGGACGCCAGCGCGCGACCAAGCTTATTTAGGCGTATTGGTGGACGACTTGGTGACCCAGGGTGTGACCGAGCCCTACCGCATGTTCACCAGCCGCGCCGAGTTCCGTCTGCAGCTGCGCGAAGACAACGCCGATGCGCGCCTGACCGAAGTGGGCCGGCAAATGGGCTTGGTGGACGACGCCCGCTGGGATGCCTTCAGCCGCAAACGCGATGCTGTTTCACGTGAAACAGAGCGTCTCAAATCGGTTTGGGTGAACCCACGGAACTTGCCTGCCGAAGAATCGGTTCGTGTCTTGGGCAAAGCCATTGAGCACGAACACAACCTGTTTGATTTGCTGCGAAGACCGAATGTGAGTTATCCGGCCCTGATGACGCTCGACGGCGGTCGCATGGCCAGCGCAGATGTTTCACGTGAAACATTGGGCGACCTGAGCCCCTCGGTGATTGAGCAGGTGGAAATTGCCGCCAAGTATTCCGGCTATATCGACCGTCAAAAAGGGGAGGTGGAGCGGGCTGCGTTTTACGAGCACCTGCGCTTGCCCGAGAGTCTGGACTACATGCAGGTGTCGGCCTTGTCGATCGAGGCGCGCCAAAAGCTGGCCAAACACCGCCCCGAAACCCTGGGCCAGGCCTCTCGCATTTCGGGCATCACGCCTGCCAGCGTGTCCCTGCTCTTGATCCACCTGAAAAAGGGTGGCTTCAAAGGCTTCATGCAAGCCACAGAAGATCGTGTTGAGATGGGCGTGCAGGCATGAGCGTGAATTTGGAGGCGGGCCTGCGCTCGGGTGCGCAAGCCTTGGGCTTGAGTCTGCCGGAGGGGCAAATCCAGCATTTGCTGGGCTACGTGGCACTCATCCAAAAATGGAACAAGGTCTATAACCTCACGGCGCTGCGCGACCCGGCGGACATGCTCACGCACCACCTGTTGGACAGTTTGACCGCCATCGCCCCCTTGCGCCGGCACACTCAAGGCCAATCCGTCCGGGTGCTGGATGTCGGTTCGGGTGGTGGTTTGCCCGGGGTGGTGTTGGCCATTTGCATGCCCGAGCTGAATGTGAGCTGTGTGGACACCGTGGCCAAAAAAGCCGCGTTTGTGCAGCAGGTGGCCGTGAGCCTGAAGCTGCCCAACTTGCGTGGCCTGCATGCGCGGGTCGAATCCCTGACCGATCCGTACCAGGTCATTTGCTCCCGGGCCTTTGCCTCCTTGCCAGACTTTGTGACCTGGTCGCGTTCGGCTTTGGCCGTGGGCGGTGTCTGGATGGCCATGAAAGGCAAGCACCCGCAAGACGAAATCGATGCTTTGCCAGCGGACGTCAAAGTGTTTCACGTGGAACCATTGACGGTGCCAGACTTGGACGTCGAGCGTTGCATGGTCTGGTTGCGACCCCAAAACGACTGAATCGCTGTTGTTTCACGTGAAACACGCGCCATGCGTGGTTTGAAAAAGAGCGGGCCGGGGCGCATCACTTACACTCGCCCCATCCCCTTGAAAGTACATGCATGTTTGGTATTTCGGATTACGGCGCGTTTTCTGCGGCCTTTGTCCTGTTGTTGTTTTTACCCGGCCCAGGCAATTTGGCCTTGATCAGCTCGGCCAGCAAGGGTGGTTTGTCGGGTGGTCTGGCCTCGGTGCTCGGCCTGTTGGTGGGTGATCAGGTCTTGTTGTGGCTGACAGTGGCAGGTTTGGCGGCTGTGCTCACAGCTTTGCCACCCGTGTTTTTGGCATTGCAGTGGGCGGGAGCGGCCTATTTGACGTGGTTGGGTTTCAAAATGTTTACCGCTCAACCCGGAGAAGGCCCCAGCATCCAAATCACGCCCGGGCATTACTTTCGCGAAACCTTGTTCATCACCTTGCTCAACCCCAAGGCGATCATGTTTTACTTGGCTTTTTTTCCTCAGTTCATTGACCCGGTCAACCATCAAGGCTGGATCACCTTTGCAGCGATGGCGCTGACCATTGTTGTTTTGGGCTTTATCTATTGTTTTGGGGTGGTGCTGGTGACGCATTTCATGGCCGAGCGGATTCGTGCCCACCCCAAGCTTTCGAGTTTTTTGCAAAAAATGGCAGGGGTGTGTTTGATTGGCTTTGGTTTGAAGATGGTTTTCACCAAATAATGGCCAACGTGCCCGTGTGCTTTTTGAAAGTCTCTCATGTTCTTTGGCATCTCTGACTACAGTGCTTTTGTCGCCGCCATCGTCTTGTTTTTGGCCATTCCTGGGCCGGGTAATTTGGCGCTTATCACCTCCACCAGCAAAGGGGGTGTGTCCGGCGGTTTGATGGCCACCTTGGGGGTGATCGCAGGCGATCAGGTCTTGATGTGGTTGGCGGTGGCTGGGGTGGCGACGGTACTGGCCACTTACCCTGCTGCGTTTGCTGCCATTCAGTGGCTGGGCGCCGCTTACTTGGCTTGGCTGGGCTTCAAAATGCTGTCGGCCAAGCCCGGCGATGCCCCTGTGTTGAACATCCGGCCTCGGCAGTATTTTCAGCAGGCGCTGGCCATCACCTTGCTCAACCCCAAAGCGATTGTTTTTTACATGGCGTTCTTCCCTTTGTTTGTGGACCCACAAACTCATTTGGGAATGATCAGCTTTGGCGTGATGGCCGCCACCATTGCGGCACTGACCTTTTTGTACGGGCTGGGCATGACACTGCTGACGCACCACTTGGCCGAGCGCATGCGTGCAAACCCCGTGGTGGGCCGCGTGCTGGAAAAAGTGGCGGGCCTTTTCTTGGTGGGTTTTGGCCTCAAACTGGCCTTGTCCAAATAGAGCGCACGCTGCCACCGCTGACTGTTGTACGAATTGATTAACCTGAGCGCAATTTATGGCCACCATTTTCTGCATTGCCAACCAAAAAGGGGGGGTGGGTAAAACCACCACCACCGTCAATCTGGCCGCTGGCTTGGCCAAAGTCGGGCAGCGCGTGCTGTTGGTCGACTTGGACCCTCAGGGCAACGCCACCATGGGGTCGGGCATCGACAAACGCACCGTCGAGTTGAACGTGTACGACGTGTTGTTGGAGTCCGCCACGATTGCGGAAGCCGTGGTCAAAGCCGACAAGTGTGGTTACGACGTGATCAGCGCCAACCGCGAATTGGCCGGAGCCGAGGTGGAGTTGGTGCAACTGGAGCACCGCGATCAGCGCCTGAAAAATGCCTTGAAGGAGGTCGATGCCGATTACGACTTTGTGCTGATCGACTGTCCACCCTCGCTGTCCATGCTCACGCTCAATGGCCTGTGTTCAGCCCACGGCGTGATCGTGCCCATGCAGTGCGAGTACTTTGCGCTCGAAGGCCTCACGGACTTGGTCAACACCATCAAACAGGTGCATGCCAACCTGAACAAGGACCTCAAAATCATTGGTTTGTTGCGCGTCATGTTCGACCCGCGCATCACCTTGCAAATGCAAGTGAGCGACCAGCTCAAGGCCCACTTTGGCGACAAGGTGTTCGACACCGTGATCCCGCGCAATGTCCGCCTGGCCGAAGCGCCCAGTTACGGTTTGCCGGGCGTGGTGTTTGACGCCTCCGCCAAGGGCAGCCAAGCCTATGTTGAGTTCGCCCGTGAGCTGGTGCAACGTGCACCTACGCTCTGAGCTTTGGCACTTTTCGAACCATGACGGCTGCAACCTACGCCACCACTGCCAAGCCAGGTGCAGGCTTGGTTGAGCCGGCGGCCACGGTCTTGATCTTGCCCGGGTGGCAGGGCAGTGGCCCCGGCCATTGGCAAATGCACTGGGCCCGCATGCCGGGCTGCAGCGTTGTGGAGCAAAACGACTGGCAGCACCCGTTGCGCGGCGACTGGCTGGCTCGCTTGGACGAAACGGTGATCGACGCCCCGGGCCCGGTGGTGTTGGCGGCGCACAGTTTGGGCTGCATTTTGGTGGCGGCGTGGGCGGGCGTTTCTCGGCACACGGCCCGCGTGCGTGGCGCATTGTTGGTGGCGCCCGGTGACACCGAAGCCCCCGGTTTGAAAGACCGGCTGCCCGGCTGGTCACCGATTGCCCGGCAAGCACTCCCGTTTCCAAGCATTTTGGTCGGCAGCCAAAACGACCCGTATTGCACGTCAGCCCGGGCCCAAACTTTCGCCCGTGACTGGGGCGCCCGATGGGTGGACCTGGGCGCTGCTGGGCACATCAACGCCGACTCTTCTTTGGGCGAATGGTCAGAAGGCCAGGCGCTTTTGCAAACACTTTTGAAGGATTGACCATGGTCACTAAAAAACCCAAAGGCCTTGGCCGTGGACTGGAAGCTCTGCTGGGGCCCAAAGTGCAAGATGCGCCGGCTGCCGACATGACGGCCGAAACCGGTGTGTCCACCCAGCTCAAACTCGACCAGATGGTGCCTGGCATGTACCAGCCGCGCACTCGCATGGACGAGGGCGCTTTGTATGAGTTGGCCGAGTCCATCAAAGCCCAGGGCATCATGCAGCCGATTCTTGTGCGCCAATTGACCGAAGGCGAGAACGCGGGCAAGTACGAGATCATCGCGGGCGAGCGGCGTTTCAGGGCCAGCAAGTTGGCCGGCCTGGATGCTGTTCCGGTCTTGGTGCGCGACGTGCCCAACGAGGCCGCTGCGGCCATGGCCCTTATCGAGAACATCCAGCGCGAAGACCTCAACCCACTCGAAGAAGCCCAAGGCCTGCAACGCCTCATCAAAGAGTTTGGGCTCACGCACGAAACGGCAGCCCAAGCGGTGGGTCGCTCGCGCAGCGCAGCCAGCAACTTGCTGCGCTTGCTCAATCTGGCCGATCCGGTTCAAAGCATGCTCATGGCGGGGGACCTGGACATGGGCCATGCCCGCGCTTTGCTGTCGCTCGACAAAGCGGCGCAAATCACGGCCGCTAACCAGATTGCCGCCAAAAAACTGTCGGTGCGCGAGGCGGAAAGCCTGGCCAAAAAGCTGGGTGCCGAGTTCAATCTGGTCACCCAAAAACCCAAGAAAGAAAAGTCACGCGACGTGCGCCGCGTGGAAGAAGAGCTGTCAGACCTGCTGATGGCGCAGGTCGAGGTGCGCGTCAAAAAACGCGTCAAGCGCTTGGGCAAGCTCGAAGAGATGGGCGAGCTGAGCATCCAGTTTGGCTCACTCGACGAGCTCAATGGCTTGATCGAAAAACTGCGCGGCTAAGGTAACAGGGCGATGGCTGGTTTCAGCAAGCTCGAGATGCTGCGCAAGCAGCTGAGCAGCTCGCTTTATTTTCGGCAAAGTTTGTTGGCGACCTATCTGCTGGCCGTCAGTCTGAGCTCGTTCATTTTTTACCTGTTCCCGCCCGGCAATTACGCACGCCATGTCAATCTGATTTTTTCAGCATTGACCATCGGCATGTTGCCTCTGGTTCGGGTCCGTGCGCTGTTCACCCCCCTGATTCATCTGGTCACCTTTCTGAGTCTGGTGCTGGTCACTTACATCGCGTCCCAGACGGGGGCCATCAACTCTTCGGCTCTGGTTTGGCTCAATGTCCTGGCGGTTCCCGTGCTCTTGTTGCAAGGGCCGCGTGCCGCTGTGGCATGGATCGTGATTGTGCTGGTGACCCTTTTGATGCTCCTCGTGGGCTCTTTCACGGGCCACTTGGACAGCCACATTCGCCTGACACAGCAAGCGGTGCCTTGGGCGTTCATGAACCAAGCACTGGCCATGGGCAATCTGATGCTGGCGGTGCGGCTTTATGAGTACCTGCATGAGCAGCAAATGCAACAACTGCATGCGCGCAACGCCGAAATTCAGCGCACCCACGAAGCCTTGCTGTTGGCCCAGGCCCACAAGGATGAGTTTGTGGCGGCGGTGGGGCACGAGTTGCGCACCCCCATGAACGCAATTTTGGGCTTCAATGGCGTGCTGCGCCAGGAGCTCGCAGACCGTCCTGAACAGGTGGAGGTGGTGGACCACATACGCCGCTCTACGGGCCATTTGCTGCAGGTGGTCAACGATATTTTGGATTTTTCGCAGCTGCAAGCGGGCAAGCTGATGCTGCACTTCGAAGACTTCGATCTGCAAGCGTTGATGGACGAGGCCCTACAGGCTGACCGCGCCAAGGCGCTCGAAAAAGGCATTGGATGGCGCGGCACAATCGACCCAGCGTTGCCTGCGCGCGTGCGCGCCGACCGACAGCGCCTGCTGCAGATCTTGCGCAACCTGTTGGGTAACGCACTCAAGTTCACGCCGAGAGGCGAGGTACTGCTGCACATCCATGCCGGCCATGACCGCCTGAACTTTGAGGTGCGTGACACCGGGCGCGGCATTGCGCTGGACCAGCAGGCCCACATTTTCCGGCGATTTGAACATGCCGATGTGCAGACCACCCGCGCTTACGGGGGGACCGGCCTGGGCTTGTCCATTTGCGAAAAACTGGTGCAACTGCATGGCGGCCAGATCGGTGTGCGCAGCCTCGACGGCCAGGGCGCCACGTTCTGGTTCCATGTGCCTCTGTTGCAAGCCCCAACAGGACCCACCACGCTGCAGCTGGACGAGGCCTTGCCCGAGAACGAAGCCCTGCGCATTTTGGTGGTGGACGACAACGCCATGAACCTGATGGTGGCCCGGCTCCAAATTCAAAAATGCTGGCCCCGCGCGGACATTGTCACGATCGACAGCGCGGCCAAAGCTTTGGCCCTGCTGGACGAGCAGACGTTTGATGTGGCCCTGGTCGACATGATCATGCCCGACATGGACGGCATGGCGTTGACCCGCCAAATCCGCCAGCAGTTCCCTGCCATTACTGCCCGCATGCCCATCATTGCACTCACCGCCAACACCAACCCGGTGGAGCGCCAGCGTTGCATGGACGCGGGCATGGACGATGTGCTCGACAAACCGATGGATCTGCAGACCTTGGTGCGCAGTGTGAGCCGCCATGTGTTGAAGGCGAGGGTTTGAACATGCAGATCAAAGGCGTTTTACAGCGCGGTTTTGAGCGACAGGTTGCCCGCTTGCCCAGGGCATACCGTGAAGGCAAGATGCCCTACATCGTGTTTTTCGTGACGGTGGTCATCGCCATCTTGCTGGTGTACTCGGCCATCAGCCCGTACCACAATGCGACGCCTTTGTTCTTGTCGATGGCTGCTTGGCTTACGCTGCTGTTGGTGTTGGTCAACTACGGCATGCCCTTGTCTTGGGGTGTGCATTTGGGAACAGCGGCGGGTGCCTGTGTGCTGACCTATGCGGTTTGGAACGCTGGGGGCGTATTTTCTCCGCGGCTGACGTGGCTATTGATCCTGCCACTGACTCCTTTTTACGTCATCAGTCGCCGTGCTGGCTTGGCCTGGATGCTGCTGGTATGGGTGGGGCAGGCGGCCTTCGCATTGGCCAATCATTTTGGTCTGCTTCCTCCGTTTGAGCCGGGGCCCGAGCACGCCTTGTCCTCTTGGGTCACCTTCAGTCTGGTGACCGGCATGCTCATCATCGTGCCCCTGATCTACGACCGTTTACAGACCATGGCGTTGAAGAAAAGCCTGCGCTACCAGCAGGAGCTCGAGACCAAACGCCACGAGTTGGAGTTGGCGCTGCATATGCGCGAGCACTTCATCGCCACAGTGAGCCACGAGCTGCGCACGCCGATGAACGCGATTCTGGGCTTCAACGCTTTGTTGCTGTCCAATGTCGAGGGCAAGCCCGAAGCGCTCAAGGTGCTCAACCACACCCGCCAGTCGGCCGACCACCTGATGACGGTGATCAACGACATCCTCGACTATTCGCAGCTGCAGGCGGGCAATCTGGTGGTGCAGCCCGAAACTTTTGAATTGCGCCGTGTGGCCGAGCACGCTTTTGAGCTTTTCAAACCACGCGTCAACAGCATGGAGCTGAACTACCGCATCGAGTTGGACCAACAACTGCCTGCTTGGGTCCACACCGACCGCCACCGCCTGATGCAGGTGCTGGTTAACCTGCTGGGCAACGCACTCAAGTTCACCCACCAAGGCTCAGTGGTGCTGCGTGTGCAGTGGCAAAACCCGGGCGTACTCTTCTCGGTGCAGGACACGGGCATTGGCATTCCCACGGAACGTCAGCTCAACATTTTTAAGCGATTTAGCCAAGCCGAAGACGACACGCAGGCCCGCTACGGTGGCAACGGCTTGGGCCTGGCCATTTCGCAAAAACTGGCCCATCTGCTCGGTGGTGAGATTGGCTTTGAAAGCGAGCAGGGGCATGGCTCGCGGTTCTGGCTGCATTTGCCATTGACAGCTGCCGCTGCGCCGACCAAGTCATTCGAAAAACACCAACAGTTGCTGCAAAGCGCCGATCGGCCCTGGACTTTTTTGGTAGCCGATGACCATCCGGTCAATCGCTTGCTGCTCAAGCAAGTCTTGAAAAACGCATGGCCGAACAGCGTGGTGCTGGAGGCGGTGGACGGGCAAAAGACCTTGGACGTTTTGCACGCGCAAACGGTGGACATGGTCTTCATGGACATGGTCATGCCTGTCATGGACGGCATCGATGCAACCCGGCTCATCCGCCAAGACGCCATCGACCGCATCCGTCGGGTTCCCGTGCTGGGTTTGACGGCCAATGTGAACCCTTTGGAGTTGGATCGCTTCAAGGCCGCAGGACTCAGTGACGTGATGCTCAAACCTTTTGAGCCTGCTGAGTTGTGTCACCGGGTCGAGTCCTTGCTCTTGAACATGGGCAACCCCACATGAGGCGCATTTGGCGTGACTTTTCGGTTTCCACTTGGATGGCCGGCTTTGTGGCGGTGCTGGTGGGCTTCACCAGTTCTGCTGCGATTGTGTTTTCTGCCGCGCAAGCTTTGGGCGCTACGCCTGAACAAACGGTGTCCTGGATGTGGGCACTGGGCATCGGCATGGGCGTGACCAGTTTGGGTTTGAGCCTGTGGTACCGGCAGCCTGTTTTGACGGCATGGTCCACGCCCGGTGCAGCGGTTTTGGCCGTGAGCCAAGGCGTGACCTTGCCGGAGGCCACAGGTGCTTTCATGGTGTGCGCCTTGTCGACCATGGCCGTGGGTTACAGCGGCTGGTTTGAGCGCTTGATGAACAAAATCCCTTTGGCCTTGGCCAGTGCCTTGCTGGCTGGGGTGTTGGCGCGCTTTGCGCTGGACGCTGTCGGTGCGGTTGCGCATGCGCCCGCGCTGGTGATGGCCATGACCGTGGCTTATGTGTTGGGCCGACGCTGGTGGCCGCGCTGGTCGGTGCCTGTGGTGTTGCTGGTGGGGATGGGTGTGGCGGCCTTGCAAGGCCAGCTGCGCATGTCCAGCATCGACTGGTCTTGGGGCTTGCCCGTATGGGTCAGTCCAACTTGGAGTTGGGCGGCCATGGTCGGCGTGGCGTTGCCGCTTTTTGTGGTGACCATGGCCTCACAAAACTTGCCTGGCGTGGCTGCGCAACGTGCTTCGGGTTTTGATATTCCGGTGTCCCCTGTGGTCGGGGCGACCGGTTTGGCCAGCTTGGTCTTGGCCCCATTTGGGGGTTACGCGCTCAATTTGGCAGCGATCACAGCGGCGATCTGCATGGGCAAAGAAGCCCACACCGACCCAACACGCCGCTATACCGCTTCTGTCTCTGCCGGGGTTTTGTACATCGCTTTGGGCTTGGCCGGCGGCACGATCGTCAGCCTGATGGCCGCCTTTCCGCAAGCGCTGGTGTTGGCGGTGGCAGGCCTGGCATTGCTCGGCACCATCGCCTCGGGTTTGTCGGTGGCGTTCAAAGACGAGCAGCAACGCGATGCGGCCCTGCTGACATTCTTGGTGACGCTGTCGGGTCTGACCCTGGCCGGCGTGGGCTCAGCCTTTTGGGGCGTGGTGGTGGGTGGTTTTGCGCAGTGGTTTTGGACGCGGCGCCAAACGGCCTCACATTGAAAAAATCTTCCCCGGGTTCATGATGTTGTGCGGGTCCAGCGCCCGTTTGATGGTGCGCATCATGTCCACTGCGCCTTCGCCGGTTTCGGTGCGCAAGAAGTCCATCTTGTGCAGGCCAATGCCGTGCTCGCCGGTACAGGTGCCGCCCAAGCGCAGCGCCCGGCTGACCAATTGTTGGTTTAGTGCTTCGGCGGTTTCGCATTCCTGTGGGTTGTTCGGGTCGATCAAATAGCCGAAGTGGAAGTTGCCGTCACCCACGTGGCCGACCAAAAAGTAGGGCAGGCCGCTGGCATCGGTTTCGGTGATGGAGTCCAGCAGGCAATCGGCCAGGCGGCTGATGGGCACGCAGGTGTCGGTGCTGATGGCACGGCAGCCCGGTTTGCTCTGGATGGCCGCAAAGTAGGCGTTGTGCCGTGCGGTCCACAGGCGGGTGCGCTCTTCAGGTGTGGTGGCCCATTCAAACGCATTGCCGCCAAATTCGCTGGCGATTTCTTGCACCGTTTCGGCTTGTTCTTTCACGCCTGCAGGCGAGCCGTGGAATTCCATCAGCAGCATGGGCTCTTCGCGCAGGCCCAGCTTGGCGTACTGGTTGACCATGCGCACGGTGTTGTGGTCGATCAGTTCCACGCGGGCGATCGGCACGCCCAGCTGAATGGTCTGGATGACCGCCCGAACCGCCGCTTCGATGCTGGGGAAGGAGCAAATGGCCGCCGAGATGGCTTCGGGCAAGGGGTAAATGCGCACGGTGACTTCGGTGATCACGCCCAAAGTGCCTTCGCTGCCCACCATCAGGCGCGTCAGGTCGTAACCCGCGCTCGACTTTTTGGCGCGGGTGCCGGTGCGAATCACCTCGCCCGCTGCGGTGACCACTTCCATTGCCAACACGTTCTCGCGCATGGTGCCGTAACGCACCGCGTTGGTGCCGCTGGCGCGTGTCGCGCTCATGCCGCCAAGGGTGGCGTCTGCGCCGGGGTCGATCGGGAAGAACAAGCCGGTGGACTTGATCTCTTCGTTGAGTTGCTTGCGCGTCACGCCCGGTTGCACCGTGACCGTCAGGTCTTCTGCGTTGATGGTCAGCACCTTGTTCATGCGTGTCAGGTCAATGCTGATACCGCCTTGCACCGCCAGCAAATGGCCTTCGAGCGAGGAACCCACACCAAACGGGATCACCGGCACTTTGTGCTCGGCGCACAGCTTCACCGCATCGGCCACATCCTTGGTGTTTTCGGCAAACACCACCGCAGCCGGTGGCGGCACATGCGTGAAGGCCGACTCGTCACGGCCATGCTGCTCACGGATCACCAAGGCGGTGGAGCAGTTGTTGCCAAATCGGGCTTTCAGCGCCGTCAAAAAAGCTTCGGGCACAGCGCGTTGAGCGATTTCGGGGGCCAGGTGGGCGGCGGGTGTGGGGGCGTTCATGGTGTCTCCTGAAGCGGCGGTTAGAACCCGCCATGCATGCTAAACGGCAGTTTACGCCGCAAACAGTGTCTTTGCTGTCCTTTGTCAGACAAGCCAAGGGGACTTGGTCGACAATAAAGCCTTGTTGCAGGAGCCCATGTCTGTGGGCATTTCATTCATTCCCTGCACGCTTGAGCGAATAAAAAGAAAGCAACACCATGGGCAACCGACTTACACAAATCGCCACCCGCACCGGCGACAACGGCACCACCGGCTTGGGTAACAACCAGCGCGTGTCGAAAAACAGCCTGCGCGTGCACGCCATGGGCGAGGTGGACGAGCTCAACTCCCACATCGGCTTGCTGCTTTGCGAGGACATGCCCGCTGATGTGCGCGACTTGCTGGTGGAAGTGCAGCACCAGCTTTTCAATTTGGGTGGCGAGTTGTCGATTCCCGGGTTTGAGTTGCTCAAAGAAGAGGCTGTAGCGGCATTGGACGAGGCCCTCGAAAAATACAACGCACAGCTGCCCAAGCTCGAAGAGTTCATCTTGCCTGCAGGCACACGCGGCGCGTCGCAGGCCCATGTGTGTCGCACCGTGGCCCGCCGTGCAGAGCGCGCTTGTGTCGCCTTGGGCAACGAAGAAGCGCTCAACGACACCCCGCGCCAGTACCTGAACCGCTTGTCAGACCTGATGTTTGTCCTGGCCCGCGTGCTCAACCGCTTGAATGGCGGTGACGATGTGTACTGGAAAAGCCAGCGCATGAGTCAAGACGACAAGTCCAAGCCTTCGGCTTGAGATGTTCATGCGTTTCGCAAGTCTCGGGCTCTTGTTGTGGGCGATGCTCAGCCCAGCATGGGCAGCACCGTCTGCGGTGGTCTTGAGTTGCGCCGTGGCTTACATGCCCCAGCGCAGCACTTGGGTGCGGGAGGTGCGCATCGATTGGGATAAAAAAGCCATTCGCCGCTTGCGCATCGACGGCTTGGAGCCTTATGGTTTTTCTCTGGTGCCGAATGGCGTGATGACTGCGGTAGACAACGAGCGCATCCAAATCGACCTGAGTACACGGCAATGGCAAAGTGATTTTCGGGGCCATGCCACAGGCCAAGGCCGCTGCGAAACGGTGCCGGGCTGACGCGCCAATGCACTGTCACCTAGGTGCATGTTTCAGGGTTCTTGCGCGTGACAGCGGTGCACGGGCGCTGATACCCTGCAGCCCATGAACACCGCGACAACACCTCCTGTTTCTGTCACTGACGCCCCTCCTTATTTGCCGCAAATCCGGGTGTACCAAAACTGGCTGCGCGACAAGCGTGGCCTGAGTTTTGCCACCTACAACGACCTCTGGCGTTGGTCGGTGACCGAGCTGGACGCGTTTTGGCAAAGCATTTGGGATTACTTCGACTTCCAGTCGCCCACGCCTCACACCGCGGTGCTCGCCAACAACGTGATGCCCGGTGCCAAGTGGTTTCCGGGTGCCCAAACCAACTACGCTCACCAAGTCCTGCGCCATGTGCAGCCCGCGCATGACGCAGGGTTTTTGGCCGTCATCAGCCACAACGAAAAAGGCCTGCGCCGTGAGATGACTTGGCCCGAGCTGCGCCGCCAGGTCGCCGCCATGGCGCTGCACCTGCAGGCCCAAGGTGTGCAGCCAGGTGACCGCGTGGCGGCGTATCTGCCCAATATCCCCGAGGCCATGGTGGCGTTTTTGGCCACCGCCAGTGTGGGCGGCGTGTGGAGCATTTGCGCCCCCGACATGGGCACCAACGCGGTGCTCGACCGGTTCAAACAGATCGAGCCCAAAGTATTGATTGCGGTCGACGGCGTGAGCTACGGTGGGCGCGACTTTGACCGCATGGGCGTGGTGCAGGAGTTGCGTGATGCTTTGCCCAGCGTGCAACACGTCATCATTCACGACAACCTGGGCACCTTGGATCTGACCAACTGCGATGTGGGCAGCAGCGTGCAGATGTCGGCGATCATCGCGCGGGATGACGCCGAAGTGCAGGTCTTTGAGCCGATGTGGCTGCCCTTTGACCACCCGCTGTGGATTGTGTATTCGAGCGGCACCACTGGCTTGCCCAAGCCCATCGTCCACGGCCATGGCGGCACGGTGATCGTGGCGCTGGCCAACAAAATTTTGCACAACGATATCGGTTGCAGCTACCACCCCAACAGCTGGGGCGAGCGCTTTCACTGGTACAGCTCGACCGGCTGGGTGATGTGGAACGCACAAGTCGCGGGCCTGCTCAACGGCGTGACCTGCGTGATCTACGACGGCAACCCCGGCGGCAGCAAAGACAACCCGGACTGGGGCATTTTGTGGCGCATGGCGGCGCAGGAAAAAGTCACGTTTTTTGGCGCAGGCGCAGCCTACTTTGCCAATTGCCACAAAGCCGGTTTGGACATTTCCCGCAGCGGCGACCTGTCCCTGATCCGCGCCTTGGGCACCACCGGATCGCCCTTGTCGGCCGACACACAAACTTGGGGCGTGGAGCAATTCAAGGCCATTGGCACCGACATCTGGTGGTGCAACATTTCGGGCGGCACTGACTTTGCAGGCGCCTTTGTGGGTGGCCACCGCGAACTGCCGCAGGAGCCTGGCGTCATGCAATGCCGCGAACTCGGCTGCGCGGTCGAGGCCTGGAACGAAGCCGGTGAGCCGGTGATCGGCGAAGTGGGCGAGTTGGTCTGCACCCAGCCCATCCCGTCCATGCCGCTGTACTTTTGGAACGACAAAGACAACGCCCGCTATCTGGCCAGCTACTTTGAGATGTATCCCGCAGGCCATGGACGCCAACCTGGCGGCGGCGACGGCCCGGCCAGCATGGGCGGGGTGTGGCGACACGGCGACTGGCTGCGCATTGGCGACGCCAGTGGTCAGGGCGAAGGCTGTGTGATTTTTGGCCGCAGCGACGCCACCATCAACCGCTATGGCCTGCGCATGGGCACCAGCGAGCTTTACAGCGCCGTCGAAGCCTTGCCTGAAGTCATGGACTCGATGGTCGTCGACCTGGAGTACTTGGGCAAAGAAAGCTACATGCCGCTGTTTGTGGTGCTGCGCCCGGGCACGGCGTTTGACGAGACGATCAAAGCCAAGCTCAACAACGCCATCAAGGTGGCGCTCAGCCCGCGCTTCATACCCAACGAGATCTTTCAGGTGGCCGAGATTCCTCGCACCCTGTCCGGCAAGAAGCAGGAACTGCCGATTAAAAAACTCATGCTCGGCCAGCCCCTCGAAAAAGTGGTTAACCGAGACGCCATGGCCAACCCAGGGTGTCTGGACTGGTATGTGGAATTGGCCAAGCAGCATTTGGCCAAGGTGTAAACCGTTTCACTCGTCTTGCGCTCACAAGGCCTGAGCGCAGGACATCAAGGCGTTTGGCGTCTGAACAAACGCAAAAACGGTGCCAGTGCAACGCTTTTGATACGGCCAAACAAGGCAAGCAAACGGGTGACCAAAGCCCCTCTTTGGCCAAAAATGCGGCGCTGCGGATCGGCCTGTGGTTTGGGCAAATTCCAGCGGCTTCCTGGGCCCCAGATGCTGGTCACCACCAAATGAAGTGCTGCCAACAACAGCAGCACTTGCAAGCCAAACAGGAAGACAAAGCCCCATGCAAGATCTGGCCACAGCTTTCGCATCAGCCACATGACCAAGGGCAGCAACAAACTGGCCGATGCGGCCAGCTTGACGCTCGAGGAAAGCCGTTCCAGCATGGCTTATACGGATTCAGTTCTTGTGCAACTCGGCGTTCAACTCGCCCCAGCTCTTGTTGCGCGGAATGGCGTGCAAGGCGCCCGACTGTGAATCGCGGCGGAACAGGATGCCGTTTTTGCCGGACAGCTCTTTGGCTTTCATGACCGAGCCATCGGGCATCTGAACGCGGCTGCCGCCAGTGATGTAGCAACCCGCTTCCACAATGCAGTCGTCGCCCAGCGAAATGCCGATGCCCGCGTTGGCGCCCAGCAAGCAGCGCTTGCCGACCTTGATGACTTCTTTGCCGCCACCCGACAGCGTGCCCATGATGGACGCGCCGCCGCCGATGTCGCTGGCGTCATCGACCACCACGCCCGCGCTGATGCGGCCTTCGACCATGCTGGCGCCCAGCGTGCCCGCATTGAAGTTGCAAAAGCCTTCGTGCATGACCGTGGTGCCGCTGGCCAGGTGTGCGCCCAGGCGCACGCGGTCGGCGTTGGCTATGCGCACGCCGGACGGGATCACGTAGTCGGTCATCTGTGGGAACTTGTCCACGCCTTTGATTTCCAAAATTTGGCCAATGGCGCGGGCCTTCATGCGGGCGGCAGGCACTTCGCTCACGGCGCAAGGGCCAAAGTTGGTCCAGGCCACGTTGGCCAGCAGGCCAAAAATGCCGGTCACGTTGGCGCCGTGCGGCAACACCAGGCGGTGGCTCAGCAAGTGCAGTCGCAGGTAAGCGTCGTGGGTGTCGGCAGGCGCGTCGGCCAGCGACTTGATCTCGGTTCGCACAGCCACCACGGTGGTGCTGCGCACAGCGCAGGCACTCAGCGCCTTGGCCACGTCAGCGCCCAGGGCCGCCACAGCTTCGGCTTCGGTCAGTCGGGTGCTGCCGCTGGCGGCCACATCGCCAGCCAATTCGGGGGCAGGGAACCAGGTGTCCAGCACGGTGCCGTCAGCGGCGAGGGTGGCCAGGCCCGTGGCGCGTGCGCCGGTGGTTTGGAAAGTGCTCATGGGGTGCTCCGCAAAAGAAGGCCCGCCAGGATCTGAACAGGGCGGGCCGTTGAAAATCAGAAGGCGTGATTATCGGGGACTTCAGCGGTTGACGTTCACCACCACCCGCCCACGCACCTGCCCGGCCAGAATTTCCGCCCCCAAGCCGATCGCGTCGGCCAGGCCCACTTCGCGGGTCATGCGCTCCAGCTGCGCGGTGTCCAGGTCTTGGGCCAAACGTGCCCAGGCTGCTTCGCGCAAAGCCCGAGGGGCCATCACGCTGTCGATACCCGCCAGAGTTACGCCGCGCAAGATGAAGGGCGCCACGCTCGACGGAAAGTCCATGCCTTGGGCCAGGCCGCAGGCCGTGACCACGCCGCCGTATTTCATGCTGGCGCAGGCATTGGCCAGCGTGTGGCTGCCCACGGTGTCAACCACGCCCGCCCAGCGCTCTTTGGCCAGGGGTTTGCCGGGGGCAGACAACTCTGCCCGGTCCATCACGTCGGATGCGCCCAGCTGGCGCAGGTAGTCGGCTTCTTGCATGCGGCCTGTGCTGGCCACCACGCGATAACCCAGCTTAGCCAACAGCGCGATCGCCACGCTGCCCACGCCGCCGCCCGCACCGGTGACCAAAATGTCGCCACTGCCGGGTGTGACGCCGTGCTTCTTAAGCGCCATCACACACAGCATGGCGGTGTAACCGGCGGTGCCAATGGCCATAGCCTGGCGCGGGGTGAAGGCATTGGGCAACTTGACCAGCCAGTCCCCTTTCAGGCGCGCTTTTTGCGCCAAGCCGCCACTGTGGCTCTCGCCCACGCCCCAGCCGTTGAGCACGACTTTTTCGCCCACATTGAACAGTGGGTGCTGGCTCTCGGTCACGGTACCCGACAGGTCAATGCCTGGTGTGAGCGGGAACTTGCGTACGACGGGCGATTTGCCGGTGATGGCCAGGCCGTCTTTGTAGTTGAGGGTGGAGTAGTCCACCTGGACCGTCACGTCGCCTTCGGGCAAGGCGCTGTCATCGAGCGTTTGCAGCGTGCAGCGGTAACCGGCGTCGTCTTTGTGGATTTGCAGGGCTTGGTAGGTCATGGGCGGCGTTCCTGAAAGATGCGTAACTGTGCACCAAAACAGGTCCACGGGGTAGCGATGGTCGTCACCTGTGCGCTAGCATGTCATGGACTGAAAGGATGGCCATGCGCATGAACCGATTTTTCATTGGGGTGTGTTTCTTCTGGAGTATTGGGCTGACATCGGTAGTTGCCGCGCCCGACGAAGCCGCGCTGTGCAAAGACCAGGGTTACCCCGTGGGCAATCCACGCAACTGGTTTTTTGACGAATGTGTGCGGGTGGGCTCATTCACGCACTATGCCGAAATTCCCGGACTGATGGGTGGGCGCGCAAATGTCATGGCACCCGCCGAGCAGCCTTTGGCCTTGCCCAAAGCCGCACAAGAGCCCGCTTACCGTTGGAGTGTCGATGCGCTCAAAGGGCTGACCGTCGACGACTACATGAACCGCCAGCGGGTCATGGCTTTGTTGGTGATCAAAGATGGCGTCATCCAGGTCGAGCGCTACCAATATGAGCGCAACGCCCAGCAGCGTTTTTTGTCCAATTCGATGGCCAAGACCATTGCGGCCATGGCGGTGGGTTTGGCGCTGCGCGAGGGGCGCATCCAGTCACTCGATGACCGCGCCGACCGCTATGCCCCGTCGCTTGCAGGCACGCTGTACGGCGAGACCACGGTGCGCAATCTGTTGCGCATGGCCTCGGGCGCGAAATTCGAAGAACGCTACGACGGCAAGGACGATTTGGCCCGCTACGGCATGGCCGCATTCCGAGGTGGGGCGGCAGAAGGGGCCCGCGTGATCACTGAAAGATTGCACCCGCAGGGGCAGTTTTTCAATTACGCCAGTGCCGAGACCGACATGCTGGCCTTGGTCATGCAAGGCGCCACAGGCCAAACGCTGAGCAGCTATTTGCAAAGCCGCTTGTGGCAGCCCATGGGCGCAGAGACCTCCGGACTGTGGCGTGCCGGGGCCAACGGGCTCGAACGTGCCGGCGGCAACTTCAACGCCACCGCGCGTGACTACGCCCGGCTGGGGGTGTTGTTGGCCAACGATGGCCAGCGCCCTGACCGTCCCGACTTGGGCGATATATTGCCCCGCGACTTTCTATTGGAGGCCACAGACTGGAAGCAGCACCCGCAGGCCTTTGCGCCGCGCAAGGCCACGCCTTATTACGGCTATGGCTATCAGGTGTGGACTTTCCCTGGCCAGCAGCGCCGCTTTGCCTTGTTGGGCGTTTACGGGCAAGCCATTTATGTGGACCCGGCTCAAAAGTTGGTGATGGTGCACTTGGCGGCCAATGCCACGGCCAAGGCAGGGCAAACCAGCATGGGTCGCGAGATGGGCTCGCTTTGGTACGGCCTGGTGACCCACTACGGAAAGTGGTGAGGGCTGAACGCCTTCAGCGTTTGTTGACCAACACGATGCCCACGGCCACCAGCGCCAGAGACAGCGCCAACGTCAGGGTCACGGCCTCGCCCAGCCAGAGCATGCCAAACAGCAAGGCGAACAGCGGCGTCAGAAAGACAAAGGCCGAGATCTTGGTGGCGGGGTAGTGGCCCAGCATCCACATCCAGGCCAAGTAGCTGGCGAATGCCCCGCCCACGGTTTGCAGCGCCACCGAGCCCATGGCAAAGCGGCTCCAAGTGCCACTCCAGGGTTCGCCCAGCAGATGCGACAGCAGGAGCAGGACCACGGTGCTCACGGCCAACTGGTAAAACAGCAGTTTTTCTGCGGCCAGTCGCGTGAGGTTGGCCGCCCGAATGGCCACCGTGGTCAGGCCCCACAAGGCCCCGGCGGCCAGGCCCATCAGGTCGCCCGTGGCCCCGCCGCCGCCAAAACCTTCGCGCAGGGCAAAGACCACGGCGGCAAACGCGCAAGCCATGCCCAGCCACTGCACGGGCCGCAGCCGCTCTGTGCGGATGAAGAATGGCAGCAAGGCTGCCACCCAAAAAGGTGAGGTGTACAAAAACACCGTCAGCCGCGAGGCCGCCGTCTGCTGCAGCCCAATGTAAATGAAGGCAAACTCTGCCGCAAACAAGCAGCCCACCAGCAAACCCGCCCACAAGCTGCCATCGCGCTCAAACAGGCGCACCCCGCGCCACTGGCACCACAGCCACAGCAGCAAAGTGGCCCCCACGCCGCGCACGGCCGACTGGAACACGGGGGGCAATTCGGCCACCGTGGCTTTGACCAGCACTTGTTGAAAGCCCCAAAACATGCAGCACACCAGCAAGATGCCCACGGCCAGGGCGTCAAGGTGGTCTTTTCGGGGTCGGGTCGAAGTGCTCATGCAGCCCATTGTGTCGCCGCCGAGCCTGCACGTCTGTCACCTCGAGGCAAGTGGCACTTCGGCAGGCCAGCATCAAGTGTCAAGAAGTGCCCGGTTAACATGCCCATTGAATTTCTCCCACACGACCTGAACGCCCTGCCGACATGAAACAAGCCAAGATGTCTCGCCGAGAAGTGCAGCGCCGGGCCTTGGCCCTGGCCTTGATGCCCTGGCTGGGCGCGGGCGCACAGGCGCAGTTGCTGCAGGGCGCTGTTTTGGGCCATGGGCCGCGCTGGCAAGTGGACCCTTTCAGTTTGGGCGTGGCCAGTGGCCAGCCGCAGCCCAGCAGTGTGGTGTTGTGGACACGCTTGCGCATCCTTGATGCCGATGCGGCCTTGAAGGCGCAAAGCCTGGAGGTGGTGTGCGAGGTGTTTGCCGATGCGGCCTTGCGCCAACCGGTTCGCCAGTGGCGCGTGCAAACCGATGCCTCCAGAGCGCACAGCGTGCATGTGGTGGCCAGTGGTTTGCAGCCGGGCCGACCTTACTGGTACCGTTTTGTGTGCGGGAACGCCATGAGCCCCGTGGGCCGTGCACGCACCAGTCCTGGCTTGGAAGACCCGGTGGACCGTTTGCGCATTGCCTTGGCTTCTTGCCAGCATTACGAGCAGGGCTACTTTGTCGCTCACCGCGAGATGGCCCAGCGGGACCTCGACTTGGTGCTGTTTGTGGGCGATTACATCTACGAAAGCTCCAACCCACAGTACATGCTGCGCAAACATTTGGGTGTCGTGCCCAGTTTGCTCAGCGAGTACCGTGAGCGGCATGCCCAGTACAAAAGCGATACCGATTTGCAAGCCTGTCACGCGGCGCATACCTGGGCCATGACTTGGGACGACCACGAGGTGGTCAACGATTACGCCAACGACCTGGACCGCAACTTCACTGCTCCGCAGAGCTTTTTGCGTCGGCGGGCGGCGGCTTATCAAGCTTATTTTGAGCACATGCCGCTGCGCCTGGGCCCTGACCCGGTCAATGCCAGCCAAATGCGCATCCATGACCGCATGGCTTGGGGCAAACTGGCCGACTTGTGGACGCTGGACTGCCGCCAGTACCGTGACCACCAGGCTTGTCTGGACCCGAATCGGGGCGGCGGTCGCGTGGTGGTGTCTTGTGACGCTTTGACCGATCCAGCGCGCAGCATGTTGGGGATGGCGCAAGAGCAGTGGATTCACGAGGGGCTGACCCGCAGTCAGCGGCGCTGGAAGCTGGTGGCGCAATCTACCCAAATGAGTTCAAGTGGCGTGAACACCCCTTTGGGGCGCAGTGCTTTCACCGATGGTTGGGACGGTTATCCGCAGGCGCGCGCCAGGCTCTTGGGGACGGTGGCTCAGGCGGGGGTG
The DNA here is from genome assembly GCF_034680285.1 of Limnohabitans sp. GTDB lineage: Bacteria > Pseudomonadota > Gammaproteobacteria > Burkholderiales > Burkholderiaceae_C > Limnohabitans_A. Next base: position 205,135 of record NZ_JAXITC010000002.1, read on the forward strand.
CAAAACGTGGTGATGCTGGGCGGCGATGTGCACATGAACGTGGCTGCCCAGCTGCGCGTGCAAGCCAACGATGAACGTTCGCCCGTGGTGGCCAGCGAGATCGTGACCACCTCGGTCACGTCACGCGGTCTGGGTGCGAAGTTGCTGGCCCAAATCCGTGACAGCAACCCCGACATTGCCCATGCCCGTTCGGATGAGCGGGGATACACCTTGCTGGATGTGCGGCCCGAAGGCATCAGTGCTGAGTTCCGGACCACGGCCAATCCCGCGCGGGTGGACGGGGTGTTCAAGACCCAAGCCCAGTACGCCATTCGCTCGGGCGTGGCCGGGGTGCAAAAAGCCTGATGGGGCGTCGCTCAGGCGGCTGCCCCTGCGCCGTCATGTGAACACTTTGTTTTGGTTGAGGGCGACTCAGTAATGACCCGATGGTATTTTTTTAGACTTGCGGGCTAGAATCTGATCATGAACACCCAAGCACCGACCTTGCCTAAAAAGTCCTTCAAGATCCAGATGTTGGCCGCCCGCGAGACGGCGATCATCCAATCCGTGAACCGCTTGTTGGCCGAAAAAGGCTTTGATGCGATGACGGTGGACGAAGTGGCTGCAGAGGTGGGCATTGCTAAAGCTAGCCTGTACAAACACTTCACCAGCAAGGAAGAGCTGGCTTGTGCCGCCATGGTGACGGCCATGCGCAAAGCGCAAGAGTTCATCCAGTCTTTGCCCGCTGAGCAAATGGCCATGGACAAAATCAAGGCGGTGACGCGTTGGACCATGACACTCAAGCTCCAAGGCTTGATGCCTTCTTTGCCCAGCCAAAATTCCAGTCTGCGTGCCACGTTGATGGGCAGCAAAGACTACATGGATGGCTTGATGGAAGTCAGCGAAGCGCTGGGCGGCTGGATCGAAGAGGCGCAGGCCAAGGGCCACATCAACAAGGCCTTGCCTGCGGTGGCGGTCTTGTACACCTTGTTCGCCCGCGCCTGCGACCCGGTGCTGGAGTTTCTCAAAATGGGCGAGCAGCACACCGAAGAGCAAATCCTCGATCTGGTGATGAGCACTTGCTTTGATGGGCTGAGCGCCCGCTGAGTCTTCAGCGCACCAACAAAACGGGCACTTTGCAGTGCGCCAGCACTTGGGTGGCGACGGAGCCCATGACCAGGTTGCCCAAGGTGCCGTGGCCGTGTGAGCCCATGACCAACAAGTCGAACTTGCCGCTGTCGGCAAATTTGGAAATGGTTTCGCCCGCATGGCCAATTTTGGACACGGTTTTCGCATCGATGCCGTGGCGCACCAAGAACTTGGTGACGGGTGACAACACTTTTTCGGCTTCTTCGCGCTGGTAGGCCTCAACGACATCCTTGCCCACAACCGAGCGTGCGCGTGGGGGCAGTTGAGGGTTCACGGTCAGCAAGGTGTAGCTGTTGTGCGGGCCAAAAAGCGCCTCATGTGTGGCCAGGTAGGCCAGCATTTTTTTGGTGAATTCACTGCCATCGACGGCCAATAAGATTTTCATCACGGACTCCTGTTGCGACTCAAAACAAGCGTTCACTTTAGGCTTGGCTATGTTTGAAGGCCTTGACCTAAGTCATGAGAACAGGAGCTTCGCAAGAGGCCGGTACACCAGTGCGTGCGCGGCTGCCCTCTTTTTCAAATAGCCCATGTGGCTTGGGCTTTGAATTGCACTTGTTCGTTTTTGCGGGCATAGCCCAAGGGGTTGGCGACCACACGGCAGCCGTGGTGGGTGTAGTCGCTGGCGCAATGCAAATGCCCATGTAGCCACAGCTGTGCCTGGGGCAGCCAATGGTCGAGTGCGTTGCAAAAACCTGCCGTACCGGGGACGTGGCCGTAGCGGGGGTCGGCGCTGTGCAGGCTGGGTGCAAAGTGGGTGACCACCACGGTGGGTCCGTCAAACGGGGTGTTCAGGGCTTGGCTCAGCCAGTCTTGGCATTGCAGGGCTTGCTCTCGCATTCCTTCGGCCAGCCAAGGCTCGCCGTGCCTCGTGGTCAGGGTTTTGCGCAGGTAATAGTTGGCGGCCCGAAACGCTTTGTCCCGGGCTTTGAGGTGGCGGGTGTATTGGCTGTTGGGGTGGCTGAAGTGCGCCGGGATTTTCTCGGGCAAGGCTTGACCCGCCAGCGGCCCGAGCGCGTCAAAGTCGGTCCACAGTGTGGTACCCACAAAGCGCACGCCGCCCAGTTGCAGCACTTCGCGCTCGAGCCAAGTGATGCCCAGTCGGGCGCAGGTTTCTTGCAGTCGGGCGTGGGCTTCGTCGAAGTCCAAGCCGTCGTATTCGTGGTTGCCGGGCACAAACAGCACTGGCGTGGGCCAGCCGTGGTTTGGAGAAAATCGTTGCAGACCAAAGTCGGTATCGCCTGCGGCGCTGAGTGCAGAGTCTGTCTGGTACGAGCCGATGTCGCCCGCCAACACCAGCACATCGGCACCTTCTGCCGGGGTGGGCATGAAGTTGGGGTTCGACTCCAGGTGCAGGTCGGAGAGCAATTGGATGTTCATCTCAATTCCTGTGCCGAGAACGCGGCTTGCGCCACCTGCAGCAGTTGGCCGCGCAGCCATTGGTGCGCGCTGTAGTGTTGTTGTCGGCGGTGCCAAAGTGCTTCCACATGCACGGGGGGCACGTTCAGTGGCAATTCCCGCAGCACGAGTTGGTCACCCATGCCCGTGGTGGGCACAAAGTGGCGCGGCAGCACCGTGAGCAGGTCGGAGTTGACCACCACTTGCCCGGCCGTGAAAAACTGGTTCACCGTCAGCACGATGCGCCGCTGGCGGCCAATGCTGGCCAGGGCTTCATCGACAAAACCATAGGGGCGGCCCGAAAAACTCACCAGCAAATGGCGGGCTGAGCAATAGGCGTCGAGCGTCATGGGTTGGTCCGCCATGGGGTGCCCTTGTCGCATGACACAGACGTATTCACCCGCGTACAGTCGCTGGTGCTCAAAGGACACGGATTCGCCCGCTTGTGCACGCCCGGTCAGATCGGTCAACACGGCGGGGAAGTAGCCCAATGCGATGTCGGCCACGCCCTCAGCGAGAAGGCTGCGCGGGTCGCGTGTGGTCAGGGGCACCACCCGCAGCGACACGCCGGGTGCTTCGCTTTGCAATTGACGCGCCAATCCGCCCATGAGTTCTGCAGCCGTGGCATCGGCCATGGCCAAAATGAGCGTGTTGCTGGCCTCATGGGGCACAAAAGTGCTGGGCACGATGGCCTCTTGCAACTGGCGCAGCGCCTCGCGCACGCTGGGCCACAGCGCCAGCGCACGCGGTGTGGGCTCAATGCCGTGGCCATGCCGTCGAACCAGTTCATCGTCCAACGCATCGCGCAACCGGCGCACAGCATTGCTGACGGCCGGTTGGGTCAGCGAGAGGTTGTGGGCGGCACGCGTCAGGCTGCGCTCGGCCATGACTTCGTCAAATATCCGAAGCAAGTTGAGGTCAAGTGTGCGAAACGACGCGGGTATGGATGAGTTCAAGCAATCACCTTTGATGTATCACCATTATGAATGAATATCATCATGAATATAAAGTTGAATCGCATGGGTAAAAACCCTATGATCCCGTTATTGAGTTTGCCGTTTTGAACTGCCAAAAGCAAAAACGTCCAATTAAGGGAATTAAAAATGAATACCACCACCCAATCTGTTTTAGGCGCTGCGCCTACCATTCAAGCAGCCACCGCAGCACCCCGTTCATCCACCAAAACCTTGGCCTCATGGATGCTCGCCGCTGGCGTCGCTGCCTTGGTGGTTTTGGCCGACCACCTGATCGACGACTGGGCCGATACGCATGTGTTGGCTGCTTGGCTGGCGCTGTGGGCGGTGGCGGTTGTGGCGATTGCCGCACTGCGCGGTGTGAGTCGGCTCTTGGCGCAAAACCTGATGACAGGTTTGGACGGCTGGTCTGCCCATGTGGCCCGTCGCCGTGCCGATGAGCGTTTGTGGGCCATGGCCCAAAACGACAGCCGTTTGATGACCGATTTGCAAACCGCGATGGACCGTGCAGAGGACAGCCAAGCGCCTGCCACAGACTTGACGACTTACATGACCCGCCGCGCAGCACGCATGGTCAAAAACCGCCTTTATTACATCTGATCGCTGTTTAAGATCCAGGTGCCTTGTGCACCTGTTCATGCAAAGGCCTCCATTCCGAGGCCTTTTGCTTTTCAGGTGACAGCTTTGACCGCTGTCGGCTTGGACGCCAGGTAGATGCCGGGCAAAATCAAGGCGGCACCCGCGACATGGTGCCAGCCCAATGACTCGCCCAGGACGGCCCAGGCGGTCAGGCCGCCATACAGCGGCCCCAGGTACAAGCTGGCAGCGACTCGGCTCGCCCCCAACACTTTCTGGCAAAAACCATAGGCCCAATAAGCGCCCACGCCCGGTACCAACCCAGCGACCACGACCAAAAGCGTGGCTTGCCAGCTCCAAGCGGGTGTCGACGTTTGTTGCCATTCCCAAGCGGCAAAGGGCAAAAGCACCAGCACCCCGCCTGCGCAGATGGCGGCCAAACGTGCCGTTGCACCCAGCGGGCTGGCCCATTTTTTTTGCAGCAATGCAAAACCGGCCCATGAGACCATGGCCAGCACGATCCAGCCATCCCCTGCAATCCACTGCACTTGGCCCAAGGTGCTCCATTGACCTTTGACGACAACATGGAAGACGCCGGACATGGCGATCAACACGCCCAAGCCTTGCCGCCAGGAAAACCGTTCGCCCAGCCAAAGCACTGCTGCCAAAGCGATCAACACTGGCGAGGCGGCATAAATCAGGGCGATGTTCATGGCGCTGGTGGTTTGCGCACCTTCGTAAACCCAGGCCCCGCAAACCAGCATGCCCAAAGCGCCCAGCACCAAGTACTGTCCAGCGTGCGCCAGGGTGCTGCGGCGTTCGCGCCAGAGTTCACTGCGCGCAATGAAGCCCACGATCAAGCCCGCCAGAGCCCAACGCCCCAAAGCCAGCATGTGCGGTTCCACCACGCCGGAGGCGGTTCGGGCGACGATGTAATTGACGGACCACAGCGCAGGCGTGACCCACAAGAGCCAAAGGGCCCGGCGTTCTCGGGATTCGGGGGTGTTCAGAAACGGCATAAGAGTGCCAATTGTGCAGTCGAAAAAAAACCGCCCGGGCTTGAAACCTGGGCGGTTTTTTTGTGCCGCGCCTTTGGGGCGCGGTATCGCCGAGATTTAAGTGGCCAGCTTGGCCTGCAAAGCCGCCTTGGTGTCCAGCAGCGCTTGAGGCAAGTGGTAGCTCAGTTGGGCAAAGTGCTCATCGTGCAGCTTGAACTCGGCTTGCCAGGCGGCAGCGTCGATGCTGGTCACGGCTTTGAATTGCTCGGCGCTGAAGTCCAGACCGGTCCAGGTGATTTCGCCATAAGTGGGGGCCACGCCGAACATAGTGTCTTGGCCAGCGGCTTTACCTTCCAGACGGTCGATCATCCACTTCAGAACGCGCATGTTGTCGCCGTAGCCGGGCCAGACAAACGAGCCGTCTTCGCCCTTGCGGAACCAGTTCACGCAGTACATGGCGGGCAGCTTGTGGCCAGCGGCCTCAGCCTTGGCGCCGGTGTCGAGCCAGTGCTGGAAGTAGTCGCTCATGTTGTAGCCGCAAAACGGCAGCATCGCGAACGGGTCGCGGCGCACCACGCCTTGCGCGCCAAAGGCGGCAGCGGTGGTCTCGGAGCCCATGGTCGCGGCCATGTAAACGCCTTCGGTCCAGCTGCGTGCTTCGGTGACGAGCGGCACGGTGGTCGAGCGGCGGCCACCAAACATGAAGGCGTCGATCGGCACGCCCGCAGCGTCGTCCCAGGCGGGGTCGAGTGCGGGGTTGTTGGCAGCAGCCACGGTGAAGCGGGCGTTGGGGTGAGCGGCCTTGGCGCCGGTCTCTTTGGCGATCTGGGGGGTCCAGTCCTTGCCTTGCCAGTCGATCAAATGGTCGGGCAGCTTGCCGGTGTCTTTTTCCATGCCTTCCCACCACACGTCGCCGTCGTCCGTCAGGGCCACGTTGGTGAAGATCACGTCCTTGTGCAGGCTCAGCATGCAGTTGGGGTTGGTCTTCATGTTGGTGCCAGGGGCCACGCCAAAGTAACCGGCTTCGGGGTTGATGGCGTACATCTTGCCGTCGGTGTGCGGCTTGACCCAGGCGATGTCGTCACCGATGGTGGTCACGCTCCAGCCTTCAAAGGCCTTGGGTGGCACCAGCATCGAGAAGTTGGTTTTGCCGCAGGCGCTGGGGAAAGCCGCTGCGACATGGTACTTTTTGCCTTCGGGGTTGGTCACGCCCAAGATGAGCATGTGCTCGGCCAACCAGCCTTGCTCGCGGCCCATGTTAGAGGCAATGCGCAGCGCAAAGCATTTCTTGCCCAGCAGCGCGTTGCCGCCGTAGCCCGAACCGTAAGACCAGATCTCGCGGGTCTCAGGGTAGTGCACGATGTATTTGGTGGTGGGGTTGCAAGGCCAGCTGGTGGTGTCTTTTTGGCCAGCAGCCAAAGGTGCGCCCACGGTGTGCATGCAGGGCACGAATTCGCCGTCGCTGCCCAGCACGTCAAACACGGCTTTGCCCATGCGGGTCATGATCTTCTGGTTGACGGCGACGTAAGCGCTGTCGGTCAGCTCGATGCCGATGTGGCTGATGTGCGAACCCAGCGGGCCCATGGAGAAAGGCACCACGTACATCGTGCGGCCAGCCATGCAACCGTCAAACAGCGGGTTCAGCGTAGCGCGCATTTGCGCGGGTTCCATCCAGTTGTTGGTCGGGCCCGCGTCTTCTTTTTGGGCCGAGCAGATGTAGGTGCGGTCTTCTACGCGGGCCACGTCTGAAGGGTCAGAGCAAGCCAGGAACGAGTTGGCGCGCTTGGCGGGGTTGAGCTTTTTGAAGGTGCCGGCAGCGACCAGCTCGGCGCACAGGCGGTCGTATTCTTCTTGCGAGCCGTCACACCAATAAATGTTGGCTGGTTTGCACAGGGCGGCCATTTCGGCAACCCAGGCGATCAGCTTGGCGTTCTTGACGTAAGCGGGCGTATTGAGGTTCAGGCCCTGCATCACGGGTGAGTTCATGGGAAAGCTCCAAAGTTTAAAAATCGTTTTTTCAAAAACCCTGAGCAGGGGCTTTGAAAAAACGGCTGCTTGGCTGAGATACTGGGTGACCAACCCAAATGGGTTCTGTAACGGCTTGGTAACCTGCGGGGTCTCGATTTTAGGGAGCCTGCCTGTTGTGTGCCTGTCAGTTGTGACCAAAACACCTTTATATCTATGCAAAAAATGCATAACCCAATTTTGCCTCAATTAACGCGATCAAAGACTCAAGGGCGCAGGCAGAACTTGTTAGCGGCTGGCGCGGTCTTGCTTTTGGCGACCATGGCCCCTTGGTTGGCCCAAGCCCAAACCAAAGCGCCTATGCCAGAGCGCATCAAAATCGCAGCCGCCAGTAACTTGAAGTTTGTACTGGCTGACTTGGTAAGCCAGTACAAGCAACAAACCAGGGTTCAGGTGGAGGTGAATTTGGGTGCGTCCGGTAACTTGGCGCGGCAAATTTTGCAAGGCCTGCCGGTCGAGCAATTCATCTCGGCCGATGAGGCATGGGTGGCCGAATTGGTCAAAGCCGGACGCACAGTGGATGCCGGGCAGCGCTACGCCACGGGGCGCTTGGCATTGATTCTGCCTAAAAATTCAGCACTGCCTTTGAGCCAAGGTTTGGCGGCAGTTGTCCGCGCCATGAAGCCGGGGGATAAATTCGCCATCGCCAATCCGGCGCTGGCGCCTTATGGCGTAGCTTCCGAAGAGATCTTGCAGCGAGCAGGAGTCGGTCCATTGCCCACTGCAAACAAGGTGTTGGGGGACAACATTGGCCAAGCCACGCAGTTTGTGGCCACGGGCGCGGCGCAGGCGGGCATCACCGCATTGGCATTGGCCCAAGCCCCCGAAATCGCCGTCCATGTGCAGGCCATGCCTTTGCCCACTGACTTGCACGCGCCCCTTCACCACCGCATGGTGTTGCTCAAGGGTGCTGGCCAAGCGGCAACAGATTGGCATCGGTTTTTGTTGAGCCCATCCGCACAAGCGGTGTTTGTACGTCATGGTTACGCCTTGCCGCAATAATCAGGTTTCACCCTCAAACCCCACACCATGGATTGGTCTGCCCTTCACGTTTCGTTGACGCTCGCCGTCTTGACCACCTTGGCGCTGCTGCCGGTGGGCTTGGCGCTGGCCCGATGGCTGGCTGTCACCGCTTGGGCAGGCCGCCCCATCCTAGAGGCTTTGCTGCTGCTGCCCTTGTTGTTGCCACCCACCGTCATCGGCTTTTACTTTCTAGTGGCTTTTGGCCAGGACAGCGCCCTTGGCAGTTGGCTGGCGGCCTCCGGCATTCGGTTGGTGTTCACCCTGGAAGGTCTGCTGCTGGTGAGCGTGCTGGTCAATTTGCCATTCATGGTGCAGCCGATTCAACGTGCCTTTGCGGCGGTGCCACACAGCCTGCGCGAGGCGGCCTGGGTGTCGGGCTTGTCGACTTGGCAGACCTTTTGGCGCATCGAATTGCCGCTGGCCTGGCCTGGTTTGTTGGCCGGCATGGCGCTGACGGTGGCGCACACGCTGGGTGAGTTTGGTGTGGTGCTCATGGTGGGCGGCAACATCGAGGGCGAGACCCGCACGCTGTCGGTGTCGCTTTATGACAAAGTGCAAGGCATGGATTTGCAGTCGGCCCATGTGATGGCGCTGGCGCTGGTGGGCGTGTCTTTGATGGCGCTCAGTCTGGTGTTGGCATTTGACCGGGTGGGCCAGCGCGGCCGTGCCTTGCAGGAGCGCTGATGCAAGGCTTGCAAGTGCAATTGCGCTCCGCCAGTCCGATCCGGCTGGAGGCTGAATTCGACTGCGGCGCTGGCGAGCTGGTGGCGCTCGTCGGGCCTTCGGGCAGCGGCAAAACCAGCATGTTGCGCGCCATCGCGGGCTTGTGGACGCCCGCCGATGTGCAAGGCCATATTCGGGTGGCGGGCGAGCCTTGGATGGACACGGCGGCTGGCGTGCAGCTCAGCCCGCAGCAGCGCCGTGCAGGCCTGGTGTTCCAGCACTACGCCCTGTTCCCCCACATGACGGCACACGCCAATGTGGCGCTGGCCGCCGAGCCAGGTTGGTCGGGCGAGGATGTGCAGACTTTGCTGGCCCGTTTAGGTCTGGCAACACTGAGCCAGCGCAGGCCCTCGCAACTTTCGGGTGGTCAACAGCAGCGTGTGGCGCTGGCACGGGCGCTCGTGAGGGTCATGTCCACACCCTCTTTGGCAGCTACCCCTGACCACTTGCCCGGCGTTTTGTTGCTCGACGAACCCTTTTCTGCGGTGGATGCGCCCACGCGACAAACCCTGTACCGCGAGTTGGCCGCCTTGCGCCAGAACGTGTCGGTGCCCATGGTGTTGGTGACGCATGACTTGCAAGAAGCTCGCCGTCTGGCAGACCGTGTGGTGATTGTGGACGCAGGCCAGACCCTGCAAATAGACACACCCGCCCGCGTGTTTGCCAGCCCGCGCAATGCGCGCGTGGCCGAGTTGGTGGGCATTCAAAACCACTTTGAAGGACATTTTTTCAAAGACCAGCCAGGATGGGGGCGCTTGCGGTGGACCGACTCAGCGCAGTCCGACCAAGGCTTGAATCTCAGTGTGTTCGACAAAAATAAGATTGACGATGGGACGCCCGTGACCTGGGTGCTCAACGGCGAACAGGTGGATGTGCTGGCCGATAACGGGCTGTTAAGTGCTGCCGAGCCCGGCCACACCCGCTTGCGCTGCCAGCTGCTAGAGGTTTTGTCACTGGGCGAAATCAGCCTGTGCACGCTGGAGCCCGAAGCCTTGCCGAGCCAAACCATCACCTTGAACCTGACCACACGCCTGCTGGACCGTTTGCAGGTGCAAGCCGGGGGGTGGGTTCAGTTGTTGATCGCCCCTGGGGCGCTGCACATCATGCCGGTGCGCACAAAATAAAACCCGCAATGCTTGCGCCGATGCGGGTTGGGGGATGAGCGGTGCGAAGCGAACAGCGCACTGCTTCATTCAATAAAGCCTCAGGCCATGAACACGGCAATGAAGGCCAGCAAGAAAATCAGCACGGCACCAGCGGCTGGAATGACCACGGGAATGTGTTTGACCACGTTTTCAACGGGATCGTCGGATGTGTGAGTGTCGTTGTGAGCGGACATGTGGAACCTCAAAAAATAATGGGCTTATTGTAGCCAAGCCAGGCTGGCGGTCTGCTGACAAGCCGTTGACACAACCTGACTCACATCATGGCATAGGTGGTGCTGGCCCGGAAAACGCTTTTGCCGTCGTTGGCTCCGGCCAGGTCGATCTCTCCAAAGGCCATGGCTTTTCCTGCGCGTAAGACGCGGGCCGTGACCAACGCATCCTGATCCGACAGCGGTTTCATGAAGGTGCTGGACAGTTGCACCGTGCTGCAAGGCCGAAACTCACCAAAGTGCGCGATGAGCGCCAAGACCATGGCCGTGTCGGCTGCGGCCATCATGGCTTGCCCGCACAGCATACCGCCCACGCGCGACAGCTGATCGCTTTGCGGCAGGCGCAAGGTCACGCTGTCGGCGTCAAAACGTTCGATCTTCAGGTTCAGCGACTGCACCCAAGGGGCAAACAGATCGGACAGAGATTGCTGCAGTGTTTCGGTGGTGGTGCTCATGGCCACAGTTTAAACAGAGCAAAAACGCCACCCTGACCCTGACCCTGGCCCCGGCAACTTTAACCCTCTCTATACTGCGCGCATGGCCTCTTCCATCCTTGTTTTGGGCGCCGGCATGGTCGGCACCTGCACCGCCTTGCATTTGCAGCAACTCGGTTTTGAGGTCACCTTGGTGGACCGCCGTGCGCCCGGCCAAGAAACTTCGTTTGGCAATGCCGGTTTGATTCAGAGCGAGGCGGTCGAGCCTTATGCTTTCCCGCGCGATCCAGGCTTTTTGTTGAACGTGGCCTTGGGTCGCGGGGCCGAGGTCCATTGGCATGCGCGGGGTTTGTGGCACATGGCGGGATCGCTGCTGCGCTACTTGCGCCATTCACACCCCAAGCTCCATGCGAAAGCCACCGAAGCCTACAGCCGACTGATTGCCCATGCCACGGAGGAACATGAGCTGCTGATGGTGGCCGCAGGCGCAGAGGATCTCGTCGCGCGTGAGGGCTTTCGTTTTGTGTTCCGCACGCCCAAAGCATTGGAGGAAGCGGCGCAGCGTGCGGCGGTTTTGTATGACCGCTTTGGGGTGCGTTACCAAGCAGAAAACACCACCCAGCTGGCGCATGCCGAGCCTGCCTTGCGCCCATCGCTGGCGGGTGCTGTGCATTGGTTGGACCCTTGGGCAGTCAACAACCCCGGCGCATTGGTACAGCGCTATGCCGACTTGTTTGTCGCACGAGGCGGACGCGTGCTGACCGGTGACGCTGGCAGCTTGCAACCCAGCGGCGCGGCTTGGTCGGTCAAGACCACCGAGGGCCATGTGGATGCTGGGCAAGCTGTGCTGGCTTTAGGGCCTTGGGCCGACGGCGCCATCCGCCAACTGGGTTACCGCTTTCCCTTGTTCATCAAGCGCGGTTACCACCAGCATTACAGTGCGCCTACTCCAGTGAGACAGCCGCTGCTCGACGCCGAACGCGGCTATGTGCTGGCACCGATGCAGCGTGGCCTGCGCTTGACCACGGGTGCAGAATTTGCCCCTATTGATGCGCCGCCCACCCCCGTGCAATTGGCCAAGGCCGAAGCCCTGGCGCGCGAACTGGTGGACTTGGGGCAGCCGCTGCAGGAGCCGCCTTGGATGGGTGCCCGGCCATGCACCGCTGACATGTTGCCTGTGATGGGACCCGCGCCGAACCACAAAGGTTTGTGGTTCAACTTTGGCCATGCGCACCAAGGTTTCACTTTGGGGCCTGTTGCTGGGCGCTTGTTGGCGGAGATGGTTCAGGGGCAGACGACGTGGATAGACCCGAGACCCTACTTGCCTTCGCGCTTTGACTGACGAGTTGGGGTCGGCACTTCAAAGAACCCTGTAAAAACTCAAGAAAACCCCGTCGGGCGCACGCCGTCCGGTGCCGATGAATTGGCTCTCGCTCAGCCAGGCCCACTCTGGTGTGGTGGCTTCCAGTTTCGGTTGACAGCGAAAATAAACAGCACTGGGGTCGACGGGCTGGCCATTCATGATGCGTTGAGAGTTCTCAAGCGAGGCTACGCGCAAGGCCGTGTTTTGCACAAATACCCGACTGCCATCGTCCAGCTCAATCACATAGCGCGCATCCAAATGCGCTTGCGTCCCGCCATTCAGGATGAGCTGAAAGTCTGCCCCTCCCGCCATCACTTTGCCATTCAGTCTGGGGCCGGTCACTGTGCCGCCTGTGATGGGAATCATGCGGCGCAATCCGGCGGGGGTGTGGCCGACTTCCACGGGGGGAGCGATGGTCACGGCCAAATCGCAAACATGCTCCAACTGGGGTGCGGGCAAGGTCATGGTCAGGTCCCTTTAAACTCGATTGAACAATCAGGCGACTTTACACATGCTTTCCACCCAAGACAAAACCCGCATCGACGACACCCGCATTGCCTCGGTGCGCCCTCTCATGACACCCGCGTTGCTCGAAGAGCGTTTGCCCGCCTCCCCCGCGCACTTGGCGCTGGTGGAGAGTTCGCGCCAAAACATCTCGAACGTGCTGCAAGTCCAGGATGACCGGTTGGTCGTGGTGGTCGGTCCGTGCTCGATCCATGACCACGACCAGGCCATTGCCTACGCCAAACTGCTCAAGGCCGAGGCGGACAAACACGCCCAAGACTTGCAAATCGTCATGCGTGTCTATTTTGAAAAACCCCGCACCACCGTGGGCTGTAAGGGCTACATCAACGACCCGCACTTGGACGGCAGCTTCGCCATGAACCAAGGCTTGGAAATGGCCCGCAAACTCTTGCTCGACATCCTGGACTTGGGTTTGCCCGTGGCCACCGAGTTTCTGGACTTGCTCAGCCCGCAGTACATCAGTGATCTGGTCACCTGGGGTGCCATTGGCGCCCGCACCACCGAAAGCCAGAGCCATCGACAACTGGCCAGCGGCCTGTCTTGTCCGGTGGGCTTTAAAAACGGAACGGATGGCGGCGTCAAAGTGGCTGCAGATGCGGTCGTGGCGGCCAAAGCGCCTCACGCCTTCATGGGCATGACCAAGATGGGCCAAGCGGCCATTTTCGAGACGCGTGGTAACCAAGACGTGCACATCATCTTGCGCGGGGGCAAGACCCCCAACTACTCGGCTGCAGATGTCGATGCAGCCTGCAAGGCATTGGAGGTGTCAGGTATCGCGCCGCAGGTCATGGTCGATGTGTCGCACGCCAACAGCAGCAAACAACACGCCAAACAGATCCAGGTGTCCCACGATGTGGCCGCGCAGGTGGCAGGAGGAGACCGCCGCATCATGGGCCTGATGATCGAAAGCCACTTGAACGAAGGCCGGCAAGACCTCAAAGAAGGCCAGCCCTTGGCACATGGCGTATCCATTACCGACGCCTGCATCAGCTTTGCGCAAACCGTGCCAGTGCTGGACGCATTGGCGCGGGCAGTGCAACAGCGACGGCATCACGCCTGAGCTGACCAGCTTCAGTCCAGACTCAGACCAATCTTGCGCGACACGGCGCCCCATTTGGCAAAGTCTTTGGCCACTTTGGCGACCGCCTGCTCGGGCGTGCTGCCAATCACAACCTGGTCGGAGGCTTTGAGCCGCTCGGTGGCCTCTGGGTTGCGCAGCGCGTCGACCACCGCCTGGCGGAATTTGGCCACGATGTCATCGGGCACTTGTTTGGGGGCGATCAAGATCAGGCTGAAATCGGCCTCGTAGCCCTTCACCCCAGCTTCTTCGATGGTGGGCACTTCGGGCAGGGAGGGCGAGCGCGCTTGGCCCGACACCGCCAGCGCCGTCAACTTGGCCGAGCGCACATGCGGCAGCACCGTAGGCCCGGCCAACAAGCCACACGGCACCTGGTTGGCCAGCACGTCTTGCATGGCGGGGGCAGGCCCTTTGTAGGGGATGTGTGTCATCTGCATGCCGGTCATGTTCAGCAGCAATTCGGTCGACAAATGCCCCGGCACACCGGCACCGCCCGAGGCATAGCTCAAAGAGGTAGTTTTGGATTTGGCGATCAGCTCGGACACTGTTTTGACACCCAGCGAAGGGTTGCACACCAAGGTTTGGCTGAACGAAGACAGCACGCTGATGGGCTTCAAGTCGTCGAGCTTGAAGGGCATGGATTTGTACACATGCGGGTTGACGGTGAGCAGCGTGTCGGTCGCGAACAAAAAGGTGTAGCCGTCGGGTGCGGCACGCGCCACGTTGGCCGCGCCGATGTTCCCGCCCGCACCGGGCTGGTTCTCGATCACGATGGGTTGTTTGAGGTTGGCCAAGATTTTCTCGGCCGCTGTGCGCATGACCAAGTCACTGGGGCCGCCGGGCGGGAAGGGAATGACAACTTTGATCGGGCGCTGCGGCCAGCTTTGGGCCAGGGCGGCGCTGCTGGCACACACGGCCAACACTGCGATGGACAAAGCCTGCCGCCAAGAATGGGAAGTCAAATGCATGAACAAATCTCCAACAATAAATTTCATCCTAGCAAAGACCACGATGGATCCCAAGGCTGAAAACCCCTATGACGGCAGTCTCGTGGCGTACTTCGGGCCCAATATCGGCCCGGTGCTGGAATCGACCTGCTGGGCTCAGTGCAGTGAGGACAAAAACTGCTGCAATTCCGGCGTTTTCGGGTTGGCAAAGAGATCGGCAGGAGCACCTTGCTCATGCACCAAACCTTGGTGCATGAAGATCACACGGTCGCTGACTTTGCGGGCAAAGTTCATCTCGTGCGTGACCATCAAGAGCGTCATGCCCTCTTGTGCCAGCGACTCCACCACAGCCAGCACTTCGCCCACCAGTTCGGGGTCGAGCGCCGAGGTGATTTCGTCGCAAAGCAAGATGCCGGGTGACATGGCCAGTGCCCGGGCAATCGCCACACGTTGCTGTTGTCCCCCGGAGAGTTGATCAGGAAAGGCGTCAAACTTTTCTGCCAAGCCCACGCGGGCCAACAAGCGTCGCGCTGCAGCTTCAGTCTCGGCGGCGGGCAGCTGCTTGACCAGACCGGGCGCGAGCTGGATGTTCTTGCCCACCGTGAGGTGCGGAAACAGGTTGAAGGACTGGAAGATCATGCCGACTTGCTGGCGCAGGGTTCGCATGGCCGCAGGGTCTGAATACACCAAAGGCTGACCTTGCACGGTCAGGCTACCGTGCTGAAAGATCTCCAGCCCGTTGATGCAGCGCAGCAGTGTGCTTTTGCCCGAGCCACTTTTGCCGATGATGGCAATCACTTCGCCTGGCTGCACCTGCAGGTCAATGCCTTTGAGGACTTCGTTGTTGCCGTAAGATTTGCGCAGCCCCGTGATGGCAACGGCGGCGGTAGATGCGTTAGCGTTGAACATGGAATTTGCCTTCGAGAGAGCGTGCATACAGGCTGATCGGGTAGCAGATCAGGAAATACATCACAGCCACACAGCTGTAGACCACAAAGGGTTTGAAAGTGGCATTGGTGATCATGGTGCCAGCCTTGGTCAGCTCCACAAAGCCAATGACCGAAGCCAGTGCGGTGCCCTTGACCACTTGCACCAAAAAGCCCACGGTGGGCGCGATCGCAATGCGTGCTGCTTGCGGGAAAATCACATAGCGCAATTGCTCGACAAAGTTCAGCGCCAGGCTTTGTGCGGCCTCCCACTGGCCTTTGCCAATCGATTTGACGCAGCCGTGCCAAATTTCGGCGAGGAATGCGCTGCTGTAAAGCGTGAGAGCCACGGCCGCAGCCGTCCAGGCCGAAGTTTCCACGCCCAGCATGGCCATGCCGAAGTACGCCAAGAACAGCTGCATCAGCAAAGGCGTGCCCTGAAAGACCTGCACATACAGGGCCACGGCTTGTTGCAAGCTGCGGCTGGGCGTGGTGCGGGCCACCAGCAGGGCCAGGCCCACCAGGCCACCGCCCACAAAAGCGATCAAGGACAACACAATCGTCCAGCGTGCGGCCAGCAACAAGTTGCTGACGATGTCCCAAAGAGAAAACTCAACCACGGCGGCCCCCGAACAAGAAGCGTTGGCCGAACCAGTTCAGCGTGGCGCGGGTGGCGATCGACAGCAACAGGTAAATGGCGGTGGCGACGATGAAGGCTTCAAAGGCGCGGAAGTTGCGGCTCTGGATCAGGTTGGCGGCAAAGCTCAGCTCCTCGGTCGAGATCTGTCCGCACACCGCTGAGCCCAACATCACGATGATGATCTGGCTGACCAGCGCAGGCCACACGCGCTGCAGGGCCGGTGGCAAAACCACCCAAATGAAGGTCTGCATTCGAGAAAGGGCCAAGCTCATGGCCGCTTCGATTTGCCCGGCAGGCGTGGTCTGGATGCCGGCCCGCACGATCTCAGCCGAATACGCACCCAAGTTGATCACCATGGCGATCACCGACGACCACTCGGGACTTAGGCGCACACCCATGGCCGGCAGGCCAAAGAAGATGAAAAAGAGCTGGACAATGAAAGGCGTGTTGCGGATCAACTCCACATAAGCGGCCACGCCAGGGCGGCTCCAGCCAGGCCCCTGCGTGCGCACCCAGGCGCAGCCAATGCCCAACAAAACGCCCAGCACTGCCGACACGGCCGTGAGGCCGAGCGTCAACGCCACACCCTTGACCAACAAGGGCCACTCGGTCAAAACCGCCGCAAAGTCCAGCTCAATGGCCATGGTGTCAGCTCTTCAAGTGCTTATTCGGGCAACTGGCCAGCAGGGCGGCCCAGCCACTTTTGCGCCATCTTGTCGATGTCGCCTGACTTCTTGCCGTCAGCAATGATGGCGTTGACCTTGGTGCGCAGCGCGTCTTCGCCCTTGCCCACACCGATGAAGTTGGGGCTGTCTTTGAGCAGCAACTTGTATTCGGTGTTGAGCTGAGGGTTCTTTTGCATCATCACGCCCGCCACCGACACGCCCGTGGCCAACAACTGGGTTTGGCCTGCGACGAAAGCCGAGACGGTGGCGTTGTTGTCTTCAAAGCGTTTGATGTCAGTGCCCGCTGGGGCCACTTTGGTCAATTCCTGGTCTTCCAAAGCACCGCGAGTGGCCGCCACGGTCTTGCCTGCCAAATCGGCCATGGACTTCACGTTGATGCTTTTGGGACCGTAAATGCCTTGGAAGAACGGCGAGTAGGCCGATGTGAAGTCGATCACTTTTTCACGCTCGGCGTTTTTGCCCAAGGTGGAGATGACCAAATCTGCCTTTTTGGTTTGCAAGTAGGCGATGCGGTTGGCACTGGTCACCGGCAGCAATTCGATCTTCACGCCCATTTTGGCGGCGATGTAATTGGCCATGTCGATGTCCAGGCCTTGGGGTTTGAGGTCGATGCCGACAAAGCCATAAGGCGGGAAGTCGGTCGGGATGGCGATCTTGATCAGCTTGGCTTTTTGAATGTTGTCCAGGGCTGCTTGGGCGTGGCTGGCACCGGCCAAAGTCAAGAGGCTGGCGACCACAGCGGTGGACAAGACAAGGCGTTTCGAGAGTTTCATAGCAAGGCTCCTAGGTAAGTGGAAGGTGAGGTTGGAGAAGGGGGTTTTAGAGATGCGATTCGGACCGTTTTGGGTGGTGAAGCACGAGCAGCACTCATGGGCGCCAATGCCAGACGCAACTCGGCCAACGGGTCAGCAGGTGCGGCGTTGATCTTCAAGGCCGATTGCACCTGGCCAATGTGCTCAGCCATCAGTTGTTCGGCGGTTTCTTTGTCACCACGCTCGAGGGCTTGCACGATCTCGATGTGTTCCTGACAGGATTTCACCGCGTCGTGGCTGGATTGGTAGAGCATGGCGATCAGGGTGGTGCGGGCTGTGAAGTCGCGCAGCGTATCGGCCAGCAGCTGGTTACCCAAGCACTCGGCCAGGCACACATGAAAGTCGCCGAGCAAGAAGCTGCGCCGCCCTACATCGTCTTGTTTGAGCGCAGTTTTCTCTTGCTGGATGTGCTGCTTCAGGCGCTTGAGTGTGGTCTTGTCCATGGCTCCGGCGCTGCGGATCAGGCCGGTCTCGATCACCCTGCGGGCTTCAAAGGCCTCACGGGCTTCTGTCTTGGAGGGTTGCACCACATACCAGCCCCGGCGTGAGCTGACCTGCACGATGCCGCGTGCGGCCAGTTGCATCAGCGCTTCGCGCACCAAAGTACGGCTGCAGTCAAACAGGATCGACAAAGCCTGCTCGCCCAAGCGAGCGCCGGGCGTCAGCTTTTGGGCGAGGATCGCTTCCACGATCCGGTCGGCAATGTCTTTGGAGTTCACGGGCGAGGGATTCCTTTGCTTGAACCTCTAGCGAATACCATGCCACTTGTTTTGGCATCTTGTATGCAAGATTTGTGCATCATAGGTGTGCGCAAATCAGTTGTGGCTCATGGATTTCCCTTGCTTGGTGCGCGGGTATGCACCAATTTGCGTCGTTTGCCGGCTCCAAAACAAAAGGGCCTGACGGGAATGACCCGTCAGGCCCTTCAAGGAAAGGGGTGGGCTTAACCCGCCAAGCCCACAAATACGTTCTGCACGTCGTCGTTGTTGTCGATGGCGCCCAAAAAGGCTTCGATTTCTTCCAGTTGCTCGGCGCTCAGGTTGGCCGGGTCGACTGGGTTTTTCGGTTTGTAGCCCAGCTTGGCCGACACCACCGTGAAGCCGTGTTCGGGCAGGGCGCGGCTGACCAAGTCAAGGTCGGTCGCTTCGGTGATGAACACGGTCACGCCGTCTTCGTCGGCGGGTTCAAAGTCTTGCGCTCCGGCTTCGATGGCGGCCAGTTCGGCGTCAGCCCCGGCTTGGGTGGGTTCGGCTTCGATAAAACCCACATGGTCAAAGTCCCAAGAGACTGAGCCCGAGGTGCCTTGCTGGCCCTTGCGGAACAGCACGCGCATTTCAGAAGCGCTGCGGTTCACGTTGTCGGTCAGCACCTCGATCATCACCGGCACTTGGTGCGGGGCAAAGCCTTCGTAAATCACGCGGTCAAAGCTGACGGCATCGCCCAAAAGGCCAGCGCCCTTCTTGATGGCGCGTTCCAGCGTTTCTTTGGGCATGGACACTTTGCGGGCCTGCTCGACCACCAAGCGCAGACGCGAGTTGGCGGCGGGGTCGGCCCCGTTGCGGGCCGCGATCATGATGTCCTTGGCCAGACGACCAAACAGCTTGCCTCGTGCGTCTGCTGCCTGTGCTTTGCCTTTTGCTTTCCACTGCGCGCCCATGGGGAATTCCTAGGTTTTGGTCGGTGCAGTCAAGGCACAGACCGGGTCAATTGAGTGCCAAACACCGGGGTTTGACACAGCTCTGTAGGGCCATCAGTTTAATCGTCTGGGGGCATGCGGCCATTTCGTCCTAGCGCAGCTGTGCAGTGTGTGTCCTTTTGTCAGTCAAACCAGGGGTCTTTTGAGATAAAGTCACGGGCTGAACCACCTTATAAGGGCGGTTTTTCTGAATCCGTTCGACGTACCGCCGAACGCCGTGTTCGTTGAGACACATCTTGATAACGAGAAAAGAAAGTACCTATGGTTGCAGACAAATCCAAGATCATTTACACCCTGACAGACGAGGCCCCCTTGTTGGCCACGGCATCGTTTTTGCCCATCATTCGGACTTTTGCGGCTCCCGCAGGCATCGAAGTGGCTGAAAGCGACATCTCGGTGGCGGCCCGTATTTTGGGTGAGTTTTCGGACATGTTGCCAGCCGAGCAACGCGTGCCTAACAACCTGGCCGAGCTGGGCAAACTGACGCTGAACCCATCCGCCAACATCATCAAGCTGCCCAACATCAGTGCCTCCGTGGGCCAGTTGACCGCCGCCATCAAAGAGTTGCAGGGTAAAGGCTATGCCTTGCCTGATTACCCAGAAAACGCCAAAACCGACGAAGAAAAGGCCTTGAAGGCCCGCTACAACAAGTGCACCGGCTCGGCCGTGAACCCTGTTTTGCGCGAAGGCAACTCCGACCGCCGTGCCCCTCGCGCCGTCAAAGAATTCGCCCGCAAGAACCCCCACAGCATGGCCGAGTGGAGCCAAGCCTCGCGTTCACACGTCTCGCACATGCACGCTGGCGATTTCTACCACGGCGAAAAGTCCATGACCTTGGACCGCCCCCGTGACGTGAAGATGGAGCTGATCACCAAGAGCGGCAAGACCATCATCCTCAAGCCCAAAGTTTCTCTGCTCGACCGTGAAGTCATCGACAGCATGTTCATGAGCAAGAAAGCCTTGCTCGAGTTCTATGAAAAAGAAATTGAAGACGCCCACAAAACCGGTGTGATGTTCTCGCTGCACGTCAAGGCCACCATGATGAAGGTGTCTCACCCGATCGTTTTCGGGCACTGCGTGAAGATCTTCTACAAAGACGCTTTTGCCAAGCATGCCAAACTGTTCGAAGAGTTGGGTGTGAACGTGAACAACGGCATGGCCGATCTGTACAGCAAGATCACCGCATTGCCTCAGTCAAAGCAAGACGAGATCAAGCGCGACCTGCACGCTTGCCACGAAGGCCGCCCTGAGCTGGCCATGGTGGACTCGGCCAAGGGCATCACCAACTTCCATTCGCCCAACGACGTGATCGTGGACGCGTCCATGCCCGCCATGATCCGCAACGGCGGCAAGATGTGGGGGGCTGACGGCCGCCTGAAAGACGTCAAGGCCGTGATGCCCGAGTCGACATTTGCCCGTATTTACCAGGAGATGATCAACTTCTGCAAATGGCATGGTGCGTTCGACCCCAAGACCATGGGCACAGTGCCCAACGTGGGCTTGATGGCCCAGCAAGCCGAAGAATACGGCTCACACGACAAGACTTTCGAGATCTCGGAAGACGGCGTGGCCAACATCACCGACATCAACACGGGCGAAGTGCTCTTGTCTGAAAACGTGGAAGCTGGTGACATCTGGCGCATGTGCCAAGTCAAAGACGCTGCGATCCGTGACTGGGTCAAGCTGGCGGTGACACGTGCCCGCAACTCCGGCATGCCTGTGGTGTTCTGGCTCGACCAGTACCGTCCACACGAAGCCCAATTGATCACCAAGGTCAAGATGTACCTGCATGAGCACAACACGGCCGGCCTGGAAATCCAGATCATGAGCCAAGTGCGTGCGATGCGTTACACCTTGGAGCGCGTGGTGCGCGGTTTGGACACCATCAGCGCGACCGGCAACATCTTGCGCGACTACCTGACCGATTTGTTCCCCATCATGGAGTTGGGCACCTCGGCCAAGATGCTCTCCATCGTGCCTTTGATGGCAGGCGGCGGCATGTACGAAACCGGTGCAGGCGGCTCCGCCCCCAAGCATGTGCAGCAACTGGTGGAAGAAAACCACTTGCGCTGGGATTCTTTGGGCGAGTTCTTGGCTTTGGCCGTGTCTTTCGAAGACTTGGGCCTGAAGACAGGCAACAAAAAAGCCGGGGTCTTGGCCAAAACTTTGGACGCCGCGACAGGCAAGTTGCTCGACAACAACAAGAACCCTTCTCCCAAGACGGGTCAGTTGGACAATCGCGGCAGCCAGTTCTACTTGGCCATGTATTGGGCTCAAGAATTGGCCGCCCAAACAGAGGACGCAGCGCTGGCGGCCCAGTTCGCACCTTTGGCCAAAGCCTTGACCGACGGTGAAAAGAAGATCGTGGACGAGCTCAACGCCGTGCAGGGCAAGCCTGTCGACATTGGCGGCTATTACATGCCTGACCAAGCCAAGTTGGCCACGATCATGCGCCCCAGTGCCACCTTCAATGCCGCGTTGTCTTCGGTGAAGGCCTGATGTGATTTGGCTCAGCGGTTTGAATCGCTGAGCCGCTGAGCACAGTGCCGACATGGCGCCAGACAAAAAGCCATTCAGGTTCTACCTGGGTGGCTTTTTTCATGGGTTCATCGGCTGTAGGCCAGGCCCAGCGCGACACCGCCAAATAAATCGCCTTCGACCAGTTTCACACCTGCAAATTCGGCCTGAAGTGCTTGCTGGAACGTGCTCAGGGCTGATGAGCCGCCCGTGAGGTAAATCGCGTCGAGTGACGCATCGGTCAAGTTGGCACGTTGCACGCACTCGCGTGCGCACGCCAAGGTGCGGCTCAACAAATCGTGCAAATGCGCTTGCATGTCGGGCACGCCCAATCTGGCTTGCAAATCGCGTTCGATCACCGACAAGTCAATGCCCGTATCGCATTTATTCACCGAGCAGCGGATTTTGGCTTGCTCTACTTCGTGCGCCATCAGGTGACCATGTCGCTCGGTGAGTACCCGCATCAGCCGTTCGTGCAGCTGCGTCTCGCGGTAGTTGCTGCGCAGCGTTTTAGCGTGGGCGATGGCTTTGGGTTGGTATTGCCAGTGAATCAGGTGCCAAGTGGCCAGGTCAAAAAACACCCGGCTGGGCACTTCGCGGTGTTCGGGACCGATGTGCTTGTAGCCCAACAGCGGCATGACTTGTGCCAGATTGAGTTGCCGGTCGTAGTCAGTACCACCAATGTGCACGCCCGTCGTGGCCAAGATGTCCGCACTGCGGTCTTTGTGCTGCATGCGTTCAGGCCCTAGGCGCACCACCGTAAAGTCCGAAGTGCCGCCCCCGAGGTCAACGACCAGCACGGTACTTTCCTTTGTCAGACGCTGTTCGTAATCGAGTGCGGCAGCAATGGGCTCCAGTTGAAAAGACACTTCATCAAATCCCACCGACTGCACGGCTTGTCGCAGTGATGTCTCCGCTTGCGCATCCCTTTCGGGATCGTCGTCCACAAAGTGCACCGGACGACCCATCACCACACGGCGTGGGGCCTTGCCCAGGCTTTGCGTCGCGCGTTCGCGCAGGGTGGCCAAAAAGGTGGCAATGATGTCTTGAAAGCTGATCTGCTGGTGGCCGATCTGCGTCGTCTCCAGCAGCAAGGGGCTGCCCAGCAGGCTTTTGAGCGAGCGCATCAAGCGGCCTTCGGTGCCTTCCAAGTAATGTCTGAGCGCGTCTCGACCGAAATGGGTGCGGTTGTCTTCGAGGTTGTAGAAGACGGCAGTGGGCATGGCCATGGCCTCATGCTCGAGGGGGATCAGGTGGGCGCTGCCTTGTGCGCCCAGCCAAGCCATGGCCGAGTTGGACGTGCCGAAATCGATGCCGAGCGTACCGGCAGGGGAAGAGATCATGAGGGGGTAGACAGAAGCCGACGGTCAGAGTGCGCGTGCCTGACACACCTGTCAGGCCTCGAAGACCGGGCATTTTGCCATCATGTGCAGTGGCGTGGCGAATACGAGCACTTTCTCTGTTTCTTTGCGCTGTAGACCTGCAGCGCGCCAGTCGAAAAGCACGACAAGACTCTTTCAATGACCTCGCAGTGCACTCAGCGTCGGTTGAAATATTGGCGCATTTCCGCAAGAGTTTGCGACTCTTTGGGCTTGACTGTTCCAATCTTGGGAATGCTGCCCGGAAAAATATCCTCTTGTGTCAGATTGTATTTTTCCATGACAGCCATGATCTGAGCAGTGCCTTGGTCTACGGCTTGTTGGCGCAATCGTGCTTGCTCCAAATCAAGGTCCATCTTTTTCAAGATTTCCAATGACTGTGTAATTTTCAGATCGAGCTCGGCTTTTTGCTGCTCAAGCTGTTTCAGTGAAGACATGGTGTGGACTCCAAAATATGAGTGAAGAAGACGGATTGAAATCTAACAGTCGCCCTCGTGTGAACCCACATCAAAAATCATGAAAACACACAGATGCTCACAGTCCATCGGGCATTCGTTGTTGCTCGGCTGCAAATGCTCACAGTTGCTCTCACTTTCAATGCGGCATTTGGCTTGAATTGACATAGAGGCGGTTTATGCCATGTCAAACTTCTATGATGCAAAGCATCTATGAAACGCTTGTGTTGCCTTCTGCTGTTGTTATTTATTCAACTCTCCTTGCACGCAGGGCAGGATCGCTACGAGCTCGAAACAGCGTATTTCCACGACGAGCAACATCAGCACACCTTCGAAAGCGCGCAAGCTCAGACATTCAAGACTTATCGGGGTCAATTGCGCTTGGGGTTCATCGGGGGTGAAACATGGATACGCATTCGACTGAAAGATACCCAGCCGAACAAATGGGCTGAGAAAGCATCACCTTTGGTGTTGAGGGTGGAGCCATATTCTTTGGACACCTTGGTCTTCCACCAAAAAGATGAAGGCCATTGGACCCAACAGGTGGGGGGTGAAATGCAAATGCAAAAGAAAAAATTTTGCATTGAACTCCAGCACTGTTTTGCATTCAGCGCTTCGAACGCCGATGACAATTTTGCGTATTTGAAAGTGGAAACGACCGCCGTTCGCATTGTGAGAACTGAAGTGATGACGGCGGATGATGTGCTGAAGACGACGATTTCAGCCGTTAAAAGCGTCAATACCGCGTTGAATCTTTCGATCGCTTTGCTGATTCTCTCGGTGGTGTTTTTCTTCTTTGAGCGATCTCGGGTGTTGTTGGTTTTTTTAGGTTTTCAATCGGCAGTGGTGGTGGCGATTTGCGCTTTTTCTGGCGTATTGCCCCAAGTTTGGGCGCCTATGGCGGCTGTTCAACCCAATGCCGTGGCTGGCTTTGCTTTGGTCATGCGGATGGCGATGCTCGTCCTGTTGGCGTGGGTGGTGGTTTATGCCTACAAACCCAGCGACGCCTACAACAAATGGGTTGCAGTTGTTCTTGCGCTTTGTGGCCTTAATCTACTGCTTGTTTTCTCAGGCTATGAAACAGAAGCTGGCCTGTTCAACTATGGCGTCGGTTTTATCAGCCCCTTTATCCAAATTTGGGGGGCTCGGACGATCCGTGAGCCTATGCCTGGCAGGTGGATCTTCACGACTGGATGGATGTTTTTTCTGCTCATTATTGTGATGGGATACCCCTACAGTGTTGGTAACCCAGACTGGCGAGACCCGTATGACTTTGCACAGTCCAGCGGTGACTTGCGGTTCAATGGAGTCGCAATTGGCATTGTTGTGTTTTGGTTGGTCGCCACCGAAAAAATCAGCCGCAACCGGAAGAAAATTTTGGAGCTTCAAGCATTGCAGATTCAGGCCGCAGAGTCGAAAGTCTACGAAGAAGGTTTGAAGGAGCGTCGTGATTTGATTGACATGCTGACGCATGAATTGAAAACGCCTTTGAGCACCATCAAATTTGCGATGGCTTCGCTCAAAAGAATGGCCATGGCGCAGGGCGAATCTGCTGAAAGAGTTCTGCACATCAATACCTCCGTGGAACGCATGGACGCGATGATTGAGCATGTAGCCTTGTCTAACAAAATTGAACGCATGGACGCACAAGGATCGGAGGAGAACGTGTCGGCCATCGAACTGATGAGCGTGGTGATGCAAGAGTACCGTGAGCCGGATAGTTTTGAGCTCGACATTCAGGAGGGTGTGGCGTTTCGAGCGGCCCCCCACTTTTTGGCCTTGATCATTGAAAACCTGGTGAGCAATGCCGTCAAATATGCGGCTGAGGGCAAAATCAAGATATCCATTCGAGACGAAACAAACAGCGTGACCTCTTTCCGCATCAGCAACCGCGTGGCAGCAGAGAATCACCCCGATGAAGCCCGTTTGTTTGAACGTTATTACCGCCACCCCAGCTTCCAGAACAGCCCGGGCATGGGCATTGGTTTGAGTCTGGTGAGTTCGGCGGCTCAAAAGATGGGGGCTCAAGTGAAGTACCAAAAAATCGACCAAGAAGTGGTCTTTGAAGTGAGATTCCCCCGTTGAGCCCATTGCACCGCGACACCCGAGACGCACCTTGGCCCTTGGTTCTGGCTTTGGTCGAGGACGACCGCTTGCTGCGTGAAGAAATCGAAGTTCATTTGCGGGCGAACGGATTCGACGTCTACTCGGCCAACAGCGCATCGGGCTTGGACGATTTGAGTGCCCGCATTGCCTTTGATCTTTACTTGATTGACCTGAACCTACCCGGTGAAAATGGCCTGAGCCTGTGCCGCCGAGTCCGGCAGTCCCGACCCGATGCCGGCATCGTGATCATGACCGCCCGGGTCGCTCTGAATGATCGGATTGCGGGGTACAAGCAAGGCGGCGCAGACATTTACCTGACCAAGCCCGTGTCACCGGATGAACTGGTTTTGGTTCTGTTGAGTTTGGGGCGACGTCTGAAGCAGACGCAAGCGGAGAATGAATGGTCTTTGAGTTTGCGTGATCGCACATTGCTGGGACCAGAACCTGAGCAGAAACTGCGGTTGACCAGCAAAGAAAAAACGATTCTGCTGGCCCTTGTTCAGGCCAAGGACAACACGCTGGAGTCCGGTGTGCTGTGTGATTTGTTTGCAGAAGAGGACGATGATGCCCCGATGAGCAAGCATGCCTTGGAAGAATTGATCGCCCGTTTGCGCAAAAAATTCAAAAGTGTTCAGGCTGAGGGCGATGAGCCTGCCATCAAATCGGTGTGGGGCGTCGGATACCAGTTGTGTGTGAAGATCAAATTCATCCATTGAGGTTGATGTTTGCTACGTAAGCGGGCAAAAACTCAAAAAACGCTTGGGTTTTGGTATAGATTCGGTAGCTTTTAAAAGTCCAATGTCATGACCGATACCGCCCCAGAAGCAACGACTCGCCCCGAATTGCCAGACCGTTTGTCCATCGACGCTCGCAGCCCGCACCATGTGCGCGCCGTGTTCGAGCACGACATCGGCATCCGCTTCAACGGCAAGGACCGCAACGATGTCGAGGAATACTGCATCAGCGAAGGCTGGGTGCGCGTGCCCGCTGGCAAAACTTTGGACCGCAAGGGCCAACCCCTGCTGATCAAGCTCAAGGGCAAAGTCGAAGCGTTTTACCGCTGAGTTTGCGCATGAACGCCCCCGCCCGAAAACTCCCGCTCGAAGGCCTGCGCGTCGTCGAGTTCACCCACATGGTCATGGGCCCCACCTGCGGCATGGTGCTGGCCGACATGGGGGCCGAAGTCATCAAGGTCGAGCCCATCGAGGGCGACCGAACTCGGCACCTGCTGGGTTCGGGCGCGGGTTTTTTCCCGATGTTCAATCGCAACAAAAAGAGCATAAAACTCAACCTGCAGTCACCCGAAGGCGCCGAGGTGGCGCGACGCCTGTGCGCCACGGCCGACGTGGTGGCCGAGAACTTCAAGCCCGGCTCCATGGCCAAGTACGGCTTGGACTACGCCAGCTTGTCTGCTAAGCACCCCAAGCAGATTTACGCCAGCCTGAAAGGCTTTTTGCCCGGTCCGTATGACCACCGCACTGCGCTTGACGAAGTCGTGCAAATGATGGGGGGTCTGGCCTACATGACGGGGCGTCCGGGCGACCCTTTGCGTGCAGGCACCAGCGTGAACGACATCATGGGCGGCATGTTTGGTGCGATTGGCGTGCTGGGTGCGCTGATCCAGCGCGGCATCACCGGGCGCGGGCAAGAGATCCAGTCGGCCTTGTTTGAGAACAATGTGTTCTTGGTGGGCCAGCACATGCTGCAGTACGCCATCACGGGCAAAGCGGCCGAGCCCATGCCCAACCGCATCTCGGCCTGGGGTGTGTACGACGTGTTCACTGTGAAAAACGGCGAGCAAATTTTCTTGGCAGCAGTGAGTGACGCACAGTGGGCTGTTTTCTGTGATGTGCTGGGTTTTGCCGATCTCAAGGCTGACCCGCGTTACAGCGACAACAATGCTCGCGTATCGCAGCGCGATGTGATGATGCCCGAGTTGCGCAGCCGCTTAGAGGCCTTTACCGCCGCCGAGCTGACGGCCATTTTTGAAAAAGCAGGTCTGCCCTTTGCGCCCATCGTCAAGCCTGAAGAGTTGTTTGACGACCCGCACCTCAATGCCACTGGCGGTTTGGCCGATGTGCGACTGAGCGATGGCCCCAAGGCGGGCCAGACTGCGCGGGCTGCGCTGTTTCCTTTCACCATGGATGGGCAACGCTTGGGCGTTCGCCGTCAGCCCCCCACGCAAGGTGAAAACACCAACGAGCTGCTGCAAGGGTTGGGCATGAGTGCGGCAGAAATTGCCCACTTGCGCAGCATCCAAGCGGTCGCTTGATCGCTTTGGTTCAAGGTTGCATGGACCCAGCCATTGCAGGCACACGCGGGCAGGGTTTTAGCGCTTGACACACTGAGCGCCAGCGACGACCATCGACCCCATGTCCATCCAGGTCTTGATTTTCGGTATCCACCTCGCGCGCAGCACGCGAGGCAAGCCCTGCGCGCCGCCGCAGGCTTCTTAAGCATCCTCCCCCTTTTTGTTTGACCGATTTCAAGTCGGGCCCCGCTCACCCAGCAGCGCGGCCCGGTTCAATGCTGGAGATTTTTATGACCGATCTGTTTGACAACCCCATGGGCCTGTGCGGCTTTGAGTTCGTCGAGTTCGCATCCCCTGTTGCCAACACCCTGGAGCCCTTGTTTGAAAAAATGGGCTTCACGCTGGTGGCCAAACACCGCTCCAAAGACGTGGTGCTTTACCGCCAGGGCGACATCAACTTCATCGTCAACCGCGAGCCCAAAAGCCTGGCCGGTTACTTTGCCGCCGAGCACGGCCCTTGTGCCTGCGCCTTGGCTTTTCGGGTGAAGGATTCGCACAAAGCCTATGAACGCGCATTGGAGATGGGTGCGCAACCGGTGGAAGTTCCCACCGGACCGATGGAGCTGCGCTTGCCCGCCATCAAGGGCATTGGCGGTGCGCCTTTGTATTTGATTGACCGTTTTGAAGACGGCAAAAGCATTTATGACATCGACTTTGAATTCATTGAGGGCGTAGACCGCCACCCACCGGGCCACGGCTTCAAGCTCATCGACCACCTGACGCACAACGTCTACAAAGGCCGCATGGCGTTTTGGGGTGGTTTTTACGAGAAGATCTTCAACTTTCGTGAGATCCGCTACTTCGACATCCAAGGCACACACACGGGCCTGACCAGCCGAGCCATGACCGCGCCCGATGGCATGATCCGCATCCCACTCAACGAAGAGTCGGGCAAGACCGGTGGCCAGATCGAAGAGTTTCTGATGCAGTTCAACGGCGAAGGCATCCAGCACATCGCGCTGCTCACCGATGACATCTTGAAGAGCGTGGATGCCTTGCAGATGGCGGGCATCCCCCTCATGACCGCGCCCAACGACATCTATTACGAGATGCTCGAAGAGCGCCTCAAGGGCCACGGCGAGCCCGTGCCCGAGTTGCAGGCGCGCGGCATCTTGATGGACGGGTCGACGGCCAATGGCGAAAAGCGCTTGCTGCTGCAAATCTTCAGCCAGACGCTGCTGGGGCCGGTGTTCTTCGAGTTCATCCAGCGCAAAGCCGACGAAGGCTTTGGCGAAGGCAACTTCAAGGCGTTGTTTGAAAGCCTGGAGCGTGATCAGATTCGGCGCGGGGCGATTCAGGTCGACGCCTGATCAAGTTGCCCCGTTGCACACCCGCAGCACTTGCTCGCCATAGGCTTCTAACTTTTTCACGCCCAGCCCGCTGATGCCTTGCAGGTCACTCAGACTTTGCGGGGCGCTTTCAGCAATCGCGGCCAGCGTGGCGTCGTGGAAGATCACATACGCGGGCAGGTTGTGCTCTTTGGCCACTTCGGCGCGCCAAGTTTTGAGGTTGATGTAGCGCACCATCGCGTCCTGGCCCAAGTTGGCGGCTGCTGGGCCAGGTGCACTGCGTGTGCGGCTCTTTTTGTCGGCGCGCTGGCTGGTGCTTTCGCGCAGCTGCACCGGCACCTCGCCTTTGAGCACGGCGCGTGATGCCTCGGTCAGGTGCAGGGTGCTAAAGCCGTCTTCGGTGTGCACATGCAGCGCGCCAATCGCGATCAGCTGGCGCATCACGGCGCGCAGTTGCTGCTCGCTGTAGTTGGCACCCAAGCCAAAGGTACTGATGCTTTCGTGGCCGCGTTGCGCCACTTTCTCGGTCTTCTTGCCGCGCACGATGTCCATGGTGTGGCCCGCGCCAAAGTTGTGTCCACTGCTTTGCTGCGTGCGGTACACGGTGGACAGCAGTTTGCGTGCCGCATCGGTGCCGTCCCAGACTTCAGGTGGGTTCAGGCAGTTGTCGCAATTGCCGCAAAACGGCATATACACGCCAGCTGAGCTGTCGTTCTGCCCTTTGTAGGTTTCGCCAAAGTAGCTCAACAAGCGCACGCGGCGGCAGTCGGTCGCCTCGGCCAAGCCCAGCAATGCATCGAGCTTGCCGCGCATGACCTGCTTGAATTCTTCTTCGGCCGGGCTTTCGTCGATCATCCGGCGCTGGTTGACCACGTCTTGCAGGCCATAGGCCATCCAGGCGTCTGAAGCCATGCCATCTCGCCCGGCGCGGCCCGTCTCTTGGTAGTAGCCTTCGATGTTCTTGGGCATGTCCAGGTGCGCCACAAAGCGCACATCGGGCTTGTCGATGCCCATGCCAAAGGCCACGGTGGCGACCATCACCACGCCTTCTTCACGCAGAAACTCGTTTTGGTGTCGCTGGCGCATGCCTGCATCCAGGCCCGCGTGGTAGGGCAGCGCGTGGATGCCCGCTTCGCACAACATGGCCGCGATCTCTTCGACCCGCTTGCGCGACTGGCAATAGACCACGCCCGCTTCTTCGGGGTGTTCCCGCTCAATGAAGCGCAGCAGCTGGGTACTGGCGTCTTTTTTCTCAACGATGGTGTAGCGGATGTTGGGCCGGTCAAAGCTGCTGATGAACAGCTCGGCGCTTTCCAGCTGCAGGCGTTCCACGATGTCGGCACGCGTCAGCGCATCGGCTGTTGCCGTGAGCGCCACACGTGGCACGCTGGGGTAGCGCTCGTGCAGCACCGACAGGCCGCGGTACTCGGGCCGGAAGTCGTGGCCCCATTGGCTCACGCAATGCGCTTCGTCGATCGCAAACAGGCTCAGCAGCCCGCGTTCGAGCAGCGAATCCATCTGCGCCAAAAACCGACCGTTGGTCACGCGTTCAGGCGCGGCATACAGCAGCGTGATCTCGCCGCGCATCAGCCGACGCTCGATGTCGCTGGCTTCGTCGCTGGTGAGGGTGGAGTTCAAAAAGGCGGCGCTCACGCCCGCTTCGTGCAGTGCACCCACTTGGTCGTGCATCAGCGCGATCAGGGGCGAGACCACTACCGTGATGCCGTGCCCAGCACGCTGGCGCGCAATCGCCGGAATCTGATAACACAGCGATTTGCCCCCGCCCGTGGGCATGAGCACCAGAGCATCACCCCCAGCCGCCACATGGTCGATGATGGCTTGCTGCGGGCCGCGAAAGGCGTCGTAGCCAAAAACTTCGCGCAGGATGGGGAGGTGGGGGGACACTGGGGTTGGACGGTTTTTTGAAGGCTTGATTGTCCGCTATTGATGGCTTGGGTTTTGGGTCTGGCGCTTGAGTTTTTGCGGGTGTGGTGTGGGTGAGTGAGGGTGGGCACAGGGTTCTTCATGCGGCGGGGGTACGCCAAAATCGTCACCCTCTGCCCGCCCTCACCCACCCACTCAAGACCATTGCAGCGTTACCATCCCACCCCATGCACACCTCAGCCCTCGTCCTGTTTTCTGGTGGTCAGGACTCCACCACCTGCCTGGCCCACGCTTTGTCACGTTATGAACGTGTCGAAACCCTGGCTTTTGACTATGGCCAGCGCCACAAAGTCGAGCTGGACGCCCGGTTGAACGTGCTGGCTGCGATCAAGGCGCGCTTTCCGCAATGGGCCCCCAAAATGGGCGAGGACCATTTGCTGGACGCTGGCATCCTGGGCCAAATCAGCGAAACGTCCCTGACCCGCGACACCGCCATCGAGATGGAAAGTTCGGGCCTGCCCAACACCTTTGTGCCCGGGCGCAACCTGCTGTTCCTCACGCTGGCGGCGGCGCTGGCTTATCGCCGGGGCTTGCAAGTCATCGTCACCGGCGTGTGCGAGACCGATTTTTCGGGCTATCCCGATTGCCGCGACGACACCATGAAAGCCATGCAGGTCGCCCTGTCGCTGGGCATGGACCGCAAGCTGTTGATCGAAACCCCGCTCATGTGGATCGACAAGGCGCAGACCTGGCAATTGGCGCACGACCTGGGCCAAAAGGCCGACCCTGCGCAAGGCGGGCCAGCGCTGGTGGACTTGATCGTGGAGCACAGCCACACCTGTTACCTGGGTGAGCGCACGCAACGCCACGACTGGGGCTATGGCTGCGGCCAGTGCCCGGCGTGCCAGCTCAGGGCGTCGGGGTTTGATCGATTTCAAAAGGCTTGAATCCCGCACTTTTACAATAGGGGCCATGAAGACCCCTGTTTACACCCGCGCCCAGGCGCTGCCCGAGATCCTGAAAACCCGCATCGCCATCCTCGACGGGGCCATGGGCACCATGATCCAGCGCTTTAAGCTGACCGAAGCCGACTACCGGGGCGAGCGTTTCAAAGACTTCCCCAAAGACGTCAAGGGCAACAATGAGTTGTTGAGCCTGACCCGCCCCGACGTGATCCGCGACATCCACGAGGGCTATCTGGCCGCTGGTGCCGACCTGATCGAGACCAACACCTTTGGCGCGACCACCGTGGCCCAGGCCGACTACGACATGCAGGACCTGGCCCGCGAGATGAACTTGCAGTCCGCCAAATTGGCCCGCGCTGCCTGCGACAAGTTCTCCACCCCCGACAAGCCCCGCTTTGTGGTCGGTGCCCTCGGCCCCACACCCAAGACCGCCAGCATCAGCCCCGACGTGAACGACGCTGGTGCCCGCAACGTGACCTTTGAAGAGCTGCGCGCCGCGTATTACGAGCAGGTCGAAGCCCTGGTCGAAGGCGGCTCCGATGTGCTGCTGGTCGAAACGATTTTTGACACGCTCAACGCCAAGGCCGCGCTGTTTGCCATCGAAGAATTCTTTGAAGCCAGTGGCCAGCGCCTGCCCCTCATCATCAGCGGCACCGTCACCGATGCTTCGGGCCGCATTTTGAGTGGCCAGACCGTCACCGCCTTTTGGCACAGCGTGCGCCACGCGCAGCCCCTGGCCATTGGCCTGAACTGCGCCCTGGGTGCCACGCTGATGCGCCCCTACATTCAAGAGCTCAACAAGGTTGCTGGCGACACCTTCATCAGCTGCTACCCCAACGCCGGGCTGCCCAACCCCATGAGCGACACCGGTTTTGACGAAACGCCCGAAGTCACCAGCCGCCTGATCCACGAATTTGCTGCCGAAGGCTTGGTCAATATCGTGGGTGGTTGCTGCGGCACCACGCCAGATCACATCGGCGCGATCAGCCGTGCCGTGGCTCCGCTGGCTCCGCGCGGTGTGCACGGCGGCTTCTTCTACAAAGAAGCGGCCTGATCAGGCTTCCAGCAGCATCCGCTTGAGCTCTGCCAGCTCTTGCGGGCTCAGGCCAATGGCCCCGTTCAAATAGTGGGCCATGCCGCCATGCTGTGCATCCACCGCTTCAAAAGCGGCATGCAAAAACTCGGGCTGCACCTGCCACAGCACCTTCATCACATGGGCTGGGCCTTTGCCTTCCAGGCGGGCGTCACGTTTGTACAGTTGGTTGGTGAGCAGGTAGTCGTGCTCGATGGTGGCCCGGTCCACCCCCAGCGCTGACAACAGCAGCGCTGCCGCAAAACCCGTGCGGTCTTTGCCGGCGGTGCAGTGAAACACCTGCGGTGTGGGCTCATCGAGCAAATGCTTCAAAAAACGGCCGAAAGTGTCCGCGTTGTGGTTCACAAAGTCGCGGTAGGTCTCGCGCATCAGCTCCACTGTCTCTTCTGTGCTGGGCACAATGCCTTGCGCCACCAGCGCCTGCATGCGCGCGATCACCGTGGGCTCAATCGTCAGGGCCACGCGTTCGATGCCTGCAATGGCGTAAGGCGTGGCGGTGTATTCGGCCACGCCCCGAAAGTCCAGGCTGTGGCGCACGCCCAGTGCTTGCAGGCGGGCCACATCACTGTCGGTCAGCCCCGCCAGATGGTCCGAGCGGAACACCCGACCACGCCGCACGCGTTGCCCGTCAGCGGTCAGGTAACCGCCGACGTCGCGGAAGTTGGAGGCACCTTGGAGGGGGTCGAATGAATTGGGTATGAGGGTCATGTGCGTTTTACAAGGGATGGTCTCATTGTGCGGTTTTCAAACCGGCCAACCTGTCATCTTGGTGCAAAGAGGGGGTCGATCTTCCCTTTCAGCCCTCCGGTTAAAATCCTCACCTTCCCAAGGAGCGTTGCAGCCCGCCGCCGTTAAGGCGCCGCAGGTCAGGCTTGGGGCCTTCAATTCCTGATTGTTTTGCACAACGACGCTCACCTGTAAGCCCAAGGTGAGCCTGTGTCTGTTGTCGCGTCTTCCATCGTGTCTGTCCCCCCCATGAAGTTGTCCGGTCTGGAGCCAGTCTCCATCGGCGAGGGTTCGCTGTTTGTCAACGTGGGCGAGCGCACCAACGTGACCGGCTCCAAGGCCTTTGCCCGCATGATTTTGAACGGCGAGTATGAGCAGGCTTTGGCCGTGGCGCGTCAGCAGGTCGAAAACGGTGCACAGGTGATCGACGTGAACATGGACGAAGCCATGCTCGACAGCCAGGCGGCCATGGTGCGGTTTTTGAACCTGATGGCGGGCGAGCCCGACATCGCCCGCGTGCCGGTGATGGTGGATTCGAGCAAGTGGACGGTGATCGAAGCCGGTTTGCGCTGCATCCAGGGCAAGGGCATCGTCAATTCGATCAGCATGAAAGAAGGTCTTGACGAGTTCAAGCGCCAAGCCAAGCTGGTCAAGCGCTACGGCGCTGCCGCCGTGGTGATGGCGTTTGATGAAAAAGGCCAGGCCGACACCTACGAACGCAAGATCGAGATTTGCGAGCGCGCTTACCGTGTGCTGGTGGACGAGGTGGGCTTCCCGCCCGAAGACATCATTTTTGATCCGAACATTTTTGCGATCGCCACCGGCATCGAAGAGCACAACAACTACGCGGTGGACTTCATCGAAGCCACGCGCTGGATCAAGCAGAACCTGCCGGGTGCCAAAGTCTCGGGCGGCGTGTCGAACGTGTCGTTCAGCTTCCGGGGCAACGACCCGGTGCGCGAGGCGATCCACACCGTGTTCCTGTACCACGCGATCAAAGCCGGCATGGACATGGGCATCGTGAATGCGGGCATGGTCGGCGTGTACGACGACTTGGAGCCCACGCTGCGCGAACGGGTGGAAGACGTGGTGCTGAACCGCCGCCCCGATGCGGGCGAGCGTTTGGTCGAAGTGGCTGACAGCGCAAAAGGCGCGGCCAAAGACGAGAGCACCAAGTTGGCTTGGCGCGGCACGCCCGATGCGCCTGTGAGCGTGGCGCAGCGCTTGAGCCACTCGCTGGTGCATGGCATCACCGACTTCATCAGCGACGACACCGAAGAGGCCTACCAAGAGATTCTGGCCAAAGGCGGACGCCCGCTGCATGTGATCGAAGGCCCGCTGATGGACGGCATGAACGTGGTCGGTGACCTGTTTGGCCAGGGCAAGATGTTTTTGCCGCAGGTGGTCAAGAGCGCCCGCGTGATGAAGCAGGCCGTGGCGCATTTGTTGCCCTACATCGAGGCCGAAAAGCTGGCGCAAGAAGCCGCTGGCCACGACGTCAAAGCCAAGGGCAAGATCGTGATCGCCACCGTCAAGGGCGATGTGCACGACATCGGCAAGAACATCGTCACGGTGGTCTTGCAGTGCAACAACTTTGAGGTGGTCAACATGGGCGTGATGGTGCCCTGCCATGAAATTTTGGCCAAAGCCAAAGAAGAAAACGCCGACATCATTGGCCTGTCGGGCCTGATCACGCCCAGCCTCGAAGAGATGCAGTACGTGGCGGCCGAGATGGAAAAAGACCCGTACTTCCGCGAGCGCCAAATGCCGCTGCTGATTGGCGGCGCCACCTGCAGCCGCGTGCACACCGCCGTCAAGATCGCGCCCAACTACTCCGGCCCGGTGGTCTATGTGCCCGATGCCTCGCGCAGCGTGGGCGTGGCGCAGGGTTTGCTGTCTGAGCAAGCGGCCAAATTCATCGCCGACTTGAACACCGACTACGACAAGGTGCGCGAGCAGCACGCCAACAAAAAACAAACGCCCATGTGGACGCTGGCGCAGGCCCGCGCCAACAAGACGCCGATCGACTGGTCGCAAGGCGTGCCCGCCGCGCCCAAGTTCATTGGCCGCCGTGTCTTCAAAAACTACGACCTGGCCGAGATCGCGCAGTACATCGACTGGGGCCCCTTCTTTCAGACCTGGGACTTGGCCGGGCCTTTCCCCGCGATCCTCGATGACGAAGTGGTGGGCGAGCAGGCCCGCAAGGTCTATGCAGACGGCCAAGCCATGCTGCAAAAAATCATCGACGGCCGCTGGGTCACGGCCAACGCGGTGCTGGGCCTGTACCCCGCCAACAGCGTGAATGACGACGACATTGCGCTCTACACCGACGAGTCCCGCAATCAAGTCGCCATGACTTGGTGCGGCCTGCGTCAGCAGACTGAAAAACATCGCATTGAAGGCGTGATGCGCCCCAGCCGCTGCTTGGCCGACTTCGTCGCGCCCGCAGGCGCCGCGCCAGACCATGTGGGCGTGTTCGCCGTCACGGCAGGCATCGGTGCCGACAAACGCGCCGCCGCCTTTGAAGCCGCGCACGACGACTACAGCGCCATCATGCTCAAGTCACTGGCCGACCGATTGGCCGAAGCACTGGCCGAGTGCCTCCACAAAAAAGTGCGTACCGACCTGTGGGGTTACGCCGCGGGCGAGGCACTGAACAACCAAGAGTTGATTGCCGAAAAATACCAAGGCATCCGCCCCGCACCCGGTTACCCGGCTTGCCCCGACCACAGCGCTAAACAAGCGATGTTCGACTTGCTGCAATGCCAAGACATCGGCATGGGCCTGACCGAGAGTTTGGCCATGACGCCTGCGGCCAGCGTGAGCGGTTTCTACATCGCGCACCCCGAGGCGCAGTATTTCAACGTGGGCAAGGTGGGTGAGGACCAGGTTCAAAACCTCGCGCAACGCAGCGGGGTGGAAGTCAAAGACTTGCAGCGCTTGTTGGCCCCCAACCTCTGAACACCATGCACAATTTCTGGACCGCCTGCGGTCACCAACATCTGACCCGCAACGCGCGGGGCTGGATGTGCCCCACGCCCGACTATTGGCGGCTGTGGCTGCAGCGCCCGGAGTTGGCCTTGGTGCCTGAATCGTGCAAGGCCGAAAAGCGTTTGCATGCCGCCTTGACCGATGCGCCCAACATGCAGGTCACCCCTGCAGACTACAAACATTTCAAGGACGACGATGTCCGTGAAAATTACAAACTGTTTTTGCGGTTCCGTGACGAGGTGGAAGCTGCGGGCTCGCTGGAGTCGGCCTGCATGGCCTGGCAGCAAAGCGGCAACATCCAACTGCCTCCGCTCTTCATTGACCTGGTGGTGCAGGCCATCGTGTGCAATGTGCTGGCCGATGTGCAGGACGCTTGGGTCTGGCGTGCCGCTGAACTGCTGTTTCGCCGCCAACGCATCACCATCGAAGGCGGCCGCGTGCTGTCGGGCGACAGCGAGACACTCGACAGCCTCAAATCCACAGGCGGTTTGGGCGAGATGGGCCGCCTCTTGATGGAAGGTGGCGCCACGCTCAAGGCGGTCGATGTGAAGGTGCTGCACCAGGACAACGCCGAGCGCTATTTTGCGCAGCGTGAGGGCCTGGGCCGTTATGCGTTCTTGCTCGACATGACGCACGAACTCCAAAACGAATTGCCGCACGGTTTGATTTTGAGCATGGTCAATGCCCGCTCTGGACTCAAGGCTTTGTCGGTGGTGTTGGCCCGTTGGGTGCAGCACTTTTTGGGCGTGGCCGTCAGCATCGAGCCGGTCCAAAAAGTCGACGACCCGGCTTGGCGTTGGCATGTGGGGCTGGACGTGACCGCGACCGCTTTGCTCAACGACCTGTACCAAGGCACCGAGCTGGACGCCAAGCGCCAGCAGCAACTCATCAGCCTGTTCAAATTGCGTTTTGACAACCCGCAAGACATGCGTGCCGATGTGCAGGGTAAACCGGTGTATCTGGGGCTGGCCATGAACGAGCAGGGCTTGCTCAAACTCAAGCCGCAAAACCTGTTGCTCAATTTGCCTTTGGCGGGCGCGGTTTAAAGACGGCGCCGCGCCGCGATGTCATCTCACCAACGCAGCATTCGAGAACCCAACACCGCGCCCACACCCGACACCAAGGCGATGCCACCGGCGTACCAGACAGCAAAAAACGTCAGGCTGGTTTCGGTGCAATGCAGTGAATAGATGCTGGCGGCCAAGCTGCCCGCCAGCATGCCAGCCACCGCGCCCGTCAAGGCGGGGCGCGTTGGGGCCAGTTGGCGCAAGGCCCACAGCAAAGCGCCCAGCACGGGCAAAGACAGCGCCACGATGTTCACCGAGCACACTTCCCAAGAGCCGCCCATCCACTGCGCCGAGCGTGCGCCCGCATCGGCTTGCAGCCACTGCATGACACCCAGGCTGCCCATGGCCAGCAAAGCCAAGCCCAGACCCACGAGGGTGTGACCTGCGCCCACCCCGGGTCTGGCCAAGCGAAACAGGCCGTACAAGCTGAAACCCATCAAGGCCGTGAGCCACAGCATTTTGGTGATGAAGGCCGGATGCACCGCCATTTGATCCATCTGTGGGTTCAGGCCAAACACGGCCAACAACAACACGCCACAGACCAGCGCACCCAACAGCAGTTGGCGCAGCAGCTGCTGACGTACAGGTTTTTGCGGCTGCAGTGTGTCGGTGGCCAGCAAGGCAATCAGGTCATTGGTTTTCATGCTTTGGCTCCCCATTTGGCCATCAAGGTTTTCAGGCCCCGGTGGATGTTCACTTTGACCGAAGCTTCGCTTTGCCCGGTCCGCTCGGCGGTTTCGGTAATTGACAAACCCATCAAGCGCGTGTGCTCGATGGCCTCGCGTTGGCGCAGCGGCAAGTCTGCCAACACGACCTCCAAGTCCTTGTGCGCATCGCTGGCTTCTTCTTCACTGTCCACCGCCAAGGTCTCAGACCAGTCGTCGATGTCGTCGTGCAGCCCCTCGCGGCGACCATGTGCGCGCAAATGATCCACCCATTTGTAGCGCGCAATCGCGTACATCCAGGCTGTCAAAGGCTGGTCGCTTTGGTAGGTGTGGCGCTTTTGGTGGATCGCCATCAGGGTTTCTTGCACAAGGTCCTCGACATCGCTGAGTTGGGATTGCATCCGTTTTTGCAGAAAGCGCCGCACATGACCACTCATGAGGCCGAGGGCACGTTGGTAACTGGCGTGATCGCCTTGCAGGGATTGCATCCATGCGGCGTGCAGTTCGGCTTCTTGGGTTTGCAGGCTTTCGCTCAAGTCAGTTCGTCCAAAGGGGTGGAAAAGTTACAGATACAAAATGAAACAAATGGCGTGCATTTTTCGTAACTTTTGAATGTTCCGGCGCGGATTACACCATGACAGCGATGAACAAGTGCCACGCGGTACAGCTCAAAGCGGTCAACAACCTCACTTCAAACTTTCAGGAGCATTTCATGAACAAGCAACACTTCATCACCATCGCTTTGGGCTCAGCCTTTGCCGCAGCCACCTTGCTGCCCGCACACGCTGCTGGCAACCCCTTTGCCGCTAAGACCCTGGACGCTGGCTACCAAGTGGCCCAAGCCGACACCAAGGCCAAAGACGGCAAGTGCGGCGAAGGCAAGTGCGGCGGCGACAAGAAAGCCACCAAGGCCAAAGATGGCAAGTGTGGCGAGGGCAAGTGCGGCGCCGACAAGAAAGCCAAAGAAGCCTCTTGCGGTGGCGACAAGAAAAAAGACGCCTCTTGCGGCGCCAAAAAATCTTGATTCAAGACTGAAGCAGTCAGCGGATGCTGTGCACACCACGGTGTGCTTGGCGTTCGCTGACGCCACACCGATACAAGACGATGAACATGGTGCTTACAACTTTCAATCCAGCCGGTCTGGGCTTTCGCCGTGAGTTGATCCCGGCATTGCAGCAAGCCGTGCCGCCCGAGATCGGATTTTTCGAAATCGCCCCAGAAAACTGGGCCGGTATGGGCGGTCGTTCTGCGCACACGCTGCGTGCCTTTACCGAACGCTACCCCTTTGTGTGTCACGGCCTGTCGCTGTCATTGGGCGGACCTGGGGCACTCGATGAAACCTTGCTGCGCCGCACCCGAGACTTCATGCGCACGCACGGCATCACCCTCTTTACCGAACACCTGTCCTGGTGCGCTGACGACAGCCACCTGTATGACTTGCTGCCCATTCCCCAAACCGAAGAGGCTGTGCGCTACACCGCCGAGCGAATTGCCCGCGCACAAGACATTCTGGGCATGCGCATCGGTGTGGAAAACGCCTCCACCTACATCGCGCCCCCGGGTGCTGAAATGAACGAACCCGAATTTGTGCGGGCCGTGGTCGAGCGGGCCGATTGCCTGCTGCACCTGGATGTGAACAACATCTATGTCAACAGCCGAAATTTTGGCTTTGACCCACACGCCTATCTGGCGCAGCTGCCGCTGGAGCGCACCTGCTATGTGCATGTGGCCGGACACTATGTCGAAGAAGACGGCCTGGTCATTGACACCCATGGCAGCGAGGTAATCGATCCGGTCTGGCAACTGCTGCAAGCCGCTTACCAGCGCATGGGCCATTCGGTGCCTACCTGCTTAGAGCGCGACTTCAACATCCCCGATCTGCCCACCCTGGTGCAAGAGGTGGCGCACATCGCGCACTTGCAGCACCAGGCCTTCGGCGCGCAAGCTGTTGCGCAATGGGGTGCCCAAACCCAATCCCTCATCAGGCAGGTGGCGTGATGCTGGCCTTCCAAGAATTCCAGCACCAGATGGCCGCGCACCTGCGCGACCCACACCACACACGCCGCCCACCGGGCGTGCCCAAGCGACGCATGGGCGTGTACAACGATTTGTTGTTCAACAACGTTTGTGGTTTTCTGGACAGCTGCTTTCCGGTCAGCCGACAACTGCTGGGCGAGGCCCGTTGGCGCAGGCTGTGCCGCACTTTTTACCGCGACTGGCCTTCGCACACGCCTTGGTTTCGCGAGATCCCGCGCGAGTTTGTGCGCTACCTGAGTGAGCACCACATCGCCCAGCCCTTGCCAGTCTGGCTGGCCGATTTGGCGCGTTACGAATGGGCCGAACTGGCGGTGGATGTGATGGACGTTACGCCCCCCCCGCACGACCCGCAGGGCGACATGATGCGGGCAAGCGTGTGCCTCAACCCTGCACGGGTGGATGTGGTCAGTCCCTGGCCCGTGCACCGCATTGGCCCCGACTGGCAGCCGCGCCAAGCAGAGCCCACATTTTTGGTGGTGTTTCGCGATGCGCAGCTCGATGTGCAATTTACCGAAATCAATGCCGTCACGGCCCATGTGCTGGGCTTGCTGGACCAAGGCCTGAGCGGCCAACAAGCCTTTGCTCAACTCGCCACCGACATGAACCACCCCGACCCGCAAGCCTTGCAAGGCTTCGGACAACAACTCCTCATCAGCCTGCGCGAGCAAGGCGTCTTATTGGGCACATGCACATGAACAACACCCCCCAACTCGCCCGTCGCGGTATCCATGCACTCGATTTGCTCGGTCTTTGGATCGGCCTGCTCAGCTTGAGATTGCTGCTGGCTTGGGAATTTGGCGAAGCTGGTTTTGAAAAGCTGCACGGCAGCAACTGGTTTGCCGACATCCAAGATCAATTTCCTTGGCCTTTCAAGCTGATCCCCGCTGACCTCAATTGGGCCTTGGCCACAGGCTTTGAAGTTGTGGGGGCCATCGCCTTGGTCATCGGATTGGGCACGCGCTTTTTCTCGGCCTCACTGATCGTACTCACCGTTGTGGCCATGCTCAGCGTGCACTGGCCCGAGTCGTGGTCCAGCCTGAGTGAATTGCTCAAGGGCTACGCGCTCACCAACGACGGTTTTGGCAACTTCAAAATGCCCGTGATCTACATCGCCATGCTGCTGCCGCTGGTGTTCATGGGGCCGGGTCGGTTGTCGATGGATACGTTGTTTTCTCGGCAGCTCCTGCAATCCAACACCTGAATGGTCTACAGTTTGGGCCGACAGACATTCTCCGTTGATCTTTTGCGATCTCAAGTTATGCATTTCAATCCAGTTGCCATCACCCATCCGTCATTTAGGCTGAACCGACGCCAAGCCTTCGCTGCAGCTGCTGCCTTGGTCGCCCCCGCTTGGGCGCAAGCGCAAAAGGCAGATTGGGCCGACACCGAGCGCGCCGCCCGTGGTCAGACGGTGTACTTCAACGCCTGGGCAGGCAGCGAACGCATCAACGCCTACTTGCAATGGGCAGCGGCTGAGTTGCAGCGCGACTTTGGCGTCAAGCTGCAGCACGTCAAGATCAGCGATGCGGCCGATGTGGTCAAACGCATTCGCGCCGAAAAGCAAGCTGGCCGCAAAGACACCGAAGGCACGGTGGACCTGGTCTGGATCAACGGAGAGAACTTTGCCGCCATGAAGCGCGATGGTTTGTTGTCTGCGCCCTTTGCACAAGCCTTGCCCAATTTCCAGTGGGTAGATGCCGTGGGCAAGCCCACCACGCTGGTCGATTTTTCGGTGCCCACTGATGGTCTCGAATCGCCCTGGGGCATGGCCCAGCTCACGTTTTTTGCCGATGCCCAGCGTCTGCCCAAACCACCACAAAACATGGCCGAGTTGCTGGCCTTGGCCCGCAGCCAACCCGGGCGCATCACGTACCCGCGCCCGCCCAACTTTCATGGCACCACCTTCGTCAAGCAGGCCTTGATCGAACACGCGCCGGACGTGAAAGCGTTGGCCCAGCCCGTGACGCCCGCAGCTTTGGCGGCGCAGGCTGCGCCGCTGTGGCGCTTTTTGGATGCGTTGCACCCGCATTTGTGGCGCGGTGGCAAACAGTTCCCGCAAAACTCGGCAGCCGTGCGCCAGATGATGGCCGATGGTGAGTTGGTGATGGCGCTGACGTTCAACCCCAATGAAGCGGCCAACGAGATCGCCGCCAAACGCCTGCCCGCCACGGTGCAGAGCTGGCAGTTCGCCAAGGGCACGATTGGCAACACCCACTTTGTGGCCATTCCGTACAACGCGCCCAGCAAAGCGGGTGCGCAGCTGGTCGCCAACTTTTTGCTGTCACCCGCCGCGCAAGCACGCAAGGCTGACATTGATGTGTGGGGCGACCCGACGGTGCTGAATGTGGCCCGCTTACCTGCGGCTGATCGTGCGCGGTTTCAGTCGGCTTCACGTCCCGGGCAAGTGGCCGTGACGGCCCCCGTGCTGCCCGAGCCGCATGCGTCCTGGGTTGATGCACTCGAAAAAGAGTGGACCCGCCGTTACGGCGTGTGAGCTTCTTGCCCACCTTTTTGCTGGCCTTGATCGCTGCCGTGCCCATGGGCTGGGCGCTGTGGGCGGCCGCTTCGCAAGCGTTGGATATCAGCGCTTGGCAGGCCTTGTGGGCCGATCCGCAAGCGCTGCGTGCTTGGGGCATGACCCTGTGGACCGGGCTGGCCTCCACGGTGCTGGTGTGGTGGACCGTGGCGCGTTTGTTGGCCCATGGTTTCATTCGGCAGCAATTGGCCCGCTGGCTCAGCCATGTGCCCGCCTT
This sequence comes from Limnohabitans sp., assembly GCF_034680285.1. Classification (GTDB taxonomy): domain Bacteria; phylum Pseudomonadota; class Gammaproteobacteria; order Burkholderiales; family Burkholderiaceae_C; genus Limnohabitans_A. Next base: position 248,700 of record NZ_JAXITC010000002.1, read on the forward strand.
GCTGGCCACGCCGCACGCGGCCATGGCCATTGGCTTGGTGTTGTGGCTTTCGCCCAGCGGCTGGGCTTTGCGCCTGGTGTCGCCGGGCCTGTCGGGTTTTGATGCACCACCGCCTTGGTTGACCACACAAGACCCGTGGGGCTTGGGCTTGATTTTGGCGCTGTGGCTCAAAGAAGTGCCGTTTTTACTCTGGGTGGCGGCCACGCAATTGCAACGCGAAGACCTGCGTAGACGATGGCAGGCCGAATTTGCACTGGCCCAAACTTTGGGCCACACGCCCGCCACCGCCTTTGCCCAAGTGGTTTGGCCACAACTGGCCCCGCGTTTGCGCTGGCCGCTGCTGGCGGTGTTGGCCTATGGCCTCACGGTGGTGGACATGGCGCTCATCATTGGCCCTGCGACGCCACCCACTTTGGCGGTGCTGGCCTGGCAATGGCTGGGTGATGCCGATGCGGCCATGCAGGCGCAAGGTGCGGCAGCGGCGGGGTGGCTGACGGGCACGGTGCTGGTGGCGGGTGTGCTCACTGTGATGGCGTTGCGAGTGGTCGCGGCCATGCGCACATTCGCGAGCAGGGGCTCGCTCCCACAAAAAATGCTGCCTTGGGTTGGGCGTTTTTGTGGGAGGCTGCCCCTGCAGCCGAATGGTCACTCAAGCAAACATGCGCATTCAGCAGCAGGCCTCTTGCGCGGACGAATATCCGGCCTGGCGCTCGCCATCGGCGGTGCCTACCTCGCCGTCTGGTTCGCCCTGATCGTGGGCAGTGTGTCTGGCGTCTGGCCTTTTCCGCAGCTTTGGCCATCGCTGTGGACGGGAGATGCCTGGTTGCAAGTGATCGCCAGTGCCCCCACGGTGTGGACCACCTTGGGTTTGGCGGCGGCCTCTGCCAGTGTGTGCCTGGGTTGGTCGGTGGCCTGGCTGGAGCTGACACCGCGCCGCTGGCAACAGGCTTTGCGGCCCTGGTGGTTGCTGCCGCTGGTGTTGCCCTCGGTGCTGTGGGTGGTGGGCCTCTACAGCGTGGCGCTGCAGTGGCGACTGGAGGGGCAGTGGCTGGGCCTGCTTTTGGCGCATGCGGTCATGGTGCTGCCGTATGTGCTGCTGGCCTTGGAGCCCGCCTATTTGGCGGTCGATCCGCGTCAATCGGCCGTGGTGGCCAGCTTGGGTCAGGGCCGATGGACTGACTTGCTGCGCATCAAATGGCCGCTGCTCAGACGCGCCATCGCCTCGGCTTGGGCGGTGGGTTTTGCGGTCAGTGTGGCGCAGTATTTGCCCACCTTGTATGTGGGGGCGGGGCGCTTTGCCACGGTCACCACCGAGGCCGTGACACTGGCGTCTGGCGCGCAGCGCTCGCTCATGAGCGCTTATGCCGCTTTGCAAATGCTCTTGCCCGTGTTGGCCTTTGCTTTGGCCGCTTACTTGGGCAGGCCACGCCAATTTGAGAAGATCGGGCCGATGAAAGACAACACATGAACGCGGGACTCCAGATCGACATCGACCGCTTGGGCACGGCGGCGCAGACCTTGGTGCAAGACCTGCACCTGAATGTGCCCGCAGGCGAGATCCTCACGCTCATGGGGCCGAGTGGTTGCGGCAAAAGCTCGGTGCTGGCAGCCACTGCGGGCACGCTGGCCAGCGTGTCCGAAGGTTTGCAGCCTTTGCAGTTTGAAGGTCGCGTGCAGCTGAACGGCCGTGACCTCACCGCCTTGCCCACGCACCTGCGCAGTGTCGGCTTGGTGTTTCAGGATGCTTTGCTGTTTGCGCACATGACGGTGGCCGAGAACCTGCTGTTTGCCGTTTCCCGCACCTTGCCGCTTGCACAGCGCCAAGCGCGTGTGCAGCAAGCGCTGCAAGAAGCCGAGCTGAGCGGCATGGGCGAGCGCGACCCGTCCACGCTCTCGGGCGGTCAGCGTGCGCGTGTGGCGCTCATGCGCGCCTTGCTGGCCGAGCCGCAAGCGCTGCTGCTCGATGAGCCGTTTTCCAAACTCGACGCTGCCTTGCGCGCCCAGCTGCGCCCGTGGGTGTTTGCACATGTGCGCGAGCGGCGCATCCCTGTGGTGCTGGTCACACACGACGAACAAGACGTGGCCGATCCGCAGCGCGTGGTGCAATTGCGCGCCACCGAAGAAAGCAGTAACCATGTTTGACCGCCACGCCCAAACCCTTTTGCGCCCCGCACTCAACGCCGCCGCACACGGCTTGGTGCGCGCAGGCATCAGCGCTGACGCGCTGACCTGGCTGGGCTTTGCCATCGGCATGGCCGCCGCCGTGGCCATTGCGCTGCAAGCGTGGTGGTGGGGCCTGGCGCTGCTGCTGGCCTCGCGCCTGCTTGACGGCCTGGACGGCAGCGTGGCCCGCCTGACCCAGCCCACCGACGCGGGCGGCTTCTTGGACATCGCACTCGACTTCGTGTTTTATGCCGCCATCCCCCTGGCCTTTGCGGTGGCCAACCCCAGCGCTAACGCATTGCCCGCCGCAGCCCTGCTGGCCAGCTTCATCGGCACCGGCAGCAGCTTTTTGGCGTTTGCCGCACTGGCCGAAAAACGCGGCCTTGCTGACACCGCCTTGCCGGGCAAAAGCTTTTACTTCTTGGGCGGCCTGACCGAAGCCACCGAGACCATCACCGTCTTTGCCGCCATGTGCATCTGGCCTGAACACTTTGCGGTGTTGGCTTATGGGTTTGCGGGGTTGTGTGCCATCACCACGGGGATGCGGGTTTGGTGGGGGTATCGGCGGTTGGGGTTAGGTTAAGCGGCCATTTGATCGGCTGGGATGGGGCTGATAAGCATGGACATCTAACTTGGAGGTCACTGGCGCAGCGCCGTTTCATTGTGGAGCGTCTGTGTGTATTTCCGGGCCGGGCGTTTAGTAGGTGTTGCCTTCATAAAGTGCGAATGAGACCTTGCTACTTGAGGCCGTAGTACTTGAGTAGTGCCTCTTTGACGACGTCCATGGCGACTGCGACACCCATATTCCATGTACCAGATACCGCTTTCTTCAGGTTCTCAGCGAACCAACTACTAACGCGAGGCCCCATCGGTTCTGCGCTGCTATCAGGCTGCTCTGATGCCGCGAGCCGGGCTAGTTCGTGTGCGTCCTCCTCCGCCATTCCCGAGCCAGTCAAAAACTGTACCAAGCTATTTGCGTCATGCGGTCCCACTGCTACTTGAATCGTAGCCCCATCACCAGTGGCTGCAATTGACGTGAAGTTCCCGTAAATGATTTGCTGCGCAATCTGCGTTGCCGCAGCCGAACTAGGTGCCGATGGCAAAGCGGCAGGGCCGATTGTGATTGATGTGGCGTCTGGAATCGATTTCTCGAGTTCTAGCGTGAGCTCGAGAACACGACTTCGTACCGAATGTCGAATAGCAGCAAGTGATGAGCGAGAAATACTTCCTGTGACCGAGTTGCATGCGTAGTCCGCGTATACATTGCCTTGTAGCAGAAGGATTAGGTCGGCAGCATTAATTCCCAGCTGCCCGCCTTTCTCGGCTGTGGTCATCAAGTTGTCTACGGCGGCAATGCTCTCGCGCACCTCGTGTCGCACCCACTGCTCCCCAGCGAATTTTTTAATCAAGTAGGGCGAAATTGGAGCGTTATTAATTCCAGACCCAAACGGTCCCGAGAAGCTGGCTGTATAACTGACCGGGATGAATCGATAGTCCGGCAAAGCCGTATCGCGTGGGTAGCCTTCTGACTCATGTCGCACCCACTCTGCGAGCGACTGACTTCCGACGCGAGCAGCCAAGAGTCGGAGCCTAAGAAGGATTGGCCCAAGGTCAGAGCCGTCCTGTAAAACTGCTGTTTGAATTTCGTGAAGTAGGCTCACTTATGCTCCTGAAATGTTGCGCAACTTGGTTTACGGTTTATTGCCATCACTGACCACTTGCTCGATTGCTTTAATGAGTGCTGCGATCCAATCTACGTCAGCCACAACCTGCACAGGATCAACATCGTTGTATTTCAGCTTTTGTGGGCGTGATGCGCGTGTGATGTCTCCCTCGTGAACAATTTGATTACGGCGATGGACCAGAGAGTTAAGACGAGACTTTATGGCGTCAGCTTCAATGCCAAGTTTCCCACCAACGCGCGACCAAGGTTTTTCGACACCGGCCCAAGAAAATGCGATGCCTACTTGCTCATACGACTGGAATGTTTCTTTGAGCAGCCGTTTCTGCATCGCATTTTTTATTTGAACCCAAGGTCGAGTGTCCACACCATCTCTTCGGCCACGAACTGTTGCGTCGGCGAGGGCCGCGATATCAGTGAAGGGTAAGTCAAGCTTTGCAAGGGATTTTGGAAGATCGCCCTCTTTTCGAACTTCTGATATTTGCCGGTAAACCAACCAATGCATGTATGAATCAACTGCCGTTATCGCCATCACAAGAGCAGACCGGCGTAGATCGTTTTTGACTTTCGCATCGGGCAGCGTCTGCCCTGAAAGCGCCAAAAGGCGACGACTACGGCGGAGACATGCATCTGAAGCGTTAATTGGATGGAATGGCATGATTAAGACGCCCATCGTGATGCAGACCGCAAAACCCGGGTGATACAACTGGTCTGAGTCGACATATCTTTTTTATTGAAATTGTTGTAATTAGCTTGCGCCTTGGGTTTCAGATCTAACCCAGCACCTAGCACCCAGCCCTCACAACATCCCCGCTGCACTATCTAGGCAGCAGGCATGAAGCGCACAACTATATCCAAATAAATACGAAAAATTAGCTATAAAACACCGTTACGTGTAAACCCCCATCAGACCCTCAAACCCACCCCAAGCACAAACCGGCACGCGCGATTGCGGTGAATATGCCGCTTATTCGCCGCACTATTTGCGGTGAATGGTGAATCTCAACGCCACCACAACCTAGATTGCACGACACTATCACTTGCAAGCGCGACACATTGAGCGACATAATGACCATCAATACTGTCGCTCTTAGTTGCGCTTAGCCCCGTGAGCGCGACAAATGACCCCTCAAAAGGCCTCCCCATGCCCCGCATCACCCCCGCCGACGAATTGCAACTGATCGAATCCATCGTGGCCGCGCACCCGGTCGGGATCGGTATTGCCGAGATCGAGCTGGCCATGGCGCAGCGTCAGGGCGGGGCGCTGAACCGCCGCACTTTGCAGCGCCGCTTGCTCAAACTGATCGATGCGCAGCGGATCGCGTCTGAGGGGCAGAGCATTGCGCTGGTCTACAAGCCGGTGGCGCAGGCATGGGCGCAGCTTGCGGGCGGGGGCGTCAGTGCCCCTTTGAGCATGGGAGTCGGTGTAGCCGAGGCGGAACCCGATCTGCTGGTTTCGCCCGCAGGCGCCAGCATCCGTGATCAGGTTCGCCAGCCGCTGATGCACCGCCGCCCGGTGGGTTATCGGCGTGAGTTTTTAGAGGCGTATCAGCCGGGCGTCACGTTTTACTTGCCAGCCGCCCTGGGAAGCCAGCTGCATGAGATGGGCCGCACGCCCGCCGACGAACGGCCCGCAGGCACCTACGCCCGCGACATCTTGAGCCGTTTGCTGGTGGATTTGTCGTGGGCTTCATCGCGGCTGGAGGGCAACACCTACAGCCGCCTGGACACGCAAAATCTGATCGAGCACGGTCAGGCCGCGCAGGGCAAGGACGCCATCGAAACGCAGATGATCCTGAACCACAAAGCCGCCATCGAGATGCTCATTGAGGACACGGATGACGTGGGTTTTGATGCCTTCACGTTCAAAAACTTGCATGCCGTCTTGTCGCAAGACCTGATGCGCGACCCGCAGGCCAGTGGCCGTCTGCGTCGGCGCGTGGTGGAGATTTCGGGCACGGTGTTTCACCCCGTGGCCATGCCCCAGGTGATTGAGGACTGTTTTGAGCTGCTGCTGAGCAAAGCTGCCGCCATTCCCGACCCGTTTGAGCAGGCGTTTTTCCTCATGGTGCAGCTGCCGTATTTGCAGCCGTTTGAAGATGTGAACAAACGCGTGTCGCGCATTGCCGCCAACATGCCGCTGATCCAGCACAAGCTGTGCCCTTTGTCGTTCATCGATGTGCCCGAGCGGGCATACATCGAAGGCACTTTGGGGGTGTATGAGCTCAACGAGGTCGATTTGTTGCGCGACGTGTTTGTGTGGGCGTATGAACGTTCGTGCCAGCGTTATCTGGCCATCACCCAAACCATGGTCGAGCCCGACCCCCTCAAAATCAAATACCGCGAAGCGCTGATTCTGGCCGTGCAGATGGTGGTTAAGGGTCTGCAAGCGCCTAGCCTAGACGCGCTGGCCCCTGTGGTGGCGCGTATGCAGGTGCCCACAGCCGACCAAGACGCCTTCACCCGCATGTTGGCCGAGGCGCTGCAGCAGTTGCACGAAGGCAGTGTGGCCCGCTACCGGCTGCGTCGCTCTGAATACCTGGCTTGGCAGTTGGTTTGCTCGGGTGGTGACGATCACCTGTAACTTTTTGCCCAACCGCACCGAACTGTCAGTTCATCAGCGTTATCGTTCACGGTCTTGGGCAGTGCACATCTCGCACCATCCGCCAAGTGATCGCCCCATCAGGAGTTTCCCCTCATGCGCCTTCGTCAAATTGTTTTGCTGCTCTTGCTGGCGCTGGCCATCGGCATGTTTGTGGCGCTGGACCTGGGGCGTTATCTGAGCTTTGAGCAGCTCAAGGCCAGCCAAGCCAGTTTTGACCAGCTTTATGCGCAGCAGCCTGTGATGGTGGCCGCCGTTTACTTTGGGGTGTACGTCTTGGCCACGGCGCTGTCGATTCCGGGCGCGGTCATCATCACCTTGGGCGGCGGAGCGGTGTTTGGCCTGTGGCAGGGTTTGTTGCTGGTGTCGTTCGCTTCCACCCTCGGTGCCACCTTGGCTTTTCTGGCTTCGCGCTTTGTGCTGCGCGAGTGGGTGGAGGCGCGTTTTGGTCAGCGCTTGGCCGACATCAACGCAGGCGTGGACAAAGAGGGCGCGTTTTACCTGTTCACTTTGCGCCTGATTCCGGTGGTCCCGTTTTTCCTGATCAACCTGCTCATGGGTCTGACGCGCATGAAGACCTGGACCTATTACTGGGTGAGCCAGTTGGGCATGTTGGCGGGCACGGCGGTGTATGTGAATGCGGGCACGCAACTGGCGCAGCTGGACTCGGTGCGGGGCATTCTGAGCCCGGCGCTGTTGGGCAGCTTTGTGCTGCTGGGCATCTTTCCCTTGTTGGCGCGGCGCATCGTGGCGGCTGTGCAAAAGCGCAAGGTCTATGCCCGCTGGGCCAGCGTGCGCCCCAAGACTTTTGACCGCAACCTGATCGTGATCGGCGGTGGCGCGGCAGGTTTGGTGTCGGCCTACATTGCCGCTGCCGTCAAAGCCAAAGTCACTTTGATTGAAGCCCACAAGATGGGCGGCGACTGCCTGAACTACGGCTGCGTACCGAGCAAGGCCTTGATCAAAAGCGCCAAGCTGGCCCACCAAATGCGCCACGGCGCGAAGTATGGCCTGAGCGACGTCGCGCCCAGCTTCAGTTTCAAGGCGGTGATGCAGCGTGTGCACGATGTGATCAAAGCCATCGAGCCGCACGACAGTGTGGAGCGTTACACCGGCTTGGGTGTGGAGGTGCTGCAGGGTTACGGCAAGCTGGTGAACCCCTGGACGGTGGAAGTGACTTTGAACGACGGCCAAGTGCAGCGACTGACTGCCAGGAGCATCGTGATTGCAGCAGGCGCACGCCCGATGGTGCCGCCTTTGCCGGGCCTCGATGACGTGGGCTACGTCACCAGCGACACGCTGTGGGACGAGTTTGCCAAGCTCGACGACATCCCGAAGCGCATCGTGGTGCTGGGTGGCGGGCCGATTGGCTGCGAGCTGTCACAAAGCTTTGCCCGCTTGGGTGCACAGGTCACGCAGGTCGAGATGGGCGAACGCATCATGGTGCGCGAGGACGAAGAGGTGTCTGCGCTGGCACGGGACGCGTTGCAGGCCGACGGCGTGCGGGTGCTCACCGGGCACAAGGCGCTGCGCTGCGAGCGCCGGGGTGAAGACAAAATTTTGGTGGCCTCCACACAAGGGCAAGAGGTCGAGATCGTGTTTGACGCTCTGGTCTGCGCTGTGGGCCGTGTGGCCCGTCTGCAAGGTTATGGCCTCGAAGACATTGGCGTGCCCACGCACCGCACCGTCGATACCAACGAGTATTTGCAAACGCTCTACCCCAACATCTACGCCGCAGGCGATGTGGCCGGGCCTTACCAGTTCACCCACACGGCTGCGCACCAGGCTTGGTATGCGGCAGTCAACGCGCTTTTTGGGGACTTCAAATCCTTCAAGGTCGACTACCGCGTGATCCCCTGGGCCACCTTCATCGACCCCGAGGTGGCGCGTGTGGGCCTGAACGAACAAGAGGCGCAAGCCCAAGGTATCCCGTACGAGGTCACGAAGTACGGCATCGACGACCTGGACCGGGCGATTGCCGACAGCGAGGCGCATGGCTTTGTGAAAGTGCTCACCGTGCCGGGCAAAGACCGCATTTTGGGCGTGACCATCGTGGGCTCGCACGCGGGTGACTTGCTGGCCGAATACGTGCTGGCCATGAAGCATGGTCTGGGCTTGAACAAGATTTTGGGCACCATCCACACCTACCCGACCATGGCCGAGGCCAACAAGTACGCGGCCGGTGAATGGAAGCGCGCCCACGCGCCGCAAAAGTTGCTGGCATGGGTGGAGAAGTTCCACGATTGGCGGCGCGGATGAACCGTATGTTGAAACCCATCCCCGCGCTGCTGGCGCTGAGCATGGCCTGCGCCAACGCACCTGCCTTCGCACAAAGCTTGTCGCCTTTGGTGCCCGCCGATGGCGCAGCCGCCAACACATGGCGCTTTGTGGGCTTTCCCAAGTCCAAGGCCGACATCCCTGCCACCCGCTTCGAGCTCGCCGATGTGCAGGGCGAGCGGGCGCTCAAGGTCAGCACCCGCGCTTCGTATGGCACCTGGGTACACGACTTGCCCAAAGTTGAGCTGGGTCGCTTGCAATGGCGCTGGCGTCTGGACCAGCCACTCACAGACGGCAAAGTCGTCGCCGACATCCAAACCAAAGCCGGTGACGACGCGGCGCTCAAAGTGTGTGTGATGTTCGACCACCCGCTCGATCGCGTGCCGTTTGTAGAGCGCACCTTGCTGCGCATCGCCCGCAGCGTGAGCGGCGAAGACTTGCCCGCCGCAACGCTCTGCTATGTGTGGGACAGCGTGCACCCCGCAGGCCTGCAAGGCGCCAACCCCTACACCCAGCGCGTGCGCTTCATCACGCTACAAGGCAAGGGCGCGCCTTTGGCCCAATGGCAAACCGAAACCCGCGATGTGGCTGCCGACTTTGCGAAGTTGTTTGCGGACGAGCTGCCCCAAGGCGCTGCCGTGCCGCCGGTGCGCGCCGTGCTGATCGGGGCCGACAGCGACAACACCGGCAGCCGCAGTGTGGGCTGGGTCGGTGCGATCGGCTGGCAACCCTAGCGGGTGCGCTGGACGCTTAAGAGTCGGCCTTGAAGGCGAGGGCGGTCACCAAACGACGCGCCATTTCCGAGTCATCAGCCAAGCGGCGTGTGTGTTCGGCCGTGGTGCTGGCTTCGAGGTTGGCGGCCAAGGGGGTCACAAAATCACGAATGTCTTGCTGGCCCATGGCTTGGCGTAACGCCGCATTCAGGTTTTGCTTGACCGCTTCGCTGACCCCTGCAGGCGCGAAGAAGCCAAACCATTCACGCACCAGCAATTCGCCAAAGCCTTGCTCGCGGTAAGTGGCCACATCGGGCGTAAAAACCGCACGATCGGGGCCTGAGGTGGCCAGAATTCGGATCTTGCCGCCTTTGTGGTGCTGCACCCAATCGCCCAGTGGTGATGACATGCCCGCGAGCTGCCCGCCCATGACTTGCGGAATGGCGGGGCCAGAGCCCGCAAAGGGGACGTTGGTGATTTGGAAGCCACCCAACATGGCCAAGCGACCGGCCAGCAAATGGGGCATGGAGCCCGCAGCAGGATTGCCGATGCTGGCTTTGCCTGGATTGGCTTTGGCCCATTCGACGAAGTCTTTGATGTTTTTGACCGAATCGGGCACGGCAGGTCCGACCACAAAAGCGTGGTCAGTGGAATGTCCAATGCCGATGGGGGTCACATCGGACTGCGCGTAATTGAGTCGGCTGTAAGAGTGCGGGTAAATCGTCAGCATGGAAGCGGGCGAATACAGGATGTGGGCGCCGTCAGCCGCCGCAGACTTGAGGGTGGTGACGCCGATTTGGCCACCAGCGCCAGGTTTGTTGTCCACGATGACGTTGTTGGCGTAAGTGCCACGCATCTTCTCAGCGATCCGGCGGGCAAATGCATCGGTCGTACCACCGGGCGGGAAACCCACAATGATGCGAAGATTTTCCAGGCGAGTTTGCGCAAAGTTGGGCAGATGGGCCAAGCCCAGCATGCTGGCGGCAGCGCCTTGCATCAATTGGCGACGGGTGGTCATGGATCGAAACTCCTCAGGTCGTGGAAGGGAAAGAAACCTCCAGATTGAAGCATTTCATGCCGCCTAGCCACAGAGGGTATTCACTGATCACAGGGCGGCCCGATCCAGCCGTTCGGGCACCTGCGCCAAGGTCAGTCTTGGGTGGGATAGCCTGCGGGTGCCACGGCCGCACCTTTGATTTGGTGCCGAACAAATGCCTCGGCCACCCAGCCGGAGCTTTTGGCCTCTTCTACAAACGCATTCAGCTGTTCACGCGCTGCGGCGCTGCGCTGGGCAGGCATGCCCATGGCTTGGTGAATGACCATGAAGCGGCCGGGCAACAAGCGCACACCGGGCAGGCGCAGCGCATCGGCTTCCAGTTGCTGCTTCACGCCTGCGGCCACTTCCAGTTGTTGGGCCATGAACACCTCGACCACGGCGGGTGAGCTAGGTGCGCGCACGATGCTTGCGTGCTTCAGGTGGCGGGTCAAAAACAAATCGTAAGCACTGCCAGCGCCCACAGTCACGCGGTGGGCGGCCTGGTCGACCTCGTCGTTGCTTTGCAGAGGCGAGTCGCTGCGCACCATGTAGGCCCCTTCGATCTGCACATACGGCGGTGAAAAATGCAGGCCTTCGCCCCGCACCGGGTCGATGGCAAAAAAGCCAATGTCGGCCTCGTCAGCGCGCACGCATTTCACCGAGTCGTCGGCCTTTTTGAAAATGCGCCATTCAATACCCACACCCAACCGTGCGGCCAATGAACGTGACAAGTCAGCCGAGATGCCCGAGGGTTCACCCGCCGAATCGAGCCCGGCCAGTACCGGGTTGCCCAAATTGATGGCCACACGCAAAGTGCCATGAGGCGCAATGAAAGGCGCCATAGAGGCGAGCGAAGGCGTGTGCAAAGGGGCGTTCATGGTGTGTCGTTCAAGGTGGCCGGTTTAAGCCAGGTATCTTAAAAAACCAAGTCCTGCGGGTGGCTTACAAGTGTCCTGTTTTCACCAGGATCAAGCAGCCTTCGCGGCTGAAGGGTTGGTGTTGGCTCATGTGGGGGCTGCGCAGCCAACTGCCTGCAGGGTAGTCGCCGTGTTCGTCCGAGAACACGCCCTCGACCACCAAAATTTCTTCGCCTCCCCAATGCCGGTGCGGGTTGAAAAACGTTTGCGGTGCCCAGCGCACCAGGGCGGTGTTTTGCGTCTCGAAGGTGTTGAGCGGCAAGACCTTGAGGCCTTCCACCATGCCCTGACGCCATTCGCTGCGGCGCGTGTCAATGACCACGCGCTCATCGTCGCGTGCGTCCAGGTGGCGCAGCTTCACAAACAATGTGCAGCCTTCCGGCGAGGAGGGCGCGTGCGAGCTGCCCACCGGGTTTTTGATGTAAGTGCCGGGGCCATACACCCCATGTTCATCTTGCAACGTGCCTTCGAGGACCAAAATTTCTTCGCCTCCGCCGTGCGTGTGGCTGGAAAAAGCCGAGCCCGGTGCATAACGCACGATGGACGTGGCGCGAGCTACTTCACCACCGTCACGCTCCAGCATGCGGCGCGACACACCCGATGAGGGTGAGTCCACCCAGTCGAGCGAGGGGCTGTGGACGATGCAGCGCTGGGTCCGGTCGGCGTTCAGTGTGATGGGTTGCGTGAGGTGTTCGGTGGTCATGAAGGTTCAGTTTTTTCCAGGTGCGAAGGCGCTCAGGTTTTCAGCAGCACCGGCTCGATGGCTTCGCCTTGCGCAGTGATGCGGCCAATGATGGCGGTGTGTGAGTAGCCTGCTGCTTTGAGCGCTTGCACGCATGCCGTCGCTTGGGCGGCGGGCACGCTGGCCAACAGGCCGCCTGCAGTTTGCGGATCAAACAACAGGGGGTAGCGTGGGTCACTCACAAATTCGTCGGCGTTGCGCAGGGCTCGGCGCAGGCGCACATTGGCGGGCTGCAACGAGCTGACGATGCCCGCTTGGACGCAGTCCACCGCGCCGTCCAGCAGGGGCAGTGTGCTCATGTTCAGCTCGGCATCTACGTTTGAAGGGCGCGTCATTTCCACCAAGTGGCCCAACAGGCCAAAACCGGTCAGGTCGGTGCAGGCGGTGGCGCCATGGGTGCGCAAAATGTCAGCACCCATTTGGTTGGACTGCAGCATCGATTGCAGCGCCGCATCGATCCAGCGGCCCTTGGCGGCGTAGCGGGCATGCGCGGCAAACAAGGTGCCGGTGCCAATCGGTTTGGTCAGCAGCAGCACATCGCCCGGCTGCATGCCGCCCTTGCGCATCACGCTGTCCATCTTCTCGTCGATCAGGCCGTTGATGGCAAAGCCCAGGGCCAGCTCGGCGCCTTCGCCCGTGTGCCCGCCCACCAGGGCGCAGCCTGCTGCGTTCAGAACCTCGATCGCGCCACCCATCATTTGGTTCAGCAGGTCTTCGACCTTGCTCTCCAGTCCCGGCGGCACGGTGACCACGGCGGTGGCCGTTTGCGGCGCGCCCCCCATGGCAAAAATATCGCCCAGCGCGTGGTTGGCCGCCACTTTTCCAAACAGATAGGGGTCGTCGATGAAGGCCCGGAAAAAATCCACCGTCTGCACCACGGCCATGCCCGGCGGCACGCGCACCACGGCCGCATCGTCTGGCGAATGCAGGCCGATCAAAACATCTGGCCGCTCCATGGGCTTCAAGTTGCCCAAAGCCCGGGACAAAATGTTGGAGCCGACTTTGGCGCCGCAACCGCCGCAGCGCATGGCAATGGCTGAGATGGCTTGCAGTGACTCTTCGGATGTCAAATTCAGCCGTGTGGTGGGGGCGCGGCCTTGGGCCTGGATGTCTTTGAGAACTTGGCCCATCGACTGAATGGCAGTGCGCAACTGGGTGCCCGGTGAGTTCCAGCCCATCACGGGAAGTTCGGTGAAGCGGCGCATGAATTCCCGGTCGATGCGGTCCTTCCATTGCCAAACCCAGCTGCCTGCAAAGCCAAGCGAACCGCGTGAAGCCACAGCAAAACGGTTACCGGTCGAGATCAGGGCCAGCCAGTGGCGTTGCGGTTTGTAAGCCACCAGCTTTTGGCCGCGCAAGCTGCGGCGCAAATTCTCTGCCAAGGGTTTGGCCATGCGCACGGCAAACACACCGGCTTTTTCCAGCGGGCGGTCCACCAATGAAGCGATGTCGCCCGCCGCGAACACCAGCGGGTCATTCAGGCTTTGCAGCTGGGGGTGCACCAGGATGAAGCCCTGTTTGTCGAGCGCCAGACCCGTGCTTTGCAGCCAAGCGGGGCCACCTGCCTGGGTGACCCACATGGTTTCGTCTGCGTCGAAGGTGCGGCCGTCGCGCGTGTGCAGGCAGCCGGGCGAGACCTGCACCACCTCGGCTTGGGTGTGCACCTCGACATTGCGCTCTTGTAAGACCTTGGCAAACCGCGCGCGAACGCCAGGGTTGTGCGTGGGCAAGATCGTCTCGCCAGAACTCAGCAGAACAAATTTCAGGTCTTCAGGGCTGCGCCCCAAAGCCTTGAGCTCGTTGCGCAATCGGTATTGCATGGACAGTAAAAGTTCTACGCCCCCTGCGCCACCCCCCACCACCGCGATCGTCATGCGACCACGGTGCGTTGGCCATTGCCGCGCTTTGTCCAGCAATGCCAGCCAACGCTGGTTGAACTGTGCAATCGGTTTGACCGGTACAGCCAGCGTTTGTGCGCCTTCAACTTGTTGCACCTGGGGGGTTGAGCCGATGTTGATGGACAAAAAATCGTAGGCCACGGGTGGGCGGTTCTTGCAAATGACGGTTTGGGTTTTGCGGTCGATGCCGATCACGGCATCGTGGTACAGCCGCGCACCCGCAAAGGCACACAGGCGGCCGAGGTCGATGTGCACTTCGTCAAAGCTGTAATGGCCCGAAATGTAGCCCGGCAACATGCCCGAATAAGGCGTGTCAACGTCTGTGCAGATCACCGTGATGCGCACGCCCGGTTCAGGCTTCATGGCAAACATGCGCAGCACGCCGACATGGCTGTGGCCACCGCCGACCAGCACCAGGTCGCGCAACACGGGTTGATCAGATGGTTTCATCAAATTGTCCAGAGGTCTTGCACCCAGCGGTGCAAGGCGGCACGTTCGGCCTGAGGTTCAAACAAGGGTGCGCGCAAGGCGCACTGATGCTGCAAGTGTGCCATCAGCGCATGACCGGTTTGTGGCGCTCGGCAGGCAAGCATTCCATTGGCCAAGGCCTGCGAGTTGCCAGGCTCAAACAGACCATCGTAGTGTTCGCCCAACAAGCCCACATTGCCATCGATGCGTGAAGCCAACACGGGCGTGCCGCTGCAAATCGCTTCCATGAGCACATGGGCGCCGCCTTCCATGCGGCTGCAGTGCACCAACAGGTGCGCGCGTTGAATGCGTTGCAGGGTTTGGCGGTGTGACAGTGCACCCAACCAGCGGTAGTGCGGGCACTGCGCCTGTGTGGCCAGTGCAACCTGGCCCAGTGACGGGTCGAGCGCTGCGCCAATGTGGTCGATCAGGATGCCGCTGGCTGGGGACAGCAGACGTGCTGCTGCCATCAACGTGCGCGGATCTTTTTCTTCGCGCAAATGCCCCACCATGACGATGCGCAGATGCCGGTTGGTTTTAGGCAAGGTCTGACGGGTGCTACTGGATTGGTAAATCACCCGGGTTTTTTCTTGGTGCTGGTGTGGCAAGGATTCGGGACCCAGCCCTTGCAGCACCACCAAAGATTGGGCCAAAGCCAAAGATCGCTGGGCTTGTGGGTCGTGCGCAATGTCTCTGTACAAGTCGGTGCCGGTCAAGGCCAGACCCAATCCACGTTGACCGTGCTGTGCGTACCAGGCTTGTACGGCCTCGGCCGAACGCCGGGCGTGCAGGGCCAGCATCACCTCGTCTTGCCTGGCTTGGGCATGGGCGGCTGGATCGTTGCCGGGCCATTGCCGCACGATCCGAACATGGTGTGGTGCCAGCAAGCGCTGCCATCGGCGCGCCGTTTGCCAGTTGCCGTTGTTGGCATCTGCCAAGGCGGGGCTGACGATGACCACACGGCGATTTTGCATGGCCGGGTTATACCTGAATGGCTGTATCCGAGCGCTGTCCAAGGAGGCGCTTGGTGTCTCAGGATTTCAACATCAGGGCTTGGTCGTAACCCTTGCCGGTCGTGCCCTCATTTCGCCATCGAGCAATGCCCGCCACTCGTGGCCTGGCCCGAGCCTGCCGCAATCAGGGGCGGCTCGTTGCGCAGGTCCACCGGGTCGGAGGCCTGAAAGTCCCAGGCCAAAAAAGCGGCCAGGATGAGCCAGAAAACCGTTTGCAGTTTGTGCGTCGTGTTCATGTGGCCTCCATCAGAACTGGTAATGGCGGCGCACGCGCACGCCAATCAAGGTGCCCGCAAAGGCCAAAGGCACCCACAGCCAACCGTGCAAGCTGCCGGTGGAGATGCCGCTGAGCATGGCGCCGATGTTGCAGCCAAAGGCCAGGCGCGAGCTGTAGCCCATGATGAAACCGGCCACCAGGCCAATCACCCATTGCTGCGTGGTGAGGGGCTTGCTGCCGGCCGGGGACTTGGCCGAGACCCACAGCGCACCGCCCAGAATGCCGATGTTGGTGATGGTGGTTACGTCCATGAACACGGTTTGTGTCAGGCGTTGCGCGTTGCTTGCTTGGCCCCAAAAGGCGTTGGCCGTGGGGTCAAACGCGCCCAGCGCCACCGACACCTTGGCGGCCCACAGGCCAAAGCCGTAAACCACACCCCAAGCCTGGCCCGCCAGCAACAAGTTCAATGTCGCCAGCACGGCAAGTGCTACCGCGCCCCAGATCCAGCGTTTGTCTAACCAGCTTTGGCCCGCGCCCACCCACAGGCGCACGGCCACCAAAACGGCGGCCAGCAGGGCCAGCGTCAAGGCCAAAGCGCCGCCCGTGCCGTATTCGGCGGCAAAACTGACCGGGGCCGTTTGGCCCAGCGACAGCCAGCTGTCCAGGTGCACCGAACCTAAAAAACTGCCCAAGGCGAACAGCGGCAAGATGCCCATGTTGAGCGGCACGCCCAGGCCCGCCTTGTACAAACTGCCCGAGCCGCAGCCGTCGGCAATTTGCATGGTCAGCCCGAACACAAAAGCGCCCACCAGCAAGCTCACGCTCGGTGGCCCGAGGGCTGCGTGCAGTTCAGAAAACTGGCCCAGCAGCGGCAGCGCCGCCAAGCTGGCCAGTGCCAGCAGCAGCACCTGCCCGGTCACGCCTTGCGGGTTGCGTTGCTCAATGAGCTGACGCCAGCCGGTGGTGAAACCAAAGCGGGCGGCAGCCAAAGCCGCGCCCATGCCCACGCCCACCAGCATCAGAACGGCTTGGCGGATGGACACGGACAGCGCCAAAAAGATGAAAAAGGCGGCCAGCAAGGCCGCCAAAGGAAGGCGTTTCATGACCTGAATTTACTTGAAGGTTTTCTCAGCCCAGAACTTGGCGTCGATCAGGAGTTGCTTGGGGCGGCTGGGCACGTTGGCCATTGGCAGGCCGCTGGCGTCTTTGGACCACTCCACCATGGAGCCCGCATAGAGCTTCACGTTTTTCTGGCCCAGCACCTCGGACATGGCAAACCAGTTGGTCGCAGCCCAATGGCCGGTGTTGCAAAAGGACACGGTTTCTTTGGCCGGGTCAATGGGGCTGGCGGCTGCCACTTTTTGGGCCTGCTCGGTGTTCACAAAGGTGGAGCTGCCAGGGGCAAACCATTTGTCGTGTTCGACGTTCACTGCACCTTGCAAGGTGCCGGGCACGCTGGCGGCCACGTGGCGGGTGTCGCCCTTGAAGAATTCGGCCGGGCGGGCGTCGATCAAGGCGGCGTCACCGGCTTTCACGCGGGCCACCAGCTCTTCTTTGGTGGCGACCAGGCTCTTGTCGATTTGCGGCTGAAAGCTGCTGGCCGCCACTTTCACGGCCTGGTTGTTTTGCGGCAAACCGGCCGTGGTCCAGCCCTTCACACCGCCATTGAGCACCGACAGCTCTTTGAGGCCCAGGACTTTGAGGGTCCAGTAAACCCGGGCCGAAGCGCCAAAGTCGGTGGCATCTGCACCGCTGGACACAATCACCGCGTGGGTGCCGGGGGTCAGGCCCAGGCTTTGCACCAAGGTGGTCAGCTTGGGCAGAGCGGGCAATTCGCCAGGGTTGCTGGCCGGGCCGCGCCAAGTGCCATAAGGCGCACTCACCGCGCCAGGGATGTGGTTGGCGGCATACGACTTGGGGTCGCGGATGTCGATCACGCGCACGTTGGCATCAGACAGTTTGGCCTGCAGCTCGGCGGGGCTGAGCAGGGGCTGGGCGGCCAAAGCGGGCACGGAGAAAGCGGTGGCCGATAAAGCCAGAACCAAGGCAGAGATGCGTTTCATGAGGGTCGTTCCTGAAGGTGATGAACAGAAGATGGCGCGATTGTGGCCAGCCGCTTCAGACATGGGAACGATTTTTTAGTTGGTTATATATGCCAATGTGGATATAAAGGCGCACGGAACTCGGGTCAGCGCACGGGCTTGAGGGCAGAGCGTTGCGCGGCCCAGAGTGCTACGGTGCCCAGCAAGCTGGCAATCAGCAACCACCAAAGTGCCAGGGCGTAACCGTGTTGCGGCGACCACAGCAGGCCCAGCGTCAAGGGTGCTGCGGCCCGCGCCAGCGCAATCGGCAAACCCAGCAGGCCATTGAGTTGCCCCACATGCGCGCGGCTCACATACTGGGCCATGGCCGTGCCTTTGACGATGGTGTTCATGCCATTTCCCAAGCCGTAGAGCAACACAAACACCAATGCAGCCAGTGGTTGCAGGCCACCGATCAACAACACCAGCACACCCGCCGGGATCAGTGTTGGAATCCAGCGGTTGGCAGCGTGTACATCCCAGTAACGCTCAAACATGAACAACACCAAACGCCCCAGCACCTGAATGACCCCAATGGCTGCAGGAACACCGAGCACCCAAGCGGGTGACAGTCCTGACTCTTGCAGCAAGGCAATCATGTGCGCGGGCAGGGCTGACGTCACCGACATGGTGAGCACCATGAACAAGGCCAGCAGCCAAAAGGGCGCATGGCGCAGGTGTTCGCGCACAGGTAAGGCGATATCTGGCTTTTCGGTATGACCGATTTGTTCAGGATGCGTGCGATGGGCTGGGTTGACTTGGGTGCCCGCGGCCTCTTGCAGCAGCCAAGCGTGCAAAGGTGCACAGACCAACAACTGGAGCCCAGCCAGCGCCCACAGCGCCACGCGCCAGCCCCACAGGTCCATCCACCAAGCAAACAGCGGAATGAATACCGTGCTGGCCAGCCCGCCTAAAAACGTGAGCGTGATGATGGCGCGGCGAAAGTCTTGTGGGAAGCGACGCGTGACCACCGCAAATGCAGGGGTGTAAAGCGTCGCCGCTAGGCCCAAACCCAACCAAATCCAAGCGGCATAAAAACCCATGACCGAGTTCACAAAGCTGTGGGCCAGCAAGCCTGCGCCGATCCAAATCGAGCCCAGTGTCATCACCATGCGTTCGCGACCAGCGTCAATCCACCGCCCGACCCAGTAAGCCATCAGTCCTTCAGCCAGCAAGGCCATGCTGAAAGCCAGTGAGGATTGCGCGCGTGTCATGCCCAGCTCGGCTTCGAGCGGGGTCATGAGCAAAGAGAAGGTGTAAAAAACGCTGCCCCAAGTGATGAGCTGGGGCAGGGAAAGCCAGACGCTGAAGTGCCCTAAGGCCAGTGTGTGTGAGCGGCAGAAAAAACGCATGCCCCATTATCGTGAAGTCAAAACCACAGACCTTGCTGGTCTGTGACTTCAGCTTTCGGATGTTCGCCTCAGCTCAAGTTGCACGCAGGGTAAGAAGCCACCGACTTACGTGCCGGTGGTGTAAGGGAAAAATGTTTGAACTTGTTGAAATGTGGGCATCGCGGTCACAGCACCGTGAGCCTGTGTGGACAAAGCCGCTGCAG
Source organism: Limnohabitans sp. (assembly GCF_034680285.1). Lineage (GTDB taxonomy): Bacteria > Pseudomonadota > Gammaproteobacteria > Burkholderiales > Burkholderiaceae_C > Limnohabitans_A. Next base: position 268,063 of record NZ_JAXITC010000002.1, read on the forward strand.
CGTTAGCCCAATGCAAGACTTCGGGCCAAGGTGCTTTTCTGGCCAAGGCAGCGGCTAAGGTGCCGGTAAAAGTGTCGCCCGCCCCGATGGTGTCTACCACTTGCATGGTGTGGCCAGGTAGCCGCAGGGGTGCGGCGTTTTGTCGGAACAAGGTACAGCCGCGCTCGCCCAGCGTGACCACCACGGCCCCAACGCCACGTTGCAAAAGCAGGTCGGCAGCAGTGTCGATGTCCGCTGCGCCAGTCAGCATCAGCAACTCGCCTTCGTTGGGCGTGAGCACATCGATCAAAGGCCACAGCCCATCGGGTATGGGCATGGCAGGAGCCGGGTTCAAAAGGGTCAGCACGCCGTGGGCGCGGGCGGTTTCAAATGCACTTTGGGTGGCTGCCAAGGGCACTTCACAAGAAGCCATCACCACGCGGGCATTCGCCAGCATGGCGGAGGCCGATTGAACATGTGTGGCGCTCAAGCCTGCACCTGCGCCTGGGTAAACGGCAATCGAGTTGTCGCCATCTTCGTACACCAGGATCAGCGCGGTGCCGTTCGTTTCACCAGCGCCACGTACCACATGCTGGCTGTCAATCTCTTCATGGGTCCACAGGTCCAAGCCCATTTGGCCGAAATCGTCGCCACCAATCCGAGCAATCAGTCCGACCTTCGCACCTTGGCGCGCAGCGGCAATCGCCGCGTTGCTGCCCTTGCCGCCGGGTAGGCGCTCAAAGGCATTCGCCATTCGGGTCTGACCACGTTCAAGCGGTTGGGGAATGTGGGCGATCAGGTCCACATTCCAGCTGGCCACGCAAACGACTTCGACGGACATCAGGTCCCACCCGGTGTGCCGTAGCCCATGGTCTGCGGCAACCACAAGACGATTTGAGGGAAGACGGTGATGGCCACCAAGAGGCCTAGGAGCATTAGCAAAAACAACCATCCTTCGCGCATCATGTCGCCAATTGGAATGCCGGTCAGCGCTTTGGTCACAAACAGCAGCATGCCAAAGGGTGGGTGGATCAGGCCAATCATCATGTTTAGCACCACCAGCACGCCAAAGTGCACCAGGTCCACACCCAACAGTTTGGCTGCAGGCAGCAACATGGGCACGAACACCAGCAGCAGCACCGACACATCGAGGAAACATCCCAGAATCAGGAACAAGGCGTTGACCATGAACAGAAACTGCAGCCGACTCAAGTGCAGGCTGTCCACCCATGCGGCCATGGCTTGGGGTACTCCCTCAGCGGTGAAGGCGTAGTTCAGCATGAAAGAGCCGGCCAAAATGATGGTGATCACAGCACTCGATCGGGTCGATTCGAGCACCACGCCCCAAAATGCGCGCCAGCTCAATGCCCTAAATACAAAGGCAGCCAACAGCAGGGCATGAAGGGCCGCCACAGCCGCAGCTTCAGTCGGTGTGAAGGCGCCCGAATAAATGCCGCCCAATAACACGATGGGCATGGACAAAGGCAGGGCCCCACGGAACAGGATGGTTGGCCACTCCTTCAGCGGAATGGGGTCTTCGCGCGGCATGTTCCGCTTGCGGGCAATGAAGTGCACCACGCTCATCATCAGGATGGTCATGCAAACGCCCGGCACCACACCTCCCAAAAACAGGGCGCCAACGGAAGCGCCGGAGACCAGCGCATAAATCACCATCGGGATGGACGGCGGAATGATGGGCCCCAATGTGGCACTGGCCACCACCACAGCGCCGGCAAAGCCAGGGGTGTACTCGGGTTTTTTGAGCATTTGCTTGATGGTGACCAAGCCGGGACCCGCGGCGTCGGCAATGGCGCTGCCGCTCATGCCCGAGAAGATCACGCTCACCAGAATGTCCACCTGCGCGAGGCCCCCGCGCATGCGGCCCACCAGGATGCGGCAGAAGTCAAAAATGCGTTCACTCACCGTGCCCGCGTTCATGATGTTGGCCGCAAACACAAACAGCGGCACCGCCAGCAGCACATAGCTGTTGTACAGGCCGTTGCTCACTTGCTCGGCCACAAGGCCCAGGTCTTGCCCTTTGACCAGCAGGTAGGCCACACCGGCCATGAGCATGGAAAAACCGATGGGCATGCGCAGCAGCATGCCCGAGACCACCACGCCCACCAGGGCCCACAAAGCCAAACTCATGTTGGAAGTCCCTGGGCTTCAAGGCCCTGTCCTTTGATCGCCTGCCAGATGTTCCAAATGCTGCGCAACACCAGCGCTACGAGCAGCAGAACAAACGGTAAAAAAATCCATTGGAATGAAATGTCCAGCACGGGAGACGACTCCCGCGCCATGAAGTGCACATAGTCCCAGCTGGCCGGAATGGCCACCAAGGCCAGGCCCCCGATCATGAGGTTGCCTACGATGCGCATGACCCGGCGTGTTTTCAGGCTGGCACTGTTCCACAACAGATCAAAAACCACTTGCTCGCGTTCGGGCACCATGAAGGCGGCAGCCCACAAAATGGCCCACAGGTAAAGGATCACGGCCAGCTCGTCTGACCAAGGCAGCGGCTTGTTGAAGCCGAAGCGGGCCGTGATCTGTACCAAAAAGGTCAAGAAGAGGCAGAGAAAAACAAGGCCGCCGAACGTGTCGGCGGCTTTTTTGAACCATCGCATGTTCAGCGGGTGTTGTTGATGCGCTCAAGCATGCCGGCGGGCCACACTTTGGCGTATTCCGATTTGGCATAGGTGTCCTGCACCGACTTGCGGAAAGCTTCCAAATCGGGCGTGGTCACTTGCAAGCCTTGTTGCTTGAAGAAGTCCACGATCTGGGCTTCTTCCTTGATGCGGTTTTCATTGTTGAACTGGGCTGCAGCTTGTGCAGCGGCTTTGACGTTTTGCTTTTGCGCGGGCGTCAAAGCGTTCCAGGTCTTGTTGGAGATCGCAATGAAGATGCTGTCCACCAAATGGTTGGTCAGCACCAATTGTTTGGTCACTTCATAAAATTTGGCCGCACGTACTGTGGGCAGGGGGTTGTCCTGCCCGTCGATGGTGCCGGTTTTCAAGCCCAGGTAGACCTCACCAAAGGCCAGTGGTGTGGCCGTGGCGCCCAGTGCTTCGCCCAAAAACAGCCATTCTTTGGTGCCGGGCATGCGCAGCTTGATGCCTTTGAGGTCGGCAGGTGTCTTGACGTTGCGCGCTTCGCGCAGGTTCACTTGGCGGGTGCCCAAGTAGGCGGTCGACAAAATGGTCACGTCCATTTTTTCGGAGACGGTTTTGAACAGACCTTCACCGATGGGGCCATTGAACACCTTTTGTTGGTGTGCGGGGTCGCGTACCACATAGCCTGCAGTGAAGATCGAGAACTCGGGCACCAGCTTGGCCATGTCAAACGCCGAAATGGCCGAAAGCTCCAGGTTGCCACGTGCCATGGCAGCAGGCTCGGTGCCTTGCTTGAACAAAGAGGCATTCAGGTTGATCTGGGTGTCGAACTGGTTGGGCGAGGATTTGTCCAGCGAGTCCTTGAACACGGTCCACATCTTGGCGTGCCAGTCGTCGGGCACGGCAGGCGTGGAAATGCGCATTGGAATTTTGGCTTGCGCCAAGGCTTGTGTGCTCACGCCGAGCATGCTGCCAAGGGCCAGCGCCGAAACGCTGGCAGCCAACAGGCCGCGACGCAAAGTGGATGTGTTTTTCATGCTTGTCTCCTGGAGTGGTGGTGGGTAAACGAAAGGTATGAATCGAAAGGTGCGAATCGACTTATTCGCGCGTGGCGTCAATGTTGAACTGCTTTACTTGATGGGCAAATGCGGTGTGTGCCTCAGGCGTCATGGCCACCAAAGGTGGGCGCACCCGCAGCCAGCTGTTGTCGTTGTGCAAGGTGGCCATCACGCTTTTGAGGGCGGGCATCAGCGAATGGGGTTTGAGCAAATCCAAAATGGTTTGTACCCGTTGTGCATCGTGCGCCGTGCTGGAGGCTGTGGGTTCAAGCACCATGCGATGCACGATGCGTGGCAAAAAGTTGGCCAGTCCGCTGATCGCGCCAGTGCTGCCCATCGGCCCCATGGTGGGCAGGTCGGGTTCAAAGCCGACATAGACCGTGAGCGGCGGCATGAAGGCTTGAGCCAGGGTTACTGAATGCGCCCTGTCACAGCTGCTGTCCTTGATGCCCGCAATGATGCCGGGGTAGCGTTTGATCAATTCGGCAATCACGCCGTGAGTCAGGTAGACCCCGATGACCTGGGGGATGTGGTACAGGTATAGGCGCCAGTCTTTTCTGTTCACGCCCTCGATGATTTGGACGTAGCCGTTCAGGATGCCTTCATCGCTGACGCCCTTGAAAAAGAAGGGTGGCAGAACCAAACAGCCATGCACCCCCAAGTCCACCGCATGACGTGTGAGTTCCAGCGTTTCGGTGACGGCGGTGCAGCTGGTCGAGACCATGATTCGCTCGGCGGGCACGCCATTGGCGATCAATTGTTCAACGGCTTGCTTGCGCTCTTGTAATGAGAACGAAGGCCCTTCGCCCGTGGTGCCAAAAATCGTCACGCCCCCGCACCCTGAATCAATCAAGGACAAAGCGTGTGCGGCCAATTTGGGGTGGTCGATGTTCAGTTGTGCATCGAGCGGCGTGAGCATGGCAGGCCAGATGCCCTGAAATCCATTGCGGCTGTTGGTGAGTGAGGGTGTCAAGAGAACTCCGTGAGGATGGGGGTAGAAGTGTCGACTGATGAAGGTGCAAGCTTGTCAAGCCGGGCAGGTGTTGAGAGGACGCGGCGGTCTTGTCCCAAAACCCTTTGGTGGGCACTGTGGATGTGAAAGGCCACGTGCTCTGCCACGGCCAATGGGTCGCGCAATTTGAGGGCCGCAATCAGGTTCAGGTGTTCCTGCATGGCGGGCAGCAAAACTTCAGCCGACAAAGTCGAGCGTTCCAGATGGATCAAACGCACACGCAGACTGTTGATGCGGTAAGTTTGGGAAATCAGGTCATTGCCCAGCGTATCGATCATGAGGTCGTGCAGGCCCCAATCCACTGAGGTGGCTTCAGTCAGCAGTTCATCGGTAATGGGGCCCTGCCCGGCGCGCTGCACGATGTTCAGGTGCGCTTGCTCAATATGGGCCAGTTCCTCATCACCGACTGTCTGCACAAAATGCAGAGCGGCTTCTCGTTCCAGCATGCTGCGCAATTGGAATGCGTTGTGGATCAGCTTGAGGTCAACATGCGCAATTTGCAGGCCCCGTTGTGGCACGGTGCGCAGCAGGCCCTCAGCTTCCAAGCGGGGGATCAACTCGCGCACGGCGCCCAGCGGCATGTCGAGCAACTGCATCAACTCGCGTTGTGATACAAATTGGCCGGGTTGCACATGGGCCTGCAGGATCTGTTGGCGAAAATTTTCATAAGCGCGGGCGCGCAAGGTTTGGGGATTGGACGTTGTGGCCATGGTGTCAATCGGTCGAGATGACACCCTTGCGCAGCAGGATGTTGGCGTATTTGCGCAGATCGCCCGTTTGAACCACCAGCCTGGCCGAGCGGGCTTGCTCGTAAAAAGCGAAGCGCTCCAAGCTGCCCGGCTGGTTTTCGCCCGCATCGTTCAGCGCTTGCTTGAATTCAGCCACTGGGGCTGGCACCGACTGCGCATCCCCGACCACTTGCATGGTCCAGCTGCAGGGGTTGTCAAAGCTGTCCAGTGGCAACACGCTGAGCACGGCCTGTAGCACTTGTGTGGTGGTCAAACCTGGCAGCTGCACCAGAATGGCGTGTGCTTGTTCGGCAATGCGATCGGCAGGAAAGTTGGCATCCACCAGCGCCACATCGTCGCCATGACCGAGCTTGGCCAAGCCAAACAACAGTTGTGGTGTCAAAAGTGGGGAAATGTTTTTAAGCATGACTGACTAACATGTTAGCGATGATCGGGTACCGATCTCTCAGTGAATACCCGTGTTTGGGTGTTTTACCCACAGCACTGGTCAGCGGCTGTTTTGCCCTCTACGATGGCCACCATGTCTTCTCTCATCAGTCTATGAAATCGCCTGCTTTTTTGCCGTGTAATGACGGCGCTCGACTGGGATTGGGCGGTGCACCGCTGGGCAATCTTTTTGAAGCCATGAGCGACGGGCAGGCCCGCGCCGTGGTCGATGCCGCATGGGCGGACGGCTGCCGCAGTTTTGACACGGCCCCGCATTACGGCCACGGCCTGTCTGAGCGGCGAATGGGCGATGCCTTACGCGGCCACCCGCGCGGCAACTTGAGTCTGTCCAGTAAAGTGGGTCGATTGCTTACACCACAGGCCCAAGTGCCGCATGAACAGCACAGCTATGTGCACACACTGCCCTTTGTGCAGCACTGGGATTTGTCGGCCAACGGTGTGCGCCGCAGTGTGGAAGACAGCCTTCAGCGTTTGGGCCTGGCCCAGCTCGATGCGGTCTACATCCACGACGTCGACGCTGGCACGCATGGTCCAAACGCTGCTGCCGTGTTGCGCCAGGTGCTGGAAGAGGCCCTGCCCGAGCTGGCCAAGCTCAAACAAGCCGGCCTGATCAGCCACATCGGTCTGGGTGTGAACGACCATGACATCGTCGAACAGGTGCTGCGCCACGCCGATCTGGATGTGCTCATGCTGGCGGGACGCTACACCTTGCTTGACCAGGCGGCCCTGCCCACGCTCATGCCGCAATTGGTCAGACGGCAGGTGGCCTTGGCGCTCGGTGGGGTGTTCAACTCGGGCATCCTGGCCAATCGCGTGGCGACGGATCGGCCCATGACCTTCAACTACGCGCCTGCCGCTCAAGTCTGGGTAGACAAAGCATTGCGCATGCAAAGGGTGTGCGACCAGCATGGCGTCAGTTTGCCAGCTGCTGCGGTGCAGTTCGCTTTGGCCCACCCAGCCACGCAAATCGTCATGCTGGGGGTGCGCAATGCTGACCAATGGCAAGCGGCTCGGCAAGCCGAGCGTGAAGTGGTGCCGGCAGATTTTTGGCTGCAACTGCGTCATGAAGGCCTGATTCCTGCCGAGGCTCCGACACCAGAAAAAGCAGCATGGTCAGGAGAGCGGCCATGATCGATGCACACTTTCATTGCTGGCAACTGGCGCGAGCCGATTACGGCTGGCTCACGTCCGATCTGGCGCCTATCTACCGCGATGTGGCCGTAGCCGACTGGCAGCAACAAGCCTTGGCTTGGGGTGTGAATGGCGGTGTGTTGGTGCAGGCTGCACCTACGGCGCAAGAAACAACTTTTTTGTTGCAGCAAGCGCATGACAACCCTTGTGTGTTGGGGGTGGTGGGCTGGATTGACATGTTGGCTCCGGACGCTGTCGATCAGGTGGCGCAATGCGCCGCTCAGCCCATGCTCAAAGGTCTTCGTCCCATGCTGCAAGACCTGAGCGATCCAGACTGGATCTTGCAGCCCGCCATCCAGCCTGTGCTGTCGGCCATGGCGCAAAGTGGGTTGGTGTTCGACGCCTTGATCAAACCAGTTCACATCCCAAGAATTTTGAAGCTCACCCAAGCCCATCCAGATCTGACAGTGGTGGTGGACCATGGCGCCAAGCCAGTGATCGATGCACTGGCCATGGACGCTTGGGCGCAGTCCATTACACAACTGGCGCGCGAGACCCATCCGGATCGGGTGGTTTGCAAAATGTCGGGTTTGTGGACCGAGGCTCCGAAGGGCCAGCCGGTAGAAGCGGTGAGACCATGGTGTGAAGCCCTGCTGGCCATTTGGGGGCCGCAGCGGTTGCTGTGGGGCAGTGATTGGCCAGTGTTGGAGCTATCAGGTACTTATGGTGCTTGGCGAAAATTGACATTGGAGGTGCTTTCCAAATTGTCAGCGCATGAAAAAAATGCAGTGTTGGGCGACAACGCGAGGCGTACTTATCGACTTTGAATAGTCGCTTAGCCAAGGTTGCTGAACCTCCAGCGCTTGTTCTTCAACTTTCCTTGAGCACCCGCCGGTACTGAATGGCTTCGGCCACATGTGCCACTTCAATGGTGCTGCTCCCCGCCAAGTCTGCGATGGTGCGGGCGACTTTGAGGCTGCGGTGGATGCTGCGGCCGCTCCAGCCGAGTTTGGCTGCGGCTTTTTGCAACAAGGCGGTGGCCTTGTCTTCTAAAAGGGCCTGTGCATCGATGGCCTGCCCTTGCAAATCGGCGTTGGCACAACCTTGGCGAGCCAAAGCGCGTTCGCGAGCAGCCAAGCTTCGGGCGGCAATGGCTTCTGTGCTTTCTCCAGCTGGCGCATTCAGCAGGTCGTTGGCGGGTAGGCTGGGTACTTCGATGTGTAAATCGATCCGGTCCAGCAAAGGTCCGCTCAGTTTGCCTTGGTAGCGGCTGACTTGGTCGGGCGAGCAACGGCAGGTACGGGTGCTGCTGCCTAAATAACCGCATGGGCAGGGGTTCATGGCGGCAATCAATTGAAAGCGCGCTGGAAATTCGGCCCGACGCGCTGCTCGAGCGATGGTGATGGTGCCTGTTTCAAGTGGTTCACGCAGAGCCTCCAGCGCTGCGCGTGGGAATTCGGGCAGCTCGTCCAAAAACAGAACACCGTGATGCGCGAGAGAGATTTCGCCGGGCCTTGGCGGCGAGCCGCCACCCACCAGTGCCACCGCACTGGCCGAATGGTGCGGCTGGCCCGTGGGCCGCTGCGCCCAGCGCGCCAGCTCAAAGCGCCCGGCCAGACTGGCAATGGCAGCCGACTCCAGAGCCTCTTCGACCGACATGGGCGGCAGCAGGCCCGCGAAGCGTTGCGCCAACATGGACTTGCCCGAGCCCGGTGGGCCGACCATGAGCAGCGAGTGGCCTCCTGCGGCGGCGATTTCCAGCACGCGCTTCACACCCGCTTGGCCTTTCACATCTGCCAAGTCAGCGTAACGCGGCGGGGCGCTGGTGGTGGTGGGGGCCATGCGCGCCCAACCCGCGCTGGGCTCGGGTGGGGGTTCGTTGGAGGGCGGTAAAAACTGCTGCACCACGTCGAGCAGGTGTTGGGCCCGGAAGACTTCCGCATCAGGCACCAGCGCCGCCTCTTCGGCACTCCCCGGCGGCAGCACCAGTCGTGTTCGCACTTGTTGTTGGCGCAGCACCAGGCTCATGGCCAATGCGCCGCGCACAGGGCGCAACTCGCCCGAGAGGGATAACTCGCCCGCAAATTCGTGGCCAGCCAATTTGCTGGCATCAATTTGTCCGCTGGCCGCCAAAATGCCCAGGGCAATCGGCAAGTCCAGCCGGCCCGAGTCTTTGGGCAGGTCGGCGGGGGCCAGGTTGACGGTGATGCGCTTGTTGTGCGGAAACTCAAGCCCACTGTTTTGGAGTGCTGAGCGCACCCGTTCGCGTGCTTCTTTGACCTCAACATCCGCCAAGCCCACTAAGGTGAAGCTGGGCAAGCCATTGGCCAAATGCACCTCCACAGTGACCGCGGGCGCTTGCAGGCCGATCAATGCACGGCTATGCACCAAACTGAGACTCATTTTCCCTCCGTGCCCCATGCTGGTGCATGGCATGAATTCGGGCGCCCGTGACTGGCGCGCAGGGCATCTTCCAAAATGATTCAACCACAAAAAGACTACTTAAGTAATGGTTAATTCCCTTGCATAGGGATTGCACTAGGTTGGCACGCTCCCTGCTAGACCAAAAGGTCATTGTTCACTTTTTTATTGGAGTCCTTTATGAAATTCGCATCTAAAAAAACCTTGTTGGTCTCTTTGTTGGCTGTTGTGCCATTTGTCGCCAGTGCCCAACTCTCGACCAACATTTCCCTGACTTCCAACTACAAGTTCCGTGGCCAAGACCAAGATCTCGGTTCCACCAAAGATTTCAAGCCAGCTTTGCAGGGTGGTTTTGACTACGCTTTCAGCAACGGTTTTTATGTCGGCAACTGGAACTCCAGCGTTAACTGGTTGACAGGCAACTCTTTGGAAGTGGATGTCTATGGTGGTTACAAGGGCGAGATGAGCCCAGGCTTGGGTTACGACGTGGGTGTGTTGACCTACGCTTACCCAGGTGCTTCGTCAGCTAACACCACCGAGGTTTACGGTGGCTTGAGCTACGGCCCCTTCTCAGCCAAGTATTCGCAGACCGTGTCGAACCAGTATTTCGGTGGCTCTAAAGCTTCTTACCTGACAGTTGGCTATGCGCAAGAAATCAGCAAGGGATTGACCTTCAAAGCCGCCGCTGGTATGACCAACTTCAAAACGGGCAATGATTTCTCTGACTACAGCGTGGGCCTGTCCTATGACTTGGGCGAAGGTTACAGCTTGGGTGGAGCCTACGTCGGCGCAACCAAGAAAGCCGCATACGGCTCTGTCAATGATGGCCGCGTTGTGCTGTCCTTGACCAAAGCCATGTAATTCTGACCCTAGCTTTCAAATCAAGGAGCCATCATGAAACTGGTGACCGCCATCATCAAACCCTTCAAGCTGGACGAAGTGCGTGAAGCGCTTTCGGGCATCGGCGTGCAGGGCATCACCGTGACCGAAGTCAAAGGCTTTGGTCGTCAAAAGGGCCACACCGAGCTGTACCGTGGCGCGGAATATGTGGTCGACTTTTTGCCCAAAGTGAAGATCGAAGCCGCTGTCTCTGACGAACTCGTCGAGCGCGTGATCGAAGCCATCGAAGCCGGTGCCCGCACCGGCAAGATCGGCGACGGCAAGATCTTTGTGTACGACCTCGAACAAGTGGTTCGCATCCGCACCGGTGAAACCGGCGCAGAAGCCCTTTGACAGACAAGAAAGAGAGTCGACAAATGAAAAAACTACTCGCTACCCTGGCCTTGGGCCTGAGTCTGGGTCTGGGTCTGGGTGTGTTCGGCACGGTATCCGTTGCCACCGCACAGACCGCGCCCGTTGCTGTGACGGCCCCTGCTGCTGACGCCAAGCCAGCCGATGCAGCCCCGGCACCTGCCGCGCCAGCGGCCGCAGCACCCGCTGCAGCCGAAGCCGCGCCTGTGCTCGTGCCCAACAAGGCAGACACCGGCTGGATGATGCTGTCCACGATCCTGGTGATCTTGATGGTCATTCCTGGCTTGGCGCTGTTCTACGGCGGTTTGGTGCGCAGCAAAAACATGCTGTCCGTGCTGATGCAGGTCGTCGTCACCTTCTCAATGATCACGGTGTTGTGGTTCGTTTACGGCTACAGCTTGGCGTTCACTGAAGGCAATGCGTTCATTGGTGGGTTTGACCGCCTGTTCATGAAGGGCATTTGGGACAACGTCGCGGGCACATTTGCCAACGCCGCCACTTTCAGCAAAGGTGTTGTGATTCCTGAAATCTCGTTCGCTGCCTTCCAGGCCACGTTCGCAGGCATCACTTGTGCACTGATCGTCGGCGCCTTCGCTGAGCGCATCAAGTTCTCTGCTGTGCTCGCCTTCATGGTGCTGTGGTTCACCTTCAGCTACCTGCCTGTGGCGCACATGGTCTGGTTCTGGATGGGGCCTGACGCTTACACCGCCAAAGAAGTGGCTGACGAGATGACCAGCAAAGCCGGTCTGCTGTGGCAGTGGGGTGCTCTGGACTTCGCTGGCGGTACGGTGGTGCACATCAACGCCGCTGTCGCAGGCTTGGTCGGTGCCTTCATGGTGGGCAAGCGTGTAGGTTATGGTCGTGAATCGATGGCGCCTCACAGCCTGACATTGACCATGGTCGGCGCCTCCTTGTTGTGGGTGGGTTGGTTCGGTTTCAACGCCGGCTCCGCTTTGGAAGCCAACGGTTTCGCAGCACTGGCCTTCATCAACACCTTGATCGCGACAGCTGGTGCTGTGTTGGCCTGGTGTGTGGGTGAAGCGCTGATGCGCGGCAAAGCGTCCATGTTGGGTGCTGCTTCGGGTGCTGTGGCCGGTTTGGTCGCCATCACACCAGCAGCGGGCAACGTGGGTCTGGGCGGTGCTTTGATCATCGGCTTGATTGCTGGCTTCGCTTGCCTGTGGGGTGTGAATGGTCTGAAGAAGATGCTGGGTGCAGACGATTCCTTGGATGTGTTCGGTGTGCACGGTGTCGGCGGTATCGTCGGTGCTTTGCTGACCGGCGTGTTCAACTCGCCCGCCTTGGGTGGTCCGAGCGCCATGGGTGACTGGGTCACGATGACCATGATCACGCCTGATGCTTATTCCATCGCTTCGCAAGTGTGGATCCAAGCCAAAGCTGTGCTGCTGACCATTGTCTGGTCGGGTGTGGTTTCGGTGGTCGCCTTCAAGATCGTTGACCTGACCATTGGTTTGCGTGTCACCGAAGAAGAAGAGCGCGAAGGTCTGGACATCTCTTCGCACGGCGAGTCGGCCTACCACGGCTAAAAGCCAGTCACTGCAAGTTTCATTGCATGGGTGGTTTGCCACCACCCATTTTTCCAAGCCCGTTGCACCCTGTGCACGGGCTTTTTTGCTATGGTGTCGGCTTTGGCGCAAAGAGGCAGACACATGACATTGGCAGATCGGAAAGTGGCAGTCGTGACGGGCGGCGCCCGTGGCATTGGTCTGGCCATTGGCCAGTGGTTTCTGGCCAACGGACACCAGGTCGTGCTGCTCGACGTGGACAACGCCACGCTGGACGCCACGCAAAAGCAGCTGAGCAGGACAGGCGATGTACTGTGCCTGCTGACCGACGTGTCGCAGCCAGACCAAGTGCAGGCCGCTGCCGACCAAGTGATGGCGCGCTTTGGCCGTGTGGACGCGCTGGTCAACAACGCAGGCGTGGCGGTGTTCAAGCCCGCGCTGGAAACCACCTTTGAAGAATGGCGCCATGTGCTCTCGACCAACCTCGATGGCGCTTTTCTGTGCACGCAGGCATTTGGCGCCATCATGGCGCGCCAACGCAGCGGCGCCGTGGTCAACATCGCGTCCATCTCGGGCCTGCGCGCCAGCACCTTGCGCTTGGCCTACGGCACCAGCAAGGCCGCGCTGATCCACCTGACCAAGCAGTACGCTGCCGAATTGGGCAACTACGGTGTGCGCGTTAACGCGATCTGCCCTGGCCCCGTCGAGACCGAAATGGCCAAGCTGGTGCACAGCGCGGCCATCCGCGCCGACTATTACGACACCATCCCGCTGGGCCGCTACGGCAGTACCGAAGAGATGGCCAACACCGTCGGCTTTTTGTGCAGCCCCCAGGCCAGCTACATCAACGGGCAGTCCATCGCGGTCGATGGCGGCTTTGACGCCTCGGGCGTGGGTCTGCCCACCCTGCGCCGCACCACGCCGGAGCTGCAAACCGTGGGCCAAGTCGATTGATCGGGGTACTTAACTGCGTGAGTGCCAACGCAGGCTGCCGCTGACGGCACAATCAACCGCATGAACCCTTGGACCCGCATCACCCCCGAACCCGACGCTTTGGGCGAATCGCCTTTTTGGCAACCGCAGGAGCAGCGCCTGTACTGGGTAGACATTCCCGGTAAACGCATTGCCCGCGTTCAGCTGGACGGCTTGCAGACCCGTGGCCCGGTCGAACACTGGCCTTTGACGCAAGAGCCGGGTTGCATCGCGCCCGTGCAAGGTGGCGGTTTGGTCATGGCCCTGCGTGATGGCATTTACCTCGCACGTGAATGGGGCGGCCCCTTGCAGCGGCTAGCCGCTGCACCTTACGACACCGCCAAGCAACGCTTCAACGACGGCAAGTGCGATGCCCATGGCCGTTTTTGGGCGGGCAGCTTGTACGAACCCAAAGACCAGGCGATGGGCGTGCTGTACATGCTCGACGGCCAAGGTTTGCACGCCATTCAAAGTGGCGTGGTCACCGCCAACGGCCTGGCTTGGTCACCCGACGGCCGCACCGCCTACTGGGCCGACACCGCAGCGCACCAGGTTCGCGCTTTTGACTTGGATGCCGCTAGCGGCCAACTCAGCAACGCCCGCACGTTCTACCAAGCAACGCCCAAACCTGCAGGCTGGGCCTGGGGCAGCGCTGCTCCCTATGGCGGTCGGCCCGATGGCGCGGCTGTCGATGCTGAAGGCTGCTACTGGTCCGCCCAATACGAAGGCGGGCGCTTGCTGCGCATCTCGCCAAAAGGAGAGGTGCTGGCCGAGGTGCCCACCCCGGCGATGTGCCCCACCATGCCCTGCTTTGGCGGTACGGATTTGAAAACCTTGTTTGTCACCACCGCTCGCCACGGCCGCAGTGATGCGGAGTTGGCGCAATACCCGGGCTCGGGCTGTGTGTGGGCTTTGCGGGTGGAGGTGGCGGGCTTGCCGGTGAATGCTTATCGGGCCTGAGCCGCTCAATTTCCGGCAAGACTTCCGTTCAAAAAATTCACGCGCTTGCACAGGGCTGGGCGTTACCATCTTGGCCCATGGAAGCTCAACTCAACTCACTCATGGACGCCGTGCGCCAAGCCGCTGCGGATGGCCGCACTTTGCGCTTGCGCGGTGGCGGCAGCAAAGATTTTTGGGGCCAAAGCCTCACGGGCGAGGTGCTGGACACCCGGGGTTACCGTGGCATTGTGAGTTACGAGCCCAGCGAGTTGGTGGTGACGGTGCGTTGCGGCACGCCCCTGGCCGAGCTGGAAGCCACCTTGGCCGAAAAAGGCCAGTGCTTGGCGTTTGAGCCGCCACATTTCGGACCCGATGCCACCGTGGGCGGCATGGTCGCTGCGGGCCTGAGCGGCCCGGCCCGCGCCACCGCTGGCGCTGTCCGAGACTACGTGCTCGGTGCCCGTTTCATCAACGGCCTAGGCGAGCACCTGACCTTTGGCGGCCAAGTCATGAAAAACGTGGCCGGTTACGACGTGAGCCGCTTGATGGCGGGCAGCTGGGGCACGCTGAGCTTGATCACCGAGGTCAGCCTCAAGGTCTTGCCGGTGGCCCCGGCCGAAGCCACGCTGATGATCGCTGGTTTGGCCCAAAGTCCGGCGCTGGATTTGCTGCACCGCTGGGGCGGTCAACCCCTGCCCTTGAATGCCAGCGCTTGGGTGCGCGACCCCACGGCTCAGCCCGAGGCTGATTACTTGTTTGTTCGCTTGCGTGGTGCGGTGGCGGCGGTGCAGTCGGCCATGGTCCGGATGAGTGCCGATGCCGTGGCGCTGGGTGCGCAGGTTCAGGCCATGGACAACGCTGAAGCCACGCAAGACTGGCGCGCCAGCGGCGAGCAAATGCTGCCGTTTTTTGATGCCCCCAGTGCGGATGCCTGTCTTTGGCGTTTGTCCGTGCCGCAAACCGCGCCCTTGCTGGATTTGCCCTACGCCCAATACATCGAATGGCAAGGGGCGCAGCGCTGGTTGTGGGCACCCGCTTCTGCGACCTTGGCCTTGCGTGAGCTGGCGCAATCGTTCGGTGGTCATGCCACCTTGTTCCGCGCCAGCGCCAAGCATGCCGAGGTGGACAAAGCCGCAGGCGTGAACACCCCGCTGGACGCTGTGCAGCAACGCATCCAGCAACAATTGCAAAAGCAGTTCGACCCGAAGGGCGTCTTCGCCACCGGTCGCATGCACCCCATCTGAGGCGAATTTTCATGCAAACCAATCTCGCCCCTGAATACCAAAACACCCCCGATGGCTTGGAAGCCGAAGCCATTCTGCGCAAGTGCGTGCACTGCGGTTTTTGCACCGCAACCTGCCCCACTTACCAACTGCTGGGCGACGAGCTGGATGGCCCGCGTGGTCGCATCTACCTGATGAAGCAGGTGCTGGAGGGCGAAACGCCCACCCGCAAAACCCAGATGCACCTGGACCGGTGCCTGACCTGCCGCAACTGCGAAAGCACTTGCCCGAGCGGCGTGCAATACGGCCACCTGGTCGACATCGGCCGCAAGTTGGTGGACGCCAAAGTCGAGCGCCCCGCCAGCGAAAAGCTGGTGCGTTGGGCGCTGAAAGAAGGCCTGCCTTCACCCTTGTTTGCCCCCGCCATGAAGATGGGCCAGATGGTGCGCGGCCTGCTGCCCGAAAGCCTGAAGGCCAAAGTGCCCGCGCCGCAAAATGCCGGTGCCTGGCCCACCGCACAGCACGCCCGCAAGGTGCTGATGCTGGCCGGTTGTGTGCAGCCGAGCATGAGCCCCAACATCAACACCGCTACCGCCCGCGTGCTCGACGCCGCAGGCATCCAAGCGGTGACTGTGCCCAAAGCCGGTTGCTGCGGCGCGCTCAAGTTCCACCTGAACGACCACGACGGCGGCAAAGACCACATGCGTGCCAACATCGACGCTTGGTGGCCGCTGGTCGAATCGGGCGAGGTCGAAGCGATCGTGATGAACGCCTCGGGCTGCGGTGTGATGGTCAAAGACTACGGCCATGTGCTCAAAGACGATTCGCAGTACGCTGACAAAGCCGCCCGCATCGGTGCCTTGACCCGCGACCTGAGCGAGTTGCTGCCTGAGTTGGTGCCACTGCTCAAGAACAAACTGAAACCCGAAGCCCTGCAAGCCGCAGGCCTGCAGGCCTACCACCCGCCTTGCACGCTCCAACACGGCCAGCAACTCAAAGGCGGCGTGGAAAAGCATTTGGGCGATCTGGGCTTCAAGATCAAGGTCACGGCCAATGAGTCGCACCTGTGCTGCGGCTCGGCCGGCACTTACAGCGTGCTCAACCCCGACTTGTCTAAGCAATTGCGCGACCGCAAGCTGGGCCACCTGAACGCGTTGCAGCCGCAAGGCGTGATCAGCGCCAACATCGGCTGCATCACCCACCTGCAAAGCGGCAGTGGCCTGCCGGTGCGGCATTGGGTTGAGTTGCTGGACGAGGCGCTTGGCAGCGCTCACTGATCGGTTCATCAAAGTCCTTTTGGCCACACGGCAAGCCGAGCACCGGGCGGCGCCATCACGACCACCCGGGTAGTATTCAAGGCTGGATGTGGGACTGCGCTTTTTAAGCGCAAACAAAGGAAAAGACGATGGCGATACCTTGGTTGACGGCGCTCAAAGTGATTCCTTGGGGCGATGTGATCGAGCACGCGCCTTCGGTACTCAAAGCTGCGCGCAAGCTGATGGACCGCCAAACCCCTCAGTCGCCAGATCAAGCAGGTACCCCTGCCACACAAACGCCCGTGAGTGCTGTGCCCAGCTTGGGCGAACTCAAGAACGCCTTGATTGCCGCACAAGGCCAGATCGACCGCCAAGCCCAAACCCAGCGGGAACTCACCGAAACCCTGGCCGAATTGGCGGAACAAAACACGCGTTTGGTCAGCGCAGTTGAAGTGCTGCGCCTGCGCACGCGCTTGTTGCTGTGGGGCGGCGCAGCCTTGGTGCTTTGGTTGGCTGTGCTGACTTGGCGCACCTGACCGGCATCAGGCCTCGGGTGTGGGTGGCCACTTGGGGCCCGTTGATCAAGCCGCCAGCGCCGCTTCAATGTCTTTGGAGATCTTTTCTGGCGAGTCCTGCGGCGCGTAGCGCTTGATCACACGCCCATCGCGCCCCACCAAAAATTTGGTGAAGTTCCATTTGATGCCCTTGCTGCCCAAAATGCCCGGGGCCTCTGCGGTGAGCCACTGGTAAAGAGGGTGGGCACCGTCGCCGTTGACCTTGATCTTGCTCATCATTTGAAAGCTCACGCCATAGTTCTTCTGGCAGAAGTTGGCAATTTGCGCATCGTCGCCCGGGTCTTGGCTGGCGAACTGGTTGCAGGGAAACCCCAGCACCGCCAGGCCCTGAGCTGCGTATTTCTGGTGCAACTTTTCCAGCCCGGTGAACTGGGGCGTGAAGCCGCAGGCGCTGGCGGTGTTCACGATCAGCATCACCTGACCTTGGTAGCGCGACAGGGGCAGGGTTTGGTTGTCGATGCTTTGGGCTTCAAAGTCATAAAGGCTCATGGGGTGCTTTCAAGTGAGAGATGGGTGGGAGATGTCGATGCTGGGCACCTTCAATCAACATTCAATTTGGATTGCCAAAAACGAAACGATCGATGGCCGTATAGGCTTCTTCAGAGGCACCAAAGAACATGTGGAAACCCGAACTGCAAGGGTTTTGAGGCTGCGCTTCACCGCCTTTGATCAAAACATACGCCGTTCTCAACGGATTCGTTTTTTGCTGTTGGTCGAAAACCGCTTTTGCCCGAGCTGGCAATGTCTTTGAACATTGCTCTTTTTCGTGAGCGAGAAATAAGATGGGTAATTTGGTTTTGTCATTAAAGTCTGAGCCACTACGAGCAGCGCTGTAAATAGCACCTGAAACCAAATCTTCTTTTTGTGACTTCTGCAGTGCCTTGAAAAACTCGGTGATGCTCACTGCACCATTGCTGTGGCCCATGATCCAAACAGGCAAGCCATATGCATCTTTGAAATGACGCACCACACTTTCTATCCGCAGTAAGTGCTCATTGCTTTGTCGCGACGTGGGGTAATCTGTTCCAGGCAGATTCACAGGAGAGTCAAAAATCACGACGTTGAAGCCCCCGCTGGTTAACTTTTCGTCACTCAACGGTTTGAGCGTGCTGCCATAAAAGCCGCCTAAGTTCTTGCGGTCAGGCGTGATGCCCAACCGACCCTCGCCACCCGGGATAAAAATCAAGGTGGCCTTGGGTTGTTGAGCCGGCCAGAGAAAACTCAGTGTAGGCGCATCACTGAACATGAACCCTTTTTCTTTGAATTCAACGCTCACCACTTGCCCTAATGCCAAAGTCTGTGCCAACAGGCCTATCCATAAAACAATCCATTTAGACATGGTTATCCTTTGAGGTGATGGATGGAATACTGGCTAAATGATTGACTTTTTCTGATGACCCGGACCGACGATGGACAGCAACGCTGCCAGCAAAATCAAGGCCCCGCCGACCAGCGTTCGGGTTTCCCATTGTGAGGCACCCAACAGCACCGACGAGACGCTGGCAAACAGCAATTCGGACAGCATGACCAGTGCCGTGGTGTGGGCGGCCAAGCGTGCGGCGCCGTATTGCAGCGCCAAATTGCCCAACAAAAACGATATGCCCAGCAGGGCCACCAGCGGTAACCAAGTCCAGGTTGGGGCCGCGCCGATGGCCACGACGCCCGTGGTCAAACCCACAACGGCCGCCAACGTGGCCATGACCGCGCCGCCACCAAACATGGCCAGGGTGCGCGACGAGCTGGGGGTGTCCTTGAGCTTGAGCAGCAAGGCGTTGGTGATGGCAAACGTCAGGCCGCCCATCAGCGCCAGGCCATCTGCCAGGCTTTCGGGCACAGGCCAGGGTATCTCAGGGGTTTTGAGCACAATGAACAAACCGGCCAGCGCCAGCAACAAACGCAGCAAGGCCATAGGGGTGGGTTTTTCACCCAGCAGCCACCAAGCCACCAGCACGGACCACGCGGGCATCAAATAAAACAGCAGCACCACGCGCACCACGTCGCCTACGGTGACAGCCCAATTGAAGCCCACATTGGTCAGGCCCGAGGCCAGGAGCAAGAGCCACAAACCGGGTTGGCCGCGCCAACTTTGCAGCTGCCCGCTGCGCCACAGCCACAGGGCAATAGACAAGAAAACAAAGGCATAGACCAGCGCCGTGGCCCAGAGTGGGTGCAGGCCTTGTGCTTCAAGTTGCTTGAAAGGCCACCAGCAAACGCCCCACACAAAAGCGTTGAAAAGGAGTCCTGCGACAGACAGGCTTTTCGGAGAGATCGCGCCCATGCGAGGGCAGCTTAAGGCGTGTCGCCAGAGGCTTTGGCTGCCAGCGTGGCTTGGCGCTTGCGCCACCAGCGCCAGGCTAGCCAGGCAACGCCGATGCCGAGCAAGGCAAAAATGCCATGCTGGAACTGGCGCAGCACGCCAAACATCCAGTCCCAGTTTTGGGCGCCAAAGTAACCCAAGTACACCCAGATCGGCACGCTGATCAGGGCGGCAAAGCCGTCCATGAAAAACCAGGTGGCAAAGCTCACGCGCTGGCTCATGCCTGCCGAAAAGAAGACCGGGGTGCGCAGACCGGGCAAAAACCGGGCCACGAACATGACCCATTTGCCATATTTCTGGAAGGCGTCTTGGGCGCTGGCGAAGCGCTCGGGTGTCAAGATTTTGCGAAAACCGGGCAATTGGGAAATGCGTTGGCCATACAAACGCCCCAGTGTGAACATCAGGCCATCACCGACCATGACGCCCGCCATGCCCACGGCAAACATGGTGTTCACATCGGCATGACCCAAGCCTGCGATGACGCCGCCCGTGACCAAGGTCACGTCTTCAGGAACAGGAACACCAAAGCCGCATATCAACAGCATCACAAACACAGCCAAATAGCCGTATTCGGTGAAGATGGGCATCAAAAACTGAAAAACTTCCATGGATTACAAGGTTCAGCCAGCGCCTGAACAGCTCAGACGGAATGCGCGGGGTTAACAGGCAGCGGATCAGTGTAAATCATTTGCAAACCCCTTCCAGAGTCGGGAATGGCGGTGTTGAAAGGGCCAATTGCCCGCACTTGAAGGCCCTCTGAAGCTGGCATACTTGATTGACACATTTCGCCCTCAGCCCCCATGCCCCGCCCCATCCACGCCACGATCCATTCCGCTGCCCTGCGCCGCAACCTGAGCCAGGCTCGGCAAGCCGCGCCCGATGCCCAGGCCTGGGCCGTGGTCAAGGCCAATGCGTATGGTCATGGCATCGAGCGGGTGTTTGAAGGCCTGCGCGGGGCTGACGGCTTTGCCCTCTTGGACCTGAGTGAGGCCGAGCGGGTGCGTGCCCTGGGCTGGCGCGGCCCGATCTTGCTGCTCGAAGGCGCTTTTGAAGCCCGCGACCTGGAGCTGTGCTCGCGCCTGCATCTGTGGCACACGGTCCATTGCGACGAGCAAATTGACATGCTGGCGCTGCACAAGACGCACGAGCCGCACCGGGTCTTCCTCAAGATGAACTCGGGCATGAATCGACTCGGTTTTGCGCCGCAGCGCTTTCGCTCGGCTTGGACGCGGCTGAACGCCTTGCCGCAGGTCGACGAAATTTCGCTCATGACCCACTTCAGCGACTCCGATGGCCCCAAAGGCATCGCCGAGCAGATGGCCCGCTTCGAAGAAGCCACCCGCGACTTGCCCGGCGAACGAACGGTGAGCAACAGTGCTGCGAGCTTGCGTCACGGCCAGGATGCTGCTGTCAAGGCCGACTGGATTCGCCCTGGCATTGCCGTGTATGGCAGTTCGCCCGACTTTCCCGAACACAGCGCCGCGCACTGGGGCCTGCAGCCCGCCATGAGCTTGAATGCACAGATCATTGCGGTGCAGCATTTGCAGGCTGGCGACAGTGTGGGCTATGGCTCCAGCTTTGTGGCCGAGCAAGCCATGCGCATTGGCGTGGTGGCCTGCGGCTATGCCGACGGTTACCCGCGCATTTGCCCAACGGGCACCCCCGTGCTGGTGAATGGCGAGCGCGGGCGCACCGTGGGCCGAGTGAGCATGGATATGCTGACGGTGGACCTGAGTCCGTTTCCGGAGGCGGGTGTGGGCAGCACGGTCACGCTCTGGGGGCAGTCGGCCCAGGGCGCGGTGCTCGGCATTGACGAGGTGGCGCAAGCGGCGGGCACCGTGGGCTATGAACTCATGTGTGCGCTGGCCCCGCGTGTGCCGGTGGTGCAAGACTGACTGTTTGCTGCGCCGGAGACATGGCCGAGTGCCATGTGCACCCACAATCAAGCCCATGCCCCACAGCGTCCCCCTTCACCGCCACGACCAGCGTGCCTTGCTCATAGCTTTGGTGTTGGTGGTCATCTGGGGCGGCAACTTCACACTGCAAAAGTACCTGTTTGACCTGATCACCCCCGGCGGGTTTTTGTGGGCGAGGTATTTGCTGATGCCCACCTGTGCGCTCTTGTTAATGCGCTGGCGATTTGGCCTTTGGCTACCGCCTTTGCCCCGTCAAGACTGGATGCGCATGGCTTGGCTGGGTTTCATCGGACATTCATTGCATGTGGGCTTGGTCACGTATGGCATCCATTGGTCCACCGCTTTTTCCAGTTCGGTCATCTTGGCTTGCGGGCCTATCTTCACTTTGCTGATTTTGCACAAACAGGGCTTGGAGCGGCTCAGTTGGCCTCAAATCATGGGGGTGTCCTTGGCCTTCTGCGGGGTGTTGATGTTTTTGTCTGACAAGTTGCTCGGTGGCAATTGGCGTGCGGGCGGTGGTGATTTGGTGCTCTTGGTGGCGGCTGGTTTCTTTTCTTATTACACCGTGGCGGTCAAACCCGTGATGCAAAAGCATGGCCCGGTGCTGACCATGGGTTACGCCACCTTGCTCGGCGGTTTGCCGGTGATGCTGCTGTCGGTGCCCGCTGGCATGGCGGCCAACTGGGCTGCACTGGATTTTTGGGCCTGGGTGGGCTTGTTCTGGTCGATCTTGGTTTCGGCCTTCATCGGTTGGCTGGCTTGGGGCTGGATCAACAACGTCCGCGGCGTGGCCCGCACCGCCCCTTTGATGTATTTGATGCCGCCCATGGCGGGTTTGTTTGCTTGGGCGCTTTCGGGTGAGCACTACACCTGGATCAAGATCGCGGGTGCTGGCGTCACTTTGTTGGGTGTGGCGCTGGCGCAGTACGCGGGGCAAATCAAGTGGCGCTTGCGCTGATTTGCCTCAACGCAGCCAGGTGTCGTAGGCTGTTTTGCAGATCAGAGCCAGCACCACCAAGATGAACACGTACCGCACAAAGCCTGAACCGTGCTTCAGGGCCAGTCGGGTGCCGATCAAGCTGCCCACCACGTTGGACACCGCCATGGCCAAAGCCAAATGCCACCAGACATGGCCTTGAATGGCAAACAGCACCAGCGCCGAAAAGTTGGTGGCCACATTGACCAGTTTGGCCGAGGCCGAAGCGTTCAAGAAGTCATAGCCCATCAGCCGCACATAAGCAAACACCAAAAAACTGCCCGTGCCTGGCCCGAAGAAGCCGTCGTAAAACCCGATCACCAAGCCAATGCCAGCGGCCATCCAGGCCTCTTGGGCACCTGCAAAACGGGGTGCATGGCTGCGGCCCAGGTCTTTTTTGGCCACGGTATAGACCAGCAGCACCGCCAGCAGCAAAGGCAATGCTTTGCGAAACAAGGTGGGGTCGACTTGCGTGACCACCCAAGCGCCTGCGAGAGAGCCTACCAAACCCGCACCCGCTGCAGGGAGCAGAGAACGCCAAGGCATTACCACTTTGCTGCTGTATTGAACCGTGGCAAAAGCGGTGCCCCAGATGGATGCGCTTTTGTTGGTGCCAAACAAAGTGGCGGGTGCTGCGCCGGGAAAGGTGGCGAACAGGGCGGGCAGCAAGATCAGGCCACCGCCGCCGACGATGGCGTCGATCAGCCCAGCCAGCAGCGAGGCCAGCGAAACAATCAGTAATTCCATGCGCTCGATTGTGGCACCCCGTGGGTGCAGCACCTGTCTCGGGGATGCTGTGGAACAGGCAAAAAAAAGCGCCGCTTGCGCGACGCTTAGAAAGATGACATCTCGTTCGGATGTTCGATGCTGTTCGAGTTTTTAGGCTTGAGTGTCTCCTCGGCCCTCGGGATGCAGATACTGCTTTGCATCGAGTGCATGAAATGTAAGTGACCTGGCGCACCGTGGAACTCAGGGATTTCCCGACTCGGGGGAAATCCCTGCCCCAAATTGACGCGCAACTGACAAAAAAGAGGTCTTTGTGTTGCGCCGGACGCCCGTGGCGCTTATTTGGCCGTTGGCATCACGAACTCAGCACCTTTGCCAATGCTCTCGGGCCAGCGCTGCATGATGGACTTTTGCTTCGTATAGAAACGCACACCTTCTTCACCATAAGCGTGCATGTCGCCAAACAGGCTGCGCTTCCAGCCGCCAAAGCCGTGCCAGGCCATGGGCACCGGGATTGGCACATTGATGCCGACCATGCCCACCTGGATGCGGCGCGAAAATTCGCGCGCCACGTTGCCGTCGCGGGTGAAGCAGCTCACGCCGTTGCCGAATTCGTGGTCGTTGATGATTTGCACGGCGGTGGCGAAGTCGGGCACGCGCACGCAACTCAAGACCGGGCCAAAGATTTCTTCTTTGTAGATCTTCATGTCGGTGGTCACATGGTCAAAAAGCGTGCCGCCGAGCCAGAAACCTTGCTCACAACCTGCACCGGCCTTAGCACCGTCAAATTCGCGGCCATCCACCAAGAGCTTGGCGCCCTCGGCCACACCTGCGTCGATGTAGCCCTTGATGCGCTGACGCGCCGCGTCGGTCACGATGGGGCCCATTTCGGCGGCCAGGTTTTCACCGTTGAGCACTTGCAACGCTTTGGTGCGCTCGATCAGCTTGGGCAAAATTTTGTCCGCCACTTCGCCCACCAGCACGGCGACCGAGATCGCCATGCAGCGCTCGCCAGCCGAGCCGTAACCTGCGCCAATCAGCGCGTCCACGGTTTGGTCGATGTCGGCATCGGGCATGACCACCAAGTGGTTTTTCGCGCCGCCCAAGGCTTGCACGCGTTTGCCGTGGTGCGCGCCGGTTTCGTAGATGTAATTGGCGATCGGTGTGGAGCCCACAAAGCTGATGGCCTTCACATCGGGGTGCTCCAGCAGTGCGTCCACGGCTTCTTTGTCGCCTTGCACCACGTTGAACACACCGTCGGGCAAACCGGCTTTTTTGAGCAAGTCGGCCATGAACAGAGATGGCGTCGGGTCGGTGGGGCTGGGCTTCAAGATGAAGGTGTTGCCGGCCGCAATCGCCACGGGGAACATCCACATGGGCACCATCACTGGGAAGTTGAAGGGCGTGATGCCCGCGACCACGCCCAAAGGCTGGCGCAGCGTCCAGTTGTCGATGCCGGTGGAGACTTGGTCGGTGAAGTCACCCTTGAGCAGCTGAGGGATGCCGGTGGCAAATTCCACGATGTCGATGCCGCGGCTCACTTCGCCCTGCGCGTCGGTGAACACCTTGCCGTGCTCGGCGGTGATCATGTGGGCCAACTCGTCTTTGTGGGTGTTCAGCAGCTCCAAGAACTTGAACATCACGCGGGCGCGGCGCAGGGGCGGCGTGTCGGCCCAGGCGGGGAAAGCGGCTTGTGCAGCGGCCACAGCCTTGGCTACTTCGGCGCTGTTGGCAAGGGCCACGTTGCCGGTCACGGCGCCGGTGGCGGGGTTGGTGACGGGCTGGCTGCGGCCCGAAGTGCCTGCGGCCACCTGACCGCCAATGTAATGACCGATTTGGGAAATGCTCATCTGGGACTTTCGTTTTGAATGTGGGAGCGCGCCCCTGCGCGCGAGGGATTTGGGTACAACCTGCGCAGTTTAGGCACCCCCGCCACCCCCTGCAATGCCGAAAATCTGAATTGATTGTTCAAAATAGTGAACAATGTGCAGATGGAAGAGCAAAAAATCAACGCCCTCTGGACCCATCTGCATTGGCTCAGCGTGCTGGCGCAGCAGGGCAGTTATACGGCCGCCGCTGCCCGTTTGGGCGTGAGCAAGGCCACCATGAGCCAGCGCATCGCCGAGCTGGAGCGTGCGGCCAAGGTCACCCTGGTGCAGCGCACCACCCGCAGCCTGCGCCTGACCGAGGCGGGCCAAAGGCTGGTGGATGACACCCGCGCTTCGTTCGAGCAGATCGCGCAAAGCTTTGCCCAGGTTCGTGATTTGGCCGAACAGCCCAGTGGCTTGCTGCGCGTGACCGCGCCCGTGGCGCTGGCTAGGCAGCAACTCGTGCCCTTGTTCGCTGCTTTCTTGCAAGATTTTCCGGATGTGCGCATCGAGTTGGACCTGTCCGACAGGCTGAGCGCCTTGGCCACAGAAGGTTATGACTTGGCGATTCGCCATACTGCCCGCCCGCCCGACACCCATGTGGCCTGGGCGCTGTGCGCCACCGAATCGGTTCTGGTGGCCACCCGTGCTTACATCGGTCAATTTGGCGAACCGCAAAACCCGGCCGACCTGCAAACCCACAACTGTCTGCATTACCCCCGCTCGCAAGACACCCCGGCGTGGACCTTCGAGCCGCGCGAGCCTTCAGACGGGGGCGATCGCATCACGGTGCCCGTGAGTGGCCGCTTTGCCGCCAACAACAGCGAAGCCCTGCGCGAAGCTGCGCTTACGGGCGCAGGCATTGCCCTGATGCCCGACTTCAGCGCCCAGGCCGAGTTGCGCAAGGGCCAGTTGGTGCGCGTGCTGCCGGCTTGGAAACCTGTGGGGGCCTTTGCCGAAACCATTTACGCCATCCGCCCTTACGCGCCGCATGTCCCTCGGGCCGTGGCGGCGCTGGTGGACTGCTTGAGGAATGGGCTGGCAGGTGGATTCGGTGACTGAGGTCGCGTTCAGCGACCGGCCAGCACTGGAAACAGTTTGTGCAGCCCGTCGGCCATCACCTCGACCGCGAGCGCAGCCAAAATCAAACCCATCAGCCGGGTCATGACGTTGATGCCGGTTTTGCCCAAAATGCGGGCAATCGGGGTGGCCAGAGAGAAACACAAGGCCGTGGCCAAGGCGATGACCACGCCATAACCGACCAAGGTGCCCAGTTGGGCAAAGTTCTTGGCTTTTTCGGCATAAATCACCACGGTGGACATGGTGGCCGGGCCGGTGAGCAGGGGGATGGTCAGCGGCACCACGGCGATGCTGGCCCCCATGGCGGCTTTGGCTTCGGCGTCGTGCACTTCGTCGGCATTGGCGCGGGCTTCAGCGGGCTGGGCATTCAGCATCGACAGCGCTGCGGTCAAGAGCAGCATGCCGCCGCCCACTTGAAAGCTCGCCAGCGAGATGCCGAAGAACTCCAGAATTTGCAGGCCCAGCAAGGCGCTGGCGGCGATGACCACGAAGGCAGAAAAGGACGACACCCAAATCGTCTTTTTGCGCTGGGCAGCGCTGAAGCCTTGGGTGTAGTGGATGAAAAACGGGACGATGGCCAAGGGGTTGACGATGGCCAGCAGGGTGATGAGCGGTTTGAAGTCCATCGCGCCATTGTGCCCCTTCGGGCGGTTGCTCAGGCCGCTGGGTTGCGCCTTCTGAACATGCCCCAGCCTTCCATGTGCAGCACCTTGTCGCCGTGCTGGTTGAACATTTCCCACAGGTTGCGCGTCATGCCCACATCCGGGCGCTTGCCCATGGGTTTGGTCTCGAGCATGGTGCTTTGCAGGCGCAAGGTGTCCCCGGGGTAAACCGGTTTGAGCCATTTGATGTTTTCCAGGCCCGGCGAGCCGAGGCTGGAGGTTTCGCACAGGAAGTTGGTCACCATCAGGCGCATGGCCATGGAGCAGGTGTGCCAGCCGCTGGCAGACAGGGCGCCAAACACCGAGGCCTTGGCCGCCTCGTCGTTCAGGTGAAAGGGCTGCGGGTCAAACTGTGTGGCGAAGGCGATGATCTCTTCGCGGGTGGGCGTGATGGTGCCCAGGTCACGCACCTCGCCGGGGACAAAGTCTTCCCAGTAGTACTTGAATTGAGCCATCAGCGCCCTCCTGAGACGTCAATCAAACTCATGGTGGTGTAGCTCGCTGCGTCGGACAAGAGCCAGACGATGCTCTGCGCCACCTCGTCGGCGGTGCCGCCGCGCTGCATGGGCACCAGGTGTTGCAAGTCTTTGACGCGGTTGGGCAGCCCGCCCGAGGCATGGATTTCGGTTTCAATCAGTCCTGGACGGACGGCATTGACGCGCACGCCTTCGGCCGCGACTTCTTTGGCCAGGCCCAGCGTGAAGGCGTCGATGGCCCCTTTGGCCGAGGCGTAGTCCACATACTGGCCGGGCGATCCCAGGCGGGACGCTGCGCTCGACACGTTGACGATGCTGCCGCCTTCGCCGCCGTAGAGCGTGCTCATGCGGCGCAAGGCTTCGCGGGCGCAGACGATGCTACCGATCACGTTGATGTCGAACATGCGTTTGAGTCGCGCAACGCTCATGTCTGCCACGCGTGCGTAAACGTCGACCACGCCTGCGTTGTTGACCAGTCCCGACAGGCGGCCCAGTTTGGCATCGATGTGCTCGTACATGCGCATGACCTGCGCTTCGTCCGCCACATCGGCCTGCACAGCGATGGCGTTGCCACCTGCGCTGCGTATCTGGCGCACCACTTCGTCAGCGGCCAGCGAATTGGCGGTGTAGTTCACGGCCACCGTCCAGCCGTTTTGGGCTGCCAATAGGGCCGTGGCTGCCCCGATACCCCGGCTGCCACCGGTCACCAACAAGACCTTGTTCATCGCGTGTCTCCTGCAAAAATGTTCGCTTGCGGTTAAAACCGTCGCTTCGAAGATTACACAACACGCAAGGAGACAGCATGGGTCGCACAGTGGACTATTACCTCGCCCCCCAAAGCCCGTGGGCTTATTTGGGTCACCAGCGTTTGGCCGATATCTTGCAGCGCAGCGGGGCAACGGTGCGTGTCATGCCGATCGATTTAGGGGGCAAGGTGTTCCCGATTTCGGGTGGCTTACCCTTGGGGCAGCGTGCGCCGCAGCGCCAGGCTTACCGATTGGTGGAGTTGCAGCGTTTCAGCGCCCACCTGAATGCGCCACTGAACCTCAAGCCCAAGTATTTCCCTGTTGGCGGCGACGATGCAGCTCGGCTCATCATCGCTGCCGACCTGGCGCAAGGGGCGGCATCTGCCATGAAGGTGGCTGGCGCCATCTTGGGTGCTTGCTGGGCACAAGAGCGCAACATTGCCGACGAAAAAGTGTTGGCCGCGCTACTGACCGAGCAAGGTTTGCCTGCGGCTTTGCTGGAGCGCTCCCACAGCCAAGCTGTGCAAGAGCGCTACGAGAGCTACACCCAGGCGGCCATCGATGCGGGTGTGTTTGGTGCGCCCAGCTATGTGGTGGATGGCGAAATTTTTTGGGGCCAGGACCGTCTTGACTTTGTCGAGCGTGTGCTGGCCCGTTGATGTGTGGCAACCAATGAAGGAATGACCATGGGAACGATGATTGAACTGCAAGCCGCTGACGGCACTTGGGTACCCGCCTACGAGGCACGGCCCACAGGCACGCCCAAAGGGGCCGTGGTGGTGATTCAGGAAATTTTTGGCGTCAACAGCCACATCCGCAACGTGGCCGATGGTTACGCGGCCGAGGGCTATTTGGCCGTGGCGCCCGCAGCCTTCCACCGGGTCAAGCCTGGCGTGGAGCTGGGCTACACCGACGCCGACATGGGCGAAGGATTTGGCTACAAGACCGCTGTGGAGGCCTTGTCAGCCCCAGGCGTGCTGCAAGACATTCAGGCTGCAATTGACCATGTGGCCAAGGTGTCCGGTGGCAAGGTAGGTATTGTGGGTTATTGCTGGGGCGGGCTGCTGACCTGGCGTGCCGCATGCACCTTGAAGGGCCTGAGTGCGGCGGCACCTTATTACGGTGGTGGTGTGACAACCGAGGCCGAAATGGCCCGCCACCCCCAGGTGCCCGTTTTGGCACACTTTGCCGACGAAGACAAATGGATTCCCTTAGAGTCGGTGGAGGCTTTTAAGAAGGTGCATCCGGAAGTCGAGGTCCAGACCTATGCGGCCCACCATGGTTTCAACTGTGACCAACGTGGCGCTTGGCATGCGCCTTCCGCACAGTTGGCACGGGAGAGGACGTTGGCGTTTTTTGCCAAGCACCTCGGCTGATTTTTTGTGGGCGCCCCTTCCTCGGGGCGATAGCGACCCAGTTAGTCGCCTGTTCTGGCGAGGTAGCGTTTGCGCCAGAACACCAAGCCCATGGTGGTGGCAATCGTGACCATGCCACCCAGCGTCCACCAGAACCCGGTGGCTGTGTGCAGCCATGGCATGAATTCGAAGTTCATGCCAAACACGGCCGCGATCAGGTTCAGAGGCAAAAAAATCGCAGTCAACGCCGTCAGCGTGCGCATGATGTCGTTGGTGCGGTTGCCTTGCACATTGAAGTGCATTTGCACGGCGGTTTCGGTGTTGTGCTCCAAGCGGCGCACATGTTGGACCACCCGGTCGATGTGTTCCAGCACATCGCGGCTGCGGATTTTCAGCAACTCGTGCTCGCGTTCGGCGCTGCTGCCGGGCCCCAGTCCCCAAGTGTCCAGCGACTCGGTCCAGCCTTGCAAGGCCGTGCGTTGGTCGTCACACAATGACTCCAGTTGGTGCAGCGCCAGACGCGCTTGGAGCAGGGCGTCCCAGCGGTTGAAGCGGGTGCGTGGGTTGAGCAACTCGGCTTGCCAATGGTCCAGTTGGCGGCTGAGTTCGCGGCGCAAGTCGAGGTAGCTGTCCACCATCTGGCTGACGATGCGCAGCATCATGTCGGCCGGGCTGCTGGGCACCCCCCGGGCGCCTGTGGAGCGAGGGTCGGTCGCCGCTGTAGCCACGGCCGCGTGCGGCGGCGACTTGCTCAAGGCGCTGCTGGCCAACAAGCGTTGCGCATAGGCGTCGCGTACTGCACAGTCTGCTGGGTGCACGCTCAAGAGAACCCGGTCAAACACCGCCATACCGACGGGGCTGGTGTCGATGCGGTGCAATACGGGCGGACCCGTGCGCTTGGTGGGGCGACCTGGAGTCGGTGCATCGGCTGGGCTGGCCGTGTCCTGACGTTGGGCCAGTCTGCGAAACACCACCAGGTCGTAGTGCGAGCTGTAATCAAAGCGCGAGGGCAATTGGGCGTTCAGCAGGTCTGAGACGTGCAAATCCACCAAGCTTTGCCCTGTCAGTCGTTCCAGATGGTTTTGGATGGGCGACAAGTCGGTTTGAAACTGCTCGCGCGTGCAAGCGATCCAGACATATCCTTGTTCAGGCAGCCGCTCGGGCCAATCGGGTTCGGTGTGAACCTCTCCGCCCGAGACGCTGAAGATCCGCATGCCGGCGATCACGCCTGGCGAATCAAGCGTGCGGCGTCGCGGGCAAAGTAAGTCAGCACGCCATCGGCGCCCGCCCGCTTGAAGGCCAGCAGGCTTTCCATCATGACCAAGTCGTGATCCAGCCAGCCGTTTTGCGCAGCCGCTTTGAGCATGGCGTATTCGCCAGAGACTTGGTAGGCGAAGGTCGGCACCTTGAACTCGTCTTTGACGCGGCGCACGATGTCCAAGTAAGGCATGCCGGGCTTGACCATGACCATGTCGGCGCCTTCGGCCAGGTCCATGGCGACTTCGCGCAGGGCCTCGTCGCTGTTGCCAGGGTCCATCTGGTAGACCTTTTTGTTGCTCTTGCCCAGGTTGCTGGCCGAGCCGACCGCGTCGCGGAAGGGGCCGTAAAACGCGCTGGCGTATTTGGCGCTGTAGGCCATGATGCGGGTGTGGATCAGGCCACGCGCTTCGAGGGCCTGACGGATCGCGCCGATGCGCCCGTCCATCATGTCGCTGGGGGCGACCATGTCCACACCGGCTTCGGCTTGAGTCAGTGCTTGCTGCACCAGCACTGCGGTGGTTTCGTCGTTCAAGATGTACCCCGTCTCGTCCAGCAGGCCGTCCTGACCGTGGCTGGTGAAAGGGTCCAAGGCCACATCGGTCATCACGCCCAACTCAGGAAAGCGTTTTTTGAGCTCGCGCACCACGCGTGGCACCAGGCCGTTCGGGTTCATGGCTTCGCTGCCTGTGGGGTCCTTGAGGTTGGCGTCGATCACTGGGAACAGCGCCATCACCGGGATGCCGAGTTTCACGCAGTCTTCCGCCACGGGCAGCAGCAGGTCCAGACTCAGACGCTCCACGCCGGGCATGGAGCCGACCTGCTGGCGCTGGTTTTGGCCGTCCAGCACAAACACCGGGTAGATCAGGTCGTGCGGCGTGACCTGATGTTCGCGCACCAAGTTGCGGGTGAATTCATCACGGCGCAAGCGGCGTGGGCGGCTGGAGGGGAAGGGTGCGACTGGGTTCATGATGAAAATTGTGCCTGAAGTCCGCGCCAAGCCCAAGCCTTGGTTGTCCGCCATGGGTCTTGAGTTCGTGAGAAAAGCCACCAACCGTCAAAAACATCACAAAACACAAATTTAAACTTGTTTGCAGTTTTGTTATTTGATAAATTAGCACCGGGCAGCTTGCTGCCTCCCGCTTTTCCTCCCTGAGCGGGGCCTGAACGCTCACGCCGACAGGCTTCCCACCCTCGGCCCATGGCCGGGGGTTTTTTTTGCCCGGTGAAGCCCATCTGCGGCCCCTGCCATCTCTGACTACACTTGAGCCATGCTCTGGATCAAAGCCCTTCACATCGTGTTCATCGCCAGCTGGTTTGCGGGTCTGTTTTACCTGCCCCGAATTTTTGTCAATTTGGCGATGGTGGAGCCCGGCTCTGTGGCCGAGCGTGAGCGCTTGCTCTTGATGTCACGCAAGCTTTACCGCTTCATGACCATTTTGGCGGTACCCGCTTTGGCGTTGGGCCTGTGGCTTTGGCTTCATTACGGCATTGGCATGGGACCTGGCCAAGGCTGGATGCATGCCAAACTGCTGATCGTGGTGGCCTTGCTGGGCTACCACCACAGTTGTGGCGTGTTGTTGCGCAAATTTGAAAATGGCCAAATGCAGCGCAGCCATGTCTGGTTCCGTTGGTTCAATGAGGCGCCTGTGCTGATGATGCTGGCGGCGGTCATTTTGGTGGTGGTCAAGCCGTTTTAAGGCCCGGGCATGCGCACCGACCCTCAGCGCAAAACTGCGGCGTGGCCACTGGTTTGGGTGTATGCCATCCTGATTGTTTACGCCAGTTTGTACCCCTTTGACCAATGGCGGTTTCAGGGCATTGCACCTTGGGTTTACCTGACCGCTCCTTTGCCCCGGTATTGGACTGGTTTTGACGTGCTGTCCAATGTGCTGGGTTACGCGCCATTCGGGTTTTTGTTGGCTTTGGCATTGCACCGCACCCGGCCTGAATGGCCTGCGGTGGTCATGGCGACGACCGCAGCCGCTGTTTTGTCCTTGACTTTGGAGTCCATCCAAATGTTTTTGCCCGTGCGGGTGCCCTCCAACGTAGACGCCGCTCTGAACATGGCCGGGGCGCTGGCAGGGGCCACAACGGCGCGTGCTTTGGCTTGGGCGGGTTGGATGGACCGGTGGAGCCGTTTTCGTGACCGCTGGTTTGTGCCCGATTCGAGTGGGGCGCTGGCCTTGTTGGCGGTTTGGCCCTTGGCCTTGTTGTTCCCCGCCCCGGTGACGTTTGGTCTTGGCCAGGTGCTGGAGCGCTTGGAAGCTTTCTTGGCCCATGTACTGGAGGACTCGGCGATGCTGGAGTGGCTCCCCCTGCGTGAAATAGAGCTACAGCCTTTGTTGCCCATCAGTGAGATTTTGTGCGTGGCCATCGGCCTGCTGCTGCCGTGCTTGTTGGCCTATGGTGTGTTGCGGCTGTGGCGCCAACGCATCGTGGTCGCGATGTTGTCGGTGCTGATTGGGTTTTTGGCCAGCGCTTTGTCAGCTGCGCTCACCTATGGCCCCGCCCACACCTGGGACTGGGTCACTTCCGAAGTCTGGGCCGGCTTGGCTGTTGCGGTGCTCGGGATGGCGGCCTTGTCTTTTTGCACCGCTCGGGTGTGCTGGGTGTTGGCCTTGGCGGCCCTGGTTTGGCAGCTCAGCTTGCTCAACAACGCTTCGGCCGACGCCTACTTTGTCTTGACTTTGCAAACTTGGGAGCAAGGCCGCTTCATCCGCTTCCATGGCCTGAGCCAGTGGCTGGGGTGGTTGTGGCCTTATGCTTTGCTGATCTATTTGGTCAATCGCCTTTCTTCAAGTGCCCCTTCGGCCCCTTTGAGATGAGGGTCGACCTAAAATTCGACCATGACCATGACAAACAACAGCCCCTATTTCAAGCGCCACATCTTCTTTTGCTTGAATGAGCGCAAGAACAACGAGGCTTGCTGCGCCCAGCAAGGCGCGCAAGAGGCCTTTGACCACTGCAAAGCCCAGGTGAAAGCTTTGGGGTTGGCCGGTCCCGGAGAGGTCCGCGTCAACAAAGCGGGTTGCCTTGACCGCTGTTCGGGAGGGCCGGTAGCTGTCGTCTATCCCGAAGGCGTTTGGTACACCTATGTGGACAAAGCCGACATCGATGAAATTGTGGTGTCCCACCTGAAGAACGGCCAGGTGGTAGAGCGCTTGGTCACGCCTGAGCATTTGGGGCGCTGATGAACGCGGCCACCCAGTCTTTGACCTTGCAGGGAAAAGCCGGGACCATTGAAGCCTTGCTTGACACCCCCACCGACTTGGCCGTCGTGGGCACGGCCGTGATTGCCCACCCCCACCCCTTGTTTGGCGGCACCATGCAAAACAAGGTGGTGCAAACCATGGCCAGGGCTTTTGTACAGTGTGGCTGGCAAGCCGTGCGTTTCAACTTCAGGGGCGTTGGGGCAAGCGCAGGCACTTATGACGAAGGCCGAGGCGAGGCTGAAGACATGCTGGCGCTGGTGGGGCAAGTTGCCCCGCAAGGTTCGTTGGCCTTGGCCGGGTTCTCGTTTGGGGCTTTTGTCACCAGCCATGTGGCCCAGAGCTTGGCCTCTGTGCGCAGCCTGGACAAACTGGTGCTGGTGGGAACAGCCGCCTCTCGATTTGATGTTGCTCCTGTTGCCTCAGATTTGCACGACCGGACCTTGGTGCTGCATGGCGAGCTAGACGATACAGTCCCTCTGGCCAGCGTGATGGATTGGGCGCGGCCCCAATCCCTTCCCGTGACCGTGATTCCCGGTGTCGAGCATTTTTTCCATGGTCAATTGCCGTTACTCAAAAGCTTGGTGGCCCGACACCTTCGCGCCTGATTCCCGGAGCGGCCCCAAAAGGACTGCCCAAGTTCCTCTTCAAACCTCATGTCCTCCTATTTGAAACATCTTGCTGCGGCCTTGTTGATATGGTTTGCCTGGAGTGTCCAGGCGCAGATGCCCCAACCTCCAGAGATCGCCGCCAAGGCTTATTTGTTGATCGATGTCACCGCCAATCAGATCTTGGCGGCCAAAGATCCGGACATGGCCGTGGAGCCAGCTTCTTTGACCAAGCTGATGACGGCTTATTTGGTGTTTGACGCCCTCAAATCCAGAAAAATCGATTTGAAACAGACCTTGCCTGTGTCTGAGCGGGCCTGGAAGATGCCCGGCTCGCGCATGTTTCTCGATCCCAAAATGCGGGTGCCGGTCGAGGATTTGATCAAAGGGATGGTCGTTCAGTCTGGCAACGACGCAACGGTGGCCTTGGCCGAGGGGGTGGGTGGCAGTGTTGAGCGTTTTGTTCAAATGATGAACGAGCAGACCCAGGTCTTGGGCATGAAAAACACCACCTACCGCAACCCGGAGGGCCTGAACGAGACGGGGCACACAACCACCGCGCGTGACCTTGGTCTGCTGGCGACCCGCCTGATGCGGGATTTTCCGGAATATGTGCCTTACTACGCAATCAAAAAGTACCGTTACGAAGGCACGCCAGCAGCCAATGACAGCAACCGCAATTTGTTGTTGTTTCGGGATGCCACGGTGGACGGTTTGAGCACTGGCCAGACCAAAGCGGCGGGTTATTGCTTGGTGGCCACTGCCAAAAGGGATTTTCCCAATGTGGGTGCCCGCCGATTGATGTCTGTGGTGCTTGGGGCTGACAGTGAGAACGCCCGGGCCAACGAAAGCCAAAAGTTGCTCAATTGGGGGTACAGCGCGTTCGACGCGGTCAAGTTGTTTGACGCAGGCCAGCCCGTCTTGAGCCCCAGCGTCTGGCAAGGCAAGACGCCTGTTGTGAAATTGGGCTCTTTTCAACCCCTGGTGGTGGCGGTTCCTTCTGGCACGGCCGCCCAGATCAAAACCGAGGTGGCTCGTCCCGACCCGCTGGTTGCCCCCTTTGCCAAAGGGCAAAGGGTGGGCAGTTTGAAAGTATTGAGAGCCGACCAGTTGTTGTTTGAGGTGCCCTTGGTGGCTTTAGAGTCCGTTGAACAAGCGGGTGTTCTGGGTCGCGCTTGGGATGCTCTGCGCCTGTGGATCAAGTGATTTTCGGTCTTCGCTCGCCCACGATTTGTGGATAACTTGCTCTCGGCCCGCCATGCGGTTATACTGGCGGGCTTTTCCGCTTTTGGGGCGGAGAAGTTTCTTTTGTCTTTTTAAACGTTTAGGGACGTTACAAACAATGCCAACCATCAATCAATTGGTGCGTCAGGGGCGCGAGGTCGAAACGATCAAGTCCAAAAGCCCTGCGATGCAAAACTCTCCACAGCGTCGTGGTGTCTGCACCCGTGTGTACACCACAACGCCTAAAAAGCCTAACTCCGCTCTGCGTAAAGTTGCCAAAGTGCGCTTGACCAACGGTTTTGAGGTCATCTCCTACATCGGCGGTGAAGGTCACAACCTGCAAGAACACTCGGTGGTTCTGGTGCGCGGTGGTCGTGTCAAAGACTTGCCAGGTGTGCGTTACCACATCGTCCGCGGTTCGCTGGACTTGCAAGGCGTGAAAGACCGCAAGCAGTCTCGCTCCAAGTACGGTGCGAAGAAGCCAAAGGCCAAGTAAGCCCTTACGGGTTGAAATTTTTCGGTGCTGGTTCCCGCGTGGCGCGGTGATTCAGCGAAGTGACCCGAAGCCCGGAATTGTCCTGGTGGGTCGAGTAAGTGAGTTGTTTTGAATAACACTCGCGGTGTCTGAAAAGATGCCAACTGAAGCAATATGAGGTGAAATATGCCACGTCGTCGCGAAGTCCCTAAACGTGAAATCCTGCCGGATCCCAAGTTCGGTAATGTCGAATTGTCCAAGTTCATGAACGTGATCATGGAAGGCGGCAAAAAAGCTGTTGCCGAGCGCATCATTTACGGTGCCCTCGAAAACATGGAAAAGAAAACAGGCAAAGACCCTGTTGAGTTGTTCTCCATCGCCATCAACAACGTCAAGCCCATGGTGGAAGTGAAATCCCGCCGCGTGGGTGGTGCGAACTACCAGGTGCCTGTTGAAGTGCGCCCAGTTCGCCGCTTGGCTCTGTCGATGCGCTGGATCAAAGAAGCCGCTCGCAAGCGCGGTGAAAAGTCCATGGCCCTGCGCTTGGCCAACGAACTGCTCGAGGCCAACGAAGGCCGCGGCGGCGCCATGAAAAAGCGTGACGAAGTTCACCGCATGGCCGAAGCCAACAAGGCGTTCTCGCACTTCCGCTTCTGATTCACAAGGGTTTCACAAAGAAGCCCGACACTGTCAGAAGCTGGCCCGCTGGCCCCAAAAGGGGTGGCGGGCTTTGGTACTTAATCATTGGAGAAATAAATGGCTCGCACCACCCCCATCGAGCGCTATCGCAACATTGGTATCTCAGCGCACATTGACGCTGGCAAGACCACAACGACTGAGCGTATTCTTTTTTATACCGGCGTGAACCACAAAATTGGTGAAGTTCACGACGGTGCTGCCACCATGGACTGGATGGAGCAAGAGCAAGAGCGTGGCATCACGATCACCTCTGCTGCCACCACCTGCTTCTGGAAAGGCATGGACGGTTCTTTCGAAGACCACCGCATCAACATCATCGACACCCCCGGCCACGTGGACTTCACCATTGAAGTTGAGCGTTCCATGCGTGTTCTGGACGGTGCTTGCATGGTTTACTGTGCTGTGGGTGGCGTGCAGCCCCAGTCTGAAACCGTGTGGCGTCAGGCCAACAAGTACAAAGTGCCCCGTTTGGCCTTTGTGAACAAGATGGACCGTACCGGCGCCAACTTCTTCAAAGTTGTGGAGCAGATGAAGTTGCGCCTGAAGGCCAACCCCGTGCCAATCGTGATCCCAATTGGCGCTGAAGAAAACTTCACTGGCGTGGTTGACCTGCGCAAGATGAAGGCCATCATCTGGGACGAAGCTTCCCAGGGCATGAAGTTCACTTTCGAAGAAATCCCAGCCAACTTGGTGGAATTGGCCAAGGAGTGGCGCGAAAAGATGGTGGAAGCTGCTGCTGAAGCCTCTGAAGAGCTGATGAACAAGTACCTTGAAGAAGGCGACTTGACCGAAGAAGAAATCACACACGGTCTGCGTGTTCGCACCATCAACAGCGAAATTCAGCCGATGTTGTGCGGTACAGCATTCAAGAACAAAGGTGTGCAGCGCATGCTGGACGCAGTTCTTGAATTGATGCCTTCGCCATTGGACGTGAAAGCGATCAAGGGTTACGACGAAGAAGAGCAGGAAATTACACGCAAAGCCGACGATGAAGAGAAATTCTCTGCGTTGGCATTCAAGTTGATGACCGATCCGTTCGTGGGTCAGTTGACTTTCGTGCGCGTGTACTCAGGCGTTCTGAAAAAGGGCGACACCGTTTACAACGCGGTGCGCGGCAAGAAAGAGCGTATCGGCCGTATCGTGCAAATGCACGCCAACAACCGTGAAGAAGTCGATGAAATCCGTGCGGGCGACATCGCTGCTTGCGTGGGCTTGAAAGACGTCACCACCGGCGAAACTTTGTGCGATCCAAACGCCGTGATCACACTCGAGCGCATGGTGTTCCCTGACTCCGTGATCCGTCAAGCTGTTGAGCCCAAGACCAAAGCTGACCAGGAAAAAATGGGCATCGCTTTGTCCCGCTTGGCTGCTGAAGATCCATCTTTCCGCGTGCAAACCGACGAAGAGTCGGGTCAGACCATCATTGGTGGTCAGGGCGAATTGCACTTGGAAATCATTGTCGACCGCATGAAGCGTGAATTCGGTGTGGAAGCCAACGTGGGCAAGCCTCAAGTGGCTTACCGCGAGACCATCCGCAAGACCGTGGACGAAGCCGAAGGCAAGTTCGTGCGCCAGTCCGGTGGTAAGGGTCAATACGGCCACGTGGTTTTGAAGGTCGAGCCTCAAGAGCCAGGCAAGGGCTTTGAATTCGTTGACGCCATCAAGGGCGGTGTGGTTCCTCGCGAATACATCCCTGCTGTGGAAAAAGGCGTGATCGAAGCTTTGGGTCAAGGCGTGTTGGCGGGCTACCCCGTTGTGGACGTCAAAGTCACGCTGCACTTCGGTTCGTACCACGATGTGGACTCGAACGAAATGGCTTTCAAAATGGCCGCCATCTTTGGTTTCAAAGAAGGTTGCCGCAAAGCCCAGCCCGTGATTCTGGAGCCGATGATGGCTGTGGAAGTCGAGACACCTGAAGACTACGCCGGTAACGTGATGGGCGACTTGTCCTCACGCCGTGGCATGGTTCAGGGCATGGACGACATGGTCGGTGGCGGCAAGGCCATCAAGGCCGAAGTGCCATTGTCCGAAATGTTCGGTTACTCGACCACCCTGCGCTCCATGTCGCAAGGCCGTGCAACGTACACGATGGAATTCAAGCACTACGCTGAAGCTCCACGTAACGTCGCCGAAGCCATTGTGGCTTCACGCGCTAAATAAAGAAAAGTGTGCCGGACCAAATTCGCCCCAGCGAATTTGTTCGGGTACCTCTGACTAAAGGCAAGCGAAAAGCAAGCAATAGTCAGCTCTGAAAGTTCAGAAACTGTCTGCGATCAAGTGCCACTCTGTGCCCGTGCGGAGTGATCAAGCAACCTGATGCAAACATAAAACCAACACACGGGCATTGCTCTTTTTAAGGATAGAAAAATGGCTAAGGAAAAATTCGAACGGACCAAACCCCACGTGAACGTGGGCACCATCGGTCACGTTGACCATGGCAAGACCACGCTGACTGCCGCCATCACCACCGTGTTGGCTGCCAAGTTCGGCGGTGCTGCCAAAGCGTACGACCAGATTGAC
>NZ_JAXITC010000003.1:0-285301 GCF_034680285.1 Limnohabitans sp.
CAAGTTTTGTAGCACTTGGTCAGTTTGCATAGCACTCTGACAAAAGTTACAGCTACCAGGAGTGGTAGTTCAGTTGGTTAGAATACCGGCCTGTCACGCCGGGGGTCGCGGGTTCGAGTCCCGTCCACTCCGCCAAAAGCAAAAAACCGCTGTAAATCTTTGATTTGCAGCGGTTTTTTCATTTCCGGCTCAGATTTTCAAGTGCGCTCGCAGGTTTCAATCTGCAGAGCCTGACAACGAAGCCAGATCATTGAAAAAGCCGCTCAACTTGCGCCGAGCGGCTTGGCTTTTGATGGGCGTCGTCGCCCATTTTCAAGAAATTACAGACCCGCAGCGGACTTCAATGCGGCAGCGCGGTCGGTACGCTCCCAAGTGAAGTCTGGCTCGTCGCGACCAAAGTGGCCGTAAGCGGCAGTTTTGCTGTAAATGGGGCGGAGCAAGTCGAGCATCTGAATGATGCCTTTGGGGCGCAAGTCAAAGTGCTCGGCCACCAAGGCTGAGAGCTTGTCGTCAGAGATCACGCCAGTACCTGCCGTGTTCACCGTGATGTTCATCGGGCGCGCCACGCCAATGGCGTAAGCCACTTGCACTTGGCACTGTGTGGCCAAGCCAGCAGCGACGATGTTTTTGGCCACATAGCGTGCAGCGTATGCGGCAGAGCGGTCCACCTTCGATGGGTCTTTGCCTGAGAATGCGCCACCGCCGTGAGGGCATGCGCCGCCGTAGGTGTCCACAATGATCTTGCGGCCCGTTAAACCGCAATCGCCCTGAGGGCCGCCGATGACGAAACGGCCTGTGGGGTTGATCAAATACTTGGTGTCTTGCAACCACTCTTTGGGCAAGACGGGCTTGATGATTTCTTCGATGATCGCTTCGGTGAAGCTGGCTTTCATCTTGGTAGCCGACTCGCTTTGGTCAGGGCTGTGTTGGGTGGACAAGACCACGGTGTCGATGCTGTGGGGCTTACCATCCACGTAACGCATGGTCACTTGGCTCTTGGCGTCTGGGCGCAAGAAAGGCAAGCGGCCGTCTTTTCGCAACTGGGCTTGACGCTCTACCAAACGGTGTGCGTAGTAGATGGGGGCGGGCATCAGCTCAGGGGTTTCAGAGCAGGCGTAGCCAAACATCAGGCCTTGGTCGCCCGCGCCGATGTTGAGGTGGTCGTCAGACGCGTGGTCCACGCCTTGCGCGATGTCGTTGGATTGCTTGTCATAGCAAACCATGACCGCGCAGCCTTTGTAGTCGATGCCGTACTCGGTGTTGTCGTAGCCGATGCGTTTGATGGTGTCGCGCGCGACCTGGATGTAATCCACATGGGCGTTGGTGGTGATCTCGCCAGCCAACACCACCAGACCCGTGTTGGTCAGGGTTTCGGCAGCCACGCGTGAACGTGGATCTTGCTCGAAGATGGCGTCCAAAATCGCATCGGAAATCTGGTCTGCGACTTTGTCGGGGTGACCTTCCGAGACGGATTCAGAAGTGAAGAGGAAATTACTGGACATGAAAAAGGCTCCTTGTTGAGAGAGGTTGTTCGGCGTTGCCGACCCTGTAAACCCGGAGCCTGGCGAACGCTTTAGCAGAATTTATAAATCGCCCTGCAAGTAGTTCAGGTAACTCGGCGATGGACAAATTATAAAAGAAGGCAGAGCCCTCTTCAAAATCATGTCCAATACAGCCCATGGATATCCCAACCCCAATAGAAAACCGCTTGGTTGACCTCGAAATCAAGGCCGGTTTCACCGAAGACCTGCTGGACCAGCTCAATGCACAGGTCTACCGACAGCAGCAACAGATTGACGCGCTCATCCAAGAGTTACGTCAGATGCGTGACCGACTGCCCGAGTCAGGCGGCGGTGCCGAGATGCGCAATTTGCGGGATGAAATTCCGCCGCATTATTGAAGGCAGTTGTTGACGGCCATGCACAGCATTCAAGACATCCGCGACCACTTGCGTGCGCTTGGGGCGAACGCCCTTCACGAGCAGCGTGTGCTGCGCCTGTGGGTGCAGGCCAAGCCGCAAGACAGCGGTCGCAGGCCGCTGCAAAGCTTCATGCCCACCGCAGTGCGCGAGGCCTTGCCTGCGCTCAGCACCACGCTGGCAGGCTTGGCCACGCTGCTTGAACAACACCCAGGTCAAGACGGTTCGGCACGTTTGCTGGTGGGCCTTCAGGACGGTCAGACCGTCGAAAGCGTGCTGCTGCCGCGCGATGGCTTGTGCGTTTCATCCCAGGTGGGCTGTGCAGTCGGTTGTGTGTTTTGCATGACCGGGCGAGAGGGGCTGATCCGTCAGGTGGGAAGCGCAGAGATCGTGGCGCAAGTGGCGCTGGCCCGTACGCTCAGGCCTGTCAAAAAAGTGGTGTTCATGGGCATGGGTGAGCCCTCGCACAACTTGGACGCGGTCATGGAGGCCATTGACCTGCTGGGCACCGTGGGCAACATTGGGCACAAAAACTTGGTGTTTTCTACCGTGGGCGATGCGCGGGTGTTTGAGCGTTTGCCGCTCGGCCTTGTGAAGCCGGCACTGGCGTTGTCGCTGCACACAACACGGGCCGACTTGCGTGCCCAGTTGCTGCCCCGGGCGCCCCGCTTTGACCCGCAAGATTTGGTGGAAGCAGGTGAAGCCTATGCCCGCGCCACGGGTTACCCGATTCAGTACCAGTGGACGTTGATCGAGGGCGTGAACGACAGCGAGGAAGAGATCGACGAGATCGTGCGACTGCTGAAGGGCAAATATGCCCTTATGAACATGATTCCCTACAACGCTGTGCCCGATTTGCCTTTTGCGCGGCCCAGTTGGGCGCGAGCGGCCGAGATCGCACGCAGCTTGCATCAGCGGGGCGTTTTGACCAAATTGCGTCAGTCAGCGGGACAGGATGTGGACGGTGGCTGTGGGCAGTTGCGGGCTCGCGAGGTGGTTCAACGTGAGCAGAAGGTGCACGTTCATCGCCCTTTCAGCGCCCCGGCAACTTGACCAAGCCACTGGACAGGGCCGTACCCGCCAAGATCACCCCACCGCAGAGCAGCATCCCGGCGGTGACGGTTTCACCCAAAAACATCACGCCATAGGCGATGGCAAAAACCGGGACCAAAAATGTGACCGTGAGGGCTCGGGCAGGCCCTGCGGTTTCAATGAGTTTGAAATACAGGATGTAGGCGACACCTGTGCACAGCACCCCCACCACCAGCAAGGCCCACCAGGCCGAGGCGCTGGGCCCGTGATCAGGTCGGAACCACAAGGCAGGCAAGGCCAATGCCAGGGTGGCTCCTATTTGGCTGCCCGTGGCGGTGACCAAAGGGGGTAGGCTGGGGATGTGTTTTTTGGTGAAGCTGGCCGCCAACGCATAACAAGTGGTGGCCGCCAGACAAGCCAAGACAGCCCAAGCGGGTGCGATACCCGAGGCATTGGGTTTGAAGCTGGCTTGCCCGCCGGCCAGCAGCAGCACGCCACCAAAGCCGACGGCCAGGCCCACGGTGCGCGACACGCTGGGCTTGTCGCCCAGCCAGAACCAGGCGACGAGTGCTCCAAACAAAGGCACTGTGGCGTTCAGGATGGATGAAAACCCGGTGGTGATGTGCATCACCGCAAAAGAATACAAAGCAAACGGGATGCCGCTGTTGAGGACACCCACAAACATCACCGGTTTCCAATGCCGACGCAACTCAGCCCAATGGCCGTTGGCCAGCATGATGGGCAGCAAGAAGACAGAAGCAATTGCAACCCGAATGGCGGCGGTGGGCAGTGCGCCCAGCTCGATGGAGGCGACGCGCATGAACAAGAAAGAAGAGCCCCAAATGGCGGCCAGAATCAAGAAGTCGGGTAGCCAGCCTTTGGCGTGAGGAGAGGTCATTCGGTGTGGATTTTCAAGAAAGCGGGTGGCCTTCGAGTTGCAGGAGCGCACGTTTGCGCTCTAGGCCACCAGCGTAGCCGGTGAGGTGACCTGTGCTGCCCAGCACCCGATGGCAAGGCACGATGATACTCACAGGATTACGCCCCACCGCCGCGCCCACAGCCCGAACGGCTTGAGGGTTGTTCAGGCGCAAGGCCAGTTGGCCGTAGCTTTGGTGACTGCCTGCCGCAATGGCCAGCAGCGCTTTCCAAACGGCTTGCTGAAAGGCTGTGCCGCGAGACAGGTCCAGCGGCAGATCGAACACGGTCCTGCGCACGGCAAAGTAATCCTGCAACTGCGCTGCAGTGGCACGCAGCAGCGGGTGGTCTGGCGCGGGCTGCCAGCCTTGGATGACCTGCGTTTGCGGGCCATGGCGTTGACCTTCAAACCAAACGCCACACAAGCCCCGATCGCTGCAGGCGAGGGTGAGTTCGCCCAAAGGGCTGTCGATGAGGGTGGTGTATGTGTTCATGGCTTCTCCGGCGAGGGAAGTGATGGGGTGAGGCGTGTGCAGGCGGCCATCCTTGTTTTGAAATGCGCATGAGCAGTTGGATGGGTCGGTGGGCTGACTGTCTGAAAACGGTGCCTGAGGGGGTTGCATGTGAAGGATGTTAGTCCCCAAAACCAAAAGCACTGGACATTTCAGGACATGGTGTTTCGAGCCTGTTTCGAAATACCGGCCGGGCATTGAGACCTACAATTGAGACACCTTACTTGAGTACAAACGGTTCCACATGCAAGTTACTGCCTCCATCTTCAAAGCCTACGACATTCGGGGTGTGGTGCCATCCACCCTCAACGAGTCGCTGGCCGAAGGTCTGGGCAAAGCTTTTGGTACCCAAGCGATGGCGGAGGGGCAGACACAAGTGGCTGTTGGGCGTGATGGCCGCTTGAGTGGACCCGGCCTCTCGGCGGCGCTGATTCGCGGGCTGGTGGCATCGGGCATCCAGGTCATCGACATCGGAATGGCCACCACCCCCATGCTGTACTTTGCGGCCAACACCGTTTGCCAAAGTGGCATTCAGGTCACTGGAAGCCACAACCCTAAGGACTACAACGGCTTCAAGATGGTCTTGGCCGGTCGTGCCATTTACGGTGACGAGATACAAGCGTTGCGCCAGATGATCGAGGCTGAAAGCTGGAAGTTGTGTGACGGCGGCAGCGTCAAATCGCTGAATGTCTTGACCGACTACACACAGCGCATCGTGGGTGATATCGGCTTGGCGCGGCCCATGAAGATTGTTGTGGATTCGGGTAACGGCATCGCGGGTGCTTCGGCCCCTGCCATCTTTCGTGCGCTGGGCTGCGAGGTGATCGAGTTGTTCAGCGAAGTCGATGGCGAGTTCCCCAACCACCACCCTGATCCCAGTAAGCCCGAAAACCTGCAAGACCTGATCCGCACTTTGCAAAGCACCGATGCCGAGCTGGGCCTGGCGTTTGACGGCGACGGCGACCGTCTGGGTATCGTGACCAAAGACGGCCAGAACATTTACCCCGACCGCCAGATGCAGCTGTTTGCCGAAGACGTGCTCAGCCGTGTGCCCGGCGGCACGATCTTGTTCGATGTGAAATGCTCACAGCGCCTCGCCCCGGCCATCGAAGCTGCAGGCGGCAAAGCCTTGATGTACAAAACCGGTCACTCGCTCATCAAGGCCAAGATGAAAGCCATCGAGGCCGAGGGTGGCCAAGCCCCGTTGGGTGGTGAGATGAGTGGGCACATCTTCTTCAAGGAGC
This sequence comes from Limnohabitans sp., assembly GCF_034680285.1. GTDB lineage: Bacteria > Pseudomonadota > Gammaproteobacteria > Burkholderiales > Burkholderiaceae_C > Limnohabitans_A. Next base: position 5,622 of record NZ_JAXITC010000003.1, read on the forward strand.
GTTGGTACGGTTTTGACGACGGCACCTATGCGGGATGCCGATTGCTGGAGATCGTGAGCCAAGCGTCCGATGCCAATGCAGTGCTGAACGCTTTGCCCAGCAGCTTCAGCACGCCTGAGCTGAACGTGGCTTGCGCAGAAGGTGAGCCGCATAGGGTGACGAAAGCCTTGCAAGCCCAAGCCGCTAGCGTCTTCAGTGCCCCAGCCCATGTTTCTGACATTGACGGCCTGCGGGTGGATTGGCCCGATGGCTTCGGCTTGATTCGCGCTTCCAACACCACGCCGGTGCTGGTGTTGCGGTTTGAGGGACAAAACGAAGCGGCCTTGCGCCGAATCGAGACCGACATGCTGGCTTTGCTGCGTTCAGTCAAACCGGATGCGCAGGTGGGCGCCTCGGCCCATTGATCGACGGGAAATGGTCAGTCAGTTTGCGCCAACCTCAGCAAACTTTTTAGCGGCTCGAGGGTCTGTTGGGTGCTTGTCACCGTGCGCGGTGTTGTTTGTTGCCAAGTACGAGAGATGGCTTGAGCCAGATCCTGAATTTCTTTGACCTCTTTGCTCATGCCTTGCGTGTCCAAGTCTTCGTAGCTTTCAGCAAAGTTCCAGACGTTCGGTCCGTGCAAAACATGACAGCCCAGGGCTAGCGCTTCGTGTGGGTTGTGTCCACCTACAGGCGCCCAAGACCCACCCAACATGGCCACTGGAGCCAGCCGGTACCACAGGCCCATTTCACCAATTGTGTCGGCGATGTAAACCGAATCGTCTTCGCAAGGTAACTCGACCGATGTGCTGCGCAATAGGGTGCCTTTTGGACACAAAGTCTGAACTTCTCCGCCACGAGCTGGTGCTCGAGGCGCTATCAGCAGCAATGCGTTGGGGTGTTGCTGGCGCAGCAACTTATGAACCTGCAATGCCAGTGCTTCTTCATCAGAATGGCTGGACGCAAGTAGCCAGACATGTCTGCCGAGAAGGCTGGCCCGCCATTGGGTCAGTTGATTTTCATCACAGCCCAAAGGGGGCGACAGCGTTTTGATGGTGCCTGTGACCAAGATGCTTTCAGGCTTGGCGCCCAGAGCAATCAGTCCATCGCGTGTAGCGGTATTTTGTGCCCACAGGCTTTTAAATCCGGGCAGCAAGGATTTGTAAATGGCACGGCCCCAGCGTCGTTTGGACAAAGCGGCGACGTCGAGTCGGGCGTTGACTAACACATGTGGAATGCCGCGTTCGGCGGTGGCATGTATCAAGGCGGGCCACAGGTCCATTTCGCACCAGACAGCCAGTCCAGGCCGCCAGTAGTCCAGAAAACATGCCACGGTGGCTGGCGTATCAACGGGGGCGAACTGATGGAGGCATCTTGGCGGTAAACCTGTTTTGTGCAGTGCGTCACCCGAGGTGCGGGCCGTGGTGGTGATTAAAAAGTGTGCCTCGGGCCACTGTTGACCCATTTGTGCGAAGAGTCCAGCCAAAGCCATGGCCTCTCCTACACCCACGGCGTGTCCCCACACGAGCGGGCCTTCTGGCCTGTGGACGGGTGCTTTCATCCATTTTTGATCAAGGCTTTGCTGCGTTTCCTTGCCGCGCTGCAGCCGTTTTTCGAGGGCCCAGCGCCATAGGGGCGTCATGGCTTTGGCCAGCCAAAGGTAGCTTTGCAAGGCCCAAGCGCCTTGGTCACTCATGTCTCAGCTTCCAACCACGGGACCAGCACGGCCATATGCTTGGCAGTAGACCCTGCATGCTCGGCATAAAACTGCTCAGCGCCTGCCATGGCCTTTGCGTAGGCCCCTGGTGCCGTCAGCAAATGGACCATGGCCTGTGCCAGTGAGGGAATATCCATGTGCTGTTGCAATACACCAGCAGCTAGAGCTTCCACACCTGGGTATTCAATGCCCCAAATGCTGTGGCCCACCATGACGGGCTTTTTGAGGGCCAGAGGTTCGATCACGTTGTGGGCGCCCATGGGCACAAAAGAAGCGCCAACCACCACGACTTGTGAGAGTGCCAGATAAAAGTACATTTCACCCAGCGAGTCACCTAAAAGTACATCTACGTCACGCAAATCTGTGTTGGCGTGACGCAATTGCCACTGGGCATCGAATACTTCACTGCGGCGAAGCGTCTGCAGGCCAGCCGACTGCAACAGCTCATGAACGATGTCGAACCTTTGTGGACTGCGCGGCACATAGACAAACAGCGGTTTGGTTTTGCCTGCAGCAGCCAAGCCCTGCTGAATCTGCTGCATGGCGTCGATGAATTGTTCGTCTTCTCCCACAATGGCACTTGCAAATGCAACGACGGGGCGCTCCATCAAGCCCAATTGCCAATGTTGAACCCAAAGCGCGGCTGCGGCGATTTGTGACGTTGAGATCGGCAGGTCAAATCGGGTTTCCCCAACCACCTCAACCCGCGAGCAGCCGACTTGCCTGAAACGCGCTGCATGGGTTTCAGATTTGCACATCACCAATTGGTAGGCAGGAAACAACTTGGCACGAAAACCACCCCAGCGCTGCAAATCGCGCTCTATGCTTTTCTTGGGGTATTGGGCATTGGCCATGCACAAAGGCAAGCCCTCATGGCGTATGGTGTTCAGCAGCACCGGCCAAGTGTCTATTTCGGTCATCATGGCGCAGCGGGGTTGGACATTCCGAATGAAGCGCGTGACCGAACTACGCCACTCGAAGGACAGATAGGCGACCTGTGCCCGTCCCTGTGAAATATCGGTTTCCAGTAGTTTTTGTGCCGCGGTACGCCCTGCAGGGGTCAACGTGGTGACCAATACCGAGTAGCCCGCATCCAAAAGGGCGCGTACCAACGGTGCTGCCCCTCGGATTTCCCCCATGGATGCCGAATGGATCCAGATGGGATTTTTCAGCCGGGTGGGCACAATCCCCCAACGCTCTGACCAAAACTGTCGGTAGAGTGGCTCTCGCTTTCCCCTTTGCCACAAGAACAGAAGGTAAACGGGCAAAAGCACCACCCAGAGGGCTTGGTACACCCCAATGGCCAGGCGCATGCCCCAAGAGCTTGGAAAGCGGGAATTCATTTGAAAGGCTTGAAACGGCAGGGCCACTGGATGTTGCGTGAAGGCAGGGATATTCAAGAGGGGTGCATCAGTATACTTAGCGTCTACTGCACCTAAGCCATACACCTGCTTCCATATGACCTCTTCGCGCTCTCCTTGGACTGCGGTCATCCCCTTACGAGGTGGCTCCAAAGGTTTGCCGGGCAAAAACACGCGCTTACTCGCGGGCAAGCCCTTGTATCGCCATGCCGTGGATCTGGCTCTAGCCGCTGGTGCTCAGCGGGTCATCGTGACGACCAATATTCCTGAAGTCTTGTCAGCTACTTTGCCAGCTGGTGTGCAAACCGTCGAGCGACCTGCTGAATTGTGCGGTGATGACGTTCCAATGGCGCCTGTGCTGGCGCATGCCCTCCAGTGTGCAAGCTGCGAAGGTACCTTGGTCTTGCTGCAAGCGACCTCTCCTTTGCGCGAAGTGGTTGATGTTCAGGCTGCACTGGATGTGTTTGACACTGGACAGCATGAGCTGGTGATGTCGGTCACAGAAGCCGATCGCGGCGTTCTCAAATGGGGGCTAGTGGAGGGCGACCGCTTTGTGCCACTGAGCGATCCGATTCACTGCTTCTCCAATCGGCAGAGTTTGCCGCCTGTCGTGCGTCCAAATGGCGCGGTTTATGTGATGCAAGCCGAGTGGTTTTTGGCCAGCGGCAGTTTTGTGAGTGAACGCATTGGCCTCGTGCAAATGAGTCCTGAGCGCAGCCAAGATATTGACACCTTGGCCGATTTTGAACGTTGCGAAGCAGCGCTTGCCATTCAGAAATAAGGAAAAAAGTGATGAGAATTGCAAATCGGGAAATTTCCCTCAAACATGCGCCGCTGGTTATTGCTGAAATCGGTATCAACCACGGTGGCAGCTTGGAGGTGGCCAAAGCCATGGTAACCGCAGCGCATCTGGCCGGTTGCGAAATGGTTAAGCACCAGACCCACTTCGTGGACGACGAAATGACCGACGAGGCTAAATCGATTTTCCCGCCCAATGCCGACAAATCGATCTGGCATGTGATGCAAGAGTGCGCTCTGGGCAAAGACGACGAAATCGCTTTGAAAAAGCATGCCGAGTCTTTGGGCATGCTTTACATCTCGACACCCTTCTCACGGGCAGCAGCTGATTTTCTCAACGAAATCGGTGTAGCCGCATTCAAAATTGGATCGGGTGAATGCAACCATTTGCCCCTCATACGGCACATCGCCCGTATGGGCAAACCTGTGATCATGAGCACGGGCATGCAGACCATTGAGAGCATGAAGCCTTCCGTGCAGATTCTTGAGGACGCTGGCATTCAATATGCCCTGCTTGAATGCACCAACCTTTACCCCTCGCCCCCAGAAATCGTCAGCTTGCAAGGTGTGACCGATTTGCGCCGGGCATTTCCGAATGCAGTGGTCGGCTTTTCGGACCATAGCATCGGCCCAGAAATGGCTCTTTCTGCCGTGGCTTTGGGGGCTTGTATTTTGGAGCGTCACTTCACAGACACCCGCTACCGCAAGGGTCCGGACATTTCCTGCTCCATGGACCCTGCAGAGTTGCGTTTCCTGATCGACCGTTCAAAGGAAATTCATACCGCATTGAACAACCCCAAAGTGAGAACAGCCCCCGAGGAAGACGTTTACCGGTTTGCCCGTGGTTCGGTGGTGGCCGATAAAGACTTGCCCGCAGGACATTTGGTGACCGAATCGGACATCTGGGCACGCCGACCCGGTTCGGGCGAGATTTCTGTGCAGTACTTCGATCGGTTGATTGGCAAACGCTTGACCCAGCCTGTTAAGCGAAACCAGCAACTGTGCTGGGCGGATTTTGATGGCCTGGAGAAACCCGAATGACGTCAACCGATGCGCTCGTCACGGGTAAAAAATTGTTATTTGTGACGGGTACCCGGGCAGACTTTGGCAAGCTCGAACCCTTGGCGCATGCTGCACAGCAAGCCAGTTTTGAAATCAGTTTCTTCATCACCGGCATGCACATGATGAAGCGGTATGGTGAAACACGCTTGGAAGTTAAACGATTTGCAGGTGCTGAATTTTTTGAATTTGTGAATCAACGCGAGGGGGATGCCCTGGACTTCATCCTGTCCAAAACCATTTTGGGGTTTTCAGATTTTGTCCATGAACACCGCCCGGACCTGGTCATCATCCATGGAGACCGGGTGGAGGCGCTTGCCGCCTCCATTGTCTGTGCCATGCGTTACATCCCTTCTGCGCACATTGAAGGGGGTGAGGTGTCAGGCACTATCGACGAAAGCATTCGACACTGCAACACCAAACTCTGTGCAACACATTTTGTGAGTTCTGACGCTGCACGGCAGCGTGTGCTGGCTTTGGGTGAAGCGCCAGATCGCGTTTACAACATTGGGTCACCGGAGTTGGATACGCATGCACGTCCATCTGGTGTGACGATTGAAGAAGTGAAGTCTCGATATGCCATTCCGTTTGATGACTATGGGATTGTGATTTTTCATCCTGTCACATCCGAAGTGGACACCATTGGCGCTCAAGCCCAATCTTTATTTGAGTGTCTCAAAGTCAGCGGAAAGAACTTTGTTGTCATTGCGCCCAACAACGATCCAGGAACAGATGCCATTTTTAAATTAATCGAGGCCTTGCCTAAGGAGCGTTTCCGCCTGATCCCTTCGATGCGATTCAATTATTTTTCAGAATTGATGAAAAATGCTTCGGCCATGATTGGTAACAGCAGCGCAGGAGTCAGAGAAGCCCCCTTTTTAGGTCTGCCAAGTTTGGATGTGGGGAGTCGACAGAACAACCGTGCCCTGGCGCATTCTGTGACTGTTTGCAATGCGTTAGATGTCGAAGGCATAAATCGGTTCCTAGACACTTGTTGGAACAAGCGATCAAGAGCAGATTCGAGTTATGGCGATGGGCAGGCCATGCGCCATTTCGTAGAGATCATGAGCAGTCCGGATTTTTGGGGCAAGTCTGACCAAAAAGTTTTTCATCAATCGGATTGACGTTTGGGTATGCCAATTTTGAGCTTTTTGTCTAGACCCAGCAGCTGGGTTTTGTTGTTTGTATTTACCTGCCAACTGATTTTTACTTCTCCCGAGTTGATCCTTGTGGGAATGGCGTTGATGGGTTCCGTGCTATTTTTCCGAGATCACAAACGGTCTTTGGTTGTTGATTGGACAGGTTCTGATGCGCGCGCCTTGTGGCTTGTCCCCATTGGTTTCGCATCTGTCTTTTGGATCAAACTGTTGTCAGCTTCATGGGCACTGGACTCTCAGCAGGCCATTGACAATGCTTTCAACAGCATCCATTTCTTACTCTGGCCGGCGTTGGTTCTTTTTTTTCGAAAAGCAAATGTATCTGTCCGGCAGACTGAGTCGTGGGCTGCTGCCAGCATGATTGTGCTGATGATTTGGTACCTGGTTGCGAGACTGTTTTTCCCTTCATCAGTCGATGCCCAATGTTTCAAAGCTGGGGCTCATGACTGTGGCCTGCTAGGGCAAACCATGGCATTCATGCTTTTGTGGTTGTTTATTGCAATGACTCGACCTGATATACAAAAGACAGAAAAGGTGTACTTGATCTCAGCCTTGGTGGCTGGATGGCTTGCATTTTTGGGCACTTTGCGCAGAACCGAATTGCTCGGCTTGTTATTGGGCATGAGTGTCGTCTTGTTATGGCGCTTCAAAAAAAGCTTTTCTCTTAAAAAAGCAACGATTTCTCTTGGACTCTGTGTGCTGCTCATGATGATGGCTTGGCCAGTGGTGAATCCACGATTTTCAATTGTGGCTCATGAGGTAGGCTTGTATCTTGAAGGTGGGGTTGCCCGCGTACAAGCGCTCAATACATCCGTTGGGGGTAGACTGGAAATGTATCGGATTGCTTTGGAGGCCATTCAGGAGCGACCATGGTTCGGCTGGGGTGCTGGACTTAAACCAATCCATGTGCCTCAATTTGCGACCGATCCTTCCAATCCATATGGTTACAGTAATTTTCATCAGCAATACTTGCAGGTGGTTTTGGAAGTTGGCGCGCTGGGGGCAACCCTCGCACTGGTCCTCTTTGTCTACTTGATCAGAAGGATGGTCGCCATTCCATGGCAACAAGGGCACAAAGAGCTTTCAGCCATACTTGCCGCATTATTTTTTACGTATGCTTGGAAAGCTTTAGCAAATGGGGCATTGCTCTACAGCGTGACCAACAGTGTTTTCGTGTTTTTCAGTGCTTTGATTTGGGCGGAACTATTGAAGTTTTCGACACAACTGCCGCAGGCAGCAGAGGTTAATCGGTGAGCATCGCTTGGTGGAAGATTCAGCGAGAACTGCGCCGTGTGGGTGGCCAATTGCTCGAGCCCTATCGTCAATTTCGGGATGCTTTATTGCGTGTGGATTACAACATACGGCGTTCCGAATACGTCAAACACTATGAGGGCGATGCGCCTTGGACGCCACGTGTCGCTATTTTTTTGATATTCCAACCACATGGAATCGCTGAGTCGGTTATTGAGACTTGTGTGTATTTGCGACGGCAGGGCTACGCGTGTGTGCTGGTTTCCAACGGCGAGTTGACGGAACCAGAAAGAAATCGTGTTTCAGGTTTTGTCTCTCATGTCATCGTTCGCCCAAATTTTGGCTACGATTTTGGAGGGTATCAAGAGGCGGTTCTTTGGTTGCGTCAATCTGCTATTCAACTGGAAAAGCTATTGCTGATGAATGACAGTGTTTGGTTCCCTGTCATTCGAAATTGCACGTTTTTGTCTGATATGGAAAAAGCGGGAGCTGATGTGGTAGGGGCTTTGTCAGCTCAACGGGGTCGGTCACAACGCCATCAACGCCAGTTGTTTTACGCATCATTCATGATCCTGTTTTCAGGAAAGGTGTGGAGATCTTCTGAATTTGAAGACTTCTGGATCAATTACCGCCAAACGAGCAGCAAACCAAGAACCATCAGGAGTGGTGAGCGCAAGTTATCCGCATTGTTTATTCATGATCAACGATTCACGCACCATGCGATGGTTGATCAGCAAACTTACCAAAGTTTGGCGGAGAGCCAAGACGCTTCCTCATGGCCTTTCTTAGCCCAAGAGTTGGTTGTCATGGATCAAACCTTGGAGCAGGAAGGAAAAGCATTGCTGTATTGCCAGGACGAAAACGTCGTGACTCGCTGGAGGGACTGGTATGCACGTTTGATTGATTCACAAAATATGTTTGCTTGTGCTCAAACGGCTTTGGTTTTGAGATCAGGTGTGCCTTTTATTAAAAAAAGCAAAGATCATCACAACTTGCTGGTTCTACAGCGAAGTATTGAAGCTTTAAAGGCCACAGATCAACTAAAGCCAGTAGTCTTGGAGGAAATTCAGACTCATGTGAAAGCCTATTTCCATCAAACTGGCGCCGATGCGCGTTAATTTTTTGTTTTGAGGAATTGGTAGAAGTTCAATATTTGACCTCGAAAACCGCCCATTGTTCGTTCGCTCCAGACCATCTTTCGAAATTTGTTGTCTGTCACGACTTCCCCCTCGCTTAACGAAACCAGACTCTCAGGCTTAATGAGCAAGCCATTGAGCGTGATCGCTGCCAGCTTGGCGCGACGTGCCCGAACCCATGGCAATTGGGCTTTGACATACAGCCACCAACGCCAGGGAAACATGAATTCCCCTGGGAACTTGACGATCAAACTGTTGGGTAGCTTTTTCATATGGGATTGAGCAACCCAGCTGATAAATCGTTCATCAGCCACCATAGGCCGAAAGCTCAGATCAGGGTGCTGGCCGTACAAACTGCGAAATGTTTCGGAAACGTAATGGCATTCTGCAGGATGGAAAACGACCATGGACGAATTGCCACGAGCGTAATTTTTTTTGTTGGTCCACTTCCAAATTGTTCGACCGATAGGGCCAAAAGGAATGATCGCGCTGGGCAACATGGCCACAGTCTGGCGTGTGTCCATCAGCTGCAGTCCTGCGCTGATATCGCCAAGGACGATGGTGTCAAGATCGATGTAAATGCTAGGAAGGTCTTCTGGCAAAACACCTTTTTCAAACATGGCGAGCTTTGCTTGGCAGCCGCCTTTTTTGAATTGAGGGTTCAGAAAAAAGGGTGGGAAGTCGCGAGTGATAGCGTCTGAGCGCAAACCAAGTTTGGGTTGGTCGCAGATCAGCACAAAACGTGGCGAAGATGGTGCATGTCTTTCGATTTGCGCCATCAGATGGTTGATGAGTGTGATGGGGTATTTATCACCCCAACACACCATCACGCACTGCCAATTTTTGACAGTTTCTTGGACGCTAATTCGTTGGTCTGCCGTGTCCAAAGGAGGGCCTTATTTCACAAGCAAATCGTTGACCTTTTGCAATTCTTCCAGCTTCAAAACCCCTGCAGCTTGGCTCAGTTTCAGTTGACCCAACAGAACGTCGTACCGCGCTTTGGCCAGATCGCGCTTGGTCTGGAAGAGTTGGCTTTGGCTGTTGAGCACATCGATGTTGATGCGCACACCGACCTGGTAACCCAGTTTGTTCGCATCAAGTGCACTTTGGCTAGAAGCCTCTGCTGCTTCCAAAGCTTTGACTTGCCCTAAGCCTGATTGCACGCCGAAAAATGCTGTCCTTGTGGCCTGCGCGACGGTGCGTTGTGCAGCGTCTAAATCATTTCGTGCTTTTTCTTCCAATGCTGTAGTTTCTTGAATCCGGTTTTGTGTGGCATGGCCAGCGTACAAAGGCAAGTTGAAGTTCAAGCCAATGGTGCCGACGTTGTTGTCTACACGCGAAGTTAAATTGCCGTTGCGGTAGCGCGTTGCACCGAATGATGCAGTCAAGTCCAAAGTGGGCATGTGCCCAGCTTTGGCTTTTTCGGTTTCGAGTTGGGCCACTTCCAGTGCAACGCGAGCTTGCGCAATGCCAGGATTTTGTTCAGTGGCTTGTTGAACCCAAGTTTGCACATCGCCATTTGCCGCAAGTGCCAAGTTGGCGCCAGATTTGAGGGCGAGGGGTTGGGCATTTTGGGTGCCTACCGATTGGTCCAGCGCCAATTTCTTGACGCGCAAATCGTTTTCGGCAGCGATTTCTTGGGCCGTCACCAAGTCAAAACGCGCTTGTGCTTCGCGCGTGTCGGTGATGGTGGATGTACCCACTTCAAAGTTGCGCTTCGCAGCAGCCAATTGTTCGGACACTGCGATTTTTTGGGCTTTGACAAACGCCAGACTTTCTTGGGCCGTCAGCACATCAAAGTAGGCTTGGCTCACCCGGACGATCAAGTCTTGCTCTGCTGTTTTCAGTTGAGCTTGGGCCAAATCAAGCTGTTTCATGCCTTGACGGTAGCCAGCCGTATTGGCGGGGCGAAACAGGGGTTGGCTGGCGCTGAGGGTTGCACTACGGGTGCCAAAGCGCGCGTCGCCAGCAGAGTTCAATTGGTTGGCGTAATCGGATTCACTGAGTGTGGCTCCCATGCCTGCAGTCGGGCGAAGCAAAGCTTTGGCTTGTTCTGCCTTGGCCAAGTTGGCTTGATACTGCGACTGAGCCGCCTTGAAGTTGGCGTCGTAGCCTTTGGCCGCTTCATAAAGCTGGGCCAAGCTTTGGGCTTGAGCGGCTCCTGTTATGAAAGCCGTCAAAGAGAGGGTCAAAGGCAAAAGACGCAGTGTCATGGGGAGTTCTTTCAGAAATAGGAGAACAACGAGGCTCAATAAACGGGAATGGTTGGGTCAACTTGTGCCGACCAAGCATGAATACCACCAGCCACATTCACGACTTGGAAGCCGTGTTGAAGTAAAAAATGCGCCACTTGCATGCTACGGCCCCCATGGTGGCACAAGCAGGCAATAGGTATAGATTTGTCCAACTCAGCCAGGCGTGCTGGAATGTTTTGCATGGGCATGTGCATCAGGTCAAGACCTTCAGGCTTGGCGCTGGCGGTTTGCACTTCCCATCCTTCGCGCACGTCCAACAAAACAGGGCGCTGACTTTGTTGACTGGCCCATTCGGCCACTTGAGAGGGGTAAATCTGTTCCATGGTGGTCTCAGAACTTGAAGTGGGATGGCTCGGCAAAACCGGAAAGGCGTGGCGCGTTGCAATCCCAGGGCTCGGTGGTGGTCCAAGTGGTCTCCGTGTTGCGGGTGATCACTGTGGCACGCATCATGGGCTCTTGACCCACGATGGCCACCAAACGACCGCCCAGCGTCAGCTGTTGCAACAAAGTGGCAGGTACTTCAGCGACAGAGCCATTGAGCACGATCACATCAAACGGACCGTCGGTGTTTGCACCTTGGCTGCCATCGGCTTGACGGACAGTGACATTGGTCACGCCTGCTTTTTGCAGGTTGGCTTGGGCTTGCTTGGCCAGGCCAGCATCAATTTCGAGACTGAGCACGCTGGCGGCTTGGTGGGCCAGCAAAGCGGCCATGAAACCCGAACCGGTACCCACGTCGAGCGCTTTGTCTGTTGGCTGTACCGCCAGATCTTGCAAAAGACGGGCCTGAACACGCGGGGCCAACATGACTTGGTTGGGCGCGCTGCCCAAGGGTATCTCCATGTCGACAAAAGCCAGTGCTTGATGCGCCAAAGGCACGAAATCTTCACGGCGTACGGTGGACAGCAGCGCCAAAACTTCGGGATCGAGCACTTCCCAAGGGCGGATTTGCTGTTCAATCATGTTGAAGCGGGCTTGATTCATGTCCATGGCTTACTCCTGCGGGGGTCTTGTTCAAATAATCGATGATTTTAAGGGGCTGGCGTGTCATCACCCTGACGCGCTGGGGCCAAACCAGCTTTTCGTCGAAGCCATTGGGCCAAATCGTCCATATAGCAATAAACGACGGGCACCACCACCAGGGTCAGCAGCGATGAGGTGATGACCCCGCCGATCACGGCCTGTCCCATGGGGGCTCGCTGCTCCGAGCCTTCGGTCATGGCAAAAGCCAGTGGCACCATACCAAATATCATGGCCAAGGTGGTCATCAAAATAGGGCGTAGACGCACTTTGGCAGCCATCAAAAGCGCCTCACTGCGTGCCATGCCCGGAATCAGGCGTCCTTGGGCATCGGTTTGGTCTTCCCGGGCCCTGATGGCAAAGTCCACCAGCAGAATCGCGTTTTTGGTCACCAAGCCCATCAGCATGATCACGCCGATGATGGAGAACATCGACAAGGTCGAGCCGAACGCCATCAGCGCCAATACCACGCCAATCAACGTCAAGGGCAGGGCGGTCATCAAGGCCAGAGGTTGCAAAAAGCTTTTGAACTGGCTGGCCAAAATCATGTAGATGAAAATCACCGCCATGGCCAAGGCTGTGAGCGCATAGCCAAAAGATTCCGCCATGCTCTTGGTGGAGCCTCCAAACTGGTAGCGGTAGCCCGGAGGCAGGTTGGCGTTGTCCATGATTTTTCGGATGTCTGCGGAAACTTCGCCAGCAGCGCGGCCGATGGTGTTGGCGTTGATGGCCACTTCGCGCGTCAGGTCGCGGCGGTTGATCTGGTTGGAACCCGTTGACTCGGTGATTTTGGCCACTTGGCCCAAGCGAACAACGCGCGGGCTGCCGTCTGGTCCGTTGCCCATGACAAAGGGCAGGCGGTCCAAGTCTTGGGTAGCGTTTCGGCTTTCGGGCGACAAGCGGACGATCACGTCGTAGGTTTGGTCATCAGGGGCTCGCCAGTTGCCCACCGATTGGCCTGCAACCAAAGTACGCAGGGGCCCAGCGATCTGAGCTGTGCCCAAACCCAAGTCAGCCGCTGAGTCACGCAATACCTCCACGCGCAAGGTCGGCTTGTTGGCTTTGACACTCGAATCCAAATCCACCAAACCGGGTATGTCGCGGACTTTTTCCATGACACCCAAAGCCAGGCGCTCCAACTCGCGCTGATCGGGGCCTTGCAATGAAAATTCCACCTGTTTGTTGCCACCCACCGAGTCCAAAAGGCCGACGTGTGTGACCGTGATGCCTGGGACTTGGCTCAGACGTTGTCGCAGCACGCCCGACATCTCGTCGACATTGCGTTGACGGTCCTTGCGGTCAACCAGTCGCACGTAAATGCTGGTGTTGTTTTTGCCAAGAGCATTGCCCGTGTTGAGCGTGGCCAAGGTGTAGCGCACTTCTGGCAACTCGCGGATGATGGCTTGCACCTGTCGGGCTTTGGCCTCTGTGGCCTCAAGGGAGCTGCCCACGGGGGTCTGAAAATTCACGGTGGTTTCAGAGAAGTCCGCTTTGGGTACAAACTCGGTGCCAACAAAGCGAAGCATCACGATGCTCAAGGCAAAAATACCGATGGCCAGCAAGACCGTTTTGCGCTTGTGCACCAAGGACCAAGCCAAAATCTTTTGGTAGCCCTCGGCCAGTTGGTCGGTTGAACGGTCAAACCAAGCCGTGACCCGGCCAATGGTTTTGTCGTAAAAAGTCAATGGCTCTTGCCGCTTGCCGTGCGACTCGATACTGGGGTCATGCCAGATGCTAGACAGCATCGGGTCAAGCGTGAAACTCACAAACATCGAGATCATCACAGCCGCTACGATGGTGATGCCAAACTCATGGAAGAACTTGCCGATGATGCCTTCCATGAAGCCAATCGGCAAAAAAACCGCAACGATGGAAAGGGTGGTCGCCAGAACCGCCAGCCCGATTTCTTGTGTGCCCTCCAAAGAGGCTCGGTAAGCGTCTTTCCCCATCTGCACATGGCGCACGATGTTCTCACGCACCACGATCGCGTCGTCGATCAGCAAGCCCACGCACAGAGACAATGCCATGAGCGTGATCATGTTGATGGTGAATCCGAACATTTGCATGAACATGAACGTGCCGATCAGTGAGATCGGTAGCGTCAGGCCCGTGATGACGGTCGAGCGCCAAGAATTCAAAAACAGGAAAACAATCAACACCGTCAGGATGGCCCCTTCGATGAGGGTGCGTCGCACGTTGTCCACGGCCACGCGAATCGGCCTGGAGCCATCGGTGATGGGCTCGAGTCGGATGCCATGGGGTACTTGGCCTTTCATAGCAGCCACGGTTTTGACCAAACCATCGATCACATCAATGGTGTTCTCGTCCTGTGATTTTTGTACAGTCAGCAGCAAGGTGCGTTGACCGTTGTAAAGGGCCAGGGTTTCCAGCTCTTGGGACCCGTCTTTCACCCGCGCCACTTGGGACAAACGTATCGAGGTGTTGCCTTTGCGGGCCACGATGATCCGCTCGAAATCTTCGGGGCGCTTCATCCGCGACTCGATTTGCACCATCCGTTCCTGCTCGAGGGAGCGGATCGCACCGACGGGCAGATCTTGGTTTTCATTGCGAACCGCGCTGACCACTTGCTCTGCCGTCACGCCCAGCGCTTCCATGGTAGAGGGTTGCAGATACAAGTTGATCTCACGCCGCGTGCCGCCCACCAAAGAGACCGAGCCCACACCACGGACGTTTTCCAAGCGTTTTTTCAGCACTTGCTCTGCCCAGTTGGTCAGTTCTACCGCACTCAGTGCGGCATGGGGTGTGGCGCTTGTGGCATCTGTCGGCGCACTGGGCACCACGGCCAAAGACCAAATGGCGCGAGCGGAAGGGTCAAAGCGAAGCACCTTGGGTTCTTTGACTTCGGTGCGCAACGAAGGGCGAATGGCCGCTACTTTTTCGCGCACATCTTCGGCCGCCTTGCGGCCGTTGATGTTCAGCTGGAACTCAATGACCACCACCGACTGGTTTTCGTAGCTGCGCGAGGTGAGGGCGCTGATGCCCGCGATCGAGTTGACGCCTTCCTCAATCTTTTTCGACACTTCGCTTTCAACGATTTCAGGCGAAGCGCCAGGGTATTCGGTGCTGACCACCACCACCGGAAAATCGATGTTGGGAAATTGATCAACCTTGAGGCGCTGGTAAGAGAACAAGCCCATGACCACCAAGGCCAGCATGACCATGGTGGCAAAGACGGGGTTTTTCAGACTGACACGGGTGAACCACATGGCGGGCTTTCCTTTAACGCACGCCGGGTGCGAACTTCACCTGGGTGCCTTCACGAACGGCGCCTGCGCTGGCTGTCAATACCTGTGTGCCCTCGGTCACACCTTGAACCTCCACCCAAGTCAAGGTGAGTGCGTTTTGTGTTTGCTCTGTGCGTGTGCCGGTTTGTACCGTGACGTGCTTGACTTGTTCTCCATCGATGACCTGCACATAGGCTTGCGGTTTGTCGGTGCGCACGCTGGCCAATGGCACGGCCAAAGCCCGGGTGCTTTTCGTGCCCAAATTGCCTTGTGCAAACAGGCCTTGTCTCAGACCCTCCTCTCCGGCAATGCCCAGGAAGACCAGCACGCTGCGGCTGCCTGCTTGGGCGCTGGGACTGATCCGTAAAACTTTGGCGCTCACGGATTCCTCTAAGCCCTCGATGGTCATTTGGGCGCGCATGCCTGGGCGCACCAAACCTGCGTCTGCGGCTGGTAAAGCGGCTTCCAATTCGAATTGACTCAAGTTGACGACTTCAACAATTCTTCCGTCGATCGCCATGCGTTCGCCCGGTTGCGCCAAACGCTGGGCCACCTGGCCGCTGATGGGTGAACGGACAATGCCATCGTCTAGAGCTTTGCGGGTCACATCGTGAGCAGCCACGGCGGCCAAATGGGTGGCTTTGGCACCATTGAGGCTGGCCATCGCATTTTGCAAAGCGGTCGGCGAAATGAAGCCTTGGTCCATCAATGCCTTGTTGTTGTCATATTGTTTTTGCGCAATGTCCACTTGCGCGCCCGCTGCATCGGCCTGTTGTTTGGCTTGACGCTCCCGCGCTTGGTATTCGGTCGGGTCGATCCGGGCGATGACTTGACCCGCCTTGACCAGGTCACCTTCACGCACCGTCAGGTCCATCAATTCCCCCACCACGCGTGCCTTGACCATGGCGCTCTGGCTTGCCTTGAGCGTGCCCGAGACCTGGAGCCCCAAAACCATGTCCATGGCCTGAACTCGGACGATATCGCTGACACTCAATTCAATCGTGCTGGCCGTGGGGGCCTGGGATTTGACCGATGTGGTGTTGGTTTGAGGAGGGTTCATCCAACGCATTGCGCCAGCCAGCACGGCTGCAGCGGCGATGGCGGACAAAATCCAGAAAGTCGACTTTTTCATGGTGTATGGCAAATTCTGTTGAATATCAGGCTTGAGAAAGGCCACGCGCCATCAGACGGGCATGCTGTGTGATGAACGCTTCAGGGTCGATCTGTTCATGGCTGGGGCAGCATGGCCCCATGGAATGCTTCCACATCACCAAAAACAAAAGTGGGGCCATGACCGAGTGCAAGGTCAAATCGATGTTCATGGCCCGAAACTCGCCACGGTCCATGCCGCGTTGCAAAGCGTTGCGCACCAGTGCGTGGGCAGGCTCAATCACTTCGTTGCGGAAAAAAATCGCCAAGTCCGGAAAGTTGCTGGCCTCGCTCATCACCAGTTTGGAAATGCCCGAGGCCTTGGTGGCACCGTAACGACGCCACCACTGCAGCATCATCCACTCCAGCAACTCCCCCATCGTGCCCTGGAATTGCGCCACTTCGACAGCGCCTTGCGTCACAGGCACCACCACGTTTTCGCGCACAACGGCCTTGAACAGGTCTTCTTTGCTGGGAAAGTACAAAAAGAGGGTGCCTTTGGAAACGCCAGCCCGCAATGCCACCTCTTCGACGCGGGTGGCTGCAAAGCCCTTCTCCACAAACAAATCCAAAGCCGCCTCGAGCAGTTCACCCGGGCGGTCTTGTTTGCGGCGTTCGCGTTTGTGGGGGGCGATGGGGTCGATGGTATTCACAGGAGGTTTAATGACTGACTGGTTAGTAATATACGACCTGACTGTGTCTTCGTCAAGGCGTTGGCGCACATTGGGTCGGCCATAAAAAAGGGCTGCCGTTTGGCAGCCCCTCTTGTCGGCCTAGGCCAAGGATTAATTCGAGAAAGCAGGAATCCCGGTGATGGCACGGCCCAAAATCAGGGCGTGTACGTCGTGTGTGCCTTCATAGGTGTTGACCACCTCTAGGTTCACCAAGTGGCGTGCCACGCCGTATTCGGCGCTGATGCCGTTGCCGCCCATCATGTCGCGCGCCATGCGGGCGATGTCCAAAGCCTTGCCGCAGCTGTTGCGCTTGAGGATGGAGGTCAGGTCCACCGAGGCGGTGCCTTCGTCCTTCATGCGGCCCAAGCGCAAGCAGCCTTGCAGACCCAAGCTGATTTCGGTCAGCATGTCGGCCAGCTTCTTCTGGATCAGCTGATTGGCAGCCAAGGGGCGGCCGAACTGCTGGCGGTCCATCACGTACTGGCGGGCGCGGGCGTAGCAGTCTTCGGCAGCGCCCAAGGCACCCCAGGCGATGCCGTAGCGCGCGCTGTTCAGGCAGGTGAAGGGGCCTTTCAAACCACGCACTTCAGGAAAGGCGTTTTCTTCGGGGCAGAAGACTTCGTCCATGACGATTTCGCCAGTGATCGAGGCACGCAGGCCGACCTTGCCGTGCACGGCTGGAGCTGACAGGCCTTTCCAGCCTTTTTCCAAAATGAAGCCACGGATCTGACCGCCATCGTCCTTGGCCCAGACCACAAACACGTCGGCGATCGGGCTGTTGGTGATCCACATCTTGGCGCCGCTGATGCTGTAGCCGCCGTCCACCTTTTTGGCGCGGGTGATCATGCTGCCGGGATCCGAGCCGTGGTTGGGTTCGGTCAGGCCAAAGCAGCCGATCCACTCGCCACGCGCCAGTTTGGGCAGGTATTTTTGCTTTTGGGCTTCAGAGCCAAAGTCGTTGATGGGCAACATGACCAAAGAAGACTGCACGCTCATCATGGAGCGGTAGCCCGAGTCCACGCGCTCGACTTCGCGAGCCACCAGGCCATAACACACGTAGTTCAGGCCCGCGCCGCCATATTGCTCGGGGATGGTGGCACCCAATAGGCCCAGCTCGCCCATCTCGCGGAAGATGGCCACGTCGGTGGTCTCGTTCAAGAACGCGTCTTTCACGCGGGGCAGCAGACGTTCCTGGCAGTAAGCACGGGCGGCTTCTTGCACCTGGCGCTCGTCGTCGGTCAGTTGGGCGCTGAGGTTGAAGGGGTCTTCCCAGCTGAAGGTGTTTTTGGTGGTGGCCATGGTGGGTGTATCCGTGAAATAAAACTTGATGAGATTGTCCGGTGCTTATGAATAGTTGTCTAATATTGATTGTCTATCCATCAATACATTATTTTAATTCATGGAATTCCGTCACCTGCGCTATTTCCTGATGCTGGCCGAAGAGCTGCACTTTGGCCGTGCGGCCCAGCGCCTGTCCATATCGCAGCCGCCGCTCAGCCTGAACATCCAGCAGCTCGAAGCCTCGGTGGGGGCGCAGCTGTTCACCCGCAACAGCCGGGGCGTGCAGCTCACCGCTGCGGGGTCGGCGTTTGTGCCGGCGGCCCGAGCATTGCTGTCTCAAGCCAGCGCCGCTGCCCGAGAGGCGCGCGACGTGGCCGAGGGCCAGTCGGGTCAGTTGCACATTGGCTTTGCCGGCACCATGCTGTACTGCGGCCTGCCGCAAATCCTCAGCCGTTTTCAGGCCAGTCACCCGCGTTTGCGCTTGGTGCTGCGCGAACTCAGCTCGTCCGAGCAGTTGTCTGAATTGCTGCGCGACCGGCTCGATGTGGGCTTTGTGCACACGCCCCGGGTGCCGCCGGGTTTTGAGCAGATTCTGGTGGCCAGCCAGCCCTTGGTGGCGTGTTTGCCTGCCAGCCATCCCTTGGCGGGGGCGGCCAGTGTGGGGCTGGATGAACTGGCCGGGCAAGACTTGGTGGTGGTGTCCCGGACCGTTTCGCCCGATTACCACGAACGCATTTTGGTGCTGTGCGAACAGGCCGGCTGGATGCCGCAGGTGGTGCACGAGTTGCGGCATTGGCTGAGTGTGGTGTCCTTGGTCTCGCAAGGCCTGGGCGTGGCGCTGGTGCCGCAAGCCCTGCAGCAGTCGGCCTTGGCGGGCGCCGTGTTTGTGCCGCTGCACGCGGTCGATGCCCGTTACGACACGCGTTGCCTGTGGCGCAACGACCGAGACCAGACGGCCCTGGGGGACTTTGTGCAGGCGGTGCAGGGCGGGCTGTTGCCCCACGGATAATTCAAACCCTCTCAAACAAGGAATCCACATGACCCAAACTCTGGTTTTAGGCGGCGGCTGCTTCTGGTGCACCGAGGCGGTGTACGTCAAGGTGCGCGGCGTGACCGATGTGGAGTCAGGCTACTGCAACGGCCAAACCGTGAACCCCAGCTACGACGACGTCTGCACCGGCCGCACCGGACACAACGAAGTGGTCAAACTCGAATACGACCCAGCGCAGGTCAGCACCCGCGAGCTGCTGGAAGTCTTTTTTGTGATCCACGACCCCACCACCTTGAACCGTCAGGGCAACGACGTGGGCACGCAGTACCGCAGTGGCATTTACTTCACAACGCCCGAGCAAGCCGAGGAGGCCCGCGCACTGATCGCCGAGCTGGCGGCGGCCCGGGCCTTTGGCCAGCCTATCGTGACCGAGGTGCTGGCCTTGGACAACTACAGCGCGGCCGAGGACTACCACCAAGACTTTTTTGAACGCAACCCCTACCAGGGCTATTGCATGGCGGTGGCCGCGCCCAAGGTGAGCAAATTCAAAAAGACGTTTTCGCGCCTGGTGCGTGAGTGACAAAAGACCGGGTATTCTTATCTGTGCCCAGTTTGAAGGGCAGGGTCAAACCCCTTGACCCCATCCTCAAAAATCAGACCATGAACAAAATTGTTTTTTGCCTCATCACTTTGACCTTGTCCTTGGGGGCTGCAGCCCAGCACAGCACCAAGGAAGTCCAGGAAGACATTGCCCGTCACCGAGCCATGGCCGAGGCCCACGAGGCGGCGGCCAAATGCTTAGAGTCTGGCAAGAAGCCCGATCAATGCACCAAGGCGTTGCAAACAGCCTGCAAGGGCTTGGCCTTGGGCAAGTATTGCGGCATGAAGCACGCGCATTGATTTCCCGGTACGTCTTTTCCACCATTTGAGCGGCTGAGTCAACGGGATAATCCGGGCATGAACCTTGATCATCCCGTTTTGTCGTCATTGCTGCCCGTGGTGCTGCTGATCTTGATTGGCTTTGTGGCGGGCAAGGCCAAGCTAGTGCGCGGCGAGTCGGTGCGCGACTTGTCCAATTTGGTGTTTTTGGTGCTGACCCAAGCGCTCTTGTTTCGCACCATGAGCAGCGTGCGCATTGAGCAGCTTGATTTCAAACCTGTGGCGCAGTATTTCCTGGTGGCAGGGGCCTTGTTTGTCTCCATGCTCTGGCTCTATGGTCGTAACAGCCGCGCTTCGGTGCTGGCATTGGCCAGTATTTTCAGCAACACCTTGATGATCGGCGTGCCCTTGATCGGCTTAGCCTATGGACAAGAGGGCCAGGTGTTGCTGTTCACCTTGATCTCATTGCACGCCTTGGTCTTGCTGAGTGCGGCCACGCTGGTGCTGGAGTTGCAAGTCGCCAGCGAGCACGCCGCTCTGTCCGGCGAGCGCCGGGCTGTTTGGCGCACGGTGGCGTCTGCTGTGCGCAACGCCATCATTCACCCCGTGCCCTTGCCGATTCTGGTGGGTTTGGTCTATGCCCAGACCGGCTGGGGCCTGCACCCGGTGGTGGACCGACCCTTGGCCTTGCTGGGCAGTGCTTTTGGTCCGATTGCTTTGGTGCTGGTGGGCATCACGCTGTCACAAACGCCGATCGGCAAGCAGTTCATGTCTGCCCTGAAACTGTCCTTGGTGAAAACCGTGGTCCATCCCGCGCTCATGCTGGCGGTGAGCTGGTTGCTGGGTTTGCGCGGGCTGCATTTGGCCGTCATGACGGTGGCGGCGGCTTTGCCCATCGGGGCCAATGTCTTTTTGTTCTCGCAGCGCTACCGCAAAGAAGAAGAAGCTGTCACCGCGGGCGTTGCCGTTTCAACCGCAATGGCCGTGGTGAGCGTGACGGCGGTCATGGCCGTTTTGCCCTTGCTGCCAGCCTGACCGTGTCGCAGGTTCAGGGGGCCAAGCGCTCGCGCAACCAGTGATCACCGTCTTGCGTGTAACGCAGCCGGTCATGCAAACGGCTTTTGCGGCCTTGCCAGAACTGCCAGTTGTCGGGCACCAAGCGGTAGCCACCCCAGTGCGGCGGGCGTGGCGGGTTGAGCATGAATTGCGCCGCGTATTTGGCGGCGTTGGTCACCAACACCGTGCGTCCATCGATCACCTGGCTTTGGGGCGAAGCCCAAGCGCCGATGCGCGAGTCCAGTGGGCGGCTGTGGAAGTAGGTGTCGCTTTCTTCGTCGCTGACTTTCTCCACACGGCCTTCGATGCGCACCACCCGTTCCAGCTCCACCCAGTGGAACTGCAGTGCCGCAAAGGGGTTTCCTGCCAACTCTTGGCCTTTTTGGCTGTCGTAGTTGGTGTACCAGACAATGCCGCGTTCGTCGTATCCCTTGATCAGCACCACCCGGGTGCTGGGTCGCAAATTGCTGGCCACGGTGGCCAGGGTCATGGCATTGGGCTCCGGCACTTCGGAGGCGATGGCTTCTTGCAGCCACTGCTCAAATTGCTGGAGCGGGTTGGCGTGGGAGGCGTTTTCGTTGAGCTCGGCTTTTTCGTAGCTCTTGCGCAGGTCGGCGATGTTCATGGCGCAAGTATAGGCAGGCGCTGTGTGCGCCGTGCCGGGGGGGCTCCTTAGGCCTGAGCAGGGCTGTGCTTTTCATCGGCATGGCGCAACAAGGCCGCCAATGCCCGGTCTTCGATGCCATGGGCCCTCAGGCTGTCGTATGTTTGGCGAGCATAGTCGCGGGTGGTGCCGAAGCGCCCGCTGGCCTGCTGAAAAATTTGCCGGTAAGTCTCGGCAGGCAACTGCCCTGTGAAGCTTGGGCTGGTGCGCGGCAGGGTAAAGGCCAGGGCCTTCACCGGGCCTTGGGGCGTGTTGCACGGCAGCCAGTTGGGGGTGTAGACGTCCATGGGCATTTCCCGCTCCCACAGCCGCACCAACACCTCGTCGGCTTGGTCCCTATCGACCCGGTAGGCCACGCCTTGGCAGCTGCCTCCGGGCAACAAGGCAAATACCAGGCCTGGGCACTCGGGGCTACCCCGGTTCAAACGGCTCCACATTTTGAGTGCGCGATGCCAGCCCCAGACGCGGGTGAGGTGCTGCTCCTGAGCTTCGAACTCGGGACGCCAAAGCAGTGATGCATAACCAAACACCCAAAGATCTTGGCCATCTGTTTGTGCCCGAAATTGGTCGAGCAGTGTGCCTTGGTAGGCCGTGCTGCGGCTGTCGGCAGGGTGCCCTTGTGCTGCAGCGTCGAGGGTGTCAGTCATGAGCAATGAGGCCCCATTACAATATGTCCATTATTTTCGGAGAAATATACATGTCGACCTCTCAAGATGACAATGAATCTGTAGTTTGGGCTGTTTTAGCGGCTGCTGTCTTGCTGGCCGTGGGTGTGGCCGTGGGTGTGGGTATTTCCAAGAGCCACAAAGCCGCCCCAGCTGCCCCTGCAGCCGTTACAGCGCCTGCCGCCGAAGCTTCTGCGCCTGCAGCCGAAGCGTCTGCTGCGCCAGCTGCATCCGAGGCTTCTGCCGCCAAGTGAAGCATCACAGACGCTTGCGCAAACCCGCTTTGGCGGGTTTTTTTACGTCTTTCATCCCTCAAAGGTGAGTTGTACCTCTTTTGTAACTCTAGGCATGCACCAAAACAGTGGAACACGGTTACCATCGATGATGTAATTTAGTTACCAAGCCCGATCAGGGCTTCAGGACATGACACTTCATCCGATTTTGGTCGCTGTCACCGCCCGCATCACCGAGCGCAGCAGACCGACCCGCCAGGCTTATTTGCAGCAGGTGGACGCTGCCGTCCAGCGCGACCCCGGTGCCCAGCGCTTAGGCTGTGCCAACGTGGCCCATGCCTTTGCCGCCATGCCCGAAGGTGACAAAAGCCGCGCCACCGCCTTGGACAAAATCAAAGTGGTGGCCCCGCGTGCGCACAACATTGGCATCGTCAATGCCTACAACGACTTGCTCTCGGCCCACGCGCCGCTGCAGCACTACCCCGACCTCATCAAAGACGAAGCCCGCAAATTAGGCGCCACCGCCCAAGTGGCAGGGGGCGTGCCCGCCATGTGCGACGGCGTGACCCAGGGAACGCCGGGCATGGAGCTGAGCCTGTTCAGCCGCGACGTGATCGCCATGGCCACTGCGGTGTCGCTCAGCCACGACGTGTTTGACGCGGCTCTGATGCTGGGCGTGTGCGACAAGATCGTGCCGGGTCTGCTCATTGGTGCTCTGCAGTTTGGTCACTTGCCCACCGTTTTTGTGCCTGCAGGCCCCATGACCAGTGGCCTGTCCAACAACGAAAAATCCAAGGTGCGTGAACAAGCCGCGCTGGGTCTGGTGGGCCGCCCCGAATTGCTGGAGGCTGAGTCCAAGGCTTACCACGGCGAAGGCACTTGCACCTTTTATGGCACCGCCAACAGCAACCAGATGTTGCTCGAAGCCATGGGCCTGCATGTGCCCGGCACCGCTTTCATCAACCCGGGCGAAGGTGTGCGCCAAGAGTTGACCCGCGAAGCCGCACGCACCGTGCTCGCGCTGGTCAAGGACAAAAATTTCACGCCGATTGGCCGCGTAGTGGACGAGCGCTGCATCGTCAACGCCATGGTGGCTTTGCTGGCCACAGGCGGCTCGACCAACCACTTGATCCACTGGGTGGCGGTGGCGCGCGCAGCAGGTATCGTGATTGACTGGGACGATTTTTCGGCCCTGTCGGATGTGGTGCCGCTGCTTACCCGCGTGTATCCCAACGGCAGCGCCGACGTGAACCAGTTCCAGGCCGCCGGCGGCCCCGGTTACGTGATTCGCGAATTGCTCGATGCGGGCCTGATGCACGCCGAGGTGCTCACGGTGCGCCCCGGCGGCCTGCGTGAATTCACCCGCATTCCCTCTGAACACAAGGGTCAACTGGTTTGGAACGAAGCAGGGGTCAGCAAGGATGACACCGTGGTGCGCCCGGCCAGTAGCCCCTTCAGCGCCACGGGTGGTCTGATGTTGCTGCAAGGCAATTTGGGACGCAGTGTGATCAAGATCTCGGCCGTGCCTGAAGACTTTCACGTCATCGAAGCCCCAGCACGCGTGTTCAATTCGCAAGACGAATTGCAGCAAGCTTTCAAAGCCGGAGAACTCGACCGCGACATCGTCTGCGTGGTCCGCTGGCAAGGCCCGCAAGCGAACGGCATGCCTGAACTGCACAAACTCACGCCGCCGCTTGCTGTGCTGCAAGGCAAAGGCTTCAAGGTGGCGCTGGTCACCGATGGCCGCATGAGCGGCGCGTCGGGCAAAGTGCCCGCTGCCATCCACGTCTCGCCCGAAGCGGCCGCTGGTGGCCCGCTGGCCAAGGTGCTGGATGGTGACCTGATTCGCTTGGATGGCGTGACGGGCACCCTGCAAGTGTTGGTGAGCGAGGCGGACTGGGTCGCTCGCCCACTGGCCCACATGCCTGCCGAGCTCAGCGCTGCCAACGGCGTGGGCATGGGCCGTGAACTGTTTGCCAATCTGCGCCGCAATGCGCTCAAAGCCGAAGAAGGAGCCTGTACATGGCTGTGAATCTGACCTCCCTGCAAGTCATGCAGGATGCCCCCGTGATCCCCGTGATCGTGCTGAACGATGTGGCCCACGCCGTGCCTATGGCCCGCGCCTTGTTGGCCGGTGGCATCCGCATGCTCGAAATCACCTTGCGCACCCCGCAGGCTCTGGCCTGCATGGAAGCGATTGCCAACGAAGTCGAAGGCGCGGTGGTGGGTGCGGGCACGGTGCGCAGTCCGCAAGATGCAGCCGCCGCCGTCAAAGCCGGTGCCCGTTTTGCGGTGAGCCCCGGCTACACCCCGGCAGTGGGCCAAGCCTGCAAAGACTTGGGTCTGCCCTTGTTGCCCGGTGTCGCCACCGGCAGCGAAATCATGATGGCCCAAGAGGACGGATACACCGAACTCAAATTCTTCCCCGCCATGCAAGCGGGCGGCCCGGGCATGCTCAAGGCTTGGAGCGGCCCGTTTTTTGATGTGAAGTTTTGCCCCACGGGCGGCGTGACGCAGCAAAATGCCAACGATCTGTTGAGCTTGCCCAATGTGGCTTGTGTGGGGGGCTCTTGGCTGGTGCCTGCGGATGCGCTGGCCCAAGGCGACTGGGCACGCATCGAAGCGCTGGCGCGTGAAGCGACTCAGTTGCCGCGCTGAGACATGAAGGGCTGAGGTGTTGCGCCCGATCAGCGCACCGCCCATCCCCCCGACATCGGGAATACTTGCCCAACAAAACAGCTGGCCGCGTTGCTGCACAGGTAGGCCACAAAGCGGGCATCTTCTTCGGCTTTGACCAGACGGCCCAGCGGCACTTCGCGTTTGAGGCGCTCCTGAAAACGGGGGTTGGCTTGCACCTCAGGCGGAAAGTAAGTGGGGTTGTCCACAAAGTTTTGCGCCACCGCATTGAGCTGGATGTTGTCGGGGGCCAGCTCCACGCCCGCCGCTTGCACATAGGCCAGTTGCGCACCCCGTGCAGCGCTGTAGCTGGCAGCACGCTTCATGCCGCGCAAGGCCGAAGCGCTGCCCATCACCACGATCTTGCCGCCGCCTCTGGCCTTCATGCCGGGCACCACCGCCCGCACCAAACGCGGCAGCGGATCGACCATCACCTCAAACACCTGCCGCCACTCGGCCTCGTCAATTTGGGTGACGGGCGTCGACGGTGCTGGCAGCGCCAAGTTGATGACCAAAGCATCGAGCGGCCCAGCCGTCTCGATCACAGCCTGTGCGTCCAGTGGGGCAGTGAGCAGGCGCTCGTCGGCGATCACTTCGGCACCGCAGGCCCGCAATTCGTCGCACAGGGCCGGGCCCATGAAGTCTTGGGACTGTGTCACCAGGATGCGTTGTCCGCGCAGGTCAAGCATGTGAGGGCTCCTGAAGTGGGTCTTGATTCAGTCGGTTGGACTCAGAGGTTGGCGTATTGTGGGCGCTGGATCAACTCGATCTTGTAACCGTCGGGGTCGGTCACAAAAGCAATCACGGTGCTGCCCCCTTTGACTGGGCCGGGCTCGCGCGTCACGTTGCCACCAGCGGCCTTGATCTTGCCGCAAGCGGCATAGACGTCGGGCACCCCCAAGGCGATGTGGCCATAGGCCGAGCCCATGTCATAGCTCTCCACGCCCCAGTTGTAAGTCAACTCGATTTCGGCATGGTCCGGGTTGGTGCCGTAGCCGACAAAGGCCAGCGAGTATTTGTACTCGGGGTTTTCTGAAGTGCGCTGCAGCGTCATGCCCAGCACCTGGGTGTAGAAGTCGATCGAGCGTTGCAGGTTGCCCACGCGCAGCATGGTGTGAAGGAGTCTCATGGTTTGTTTCCAGTAGTGGAGGGCATGTCAAAAACCAGGCAAGCGGTGCTGGCATGGGCGTACAGGGTGCCGTCAGGCCCGACCAGCCGGGCTTCGGCCGTGGCCAGTTGGCGGCCGCAGTGCACCACCTGGCCGATGGCCCGCACACGCTGTACTTTAGGGGTCAGGGCTTTGACGAGTTTCACGCTCAGGTCGGCCGTGGTGTAGCCGCGACCTGGCGGCATCATGGTGTGCACGGCGCAGCCGAGGGCCGAGTCGAGCAAGGTGGCAAACCAGCCGCCGTGCACTGTACCCAGCGGGTTCATGTGGTTCAAACCCGGGGCACCTTGAAAAATAGCTTGGCCTTCACTGACTTCGATCAGCACAAAGTCCAAGGTTTTGGCAATGCTGGCGTAAGGCAGATCGCCGCTCAGCAGCCCTTGCATGACTTCGAGGCCGGTTTTGCCTGCGACTTGGTCTGGGCGCGCCACACCGGGGCCAGCGCCGGCTTCCAAGCGCTGGCGCACGACACGCTCTTGGGCCAACCAGCTGTCGAGGAGTGATGAGGAGTGAGATGGAGAGGGGTTCACAAATTTGGGTTTTCTTCAAACAGGCACGGTGTAGTTGAGCGCCATGCGACCGCCGTCCACGGTGACAATTTCACCGGTGATGTAGCTTGCCGCATCGCTGGCCAAAAACGCAACCACCTTGGCGACTTCATCGGGCTCGCCCAAGCGCTTCATGGGCGTGCGCATCATGATTTTCTTTTCAGCAGCCTCGCTGGTCAGCACCGCTTGGCGGGCCAGTTCGGTGGCAATGGTGCCGGGGGCCACCGCGTTCACGCGGATGCCAAAGTCAGCCAGCGCCAAAGCCATGGCCCGCGTCAGTTGGTTGATGCCGCCCTTGCTCACGTTGTAGCTGGCGATGTTGGGGATGGCCATCACCCCGTTGACCGAGCTCATGTTCACGATGGAGCCCCCCCCAGTGCTTTTCATGGCGCGTGCGGCGGCCTGGCCCATCAAGAAGGAGCCCTTGATGTTCACGTTGATGACGGCGTCAAAGTCCTCTTCGGTCACGTCCAAAAAATCAGCAGCCTTGAAAATCCCGGCGTTGTTCACCAGCACATCCAAGCGGCCAAAGGCCTGTAACACATGGTCCACCAAGGCATCGACATCGGTCTTGCGCGAAACATCGCAGACCATGAAGCCAGCGCTGTGGCCTTCGCTGCGCAGCTCAGCGGCGACGGTGGCACCGCGCTCACTGTTCACATCGGCCAGCACCACATGGGCGCCTTCTGCTGCAAAGCGGCGTGCACAGGCTTCGCCAATGCCGTTGGCCGCGCCTGTGACTATGGCCACACGGCCCTGTAAGCCGAAAGACAAGGAATTTGAGGGTTGCATGTTTGGAGCTCCTTCGCTGTTTCGCATTCAAGGCTGCCATGCTGCCACAGTCAAGCATGACCCAGTGTCACAAACAGGGCCAGCTCGGATGTGTGGAGCAAATCATGGCCAGTTCAGGTGCCGTGCAAGTCATATGGGCATCAAGTACCATTGCCGCAGATTTCAAAAGCCCAATCTCGGGTACTACAGGAGCACACAATGTTCAGCCATGTCATGGTCGGGGTGAAAGACCTCGAAGCCTCTAAGAAGTTCTATGACGCAGTTTTGGGCACCTTGGGCATGGCCCCAGGGGTGGCCAACAACCAGCGCTATTTTTACCGCAGCCCCACCGGTTCCTTTGGCATTACCACCCCAATCAATGGCGAAGCGGCTTCGGTAGGCAATGGCAGCACCTATGGTTTCAAAGCGACTTCGACGGCGCAAGCGGATGCCTTCCACGCCGCGGGTTTGGCCCATGGTGGCGTGACCTGCGAAGACCCACCTGGCTGGCGTGAAGGTGCTGCAGGCAAGCTGTACTTGGCTTACTTGCGCGACCTGGATGGCCACAAAATCTGCGTTTTGCATCGACCTGGATGAAGGCGCCGCCTCGGCTACAGACCCTGCTCGAAGAGGGACTGATCGACACGGTGGTGCGTCAGCTCATGAGTGGCAAAGAGGCCATGGTGTTCGTGGTTCGCTGCGGGGACGAGACCCGTTGCGCCAAGATCTACAAAGAGGCCACACAGCGCAGTTTTCGGCAAGCGGTGGACTACACCGAAAACCGCAAGGTCAAAAACTCTCGCTCGGCCCGTGCCATGGCCAAAGGCAGCAAATTTGGCCGTCAAGAACAAGAAGCTGCCTGGCAAAGCGCCGAGGTCGACGCCCTGTACCGCCTGGCCGCAGCGGGCGTACGTGTGCCCCGGCCCTTTAACTTTTTTGACGGCGTGCTGCTCATGGAGCTGGTCACCGATGCGCAGGGTGATGCTGCTCCGCGCCTGAACGATGTGGCCTTCACGTCCGAGCAAGCCTTGCAGCACCATGCCACCTTGATCGCCGAAGTGGTGCGCATGCTGTGCGCGGGCGTGGTGCATGGTGATTTGTCCGAGTTCAATATTTTGTTGGCGCACATCCCCGGTGAGGACGAACAGCCCGGTGTGGACGAACCCGTCATCATCGACCTGCCCCAAGCGGTGGACGCAGCAGGTAACAACCATGCCCAGCGCATGCTGCTGCGCGATGTGGGTAACCTGCGCGATTTCTTCGGTCAGTACGCGCCCGAGCTTCTGCAGACCGAGTACGGCCCTGAAATTTGGAGCCTCTACCAAGCCGGATTGCTGGGCAACGAGACACCGCTGACCGGGCGCTTCGAGCGCTCCACCGCCGATGTGGACATGCAGGCCGTGCTGCGCGAAATTGACGATGCCCGTGACGAGGAAGCGGCACGCCGATTGCGCATGGCCACCCCTGTTGTTTGAGTGATGACGTCCATTCAAAAGACCGTTTGCATGACGCCATTGCCTTTGCAGCGAGAGCCCCACGCCGTCTCGCGCCTGCGCTCTGAGCGTCTGGCGCGCAGTGCCAAACCCTTCTTGGCCCGAGGTGGCATTAAAGGCGAACGCTGCCCCGGCTGCCGCTTGGTGCCCAGCCATTGCATGTGCGCACTGCGCCTGCAGCTGCCCACTCACGCTGGTATGTGTTTGCTGATGGCCGACATCGAACCCCTCAAGCCCAGCAACACCGGCTGGCTGATTGCCGATGTGGTGCCGGACACCTTTGCTTTTGGTTGGGCACGGACCGAAGTTGACCCTGCTTTGCTGGCGCTGTTGGCCGATCCGCAGTGGCAGCCGTATGTCGTGTTTCCGGGTGAGTTTGTCGAGCCCGAGCGGGTGGTGTATGACGTGACAGTCAGCGATGGCCAGAAAAAACCACTGTTCATTTTGCTGGACGCTACCTGGCCCGAAGCCCGCAAGATGTTCCGCAAAATCCCGTACTTGGACAAGTTACCGGTGCTGAGTCTGAACCCCGAACAGGTCTCAAATTACAAGCTGCGTCGTTCAAGGCGCGATGACCACTTTTGCACCAGCGAGGTGGCATCGCTGTGCCTTCAGCTTGCAGGCCAAACTCATGCGGCGCAGACCTTGCAGGCTTGGCTGGAGGTCTACACCCACCACTACCTGCAAGCCAAACACCAGCTGCCGCCAGATTTGGATGGGCCAGCGCATTCACAATTGCGGGAGTTGAAGGCGGCCTGCGTCACAGCCCCCTGAATTTGAACAAGGAGTCTTCATGTCCATCACTTCATCTATCCCATTTGCTCACCCGGTCACAGTTACCCGCTCCGTGGAGCGCCTGGTCACTGGTCAAGCTTCATCGGACGGTGCAGGCGTCAAACTCAGCCGCATCCTCACGCAAGATCTGCAGCACCGGCTCGACCCGTTTTTGATGTTGGACGCCTTTGGCAGCGACAAACCGGACGATTACATCGCCGGGTTTCCGGACCACCCCCACCGGGGCTTTGAAACCGTGACCTACATGATCGCCGGGCGCATGCTGCACCGCGACAGCGCAGGCAACGAAGGCCTGTTGCAAAACGGCGGTGTTCAATGGATGACCGCTGGCCAGGGCGTGATCCACTCCGAAATTCCGCAGCAGGCCGAGGGTGTGATGGAGGGCTTTCAGTTGTGGCTGAACCTTCACAGCAGCGAGAAAATGAATGTGCCTTGGTACCGTGATTTTCAGAACGCGCAGCTGCCGCAGTTCCAGACGCCTGAAGGGGTTGCCGTGACGGTGATTGCTGGAGCCAGCCATGGCGTGCAAGGCGCAGTGAACCGCGACATCACCCAACCGGTGTTTCTGGATGTGCACATGCCAGAGGGCGCACGTTTTGAGCAAACCCTGCCCGCTGGGCACAACGCCTTTGTGTACGTGTACCGGGGCGAGGTGCGCATTGCAGGGCAGGCCGTGCCCTTGCAGCGCATGGCCATCTTGGTCAACACGGCGCAGGCCGATGGTGTGGTGATCGAAGCCAGCGCCGACGCCAAGCTGATTTTGGTGGCGGGCCAACCGCTCAAAGAACCCATCGTGCAATACGGCCCCTTTGTGATGAACACCAAGGAAGAGATTTACCAGGCCTTGCAGGATTTCCGAGACGGACGGTTGGGCGAGAAGGCTTGAGGCCTGCGGGCGAGAGCCCGTTTTTCAGCCCTTCAAGGCCCGCGCAAAAGCCTCTGCCTGTTGCTGCACCGCTGGCGCCGATTTGCCCGGCGCGTACAAAGCCGAACCCAAACCAAAGCCACTGGCCCCGGCGGCCAGGTACGCGGCCATGTTGTCGGGCGTGATGCCGCCCACCGGCATCAAGGCCGCTGTTTTGGGCAGCACCGCCCGCAGCGCTTTCACCGTGGCGGGTGTGATCATCTCGGCCGGGAACAGTTTGAGGCCATGTGCACCCGCATCGAGTGCGGCAAAGGCTTCTGTGGGTGTGGCCACACCGGGCAGCACCACCATGTTCAAGGCCAAGGCTTGCGCCACCACGGCTGGGTTGAAGTTTGGAGCCACGATCAAACGGCCGCCCGCAGTGTGCACCTCTTTGACCTGCTGCACATTCAGCACCGTGCCTGCGCCGATGAGGGTTTGCGGAAATTGCCGGGTCAATGCGGCGATGCTCTTGAAGGGCTCGGGTGAGTTGAGTGGCACCTCGATGATGGCAAAGCCGCTGCCGACCAAGGCGTCGCCTATGGCTGGTGCTTCAGCCGGCGTGAGGCCACGCAAGATAGCGATCAAGGGCAGCTGGGCCAGAGCTTGGGCCAAGGTGTGGGCAGGGGAGGGTAAAGCGGTCATGGCGGTGGTGTTCATGAAGGGTCACAAGAGGTTGCGAGTGCCCACAAGCCGGCCCAAGTGGCTTCAGCCCCAAGGCTTTGGCAGGGGATGAGCAGGTGCTGCAGGGCCAGGGTGTAGCGCAGGCAAAGGGCCGGGCTGCCGATCACCAGGACCGGGTCTGGATGGGGCAAGACGGCTTGCTGGCGCAGCTCTTCGCCGATCAACAGGCCTGACAAGTAACTGGGCAATTGGGCCGCGCTCAGGCGTTCAAACAGGCCCAGCGTGCGCACCGCAAACAGCCGGTGCAACACACTGCCGCTGTGTTGGCTTTGGTCCACGCCGTGCAAAAAAACCGCTTCGTCAAAAGCGCCCTGCAGGTCCATCGTCTTGCCCAAGATCGAGTGCTGGCCCATCAGCGCAAACACCTCGCCGGTCATGAAGGTATGGAACTGCGTGACCCGACCGCTTTGCACCTGCACCCATTTGCTGTGTGTGCCGGGCAGCACCAGCGTGGCGCTGTCGCGGCCCGTCATCTGCAAGGCTCCAAAAATCTGCACCTCTTCGCCGCGCATCACATCGGGTGTGTTGAGCGGGTCTGTGCCTACACAGCTCAGGCCCGGCACCAAGGCGATGCGCCCGGGCTTCAGCCACAAAAGGTGTTGGCCCAACTCGGCAAAGCCTGCGGGGCAAGGGCAGTAGGGCGCTTCTTGCCAGCCTTGTCGGCTGCCGGCCATGCCCGAGATCAAGCACAGAACACCCGGCGCCTGCAGCCAATCGCCAAAGAGTTCGTGCAGCACCGCTTCAAATTGGCCCGGTGCCACGCTCAAGATTCCACGCGGGAATTCGCGCGATTCAAGCACCTGGCCGCTGGCACCCAGCCGTGCGCCGCGCAGCGAAGTGGTGCCCCAGTCGATGGCGATCAAGGGCCGTTGGTTTGTGCTCATGTGGGGCTGCCTTTGGAGAGGGTGTTCAAGTGCCTGAGCACGTCTTCTTGCCGGGGTAGTGGGGCCACCGCGCCGTAGCCTTGCACCGACAAAGCGGCTGCGGCATTGGCATAAGCTGTGGCGCTCCACAAGTCGTCGCCTGCCGACAAACGCGCCAGCAGGTTGCCGGCAAAACAATCGCCCGCGCCGGTGGCATCCACCGCTGTGACCAGATGGCCTGGCACCTTTTGTTGGTGGTGGCCGTCGCTGGCCACTGCGCCATCGGCACCGAGTTTGAGCACCACTTGCGCCGCACCTTGGGCGTGGCTCCAGGCGATGATGTCGGCGGCTTGGGTGAGGCCGGTGAGGGAGGTCATGTCTTCCAAGCTGGGCAAAAACAGATCACACAGACCCACGGCCTGACGGATGCAGGCCTGCGCCCGGGCCAGAGGCCACAGGGACAAGCGCAAATTCGAGTCGAGTGCCACCCGTGTGCCGTGGCTGCGGGCATGCGCCATGGCCGCCAAAGCCGTGTCGCAGGCCGAGGCGGAAATGGCCAGCGAGATGCCCGACAGGTGCAGCCATTGGCTGCTGACGATGGCGTCATGCCAGTGCGTCAGGTCTTGCGGCTGCATGCGGCTCGCGGCCGATCCTGCACGCGCATAGCTGAAGTGATGACCCTGAGCGTCGTGGCTCACAAAGTACAGACCGGTGGGCGCTTGGGTGTCGCGCTGCACGGCGTTGGTGGCCACGTTTTCGCGCTGCCAAAGGTCCATCAAGTGGTCGCCCCAGCGGTCGGTGCCCAAACGCGTGAGGTAGGCCACACGCGCCCCGGCGCGGGCGGCAGCAATGGCGGCGTTGCTGGTGTCGCCGCCAAAGCCTTGCTGGTAAAGCGGAGCTTCGCCTGCGTGTGAGCTGGGCCTTTGGTTGAACTCGACCATGGCTTCGCCAAGTGCCACGATGTCCAGGGTTTTGTGGAGGTGGGTCATGTCAAAAAAGGGTGGCGGCGCACTCGAAAATTTGGGGGCGGAGGTGGGAGAATCATCGCCAAAGGTGAACCGCCATCGGCGACCTGTTGGAGACAAACCAGATGATGAACAACAGCATCAGCAGTGATTTTGTACTGAACGCGAGTTGCAAGGGTTACCCCCTGACCGCCGAGCCCTGCGCCGTGTCCGAGCTGGGCCAGCGCGGCTGGCACTTGCTGGAGGACGCATTGGCTTACCCGGTGGCTGTGCTGCGCCGCCCGGCGCTCGCGCACAACCTGGCCTGGATGCAGGCATTTGTGCAGCGCAAAGGCGTGGCCTTGGCCCCGCACGGTAAGACCACGATGTCGCCCGAGTTGTTTCGGATGCAGATGCAAGCCGGGGCCTGGGGCCTGACTTTTGCCAATGTGCACCAGTTGCGTGTGGGCCTGGCCGCAGGCGCACAACGCGCCATCATCGCCAACCAGTTGGTGTCGGACGCCGACCTGGATGGTTTGGACTTGTTGTTGAACCAGCACCCACAAGCGCGTGTCTGGTTTTTGGTCGATTCTCTGGCGCAGTTGAGAACCTTGGCCGACTGGGGCGCAAGGCGCGGTCAGCCGCGTTGCTGGGATGTGCTGTTGGAGTTGGGCATCGCGGGCTACCGCACAGGCTGTCGCACCCACGAACAGGCCCTGGCTTTGGCTCAGGCCATGGCCGAGTCGGGTGTGGTTCGACTGGGCGGGGTGGAGTGCTACGAGGGAGGGCTGGGCCAATGCGACAGTGCCCATGACATCGAGGCCGTGAGTGCGCTGGTGCGCAGCGTGCAGGCGCTGGTGCATCAAATCGATGAACAGCACCTGTGGGGCGGTGATGAGGTTTTGTTGTCGGCAGGCGGCTCGGCGGTGTTTGATTTGGTAATCCCCATGCTCAAGACGCAGATCAAAAGCCGCCCGGTGCAAGGCGTCTTGCGCTCGGGCTGTTATGTCACGCACGACCACTGGAACTACGCCCGCTACCTCAAGCTGGTGGAGGCGCGTGAGGGCTTGAGTGCGTCGCTGTTGCCCGCGCTGGAAGTCTGGGCCAAGGTGCAGTCGGTGCCCGAGCCGGGGCTGGCGATTTTGAGTGCGGGTCGGCGCGATTTGTCGTTTGACCAGTGTATGCCCATGCCGGTGCGCTGGGCAGCCCGTGGGCAAAGCGGTGAAAGCGCCATGCAGGCCACGCCCGAGTCGTGGAAAGTCAAAGCGCTCAGCGACCAGCACGCCCACATGGTGTTTGATGCCCAAGGCGTCTGGCCGCAAGTGGGTGACCGCGTGGCCCTGGGTATTTCTCACCCCTGCACCACTTTCGACAAATGGCGCTGGATGGCGATCATCGAAGACGATGGACGCATCAGCGGGGCGATCAGCACGCATTTTTGAATGTTGAACCCGTGAGCCACAAAAAAAGGCCGCCACGCTTGACGAGCGTGGCGGCCTTTTAGAAAGCTCACTTCAAACCGTTCAAGGCCTCGGCCGGGTAGCCGGGGCGGGTTTTGCAGTCTTCGATGTACTGCGCAATGATCGCTTCGTAGCTGGCATCGGCACGCAGGCCCAGCGCGTGCGCCCGCTCGAAGGTGCAGCCCTTGGCCCAGTTGTCCACGATGGCGGCGATGCGTTCGTCCTTCTCGAAGGTCACCCGTGCACGCACGGCAGGGCCGGCCACTTTTTCAAGGGCCGCCAGCATGTCGCTGACCTTCACGTTCAGGCCCGGCAGGTTCAGCGCCATGCGGCCACCAAAGGCTTCACGGCTGGCCTCGAACACGGTGATCAAGCCATGCACGGTGTTGCCGGGCGAAGAGATGGGGTGCGACACATGGGCGTCCACCGGGCAGGTGGTGGCGGTGCCCGCCAAAGGCTCACGGATGATGCCGCTGAAGAAAGAGGACGCTGCGCCATTGGGTTTGCCGGGGCGCACGGCCACCGTCATCAGGCGGGCGGCGCGGCCGTCGATGTAGCCCTTGCGGGTGTAGTCGGCCACCATGTACTCGATCATCAGCTTGTGTGTGCCGTAAGACGTTTGGGGCGTGGGCAATGTAGTGTCAGCCACCAAGGCCGGCATGGGGTTGGCCGCGTCAGGGCCGAACACGGCCACCGAGCTGGCAAACACCAGGCGAGACACTTTGCCCGAAGCCCGGATGCTGTCGAGAAGCAATCGCGAGCTGTCCACGTTGGAGCGCAGACCCAAATCAAAGTCCAACTCGCACTCGCCCGACACGGCTGACGCCAAGTGGAACACGCCATCAAAACCGCTTTTGAACAAGTCGCCTTGCTCGAGCATGGGGCCTGCATGGCCCTTGACACGGGGGTCGGCCAGTAAATCAGCGGGGGCGGGGAACAAGTCGGCAATGACCAGTTCGGTCACGCTTTGGCCATTGAGTTGACCGCGCTTCAAAATCTCGCGGGCCAGTCGTGCGCCCAAGAATCCGGCACCGCCGGTGATCAAAACTCGCATGGGTTTCTCCGTGAATCAGTGGTTGTCTTTGGGAACGGCCGCGCCGCGCTGGCCGACCAAAAAGTCCATGTCTGCGCCTTCGTCGGCTTGCAGCACATGGTCTATGTAGAGCTTCCAGTAGCCCGAGTTCATGGCCGGTGCGGGCTTTTCCCACAGGGCCATGCGGCGGGCCAGTTCTTCGTCGCTGATGAGCAGTTGCAGTTTGCGCTCGGGCACATTCAGCTCAATCATGTCGCCGTTTTGCACCACAGCCAGCGGGCCACCGGCGGCGGCTTCAGGTGTCGTGTGTAGCACCACCGTACCGTAGGCTGTGCCGCTCATGCGGGCGTCCGAGATGCGCACCATGTCGGTGATGCCTTTGCGCAGCACTTTGGGTGGCAGCGGCATATTGCCCACTTCGGCCATGCCGGGGTAGCCCTTGGGGCCACAGTTTTTGAGCACCAAAATGCAGTTTTCGTCGACATCCAGGTTCTCGTCGTCGATGCGCTTGTGAAAGTCGGTGCTGTCTTCGAACACGACCGCACGTCCGGTGTGCACCATCAGCGAAGGGGTGGCCGCGCTGGGTTTGATGACCGCGCCACGGGGTGCCAGGTTGCCGCGCAAGATCGCGATGCCGGCCTTTTCTTTGAAAGGGGCTTCGAATGTCTTGATCACGCGAGGGTCGTAATTCACGGCGCCCGCAATGTTCTCGCTCACACTTTTGCCAGTCACAGTGATGATGTCTTTGTGCAGCAGATGCTCGATCTCTTTCATGATGACGGGCAAGCCACCGGCGTAGCAAAAGTCTTCCATCAGGTGGTCACCTGAGGGTTGCAAGTTGAGCAAGCAAGGCAGCTCGCTACCCAGGCGCTCGAAATCGTCCACTGTGAGCTTCAGGCCCAAGCGGCCCGCAATCGCGATCAGGTGGATCACGGCATTGGTCGATCCACCAATGGCCGCCAAGGTGCGGATGGCATTTTCAAAGGCTTCACGGGTCAGCACCTTGCTGATGGTCTGGTCGGTGTGAACCATCTCCACGATGCGCCGACCGGCCTCGCGGGCCAACACATTGCGACGACCGTCTACGGCAGGGTAAGTGGCGTTGCCCGGCAGGCCGATGCCCAGGGCTTCGACCATGCTGGCCATGGTGCTTGCGGTGCCCATGGTCATGCAGTGACCGTGGCTGCGGTGCATGCAGCTCTCGGCTTCAAAGAAGTCCTGCAACTTGAGCGTGCCCGCACGCACTTGTTCGCTCATGCTCCAGACGCCTGTGCCCGAGCCCAACTCTTGTCCGCGCCATTTGCCGTTCAGCATGGGGCCGCCCGACACACCGATGGTGGGCAGGCCCACGCTGGACGCACCCATCAGCAAGGATGGCGTGGTTTTGTCGCAGCCCATGAGCAGCACCACACCGTCGATCGGGTTGCCACGGATGCTTTCTTCCACGTCCATGCTGGCCAAGTTGCGGTACAGCATGGCGGTGGGGCGCAGCAAGGTTTCGCCCAAAGACATGACGGGGAATTCGAGCGGGAAGCCACCGGCCTCGTACACGCCGATCTTGACCTGCTCGGCCAAAGTGCGGAAGTGAGAATTGCAGGGCGTGAGTTCGCTGAAAGTGTTGCAAATACCAATGACCGGACGGCCATCGAATTGGTCGTGTGGCACACCTTTGCCCTTGACCCAGCTGCGGTAGGCAAAACCATCTCGGTCTTGACGACCAAACCACTGCTGGCTGCGCAAGTCTTCAGGTTTTTTGCGGGGTGGGCTGCCGTTGTTGTCGCTCATGGGGTGCTTCCAGTGAAGGGTCAAAAATCCAAAGATTTCAAAATACTATCGTATGACGATTAAAAAACAAGTGTGTCATGTAATGCCAGTGACATGCTGGAAAACCCTTGACGCGAAGATGACTGTCCTAGGGTTTTCCAGAGTCGCAAGTGCCCAATCAATCATCATATGATAAGCAATCTGATGACACGACCATGAGTAAAAATTTTCACAGACAAACCCTTGACTTGTTGGGTCACGCCATCTTGTCGGGCCGCTATGCGGTAGGCGCCAGCTTGCCGCCTGAGCCCTTGCTGTGCGAAGAGTTTGGTGTGAGTCGCACGGTGGTGCGTGAGGTCATCAAATCCCTGGTCGCCAAAGGTTTGTTGTTCACGGGTCCGAAGGTGGGTACGCGCGTGCTGCCTGATGCCGACTGGAACTGGTTTGACCCGGATGTGGTGGCTTGGCAAGCCCAGTGCGGTTTGACACCTGAATTTTTGAAAGACTTGCAAGAGCTTCGCCGCGTGGTCGAGCCTGCTGCTGTGCGTTTGGCCGCCGAGCGTGCCACCAGCGAAGACATTGCCCAGATCGAAGCTGCCTACGCCGGTATGAAAAAAGCAGTGGAAGAGGGCGGCGATTACGTCACGCACGACATGCGTTTTCACCAGGGTCTTTTGCAAGCCTCTCACAACCGCATGCTGGTGCAGATGAGCAAAGCTCTGAACGCCCTGCTGCGCACCAGTTTTGAAATTTCCACCCGCATTAAAGACGGACCGAAAAATTCGCTGCCTTTGCACCGTGCGGTGCTCAATGCCGTGATCGCCCGCGAACCGGGCAAGGCCGAACGCGCCATCATGGTCCTGATCGAAGGGGCCAAGGATGACATCGACTTGGTGTTGTCCTCCCGTAAAAAAATACCCATGGTTTCTGGCTCGGCCACACCCATCAAGACCCAAGTCAAAACCAAAATGCTTTCCAAAGCCATGGTCAAAATGAACATTTCAAAATCAGGGGCTGCAGTTGCACAAAATCATTGATCTCTTTTTCAAGCTGCTGGAATTTCTGGTGGTGGCTTGCCTCGTGGCCATGGTGGTCATGGTGTTTGGCAATGTTGTACTGCGCTACGGCTTCAATTCGGGCATCTCCATCTCTGATGAAATGTCGCGTTACTGCTTCATTTGGCTGACCTATCTCGGGGCCATGGTGGCCATGCGAGAAAAAGGACACCTGGGTGTGGATACCCTGGTGCGCCGTTTGTCGCTGGGTGGCAAAAAACTCTGCTTCTTTTTGAGCGAAGTGATGATGCTCGGCTGCAACGTGTTGTTCTTTTGGGGCACTTGGAAGATGCACGATCTTCAGGTCACCAACATTTCGGTGGTGGTGGGCATTTCCATGATCTGGATTTATGGCATTGGCTACGTCACAGCCAGTGTCATGGCACTGATGAACCTCAACCAACTCCGTTTGCTGCTGACCGGACGCTTGAAAGAGGAAGACTTGGTGATGGTGGTGGAGTCTGAGGACACGGTGGTGCTGGACGATTTGACACACAAAGGTGCGCCGAACATGGCCATGGATTCAGAAGTGCGAGGTCGCGCATGACCATCGCTGTTTTTGTGTTCAGCTTGCTCGGAGCCATGGCTCTGGGCATGCCCATTGCCTATGCCTTGCTGGTGTGCGGCCTGAGTTTGATGGCGTACATGGCCAGCAACGGCATGATCAACGCCTTTGACAGCCAAATTCTGGCGCAGCGCTTTGTGGATGGCGCGGACAACTTCCCTTTGCTCGCGGTGCCGTTCTTTTTGTTGGCGGGTGAGTTCATGAATGCGGGTGGCTTGAGCCGCCGCATCGTGAACCTGGCCATGGCCTGGGTCGGGCATTTCAGGGGCGGTTTGGGTTATGTGGCCGTGATGGCGGCGGTCATCATGGCGTCGTTGTCCGGTTCAGCCGTGGCCGATACCGCAGCATTGGCCGCCTTGTTGATCCCGATGATGAAGCGGGCCGGGTACAACGTGGGACGCTCGGCGGGCCTGATCGCCTCGGGCGGCATCATTGCGCCGGTGATTCCACCCTCCATTGGTTTCATCATTTTCGGTGTGGCGGCCAACGTGTCCATCACCAAGTTGTTTTTGGCGGGCATTGTTCCGGGCATTTTGATGGGCGTAGCCATCGGCCTGACTTGGTGGTGGCTGGCCAAGCGCGAGAACGTGCAGCCCGCACCGCGCATGAACTTGTCTGAAAAACTGAAAGCCACGCGTGAAGGCATCTTGGCCTTGGGCCTCCCAGTCTTCATCATCGGCGGCATGAAGTTTGGTGTGTTCACCCCGACAGAAGCGGCAGTCGTGGCTGCGGTCTACAGCTTTGTGGTGGGTGCGTTCATTTACCGTGAATTGCAATGGTCCAAGCTTTATGGCCTGATCTTGACTGCCGGCAAGACCACGGCTGTGATCATGTTCCTGGTGGCTGCGGCCATGGTCAGCGCCTGGCTCATCACTGTGGCCAACATCCCGGCCGAAGTGGCCCGCATGATGGAGCCGTTGATGTTCAACAAGACCTTGCTCATGGTCGTGCTCATGCTCTTGGTGGTGGTGGTGGGCACAGCGCTCGACTTCACGCCCACGGTGTTGATCTTGACGCCGGTCCTGATGCCCTTGGTCATCAAGGCGGGTATTGACCCGGTCTACTTTGGCGTGTTGTTTATCATGAACAATGCGATTGGCCTGATCACACCGCCTGTAGGAACCGTGCTCAACGTGGTCTGCGGTGTGGCCAAGATCAACATGGACACCGCTTTCAAAGGTGTCCTGCCATTCTTGTGGGCGCAGCTTGCAGTGCTGGCCTTGTTGGTTGCTTTCCCTGCCATCGTCATCGAGCCGATGAAATGGATGCTGAGATGATTTTTTTAACCCAGTGTGTTTTTTTAAGGAGACAGTCATGTTGAAACGCAGAAATTTGGTGACCCTGATCGCGGGCACATTCTTGGTGGCTTCGAGCGCGATGGCGCAGTTTGCCGACCGCAACATCAAGTTCACCAACGGCGTGAACGAAGACCATCCGGTGGGCGTTGGCGTCAAGAAAATGCAGGAAGTCTTGAACGCCAAGACAGGCGGAAAAATGAAAATCACCGCCTTCTGGGGCGGTGCCGCGGGCGGCGACTTGCCAGCTACTCAAGCTTTGCGTGCTGGCACCCAAGAGATGGTCTGCACCTCCAGCTCGCCGCTGGTGGGCATCATCAAAGAGTTGGGTGTGTTTGATCTGCCCTTCTTGTTTGCCAACGAGAAAGAAGCCGATGCCGTGCTGGATGGTGCAGCGGGCAAATACTTCAATGCCAAGCTCGAGGCTGCTGGCTTGGTGAACTTGGCCTATTGGGAAAACGGTTTCCGCAACCTGACCAACAGCAAGCGCCCTGTGACCAAGCTGGAAGATTTTGATGGCGTGAAAGTTCGCGTGATGCAGAACAACATCTTCTTGGACACCTTCAAGACTTTGGGCACCAACGCTGTGCCCATGGCCTTTGGCGAAGTGTTCACCGCTTTGGAAACCAAAACCATTGACGGCCAGGAAAACCCCTTTGTGACCATTGAGACCTCCAAGTTCAATGAAGTGCAAAAGTACCTGAGCGTGACGCGCCACGCTTACACACCTTTCCTGGTGCTGTACAGCAAGAAATTGTGGGACCAACTCAACCCACAAGAGCAAGCCGTTCTGCGTGAAGCTGCCATTGAAGGCCAAAAAGTGCAACGCGCTGCCAACCGTGCTTTGAACGAGAAATCTCTGGCCAGCCTGAAAACCAAGGGCATGCAGATCAACGAGGTGAGCGCTGCCGAGCAAAACCGCATCCGTGCCAAAGTCGCTTCGGTGTACGACAAGCACAAGGACTCGATCGGTGCGGACGCCATCAAGGTTGTCCAAGACGAGTTGAAGAAGTCACGCGGCGGTTGATCCCCCTCGCTCAGCCTTTTTGCTGAACCTGCGAGCTCCACAGCCACAAGCTGTGGGGCTTTTTTACCGACTGAAATGGGTGCTGACATGAAAATCACGCAACTTGAAACCATCCGCTTGGGCGAATTTCCCAACATCATTTGGGTGCGATTGCACACCGACGAGGGCCTGGTGGGTTTGGGTGAAACCTTCATGGGCGCGCAAGCGGTTGAGGCGTATCTGCACGAATGGGTGGCCCCAAAACTGGTGGGGCAAGACCCCTTGGCCATCGAGTCACGCCTGCGCGACATCACTGGCTATTTGGGCTGGCGTGGGTCCGGTGTTGAAACGCGTGGTAACTCGGCCGTTGACATTGCGCTCTGGGACATTTTTGGCAAGGCCGCTGGCATGCCGGTCTATACCGCTCTGGGCGGCAAGAGCCGTGACGAAATCCGCGTCTACAACACCTGCGCGGGCTACCAATACATCCGCAGCAACGTGAACCAGACCAGCAGCAACTGGGGTTTGGGCAACAACGCCGGGCCTTACGAAGACCTGCAGGGCTTTTTGCACCGCGCCGACGAGGTGGCCGAGTCACTGCTGAGTGAGGGCATCACTGGCATGAAGATCTGGCCCTTTGATGTGGCCGCTGAAAAGTCGCACGGCCAGTACATCAGCCCGCAAGACCTGAACACGGCGCTCGAGCCTTTCCGCAAGATCCGAAATGCGGTGGGTGACAAGATGGACATCATGGTGGAGTTCCACAGTCTGTGGCGCTTGCCCATGGCACAAAAGATTTCTCGCGCCTTGCAAGAGTTCGATACCTTTTGGCATGAAGACGCGATCCGGATGGACAGTTTGGATCTGCTCAAGCAATACGCCGTGGACTGCAAGGCGCTGATTTGTGCGAGCGAAACGCTCAGCTACAAATGGGGCTTCAAAGATTATTTGCAAACCGGTGTGGGCGGGGTGGCCATGCTCGACTTGAGCTGGTGCGGGGGCCTGACAGAAGCGCGCAAAATCGCGGCCATGGCGGATGCCTGGCAGCTGCCTGTGGCCCCTCACGACTGCACTGGTCCCGTGGTGTGGGCAGCTTCCACCCATTTGTCATTGCACGCACCCAACGCCTTGATCCAAGAGAGCGTTCGTGCATTCTACAGTGGCTGGTACAAAGAGTTGGTCACCGAGTTGCCTCAGGTGAAGAACGGCATGATCAGTCTGAACGACAAACCGGGCTTGGGTCTTGAGTTGCTGCCCGATTTGCACAAGCGGGCCGATGCGGTTGTACGGGTGAGTGTGTAGGAGCCTCGTCGCTGGGCGATCAACTCAACCGTTCCAGCGGGTGTGGAACTTGCCAGGACGGTCAATCCGCTGGTAGGTATGGGCCCCAAAATAGTCACGCTGCGCCTGCAGCAAATTCGCTGGTAAACGTGCTGAACGGTAGGCATCGTAATACGCCAGCGCACTCATGAACGAAGGTATAGCCACACCGTGCAAGGCGCCCATGGCCACCACTTCACGCAGGTCTTGCTGGCAGCGGGTCATCACCGCTGCAAAGTGCGGGTCCATCAAGAGGTTGTCCAAATCGGGCGAGCGCTCATAGCTGGCACGAATGTCCTCCAGCAGATGTGCACGGATGATGCAACCCGCACGCCAAACCGAAGCCACGGTGCCCATGGGCAGTTGCCATTGGTTCTCGCGGTCAGCCGCTTTGAGCAGACTGAAGCCTTGGGCGTAGGCGCAAATTTTGGAGGCCAGCAGTGCATTTTTAATTTGGGCCAGTACCGCATCGCGTGGAGCTGCAGCCCGAGGGGACGGACCTTGCAATACTTTGGACGCTTTGGCTCGCTCGGCATGCAGGCCACTGATGGTGCGGGCAAAAACGGCATTGGCAATGGTGGGCGCTGTGACCCCCAGATCGAGGGCAATTTGACTGGCCCATTTGCCCGTGCCTTTTTGTTCTGCCGTGTCCAAAATCAGGTCCACCAAAGCGGTTCCTGTTTCCGGGTCTGTGTGCACCAGGATGTCGGCGGTGATGCCGATCAGGTAACTGGCCAACTCGCCTTGGTTCCATTCGTGGAACACGGCGCTCATTTCGGCAGGGCTCATGCCCAGCAAGTTGTGCATCAGCCAATAGGCTTCGCAAATGCTTTGCATGTCGGCGTATTCAATGCCGTTGTGCACCATCTTCACGAAGTGGCCTGAGCCGCCAGGGCCCATCCATTCGCAACAGGCTTGGCCGCCTTCGGTTTTGGCTGCAATGGCTTGCAGCATGGGTTTCAGTCGCGGCCACGCGGCAGCAGATCCACCAGGCATCAGGGCGGGGCCGCGCAAAGCGCCTTCTTCGCCGCCACTGACACCTGCACCGACATAGTGAATGCCAGAGCCGTCCAAGGATTGCATGCGCCTTTGGGTATCGGTGTAGAGCGTATTGCCCCCATCCATCACCACATCACCCGCG
Organism: Limnohabitans sp.; assembly: GCF_034680285.1. Taxonomy (GTDB): domain Bacteria; phylum Pseudomonadota; class Gammaproteobacteria; order Burkholderiales; family Burkholderiaceae_C; genus Limnohabitans_A. The sequence continues at coordinate 49,677 of NZ_JAXITC010000003.1, forward strand.
CTCAGCAAAGTCCGTAACTCACTCAAGACGGCATCGACGGCAGCCCCTGCGGGCACCATCAACCACACACAACGCGGTGTTTGCAAGCTGGCCACCAATGCCTCGAGTGATGCAGCAGCCTGCGCGCTCAGGCCTTGCGTGCGCTGGCCAAAGCTCTCGCGCTTGGCCGCGTCGAGATCAAAACCACTGACTGAAAAACCGTTGCGTTCCAAATTCAGCGCCAGGTTTTCGCCCATGACGCCAAGGCCCACTAGGCCAATGTCCATCTTCTGCATACGTCCGATTTATCCCCGACCCACAAAAGGCATGTTGGTGGCCATCACGGTGGTGAACAAGATGTTGGCGGACAAGGGCAGGCGGGCCATGGTCAGGAAGGTCTCGACCACAGCCGACATGTCCATGCGCGGTTCGGCCTTGATGCTCAGGTCGGCTTGGTGCACGCCTTTGGCCATTTTCTCGGTCATGTCCGAAGCCACGTTGCCGATGTCGATCTGTCCCACGGCGATGCTGTAGGGGCGACCGTCGAGGGAGGCTGCGCGGGTCAGGCCCGAGATGGCGTGTTTGGTGGCGGTGTAGGCAATCGAGCCAGGGCGAGGCACATGCGCCGAGATCGAGCCATTGTTGATGATGCGGCCGCCTTGCGGGCTTTGCTCTTGCATCAGCTTGAAGGCATACGACAAGGTATAGAACGCGCCGTTCAGGTTGATGTCCACCGCACGTCGCCATTCGTCGCCAGACAGGTCACCGGGCAAGGTGTAGGGCAGGGAAATGCCCGCATTGTTGAAGACCAAATCGAGTCGACCAAAGCGCGAGCGAATTTGCTCAAACAAGGCTTTGACTTCAGGCTCTTTGGACAGGTCGGTAGGGATGGCGTGGGCATGGCCTGAATTGGCACCAGCTTCGGCCACGGCCGAGGCCAGCGCGTCAGCGCGTCGGCCGACCAGAACGACTTGCCAGCCTTCTTTGAGCAAGGCCAGGGCGCAGGCTTTGCCAATGCCAGAGCTGGCACCGGTGACGAGGGCAATTTTCGACATGTTTTGAACTTTCTAAAGAGGCCTTGAAACCCCTGATTCTCAGGCGTTTTGGAAAGAAATCTGTACCTTGAGTGACTGGCTCTTGTCGGCCGCCAAATCAAAGGCTTCGATGGCGCGGTCGAGCGGCAAGACGCTGGTGATCACAGGCTTGCCGTTGACCAGGCCTTCGTTCAAAAAGCGAACCGCGGTGGCAAATTCGGCGTGGAAACGGAAGGTGCCACGCAGATCCACCTCTTTGGCAACCACTTGCGTCATGGGCAGGCTGATGTCGCCGCCCATGCCCACGGTTATCAGCACGCCGCGAGGCACGATGGTGTCGAGGCCCACGCGCAAAGCGGCTTCGCTGCCCGAGGCTTCAAACACCACGTCAAACTGGCCTTTGTCCACTTTGTAGGCGTCCAGCGCTTGGGGTTGGGTCTTGAGGTTGATGGTCTCGTCGGCGCCCATCTCCTTGGCGCACTTCAAAGGCAAGTCGGCGATGTCGGCGGCCACGATGCGGGCCGCACCTGCACGGCGCAAAGCACCAATCAAGAGCGAGCCAATGGGGCCGCAACCGGTCACCAGCACCTGCTTGCCCAGAACGCTGCCCGCACGTTGGATGGCGTGCAAGCCCACGGACAAAGGCTCGGCCAAAGCGGCCTCTGACAGGCACAGGTGGTCGGCGATCGGGTGGGCTTGGTAGCCTTCGATGATGAGTTGCTCGCTGAACCCGCCCTGGATGTGCGGGAAGGGCATGGCGCTGCCGTAAAAACGCATGTTCAAGCAGTGGTTGTGCTGACCCGCTTGGCAAAAGCGGCAGTGGCCGCAGGGGCGAGAAGGGGAGATGGCGATGCGCTGGCCCTTGGGCACGCTGCTCACACCCGCGCCCACGCCATCGACCACGCCCGATATTTCGTGGCCCAAGGCGATGGGCTGCTTGATGCGCACGGTGCCAAAGCCGCCGTGTTGGTAGTAATGCAGGTCCGAGCCGCAAATGCCGCCATAGGCCACATTCACGCGCAGTTGGTTCTCGCCCAATGCGGGCAGCTCGGTGTTTTCGATGCGCAGGTCTTTGGCCGAATGGCAAACAACGGATTTCATGGAATGTCCTTGCAAAAGCTTCAAAGGGTGGCGGTCACGCCGCCGTCGACATAAAGAATATGGCCATTGACGAAACGCGAGGCGTCCGAGGCCAGAAAGACAGCCGCGCCGCCCAGGTCTTGCACATCGCCCCAGCGGCGGCTGGGCGTGCGGCCGACCAGCCAACTGCTGAAGGCCGGGTCGTCGACCAACTTTTGGTTGAGTTCGGTCTTGAAGTAACCCGGGCCAATGCCGTTGACGTTGATGCCAAACTGGCCCCAGTCGATGGCCATGCCTTTGGTGAGCATTTTCACCGCACCTTTGGTCGCGGTGTAGGGCGCAATGCCGGGGCGACCCAGCTCGCTTTGCACCGAGCAGATGTTGATGATCTTGCCCTGCCCACGCGGAATCATTTTTTTGGCCACCGCCTGGCCCACGTAGTACACGCTGTCCAGGTTGGTCTTCATGATGGTGTGCCAGTCGGCGTCTTGGTATTCGTGCAGCGGGCCGCGAATTTGCATGCCCGCGTTGTTGACCAAGATGTCGATGGGCCCCTCGGCTTCGATGCGGTCCACTGCCGCTCGCACGCTTTCGGCATCGGTCACGTCAAATACCGAGGTGCTGACCGACAAGCCTTGCGACTTCAAGCTCTGCGCAGCGGCATCGACTTTGCTGGCGGTGCGCCCGTTCAGGATCACATGGGCCCCGGCTTGTGCCAGCGCCTCGGCCAGCGCCAAACCAATGCCTGCCGAAGAGCCGGTGATCAGGGCGCGGCGGCCCGATAAATTGAAGGAATTCAGAACACTCATCGCATCAACATCCATTTCAGAGGAACCATCACCAGGCTCGGGAAGGCAATGAGGGCACCCATCACCACCACCTGCGAAGCCAGGAAAGGCATGACGCCACGGATGACGTCGTGCATGGGAATGCGGCCCACGCCGCACACCACGTTGAGCACCGTGCCCACGGGCGGGGTGAGCAAACCAATGGCGTTGTTGATGATGAACAACACGCCAAAGTAAACCGGGTCAATGCCGGCCTCGCGCACCAAAGGCATGAGCACGGGCGTGAGGATCAGGACCGTGGGCGCAAAGTCGAGCGCGGTGCCCACAATCATGACCAGCAGCATCAGCATCACCATCAGCAGGGTCTTGTTGTCGATGAAGGGCCGCAAAATTTCGACAATCTGGGCCGGAATGTTGGCCACCGTGATGAGCCAAGCCGACACCAAGGCCGCCGCCACCAAGAACATCACCACCGAAGAGGTTTTCGCCGCAGACAAGATGATGCGGTACAGGTCCTTGACCTTGATTTCGCGGTAGATGAACAGGCCCACGAACAGGGAGTAGACGACCGCCACCACCGCTGCCTCGGTGGGTGTGAAAACGCCCATTTTCATGCCGCCAATGATGGTGATGGCCAGCAGGTAAGACCAAAAGGCGTTGAGGGTGACGGTGATGCGTTTTTTGAACGGCACTTTTTCGGCCACCACTACTTGGTCTTTGCGGGCCACGATCCACCAGGTCATGATCAGGGCAAAACCCATCAAGATACCCGGGAAAATACCCGCCATGAAAAGCTTGGAGATCGATACGCCACCAATCACGCCAAACAAAATGAAACCAATCGAGGGAGGAATCACCGGCGCAATGATGCCGCCCGCAGCAATCAGGCCCGCCGAGCGGTCCATGCGGTAACCCGCATCGCGCATCATGGGCATCAGAACCGCCGCCAAGGCGGCCGTATCGGCCACCGCCGAGCCCGACAAGCTGGCCATGACGATGGCGGCGAAAACCGCCACATAACCCAGGCCGCCACGAAAGTGGCCCACCCAGACCATGGCCGAGTTGACAATTCGCCGGCTCATGCCGCCCGCGTTCATCAACTCACCCGCCAGCATGAAAAAGGGCACGGCCATGAGCGGAAAGTTGTCTGCGCCGTTGATCAGGTTTTGCGACACGATTTGGGTGTCGAAGTTGTCCAGGTGCAGCATCAGCGCCACGCCCGAGACCAACAGCGAAAACGCCAGCGGCATGCCCAGCGCCATGGCGGCGAGCAGCGACACGATAAAAACAAGCACGGTCATTTGGAGGTCCCCTGGGTTTGGGCGATCGCGACCTCTTCAGAGTCTTGAACCTGGATCAAATCGGTTTCCTCGAAGTTGCCTTTGGCCAGCTGCACCAGCTTGCCAATGATCATCAAGCCCATGGCCACGCTGGTGATGTAGCCCACGCCATACACCCAGCTCATCGGGATTTCGGTCACGGCTGAGCGTGTGGTGGCGTTGATGCCGTGTTGCTTTAAGGTGCCGTAAAACATGAGGGTGCAGCAGCCCAGCATCAGCAAGTTGGACAGGGCAAAAGCCACTTTTTTGCCGCGAAGACTGAGCTTGCGCACAATGGAGTCCAGGCCCAGGTGGCCGTTTTCACGCATGGTGACGATGGCACCCAAGAAGGTGATCCAGATGAACAAAAACCGCGACAACTCTTCGGAGCTGATGATGCCGTCGTTGAAACCATAGCGCAGCACCACGTTGCCAAACACCATGATGACCATGGCGGACAACATGATGACCAGCGTGAATTCAGCCAGCTTGAAGAAAAGGTCGTTGATTTTTTTCATGGTGCCATCAAAAAAGCCCCCTCCAAGGAGGGGGCGTGTACTCACTCAAACCATCACTTGGTGTCTTCGATGGCCTTGAGCAATGCTGGGCCGTTCTTCTCACCAAAAGTTTTGGCAATCTCGGCCGACACGATCTTCTGGAACGGGGCCATGTCCACGTTCTCGATCACTTGCATGCCCGACTTCTTCAAGTCAGCCACCACCTTGCCCGCGTTGGACGCGTTCAAGTTGCGTTGGAAGGTGGCCGCTTCGCGTGCGGCATCCACCACCACTTTTTGGTAGTTGGCAGGCAAGCTGTCGAACTTGGCTTTGTTCATGGCCACGACCAGGGGTGAGTAAACGTGGTTACTTACCGTGAGGTGCTTTTGCACTTCGTAAAACTTGGAGGACCAGGTCACGTTGATCGGGTGCTCTTGGGCGTCAAAGGTGCCGGTTTCCAGGGCGGTGTACAGCTCGGCAATCGGCATGGGCGAAGGGTTCATGCCCAACAGTTTGAATGCTTGGATGTGGTACGGGTTAGGCGTGGAGCGGATCTTCAGGCCCTTCAGATCATCAGGCTTGTTGACAGGGCGCTTGTTGTTGGTGAATGCGCGCCAGCCGTTTTCCCAGTAAGCCAGACCTTTGAGGCCGTGAGGAGCCAGTTCGTTCAAAACGCCTGTGCCCACAGCACCGTCGAGCACGGTGTAGGCGTGTTGAGCACTGCGGAACACGAAGGGCAACTCCATGGCGGCCGTGTTGGGCACGATGCCGTTGAAGTTGGAGGCGCCGCTCGAGACGATATCGATCGTGCCGCCGCGTGTGCCGTTGATCATGGCGGCGTCATTGCCCAGCTGGTTGGCAGGGAACACGGTGATTTCCACATCGCCGTTGGTGCGCTGCTTGACCAATTCGGCCAGCTTCATGGCGGCGGCGTGCTGGCCGTCGGTGGCGTTGACGGCGTGGCCCATTTTCAGGTTGAACTTGGCGGCGTAAGCGCTGGAGCCGACGGCGGCCACGAGGCAGGCGAGAAGGATGCGAGAAAGTTTCATGGTTTTGTCTCCTGGTTAAAAAAGGACTGTCGAAAAAATCAATCGGTGGGCAGCGCGTATTCGTCCGCGCTGAAGACGGTGTGAAACACAGTGCCATCGAACATGGCGATCAAATCCTTGGACACTTCGCGACTTTCCAGACGCACGGCCGAGGCCAAAGCGATCTCAATCGACTCGCGGCTGGGGTAGCGCACCGACAGCACCATGCCAAAGTGCGGGTCGCTCACATCACTCTCGACCTGGCGGAGCACGCGCACTTCTTGCGCGCCAGGGAAGCGAGTCCACAGTGGTACCAGTTTTTCACGGATGTAGCGGTTGAACGCCTCCTCCATGCCGGGTTTGACGTTGCCTTGGAAAAATGCACAGCGGATGAACATGAGGGGACTTTCAAAAAATCAGAGGGCAGGGTGCAGGCGGCTGTGCAAGGCATTGAGTGCTTGTTCAACCATGTCCTGCACAGGTTCGGTGATGGGCAAGCGAATCACGTCACTCTCATCGGCCTGGGGTTTTTCAAGGGTGCGGAACTGACTGTCCAACAAGCCGGGTTGCATGTAATGACCCACACGTTGTTGCATGCGCTTCTGAATCAACTCGAACTCACCGTCAAGGAAGACAAAACACACATCACCCGCTTGTTCACGGATGCGGTCGCGGTAAGCGCGCTTGAGCGCCGAACAGGCCACCACGCGTCCTTGCGCATGGGGTTGCGACAAGTAATTGCCGATGCGGTCCAGCCAGGGCCAGCGGTCGTCATCCTGCAAGGCGACACCCGCCCGCATTTTGGCCACGCTCTCAGGCAAATGCAGGTCATCGCCGTCCACCATGTCGAGACCCAGGCGATCGCTCAAGGCGGCAGCCATGGTGGACTTGCCACAACCGGACACGCCCATGACGATCAGACGCAAAGGCTGGTTGTTCATGGTTTCAGGCAGCCGTTCTCTTCACCAAGCCTGAGCACTCAGGCACAGGCGTGAGCAAGGGCTGGCCGGAAATACCGGCTTGCATATTGGCAAAAGCCAGGTCGGCCATGGCTTGGCGCGTTTCGGTGGTGGCGCTGGCCATGTGCGGGGTCAACACCACGTTGCGCAGGCTCCACAGCGCCTCGGGCACATGGGGCTCGTTGGCGAACACATCGAGGCCTGCGCCAGCGATGGTGCCGTTTTGCAGGGCGGTGATCAGGGCTTCTTCATCGACCACGCTGCCCCGCGCCACGTTGATCAAAAAGCCGCGTGGTCCGAGTGCCTTCAAGACTTCGGCGTTGATCAGGTGCTTGGTGCCTGCGCCGCCGGGGGTGATGGCCACCAAAAAATCCACATGCGCAGCCAGCTCGGCAGCCGAGGGGTAGAACTTGTATCCGGAATCGGCTTTGGCCGTGCGTGCGGTGTAAGCGATCGACATGCCGAAGGCACTGGCCCGTTGGGCGATGGCTTTGCCAATGCGGCCCAAGCCCACAATGCCCAGGCGAGCCCCCGAGACTTTGCGGCCCAAGGCCATGGGGCCGCTGGGCCATTGGCCTGCACGCACAAACTGGTCTGCTTGAGGGATGGCGCGCCCCACCGACAGCACCAGGCCCATGGCCAGATCGGCCACATCGTCGGTCAGCACATCGGGGGTGTGGGTGACAGGGATGCCATGTTCGATGGCGGCTGGAACATCCACACCGTCATAGCCCACGCCAAACACCGCGACCACTTTGGCATTGGGCAGTTGCGAGAGCAGGCTGCGCGGTACGCTGGCCTCACCCGTTCCGGCCACACCCAAGATGCGGGGGGCGAGGGTTGCAAAAGCGGCCGGGTCCGACACATGCGTGCGGTCGTGCACGGTGTACTGAGATTCCAAGGCTTTTTGATAGAAGGGGTGCAGTTTGGCAACAGCCAGCACATCGGGTTTGGACACGTCGGTTTTTCCAGTCAGAAAACTTGTTGGGACAGCGCTGTCCAGGAAATTCAAAAAAACGAAGCAAAAGACCTTGCTTCAAAAGCCGGCATTAGCCAATCCACCTTGGGATTGGTTTTTCAAAATCTTCGCCTCCCCATTTGGGATAGCGCTATCCTATCGACTTCAACGCTCATCTCTCCTACGGATTAACCCTTGTCTTCGCCTCTTTTGCCCACCGTCCGGATTGCCAAAAGCCACCGTGCCACTGGCCGTGTGACGCTGACCGATGTGGCCCAGGCTGCGGGCGTCAGCCCCAGCACTGTGTCGAGGGCATTGCGTGGAGAGCGGGCGGTTGACCCGGCTTTGATCGAACGCGTGCAAGCGGTCTCGGTCAAGCTCGGTTATGTGCCTGACCCTGCAGCGCGGGCTTTGGCGTCGCAGCGCAGCAACCATGTGGCCATTCTGATTCCGCTTTTGTCCAACGCCTTGTTCGTGGACTTGCTCGATGCGGCGCAAAAAACATTGCGTGCCGCGGGTTATCAAACCTTGATGGGTGTGACGCACTACGACGCGAGCGAAGAAGAACAGCTGTTGCGTGAACAACTCTTACACCGCCCCGCAGGTCTGTTGGTCACCGGGCTGGACCACAACGCCGTGACCCGCAAACTCATGGAAAGCAGCCAAGTACCTTGCGTTCACCTGATGGACCTGCCCGCGGCAGATCAGGGGGGGGCACCGTATTGCGTGGGTTTTCGGCAGACCGACGCTGGGGCAGCCATGACGCGGCATTTGTTGCAGACAGGTCGCACACGCATCGCGTTTGCCGGGGCGCAACTCGATCCGCGGGTGATGCAGCGCCTGTACGGCTGGCGCACAGCATTGCAAGAGGCTGGGTTTTACGAGCCTGCGCTGGAATTTTTGAATCCTGCACCCTCATCTTTGGCATTGGGCGGCGTGCTGTTCGAGCAGATCATGCGGCAGCGCCCTGCGGTCGATGCCATCTTCTTTTGCAACGACGATTTGGCGCAAGGGGCTTTGATGGCGGCTTTGCGCATGGGCATATCCGTTCCGTCGCAGGTGGCGATTGCGGGCTTCAACGATCTGACGGGCAGCGACCAGATGTTGCCGCCGCTGACCACCGTGCGAACGCCACGGGCCCAAATCGGGCAAGCTGCAGCCGAGATGCTGCTGACGCTCATGCGCAGCGAAGCCCCTGCCTCGGCCCAAGTGGACTTGGGCTTTGAAATCTTGCAGCGACAAAGCACCTAAGGCGTTTGGGGTAGGTCCTGTGGGAACCCCGCCCTCGGGTCAGATCAAATGACCGTGCAACACATTGACCAAGGCTTCACCTCGGCTCAAGCGCCCAATGTTGTCGGCCAATGTCTCTTGGCGGCGGCGCACTGTGCCTTCTGTCCACCCCGACATGTGGGGCGTCATGAGCACGTTATCGAGTGCGGCAAAGTCGAACTTGGAGGGGGCGCATTCGGTTTGCGTGGGCGTGGGGTACTGGTACCAAGTGTCGATCACGGCGCCGCCAATTTGGCGGCCAGCCAAGGCGTCATAAAGAGCTTGCTCATCGATCACGGCACCGCGACCGACATTCAGCAGCAGGGCGTCAGGCCGCATGGCGGCCAAAGCTGGCGCGTCCACCAAGCCCACGGTGTTGTCCGTGAGGGGCAGACTCACCACCACTGTGTCGGCGCTGGCCATGAAGTCCTTCAAGTTGTCCAAAGTCCAGCTTGGGTCAACTTGTTGATGTTTGATGGGGCTGCGGTTGGCCACATGCACGCGCATGCCAAAGGCTTTGGCGCGATGGGCGATGGTTTGGGCAATGTGGCCAAAACCCAGCAGCCCCAGTGTTTGAGCGCCCATTTCAGTGCGCAGCGCGGCCTGGCGACCGGCCCAAAAGGTCCAGCGTTGTTGGCGCAGGTCTTGGTCTGCTTGTGCCAAAGGGACATGGCGCATCAGCAAAGCGGCCATGACGTATTCCGCGATGGCGTTTTCGTGGCCAAAACAATTGGCCAAAACACACGACGCGGGCAGCAGTGAAGTGTTGACCGCATCGGTGCCAGCAGCGGGTGCATGGAACAGGCGGGCTTTGAGCGGCACAGGCATGCTGTCGTTCAGCTTGATGCCAATCACCACATCCGCCGTTTCGTATTGTTCGCGCTCACCGGGCAGGTCCAGCGCATCGCTCAGGTCTGAGATGGTGTGTTCGGGGCCAATGAGCGCCTCAAAACCCAGGCGGAAATTGGCGGCGTTTTGGCCGTGGAAAACGATCTTCAATGGCTGGACGTTCATGGTGTCTTGTGTCGGGGAATGTGAGGGAATCGGCTGCGAATTGCGTGAAACTATGCCAGAAGCTTCCAAAGCTCAGTACTTCGGGCTCCGTTGCCATGGGCAGTCGGCGACAATCTGCGCTTCTTTATTGCCGAGATCCATGGCCATGACCCAGCTGAAAAAAGTCATTCTCTTCACCGACGTGGATGGCCGTGCTCGTTTTCGCGACGAATTTGTGCCCTTGACCGAAGGCACTCCCCAAAGCCAGCTGTCGGTGCTCATGGCCGCCACTGGATGCCAGTTGCGTCAAAGCCCGGTGGGTTTTCGCAGCAGTTTTCATTGCACCGGTCATCCGCAGTGGTTGTTTGTGCTGGGCGGGCAAATGGAGATTTTTTTGCAAGACGGCAGCTCGCGCATTTTTGGCCCGGGTGAGTTTTTCTATTCTGCCGACACCTTGCCCGAAGGCGCCACGTTTGACGCCGCCGTGCACGGGCACTGGAGCCGACAGGTCGGCCCCGATCCACTGGTGACCCTGTTCGTGCGCGACTGAGATTCGCGCAGGCAAAAAGAGCCCGCATGTGCGGGCTCTTTTCATTCTGCGTCAGTGGGGTTCAGCGACCGAAGCCTCGGCCACCACCGCCACCACCGTTACCGCCACGGTTGCCACCGCCGTATCCACCACCGCCACCGCCGCCGCCATGGCGGCGACCGCCGCTGGCCAAGCTGTCGATGCTGGTGCGGGTCGGGTCAGGTTGGCCGTTGGTGCGCACAGGCTTGCGGTTGGGCAAGTCCAGGCGCGCAAACTGTGTGGTCTTCAAGGGGTCGATGTGGCGTGGCAATTCATCGCCATCGTTGCGGCGGTCTTGACCGCCTTGGCCACCGCCGCGAGGACCGCGGCCCTCTGGGCGTGGACCACGCGGTGCGGGACGGCCTTGACCGTCGCCACGGTTGTCAAAACGCGGATCGCCGCGTTGCTCTTGACCGCGACCACCTTCACGTCGACCGTCGCCTTGGCCTTCAAAGCGGGGTGCACCTTGGCCTTCAAAGCGCGGTGCGCCCTGCGGGCCGTTGCGGCGTGATGGAGGAGGGCCGTTGCGCGATGGACGTGCGGGGCCTTGACCTTCGCCACGGGCTTGGCGTGGGCCTTGACCGCCGCCGCCACCACCGACGGCAACTTTGTTGTCACGGATGCGTTGCATCATGTCCTGGCGTGCGGCTTTGGCAGCTGCAGCCATCACGTCGCGGCTAGGGGGCTTGCCTGCGCCGCCCCACAAAGTCTGGCGACCCATGGCGATCGGCTCGGCCACTTCGCCTGGCTCGGGGCCAAAGCCTTCGAGCAACTGCACTGGAATCTCTTGCTTAGTGAAGCGCTCGATGTCCATCATGAAGCCTTCTTCGTCCAAGCAGACCAAGCTGACGGCTTCGCCGCTGGCGCCCGCACGGCCTGTGCGGCCAATGCGGTGCACGTAGTCTTCCGACACGTTCGGGATTTCAAAGTTCACGACGTGTGGCAAGTCTTCGATGTCGATGCCGCGCGCTGCAATGTCGGTGGCCACCAAAGCGCGAATCTCGCCGCTCTTGAAGCCAGCCAAGGCTTGCGTGCGGGCGGTCTGGCTCTTGTTGCCGTGCAGGGCCATGGCTTTGACGCCGTTTTTGGTCAAGAAGTCTGCCACATTGTTGGCGCCAAACTTGGTGCGGGTGAACACCAGCACTTGGCTCCAGTCGTGCTTTTGGATGATGTGCAGCAACACGTCTTTTTTCTTGCTGCGGCCCACGGGGTGGATCACTTGCGTGATGCGCTGCACCGTGGTGTTGCTGGGCGTGACCTGAATGCTCTGGGGGTTCTTGAGCAAGTTGCCCGCCAATTCGCGGATCTCGTCGCTGAAGGTGGCCGAGAACAGAAGGCTCTGCTTTTCTTTGGGCACCAAGGCCAGCACTTTTTTCACGTCGTGGATGAAGCCCATGTCCAGCATGCGGTCGGCTTCGTCGAGCACCAAAATCTCAATGCTGGACAAGTCCAGGAATCCCTGGCCTTGCAAGTCGAGCAGGCGGCCGGGTGTGGCCACCAGAATGTCCACGCCTTTTTTGATCTTGCTGATTTGCGGGTTCATGCCCACGCCACCAAAAATCACGGTGGAGTCGAGCTTTAGGTACTTGCCGTAGTCGCGCACTGACTCTTCGACCTGAGCGGCCAATTCGCGGGTGGGGGTCAGCACCAAAGCGCGGATGGCTTTGCCGCCAAAACGGTTTTGGCCCGCTTCGCTCAGGCTCAGTTTGTGCAGCAAAGGCAAGGTGAAGGCGGCGGTTTTGCCGGTGCCGGTTTGTGCACCAGCCAGCAAGTCTTGCCCAGCCAGGACGGCGGGAATGGCTTGGGCCTGAATGGGCGTGGGGGTCTCGTAGCCGAGTTCACGCACCGCTTGCATGATGGCCGGAGCCAGGTTCAATTCTTCAAAGTTCATTTTTTCAGAGCGCCATGTCCGGCGCGGGTATCGGCTCATTCAACTGCTGTTGGCAGTTACCAGTGTTGGCCGATAGGTCTTAGGGTGGGCATGGAAACCGCAGGCGCTTGTTTTGAGCATTGCCTGGGTCAGGCCCCAGCAGGAGTGCTGATGTTGCGGCAACTGGAGGCTGCAACGGGTTGGATTGTCGCACAAAGCCAAGAAGGTGCTTCGATGTCATTTTGAGCGAAGGTTATGGGTTCAAACCCCAATTCAACATCAAGGTGGGTTCGCCTAGACTGCGTGGCATCAACAAACCGCTCACGCGCATGACCATGAAACGCTTTTCTGACCGCCGTTCCTTTCTTCAAACTGCCGCAGTGGCTGCGACCACTGTGGCCGCCAGCACACCTTGGGTCAATGTTTGGGCGCAGACCAAGTGGCCTGCCAAACCCATCCGGATCATTGTGGCTTTCCCGCCCGGCGGCTTGACCGACGCCTTGGCCCGCAGCTATGGCGATCACCTGGCCACCAAGCTTGGCGTTCCCGTGATCATCGACAACAAGCCAGGTGCGGGCGCCATCATTGGCATCGACGCAGCGGCCAAATCGCCAGCCGATGGTTACACCCTGGTCATGAGCACCTCGGGCACCTTCTGGCAAAACCGCATTCTGTATTCCAAGCTGCCTTACAACCTCGACAAAGACTTGACCCCGGTCACCGTGTTCCCCTCGGGGCCTCTGGTGGTGGGCATCAACGACAAAATTCCGGCCAACACCATGGCCGAATTCGTGGCTTGGGCCAAAAAGAACCCGGTGTCCATGGGCACCTATGCTCCTGGCTCGTACCCGCACATGGTGGCCGACCAGACCAACCGCGTGCACGGCACCCAAATCCAGTCAGTCCATTACCGGGGTGAAGCCCCCATGTGGCTCGACGTGGCTTCGGGGCAGTCGCAAATTGCCATTGGCAGCTATCTGGCCTTCAATGCTGTGGCCAGCCGAGGCGTGCGTGCCATCGGCGTGACCGGCAGCTACCGCTCACCCAAACTGCCCAATGTGCCCACCCTCATGGAGCAAGGTGATACCGCCAAGTTGGTGACTTTGGAAGGCGGCTTGCCCTTGGTGGCCCCCGCAGGAACGCCTGAAGCTGTGCTGAAACTGCTGGCCGACGAAGCCGTGGCTTGGTCCAACACCGACAAAGCCGCCAAGCTGCGCGAGACCTTTGCCATCCCCAACAAGCCCAAAAACCTGGCCGGCACCCGCAAGGACTGGGAGGGCGAAGTGCCCGTTTGGATCAAGCTGGCGGTGGACTTGGGCATCAAGCTCGACTGAACTTTTCTGACCAGCACCGTGGCGCTCATGCATCTGCTGAAATAATGCGGGCATGAGCAAAACAGACCAGATGAGTTTTTTCGGCTTTGAGCCCGAAGCTGCCGGAAAACCCACCAAACCCGCCAAGGCTTTGAATCTTGAAAGCCAGGTGGTCACAGCGGCGGCTCCTGCCCAGTCGCAGGTGGTGTTTGCGGCGCCGCCAGCAGGGCCCGCTGCTGACCCGCTTACAGCGCATGTTTCCGACCCCGAAGCCATGGCCCAAGTGCTCGCGCAGCACCCCGACTTTCGCGTGTTGCGCCGTTTGCAGCCTGTGGCTGACTATGGCGGCTTGCAGGGACAAGCCACGCAGCGGGTGATCGTGCTGGACACCGAGACCACAGGGCTCGACAGCAAAAACGAAAAAGTCATTGAGCTGGCCATGTTGTCGGTGTTGGTGGACACGGTCACTGGTTTGCCAGTAGGGCCGGTCACCATTTACGAATCGTTCGAAGACCCCGGAAAACCGATTCCGCCCCAGATCACCGAAATCACCGGCATTGACGACAGCATGGTGCAGGGCCAACGCATCGACGACGCGGCCGTGACCGCGCTGGTGCAGGCGGCCGATTTGGTCGTAGCGCACAACGCCGGGTTTGACCGGCCGTTTGTCGAGGCGCGTTGGCCTGTGTTTGCGACCAAGGCATGGGGTTGCTCTTTTCAGGGCATTGATTGGAAGAAAGAGGGCAGCGGCTCAGCCAAGTTGGAGTTTTTGGCGTCTGAACGGGGATGGTTTTACGACGCACACCGGGCTCAGGTGGACTGCCACGCGCTCTTGCAGGTGCTGTCGTCCAAGCTGGGCGACGGGCAAACTGGCTTGGCGCGACTGCTGGCTGGGTCCGGTCAGACCCGTTACAAACTCCGGGCCACCGGAGCACCCTTCGAATCCAAGGACAAACTCAAGGCGCGTGGCTACCGTTGGGATGGTGACGGGCGGGTGTGGTGGTGCAACCTGGCCTCGGACGAGCTGCTGGATGCCGAGTGCGATTGGCTGCGGGCCGAGGTCTATGGACGCCGCAACGCCACGGTGCTCCTCGAGGCCCTGGACAGCTTGGTGCAGTTTTCGGCGCGGCCTGGCCAGCAGACTGGTCGAGAGTTGTAGGAGGCCAGCCCCCAGGGCGAAGCTTGTTTAGGGCGCATCACGCCAAGCGGGGATAATGCGCCCTTATTGGTATTTTTTCAGGCGGGTATTCATGGCTCAATATGTATTTTCGATGAACCGGGTTGGCAAGATCGTGCCGCCCAAACGTCATATTCTCAAAGACATTTCGCTGTCTTTCTTCCCCGGCGCCAAGATCGGCGTGCTGGGCACCAACGGCTCGGGCAAGTCCACTTTGCTCAAGATCATGGCGGGCATCGACAAAGAGATCGAGGGCGAAGCCATTCCCATGGCGGGCCTGAAAATCGGGTATCTGCCCCAAGAGCCCGTGATGGACCCTGAGCAGACCGTGCGCGAAGCCGTCGAAAGCGGCATGGGCGAAGTCAAGGCCGCGCAAGCCCGCCTGGAAGAGGTGTACGCCGCCTACGCCGAAGAGGACGCCGACTTTGACGCCCTGGCCGCCGAGCAGGCCAAGCTCGAAGCAATCATCTCCACCGCGGGTGACGCGTCTGAACACCAACTCGAAATAGCTGCCGATGCGCTGCGCTTGCCCGCGTGGGACGCCATCATCGGCAAACTGTCTGGTGGTGAAAAACGCCGTGTGGCGCTTTGCCGTTTGCTGCTCTCGCGCCCAGACATGCTGTTGCTGGACGAGCCGACCAACCACTTGGACGCCGAATCGGTGGACTGGTTGGAGCTGTTCTTGCAGCGTTTTTCGGGCACTGTGGTGGCCATCACCCACGACCGTTACTTCCTGGATAACGCTGCCGAGTGGATTTTGGAACTCGACCGGGGCTCCGGCATTCCCTACAAAGGCAACTACTCCAGCTGGCTGGAGCAAAAAGACGCCCGTTTGGCCACCGAGCAGCGCACCGAAGACGCGCGCTCCAAAGCCATGAAGAAAGAATTGGAGTGGGCGCGTGCCAACCCCAAGGGCCGTCAGGCCAAGAGCAAGGCCCGTTTGGCCCGCTTCGAAGAGTTGAGCGACCACGAATACCAAAAGCGCAACGAAACCCAGGAGATCTTTATCCCTGTGGCCGAGCGCTTGGGCAATGAAGTGTTCGAGTTCAAGAACGTCAGCAAGTCCTTTGGCGACCGTTTATTGATCGACAACCTGAGCTTCAAAGTGCCTGCGGGTGCCATCGTTGGCATCATCGGCCCCAACGGTGCCGGTAAATCGACCCTGTTCAAGCTGATTGCAGGCAAAGAGCAACCCGACAGCGGTGAAGTCACCATCGGTCAGACCGTGCGCATGGCCTTTGTGGACCAGAACCGTGACGACCTGGACAACAACAAAACCGTTTGGGAAGACGTCTCGGGCGGTCTGGACATCATCAACGTGGGCAAGTTCCAGATGGCCAGCCGCGCGTATTGCGGGCGCTTCAACTTCAACGGTGGCGACCAGCAAAAGAAGGTCGGCATGTTGTCGGGCGGTGAGCGCGGCCGTTTGCACTTGGCCAAGACCCTTATCGAAGGCGGTAACGTGTTGCTGCTGGACGAACCCTCCAACGACTTGGACGTGGAAACTTTGCGCGCTTTGGAAGACGCGCTCTTGGAATTCGCGGGCTCCATCATGGTCATCAGCCATGACCGCTGGTTCCTGGACCGCATTGCGACGCACATCCTGGCTGCCGAAGGCGACAGCCAGTGGGTGTTCTTTGACGGTAACTACCAAGAGTACGAAGCCGACAAGAAGCGCCGTCTGGGCGAAGAAGGTGCCAAGCCCAAGCGCGTGCGCTTCAAGGCATTGAAGTAATCAGCTGCTTGAAAAAAGCAACGGGCCCTTCGGGGCCCGTTGCTTTTGGTGGTTGCAAACAATGATGGTGTTGTGGGAGGCCGCCCCTGCGGCCGAATGCTTACCTACCGACCTGTCAAGCGATCAGCTTAGCCTGCGCTTTGTCGGCCCACAGTTGCAAACTGTCCAGCAGGTCTTTCTGGCTGAAAGAGCAGCTTTCCTCGCTGAAGAGGGCGCTGGCTTCGATGCGGTCTAGCAAGTTACCCAGCACTACCCCGTATTTTTCTGGCAAAGGCAAGTCGGCGCTGCAGCCTCGCCAAAGACGGATCATGTCCATTTGTGGCATGCCACCTTGGCGAGACATGGCCAGCGCGTCGGTCATGCGTGTGAGGGTGTCGAGGGCTGCGCTCATGGGTTTTGTCTCCTGCGTGGAACTCTGGCCTGTGTCGTCGGGCCAAGTCTGTGGTCAAGGGGGTATTTTCGCGGCGACAATCATGCCCCATGAAAGCCAAATCTCTCAAACCCATGCGCCTGGAAGACATTTTGTACAGCCAGGGTTTCGGCACCCGCCGGGTGTGTGCCGGTCTGGTGCAGCAAGGCCATGTGCAAGTCCAAGGTGAAACCGTCACCGATTCGGGCGAGTTTTTTGACCTGCAGGGCCTGCACTTCACGGTGCAAGGCACCGATTGGCCGTTCAAGGAGCACGCCTATGTGTTGCTGAACAAACCCGCGGGGACCGAGTGTTCGCAAAAACCGTCGACCTGGCCGAGCATCTACACGCTGCTGCCTGCCCCCTTGCGCCAGCGTCCGCAAAAAGCGGCGGTGCAAGGCGTGCAGGCTGTGGGCCGCTTGGACCAGGACACCACGGGGTTGCTGCTGCTGACCGATGACGGCCAATTCATCCACAAAATGAGTTCGCCCAAGCACCATGTGCCCAAGGTTTACGAAGTGACCACCAAGCACCCGATCACGACCGAGATGGTGGACAAGTTGCTCAGCGGCGTGGTGCTGGACGATGACCCCAAGCCCGTGAAAGCCGCAGCTTGCGAGGCTTTGGGCGAGTTGCACCTGAAGCTGACCCTGACCGAAGGCAAATACCATCAGGTCAAGCGCATGCTGGCGGCCGTAGGCAATCGGGTCGAAGGCCTGCACCGCTCGCAAATCGGCGGTCTGGTGTTGAACGATTTGGCGCCAGGCCAATGGCGTTGGCTGAGCGACGAAGACTTGGCTTTGCTCAAGCCTTAAATCTGCTGGATGAAGCGCTGCACCGCTTGGGCCATAGCCTCGGGTTGATCTCGGTGGGGGGAGTGGCCGCAATCAGGCAGTTTCAGCAGCTGCGCATGGTGCACGGCGCGGGCAATGTCGTCGATTTGTGCCATCGTGCCGTAAGGGTCTGTTTCTCCCTGAATGGCCAGCAAAGGTGCTGAAATGCCCTGCAGCTCAGACCGAATGTCAAAACGGCGAAAGGCCTCGCTCAGCCAGACATCGCTCCATTGCCAGAACGCACAGTCCACATCGGCATGAAAAGGGGCCAAACGCTGGCGCAGGGGGCCATTTTCGTAGGCGTTTTTGGCTGCTTGGATGGCCTGAATCGACAAGTCTTCCACCATCACATGGGGGGCCATGACCACGCAGGCCGCCACTTCAAAGTGGCTCGCGTGAATCAGGGCAATGGTGCCGCCGTCCGAGTGGCCGACCAACACAGGTCGCTCAATGCCCAGGTTGTGCAGCAAGGCGGGTAGTATTTCCAGCGCTTCGTGGTGCATGTAGTCGGGCAACAAGCGGCCTTGACGTTGGCTGGGTTCACCCGCCGAGCGAGATGGGCCGCGCACATCGGGTACGGGCTCGGATTGACCATAACCCCGTCTCGAATAGACCCAACCCGCACAACCGAGTTGCTGGCACAGCTGGGCAGGCCAGTCGCGCCACAGGGCCACGCTGCCCAAACCTTCGTGCAAAAAGACCAAAGTGTGCGGGCTCTGGCCCCTTGGAGGCTTAGGCAGTTCCAAAACCTCCAAATGCTGCTTGTTGATGACCATGGTGGATAACGGGTAAGGCATGAAATGGCGGGATGTGGCGATTACACTTGACGGTGATTTTGAAAGCGTTTTTGTGAATTATTTGAGTTTTGTCGTTAAGTTGTTGGTTGGACTTGCTTTTGGTTTTCAGATGGTGTCTGTGGGTGCACGAGCACCTGTTTTTGTGCTGAATTCTTTGGACGGCAATGTCAGTGTGATCGATCCCGTGACTTGGACTGAGAAAAAACGCATTCCTACGGGCAAAGAGCCCCACCATTTGTACCTGACGCCCGATGAGAAGTCCGTCATTGTGGCCAATGCCATGAGCGATTCGCTGACCTTCATCGACCCGCGCACCGCCCAGGTGCAGCGCACGGTCACCGGTATTTTGGACCCTTACCACTTGCGCTTTTCTCCTGACATGAAATGGCTGGTGATTGCCGCCAACCGCTTGGACCATGTGGACATTTACCGCTGGGATGGGCAAAACGCTCACTTGGTCAAGCGCATCCCGACGGGCAAAACCCCCAGCCATTTGTGGATCGACAGCAAAAGCCAGGTGGCATGGGTCACCATGCAAGACAGCAACGAGGTGGTGGCCATTGACCTGGACAAGCAAACGCTGAAATCACGTACCGCCGTGGGGGCAGTCCCAGCAGATGTGTTTGGCACCCCAGACGATCAATTTTTGCTGGTGGGCCTGACAGGCGGAGATGGCGTCGAGGTGTATGACATTTCAGGCAAACAGCCCCAATTGTTCAAAACCATCCCCACAGGCAAGGGGGCGCATGCCTTTCGTGCGCTGGGGGACAGGCGGCATGTGATGGTCAGCAACCGGGTGAGCAACACCATCAGCCAGATCGATTACCTGAACATGACGGTGGTGGCCGATTTTCCAGGGCCTGCTGGTCCGGACTGCATGGACATCACCGCCGATGGCAAAACGATTTTGGTGGCCTCTCGGTGGGCCAAAAAACTCACGGTGATCGACATCCCCACACGCAAAGTGGTGCGTCAAGTCCGTGTGGGTAAATCGCCCCATGGGGTGTGGACACTGGACCATGCGCCTCGCCATTGAGCTGGGTCAAGTTGGTCTAGCCAGCTCTCTGTGCCTGGGCGCTATGACCGCCTCTGCTGCGCCTTGCGACAAGCCGGTCTACCTCACGTTTGACACGGGCCACATGGGTGTGGCGCCCCTGATCGCGGAGGTGCTGCAGCGCCAAGAGGTGAAAGTCACCTTCTTTGCCGCGCATGAAAAAACCCAAGAGGGCGATGGCACGCTCGGCCAGCATTGGGCCCCTTGGTGGCGGGCACGCGCCAACGAAGGGCATGCATTTGCCTCGCACACCTGGGACCACGCTTACTGGCGTGCCGACCTGCAGGGCGATGCCCATACCGGCGGTGTCCAGAAATTCCGCATCCGTCCCAGTTCAGGGGCACAGGCTGGCCAAAACCTGGTTTGGACGGCGAAAGCTTATTGTGACAACCTGAACCAGGCCGCCCGACGCTTGCAGGTGCTGACTGGGCAAGTTCCGCTGCCGCTTTTCAGGGCTCCGGGTGGCAAGACTTCGCCAAGGCTGATCGAGGCGGCGCGGCAATGCGGCTATGCCCATGTGGGTTGGGCCGATGCGGGTTTTCTGGGGGACGAGTTGCCCAGCAACACTTACCCGAATGCCCAGTTGTTGCAAAAAGCGCTCAAGACCATCCGTGCTGGCGATGTGTTGATGGCGCATTTGGGCATCTGGTCCCGTCAAGACCCTTGGGCGCCAGCCGTGCTGGAGCCTTTGATCGTTGGCCTGAAAGCGCGGGGCCTGTGTTTTGCCACCCTGCGCGAGCATCCGGCTTACCGCGACTGGATTCGCCAGCGCCCCATGACCCTGCAGTCGGCTTCGGTTATGCCGGATTCGAGACAATGAAGGCATGGACTCCCTGATCGCCCCTTTTGATTGGCTCCAGCAAACGCTTTTTGAAAGCGTTTTGCAGCCCATTGCTTTTGCGATGGGCCAAGGCCATTGGCTCGAAAAAGCTTATGAAGGCGCGGGCTGGGTGGTGTTGGGCTTGCTGCAAATCGCGGTCATGCTCACCGTGATCGGTCCGATGCAGCGCCAGTGGCCAGTCGAGTCACAGCGGGACCGACAAGCCATTGGGGTGGATGTGGGGTACACCCTCATTCACCGCTTGGGCCTGTTCAAGTTGGGCATGTTCTTCACCCTCGACTACGCCTTGGAACAGGGCTGGGGCGTTTTGCGCGGCCAAGGCTGGCCCACCTTCCATTTGGACAGTTTGTGGCCCGGGATCACCGATGTGGCCTCGGTGAGTTTCGTGCTGTATTTGGTGGTTTTTGACTTGGTGAATTACGCCATCCATCGGGCGCAGCACCGGTCCAGCGCCTGGTGGGCCTTGCATGCCTTGCACCACTCGCAGCGCCAGATGAACATGTGGAGCGACAACCGCAACCACCTGCTGGACGACATGCTGACCAGTTTGCTGGTGTCGGCTGTTGCTTTGCTCATCGGCGTCGGGCCGGGCCAGTTTGTGGCGTTGGTGGCCATTGGTCAACTGAGCGAAAACTTCCAGCATGCCAATGTGCGCATCTGGTTTGGCCGCATCGGCGAGCGGCTGTGGGTCAGCCCGCGCTTTCACCGCAGGCACCACAGCATTGGCATCGGTCACGAGTTCGACGTGCAAGGCCGCAAGGTCTTGGGCGGATGCAACTTCGGCGTGTTGCTGCCATGGTGGGACATGCTGTTTGGCACCGCTGACTTTCAGCTGCGCTACGACCCCACAGGCGTGCGCGATCAGGTGGAGCAGGGCCGTGACTATGGTCGCGGATTTTGGGCGCAGCAGTGGCAGGGGCTACGGCGTTTGATGGGCAGGGCTTGAAGTATTTTTTAAAACACATATACTTGCACATATACTTGTTTTGAGGGGTGGGCTCATGTCACAAATCACGCTTTACCTGGATGACGCAACACAGGCTTTGGTGGATGAAGCAGCCAAGGCCAACGGTGTCTCCAAGAGCCGTTGGGTCGCCGACATCATCCGCACCTATGCCTCTCACGAATGGCCCAAGGATTGCCTGACACTGGCCGGTCGTTTTGCAGACTTTCCCTTGCGCGAGGACGGCACCCTCCCGCAGCCCGCCGATGTGCCGCGTTTGGGTTTTTGAGGGCCTTACATGTTGGTCCTAGACAGCAACACCATCAGTTATTACTTTCGGGGCGACCCAGTTGTTGTGCCGCGATTTCAAGCCGTGCGCCCCGCGGATTTGGGGGTTCCAGCGATTGTGGAGTACGAGCTGCGCTATGGTTTGCTGCGACTGCCACAAGAGGCGGCGGCACCTCGGCTGGAGGCCTTGGCGCAACTGCTCAGACCCATGCAAATGCTGCCATTCGATGCCGAATGCGCGGCGCATGCTGCCCGCATCCGTGCCACCTTAGAGGCAGCGGGCACACCAATTGGCCCGCATGACACGCTGATCGCAGCCACCGCGCTGCGGCATCAAGCCAGCTTGGTGACGCGCAATGTGCGTGAGTTTGCGCGTGTGCCGGGCTTGCATGTGCTCAATTGGCATGCGGATGCTTGATGTCTTGGTTAAGTTGCTTGTCCTGAAGGTTTGATGCGGCGCATTTTGTCGCAGTGATGCGGAGAACGCGTCGTATTGCATTCGTCTAAATGCCTGCTGTTAAGCTTTCGCCCATGAAACTCCTGATCGATTCCTTTTGGCGCTCGGCCATGTATTGCCTGTACCCCAGGGTGATCGTTTTGTCGGTGTTGCCCTTGGCGTTGATCGTGGCCTTGTCTTGGTTATTGGGCTATTTGTATTGGGACACCGCCGTCACGTTTGTCCGGGCTTGGCTCGATGCCAGTTCTTGGTTGGCCTTGGTTTGGGGCTGGTTGGAGGGTGTGGGTTTGGCCAACCTGAAAACCGTGGTTGCGCCCTTGTTGGTCATCTTTTCTTTCACGCCGCTGGTGGTGGTGGCGTCGTTGCTGGCGGTGTCGTTTTTGATGACCCCCGCGCTCACGCGCTTGGTGGCCGAGCGGCGGTTTAACGGCCTGCAGCGCAAGCAGGGCGGCAGTCTTCTCAAAAGTGTCTGGTGGACTTTTTTCTCGTTGCTGCTCGCGCTGGGGGCTTTGGTGCTCACCCTGCCCATGTGGTTGGTGCCGCCACTGGCCTTGTTGTTGCCCGCTTTCATTTGGGGTTGGCTCACCTACCGCGTCATGGCCTTTGATGTGTTGGCCGAATTTGCCAGCACCGAAGAGCGCGAGACCCTCATGGCCCGCCACCGCATGAGCTTCTTGGCCATGGGGGTGATCACCGGGCTCATGGGCGCTGCGCCCAGTTTGGTGTGGGCTTCGGGCGCTTTGTTTGCCGCGGCGTTTGTGATCTTGGTGCCCGTGGCCATCTGGATTTACACCTTGGTGTTTGCTTTTTCATCGCTGTGGTTTGCCCACTTTGCCCTGGCTGCCTTGCATGCTTTGCGCGATGAGCCTCGCGCTGCCGCCGTGGATGACGTGTTGGATGCGGCGCCATCTGAACACAACCCTGCTTCGCCCCACACCTCAGCCCGTCTGGGCCCAGACGACCAAGCCAAATCGGACAGCGTCACCGATGTGGAGCCGCGCGCCACCACTTGATGGAAGAAGCCAAGGCCCACTTTCTGAACTGTATTTCCCCATCTTTGAACCCATGACTTCTCTCTCCACCCCCACTTTTGGCCTGATCATCATTGGCGACGAAATCATGTCTGGCAAACGCCAAGACAAGCACATGCCCAAAGTCATCGAGTTGATGAACGAGCGTGGCTTGACTTTGAGTTGGGCCGAGTACGTGGGCGATTCGCCTGAGCGCATCACGGCCACCTTGAAACGGGCTTTCGAGTCGGCCGACGTGGTGTTCAGCTGCGGTGGCATCGGGGCCACGCCGGACGACCACACGCGCCAGTGCGCGGGCAAAGCATTGGGCGTTACGCTCGCTTTGCACCCCGAAGCCAAGCTCTTGATTCAAGAGCGCATGCAAGACACCGCCAAAGAGCAGGGCGTGGCTTACGAGCCTGATCGCCCAGACAACATCCACCGCTTGAACATGGGCACCTTCCCAGCGGGCGCAGACATCATTCGCAACCCGTACAACAAGATTCCGGGTTTCAGCTGCCGAGGCACCGGGGGCGGTGCTGTGCATTTTGTGCCGGGCTTTCCTGTCATGGCTTGGCCCATGATCGCGTCGGTGCTGGATGCGCAGTACAGCGCCCATTTCCGCCAGAACGCCTACGTTGAGAAATCGGTGATTGTTTTGGGCGCGATGGAGGCGACCTTGACCCCGCTGATGGAGTCGATTGAAGCCGCACACCCCGGCGTGAAGGTATTCAGCCTGCCCAGCGTGGACCACCCGCAGTGGGGTCGCCACATTGAATTGGGCGTTAAGGGCGAGCCAGCCCAAGCCGATGCGGCGTATGCCGACTTGCGGATCGGCCTGAAGACATTCACCTTGGAATACGGCCCCGAATTGGTGCGACAAGCCTGATTGCACCAAAATAATGCAAAATTGCACCATAAAAGTGCATTTCTGCGATCCCGGCTTGGTCCTCTGAAGTCCTTTTTTTATACGGAGTCCGGGGCCATTGGGGCCGGCTCAGGGCACAATCACGGGTTGTTGGGTGGTGCGGTGGTGGCCAAGTTGGCACAGAAACTGCAAGACCTGCAAGCAAGCTTTTTAACCCCTTTCCATTCAGGAGAATTTGATGGCCAAGACCGTCGCAGACGTGATGAAGATGGTGAAAGAGAACGAAGTCAAGTTCGTTGACTTCCGTTTCACCGATACCCGTGGCAAATGGCAGCACATCACTGCGCCCGTGTCGCAGTTTGACGAAAGCAAGTTCGAAGACGGTCAAGCGTTTGACGGTTCTTCTATTGCTGGCTGGAAAGGCATTGAAGCTTCGGACATGTTGTTGATCCCTGATGCCAACAGCGCCATCATCGATCCCTTCTTCGAAGAAGTCACACTGGTTCTAATCTGCGACGTGATCGAACCCACAGACGGCAAGGCCTACGAGCGTGACCCACGTTCGATCGCCAAGCGCGCTGAAACTTATCTCAAGCAATCGGGCCTGGGCGACACCGCCTACTTCGGTCCAGAGCCAGAATTCTTCTTGTTTGACGAAGTGCGTTGGAGCACCGAGCCAAACAACACTTTCTACGCCATCGACGAAGCCGAAGCCCCATGGAACAGCGGCACCAAGATGGACGGCGGCAACAAAGGCCACCGTAACCGCGTCAAGGGTGGCTACTTCCCAGTGCCTCCAGTCGACAGCACGCACGACATGCGCAGCGAAATGTCCCTGATCCTCGAATCCGTGGGCATTCCGGTCGAAGTACACCACCACGAAGTGGCTGGCGCTGGTCAGTGCGAAATCGGCACCAAGTTCTCCACACTGGTCGAGCGCGCTGACTGGACACTGCTGCAAAAGTACGTGATCCACAACGTGGCCAACGCTTACGGCAAAACTGCCACTTTCATGCCCAAGCCTTACGCTGGCGACAACGGTTCCGGCATGCACGTTCACCAGTCCATCTGGAAAGACGGCAAGAACCTGTTCGCAGGCAATGGCTACGCTGGTTTGTCTGAATTCGCTTTGTTCTACATCGGCGGCATCATCAAGCACGCCCGTGCCCTGAACGCGATCACCAACCCCGGCACCAACAGCTACAAGCGTCTGGTTCCTCACTACGAAGCCCCGGTCAAATTGGCTTACTCGGCCAAGAACCGCTCCGCCTCGATCCGCATCCCCAACGTCGCCAGCGACAAGGGCCGCCGCGTGGAAGCCCGTTTCCCCGATCCATTGTGCAACCCTTACCTCGGCTTCGCAGCCTTGTTGATGGCGGGCTTGGACGGTATCGAAAACAAGATCCACCCCGGCGAAGCAGCGACCAAAGATCTGTACCACTTGCCTCCAGAAGAAGACAAATTGGTCCCCACCGTTTGCTCCAGCCTGGACCAAGCTTTGGACGCACTGAACGCCGACCGCGCTTTCTTGACCAAAGGCGGTGTGTTCACCGACTCGTGGATCGACGCTTACATCGACTTGAAAATGCAAGAAGTCAACCGCAGCCGCGTCGAAGTGTCGCCTGTCGAATACGACATGTATTACTCGCTGTAAGCGGACATGCACGGCATTGCACTCACCTGTGCAATCCCCCAAAGGACGGTTTCGGCCGTCCTTTTTTTTGGGGTGCTGTTCCTGGGGCTGTTGGGCAGTGGTCACTTGCAAGCCCAAGAGGCCATTTACCGCTGCGGCCAGGAATACACCAATGCCCCGAAAGACCTGAGTCTCTGTGAACGTCTGCCTCAGCAATCGGTGACCCTTATCTCGGGCCTTCGTCCTCAAGGTACGACGCCAAATACGACGCCAAAGGCTGCGGCGCCGCAGCCGAGTCCCCGCACTGTTTTGGCGCAAGAGTTGGCCCGCTTGGAAAAACAGCACCAAGCTTGGGCCCAAGAGGTCGAAATGCTGATGTCCCAAACAGGGACGGCTGAATACGGTGCAGCCCCCAAAAATCAAGACCGGGTGGCTGCCCTGCATTTGGCGATGGAGCGGGCCGAACGAGAGATGGAAACCTTGCAACGTGAAGCGGCTCGCGGCCCACAAGCTGCTTTGCCTGGGCCCATGCCGGTTGCCAAACCTTGACCTTGGATGTCCCGCACAATGCCCCACGCACCTAAAGCCCCCACAGAGCCCACATAGCCCCGCACATGACCCCGCCCATTTCCAGATTCCAGGCCTTCGACTTGCTGGCCACGCCTGTGGCCGTGCTGCAAGGCCAAGGGCGCGTGCGCTTTGTGAACGCTGCGCTCGAAGATGCTTTGGGCATGTCGAGGCGCACGCTTTACGACACGCATCTGCCCGATTACTTTCTTGACCCGCAGCCTTTGGTCACCGCTTTGGTGGGGGCACAGTCGAACGAATTTGCAGCGTTGCGCTACGAAGCCCAACTGCGCCGCTTGCACCACGAAGACACCTTGCCTGTGCATGTGATCGTGGCCCCGTCAGACCAAGCCGATGAGGTGATCGTCGAGCTGCTGCCTGTAGAGCAGCAAACCCGCCAAGAGCGCGAGGAGCGCTTGTTGGAGCAGGCCCAAGCCAACAAAGAGCTGATCCGCAATCTGGCGCACGAGATCAAGAACCCGCTGGGCGGCATTCGCGGGTCCGCCCAGTTGCTCGAGATGGAGCTGAACGACAAAGAGTTGACCGAATACACCCAGGTCATCATCCACGAAGCCGACCGCCTGCAAACCCTGGTGGACCGCCTGCTGGCCCCGCACCGCAGGCCCCATGTGGTGGGCGATGTGAACATCCACGAGGTATGCGAGCGCGTGCGGGCCCTGATCCTGGCCGAATTCCCCAAGGGCCTGAAAGTGGTGCGCGACTACGACATCTCGATTCCGGAGTTTCGCGGCGACCGCGAGCAACTGATTCAGGCCGTGCTCAACATCTCACACAACGCCGCGCAGGCTTTGCACGAGCGCATCGCGCAAGGCGATGCACAGATTACATTCCGAAGCCGAATCTTGAGGCAAGTCACATTCGGCAAGCAGCGTTACCGCCTGGCACTGGAATTGCATGTGATGGACAACGGGCCTGGTGTTCCAGACTCGATCAAGGACCGCATTTTCTTCCCGTTGATCTCGGGGCGCGAAGGCGGCTCCGGCTTGGGACTGACATTGGCGCAAACCTTTGTGCAACAGCACCACGGCATGATCGAATGCGACAGCGAGCCCGGCCGTACGGATTTCAAAATTTTGATTCCGTTGCCCTGATAGCACATGCCTGTGAACACTGAAAGCGTTACGTTGATGAAGCCGATCTGGATCGTAGACGATGACCAATCCATTCGCTTTGTGCTTGAAAAAGCACTCTTGCGCGAAGGCCTGCCCACGCGCAGCTTCACCAATCCGCGCGAAGTCTTGAAGGCGCTGGACACCGAGAGCGAAGCCGATGGCCCGCAGGTGTTGGTGAGCGACATCCGCATGCCGGGCGGCTCGGGGCTGGACTTGCTGGCCACCATCAAGCAGCGCATGCCCGGTTTGCCGGTCATCATCATGACCGCGTTTTCTGATCTGGACAGTGCCGTGTCGGCCTTCTCCAGCGGGGCTTTCGAGTACTTGCCCAAACCGTTCGATCTGCCCAAAGCGGTGGAGCTGATCCGCCGCGCCGTGGGTGAGAGCCAACGCGAAGACGTGGCCGAAGAAAAAATGGAAGACGCGCCCGAAATGCTGGGCCAAGCGCCCGCCATGCAGGACGTTTTTCGCGGCATTGGCCGTTTGGCGCAAAGCCACGTCACGGTGCTCATCACGGGCGAATCCGGTTCAGGTAAAGAGCTGGTGGCGCACGCGCTGCACAAACACTCGCCGCGTGCCAACCAACCCTTTGTGGCCATCAACACGGCTGCCATTCCCAAAGATTTGCTGGAGAGCGAACTCTTTGGCCACGAGCGTGGTGCCTTCACGGGCGCTCAAGCCTCACGCCGAGGCCGCTTTGAGCAGGCCGACGGCGGCACGCTGTTTCTGGACGAAATCGGCGACATGCCCTTTGACTTGCAAACCCGCTTGCTGCGCGTGCTGTCCGATGGCCACTTCTATCGGGTAGGCGGGCACAGTGCCGTCAAGGCCAATGTGCGCGTGATTGCTGCGACCCACCAGGATTTGGAGCAGCGTGTCAAGGAAGGCATCTTCCGAGAAGACCTTTACCACCGCCTCAATGTGATCCGTTTGCGTTTGCCCGCCTTGCGTGAGCGGCGCGAAGACGTGCCCGTGTTGGCGCGGTACTTTTTGCAACGCAGCGCACAGCAATTGGGTGTCGAGCCCAAGCGCATCGCCGACGCTGCGCTCGATCGCTTGAGCCATTTCCAGTTCCCAGGCAACGTGCGCCAGCTGGAAAACATTTGCCACTGGTTGACCGTGATGGCCCCCGCGCAGGTGATCGAAGTCAAAGACCTGCCGACCGAAGTGCTGGCCCAGCCAGCAGGCGCGATTGCTGCGACTTTGCCTGTGTCTATGCCTTTCTCCGCTTTGTCGTCTGGCGCAGGTGGGGCCATGGTCGAGGCGCTTGGCCATGCGGATGCAGCCCTTGTCAACGACGGTGGTGGCGATGCCATGCCTTTGGCTGTCAATGGTGCGCTGGATGTGCACGGCATGACCACCACAGCCGTGCCCACATCTGTGTCGATGTGGGAGTCGGGGCTGGAGCAAGAGGCGCTGGCTTTGCTCAACGCTGGCCGCACCGACGTGTGGGACGTGCTCACCCGCCGCTTTGAAACCAGCTTGATCCAGTCCGCGTTGGCCACAACGCGGGGCCGCCGCATCGAAGCGGCTCAAAAACTGGGCATCGGTCGCAACACCATCACCCGAAAAATCCAAGAGCTGGGCATCGACGACGCCTGATGCTGGGGCAGGCCCGCGTTCAGGCGAAGGGGTCTTGCAGCACCACGTCGCTGAGGGGCCTGGCCACGCAGGGCAGCACGCAGCCCTCGGCTTTTTCTTCGGCGGTCAGGCCGGGCCATTCCATCTCATAGTGCACCTGGCCGGAGACCAGCTGGCCAATGCAGGTGCGGCAAGTGCCCGATCGGCAGGAACTGGGCCACTGCAGGCCGCCTTGTTCCAGCGAGTCGAGCAAGCTCTGCGTTTTCCAGGCGTCGAAGCTGCCGCCATCGGGCGCGATGCGGGCATTGAAAAAAGGAATTTCTGGGGACATGGTGGGCGAGTGTAGTGGCTCTGGCCCGGAGGGGGCGACGCGCTTGCACGGATTTGCCTTGCGTGACAGCTTGGGACGCCAGTGTGTGCCAAGATGGCCATTCATCGAAAATTTTGCCACCCGTGAGTCACCCACCCCAACAACCTCAACCCTCCAGCCGTGCTTGGCTGCAGCCCGGCATCCTCTTTGCCGTGTTGGCCATGGCCAGCCTGAGCTTCAGCGACGCCACCAGCAAATGGGTCATGGTCAGTGTCACCCCTGTGATGGTGCTGTGGTTTCGCTACGCGGTGCAGGCTGTGGGCACTGCGGTGGTGCTGGCCCCGGTGCGGGGCCGGGCCATGTGGCGCACACACAGCCTGCGCTGGCAGCTGCTGCGTGGCTTGCTCATGGTGTCGTGCAGTTTGTTGGCTTTTTATTGTCTGCAGCGCATGCCGGTGGCCGAGTTCACCGCCACCGTCATGCTCACACCCTTGGTGCTCACGGCGCTGGCCCGCTTTGTCATGAAAGAGCAGGTCTCGCCGCTGCGCTGGCTCATGGTGGTGGGCGGGCTGATCGGGGCCCTGTTGGTCATCCGCCCGGGTGGGCAGGTCGACAGCTCGGTCGGCTGGATGGCGCTCACGGTGGTGGTGACTTATGCCGTGTTTCAGGCTGTGACCAGCCACATGACCCGCACCGAAGACCCGGCCGTGATGCAGCTCTACACAGGCTGGGTGGGTTGGGCGGTGAGCACGCTGCTGGTGTTCAACGCCTGGGTCACGCCACAAAGCCTGACCGAATGGGCCTTGCTGCTTTTGGTGGGCCTGGCCGCCACGCTGGGGCAATACCTCTTGATCGTGGCTTTTTCCAAAGCCCCTGCTTCGGTGGTCTCGCCATTCCTTTACACCGGGGTCGCCTTTTCGACGGTGATGGGCTGGTGGCTGTTTGACCACATCCCGGACGCGCTGGCCTTCACGGGCATGGGCCTGGTGGTGCTGTGTGGTGTGGTGGCGGGCCGCATCAAGGGCGCAGCCCAGGCTTGATCACTCAGGGCTGGGGTTGATGAACGGCCAAGTACGGCGATAGGGCAGACCACTCGACCGGGGCCTTGAACGCCAAAGCTTGCTCGGTGAAGGGGTGCACAAAAGCCAGCTCTTGCGCGTGCAGCAGCAAGCGGGGGCTCAGCGCCTTGATGTTCGGCGGCGCGTACAGCGAGTCGCCCAGCATGGGGTGGCCAATGCTTTGCATGTGCACGCGCAGCTGGTGCGTGCGGCCCGTGACGGGTTCGAGCTCGATCAGGCTGGCGCTGAAATTGTCGCTGTGGCTGCTTTGCAGGGCACGCCAGCGGCTGCGGCTGGCTTTGCCGTCAGGGTGAATGATGTGCAGCGGGCGGCGCTCCCAGTCGAGCAGGATGGGGCCGTCGATCGTGCGCCAGCCGTCTTCGTCGGGCAGTTCGGCCGCTTGGGTTTGTTCTGGTTGCCCTGCGACCACCGCCACGTAGCGTTTTTTGACTTGGCGTGTTTCAAACAACTTGCTGAAGCGGCGCTGGGCTTCAATGCCCCGGGCCATGAGCAGCAGGCCCGATGTGTCTTGGTCCAAGCGGTGAACGATCAGGGCTTCGGGGTAACGGTCTTGCACCCGTTTGGACAGGCAATCCTGCTTTTCTGGGCCGCGACCGGGCACCGACAACAAGCCGCTGGGTTTTTCCAGCACCAGCAGGTGCTCGTCTTCGTGGATCGGGATCATGCAGGGCGGGCCAAGCAATCACGTTGCTTGGCCGAAAAAATCACTTGTCTTTGACTTTGCCGCGAGGTGCCACAAAGGTGGACGGGGCCATGGGGCGGTCTGAGGTGAACGTCTTGGGGGGCGACGTGTCTTTCTTTGGCTTCTTGGCCATTTTGTTGCTGCGTTGTTCGCCTTTGGCCATGTTGGTTCCTTGGATAGACATCCCGGTTTGGGAAGCCCTTGATGTTAAAGCACAAAGCCGCAGAATCTGCGGCTTTGTGGGGGTGCTGCACCTGACGCTCCAAGAGCGGCAGGTGTGCTGCGCCTTATTTGACTTCGGTCACAAACTGCGCGGTGGGGCGGCGCACTTTTTTCAGGTTCGCCAACCAGTCGCCTTCGGCGGCGCGGTAACCCAGGGGCACGATCACCACGCTGCGCAAGCCGCGAGCGCTCAGGCCCAAGATTTCGTCGACGGCTTTGGGGTCAAAGCCTTCCATGGGCGTGGCGTCCACTTCTTCGAAAGCGGCGGCGATCAAAGAAGCGCCCAAGCCGATGTAGGCCTGACGTGCGGCGTGCTCGAAGTTCACTTCTGGCGTGCGGGCCGGGTAGTTCTTGAGCAACATCTGGCGGTAGTTTTCCCAGCCTTCGTTGGTGCCGCCGCGTTGTGCGTTCGTCAGGTCAAACATCATGTTGATGCGATCGGCCGTGTAGTTGTCCCAAGCGGCAAACACCAAGAGGTGCGAACCGTCGGTGATCTGGGCTTGGCCCCAAGCCTTGGGCTTGATTTGCTCGCGCACGGCAGCGTTGGTCACCACGATGATTTCGAAAGGCTGCAGGCCGCTCGATGTGGGGGCCAGACGGGCGGCTTCGACGATGCGGTCGACCTTGTCTTGGGGCACGACCTTGGTCGGGTCCATTTTTTTGCAGGCGTAGCGCCATTCGAGTTTGTTCAGCAATTCAGACATGTGAAATTCCAGAGGGGTTAATTGAAAGTGTGCGGCGATTGTGGCCCAAGTGTGCCAACGCGCCTGTCGCCTTTGACAAAGCAGGGCTTCAGGCGTGGACTTCTTGCCAAGTGCTTGAGGGCAAGTCGTTCAGGTTGTAAGGCCCCACGGCGGTGCGGATCAGCCGCAGCGTTGGCAAGCCCACGGCGGCGGTCATGCGCCGCACCTGGCGGTTGCGGCCTTCTCGGATGCACAGTTCCAGCCAAGTCGTGGGAATGCTTTTGCGCTCCCGGATCGGTGGATTGCGCGGCCACAGGTCAGCAGGCGGCTGCACAACGCGGGCGCGGGCGGGCAGGGTGGGGCCGTCGTTCAGCGTCACGCCACGAGCCAAGGCGGTCAGGGCTTGGTCGGTCACGATGCCCTCGACCTGCACCAGATAGGTCTTCTCCATCTTAAAACGCGGGTCAGCAATCCTGGCCTGCAGTTGGCCGTCGTCGGTCAGCAGCAGCAAACCTTCGCTGTCGGCGTCCAGGCGCCCGGCCACATACACGCCGGGCAGGTCGATGTGGTCTATCAGCCCAGTCCAGCGCCCCTCGGGGGTGAACTGGCTCAGCACGCCATAAGGTTTGTTGAAGCGGATCAGCATGGGCATTCATCTGGGGCAAGGCAAGGGCGTGAGCGTAGCAGGTCGGTTAGCATCCCCCGCATGAGTACCCAATATGAATGCCTGAAAAGCGCCGACCTGTATGCCGAGGCCTTTGGCGTCGCCCCCACCGAAAAACTGCCCGGCAAAGAAGTCTGGCCGCGCCAGCAAGGCTTGTTCATCCGCAAAGCCTTTGTGCCCGAGCAGCCCAGCGCTGAGTCAGGAGCAGCGTCAGGAGCAGAGTCGCCAGCAGAGCCATCTGCTGAACCCGCCAGCCCGCTGGTGCTGGAGCTGGCCCAAGGCCAATTCGGGCTGGTGCCCACCTGGGTCAAGTCGGCGTCAGACGCCAAACTGCGCTCGACCAAGTTGGCGGTCACCCGTTTTGAGACCATGAGCACTTCCACCAACAGCCGCGAAGCCTGGCTCAAAGGCCAGCGCTGCATCATTCCCATGCAGGCCTTTCTGGAAGACGACTGGCGCAGCGGCAAAGGCGTGCCCACCCGCATCGCCCGCGTGGACGGAAAACCCATGGGCGTGGCCGGTTTGTGGGAGCGCTGGACGAAAGACGGCGAAGAAATCACCAGCTTCACCTTGCTGACCGTCAACGCCAACAGCCACGCGCTGATGAACCGCTATGGCCAAAACGGCAACGAAAAACGCATGCCCGCCATCTTGAACGAAGGCGCTTGGTCCGCCTGGCTGACCGCCCCGCTCGAC
This sequence comes from Limnohabitans sp., assembly GCF_034680285.1. Classification (GTDB taxonomy): domain Bacteria; phylum Pseudomonadota; class Gammaproteobacteria; order Burkholderiales; family Burkholderiaceae_C; genus Limnohabitans_A. Next base: position 82,994 of record NZ_JAXITC010000003.1, read on the forward strand.
AAAGCCCGCGAATTCATGCGGGCCTATCCGGCCAACTTGCTGCTGGCCAACCCGGTTCAGAAAAAATAAGCCGCGCTGTCAGAGCGTGGCCGCCAGAGCCGCCAGTTGATCGGTGGCAACGCCCCAGCCTTCGTGTAAGCCCATTTTGTCGTGTGACGCGCAGTCTTCGGCCGTCCAATGCTTGGCACGGGCGGTGTAGCGTGTTTTTCCGTCCTCGTCTTCAAAGGTCAACACGCAAGTAAAAAAGGGCTTGACCGAAGGCTGCCAAGCCGAGGTGTAGGCGTCGGTGAACACCAAGCGCTCGTTGGGCACCACGTCCAAATACAGGCCCCGGTTGGGCACCTCGGTGCCGTCTGGCCCTTGCATGGTGATGCAGCTGGACCCGCCTGGGCGAACATCCAACTCCGCCCGCACCGTCTTCCAGGGCGGCGGTGTGAACCATTGCACGATCAGCTCAGGCTCCGTCCAGCAACGAAACAGCTTGTGGCGCGGCACATCGATCAGGCGCGTGAGCACCAGCTCGCGGTCATCGGTAGGGGTGACAGTAGGAAACGTCATGGTTGACCTTATCGGTTGGCAGACTTCAAAGCGACTGCTGGTAGCGTCGCAGCATCTCGGCTTGAGACTCTATCTCAATCGTCTCGCCTCTGAAGGCCTGAATTTGGTCGCGCAGCATCTCACCCATGGTGGGCAGTTTGCTGCGCTCAGGGTGGCGTGATGCATCCCACAGTTGCGAGCGCATGAAGGCTTTGGCGCAATGCAGGTAAACCGAGTCCACCGTCACGCGGATCACCAACTTGGGCGTGCGCCGAGCGTCCACACAGAGCGCCAAGTCGGCCGGGTCGGTGCTCAAAACCGCTTGGCCGTTGATGCGCAAAGTCTCGTCAAAGCCCGGCACCATGAAGAGCAAACCCAAGCGCCCAGTGCTGACAACGTTCTCCAGTGTGTCCAGCCGGTTGTTGCCCGGTGAGTCGGGCACTAAGAGCGTCTGCGCGTCCAGCACCTTGACGAAACCCGGCTCACCCCCACGGGGCGAAGCATCCATGTGCCCATCCGCATTGCTGCTGGCCAAAACCACAAACGGCGACAGTGCGATGAAGCGGATCGCATGCGAGTCCAGCGACGGCATTTCTTTTTTCAGCGAACGCTCACTGGCCGGGCCGTAGAGCTGGCGCAGGGTTTCGAGGGTGGTGATGTGATGGGCTGTCATGGGGGGCTGCGGAGAGGCGAAATACCCAAATTGGGTGTACTTGAACCCAATTCTTAAGCCTGTTCGCCCAACAAAGCCTGGACAGCAGTGATCAAGCCGGGCAAGGAGTTTTGAGCAATGGTCCACACCGTGCTCGGGTTGACCGTGGCGTAGCCATGGATCAGTTGGTTGCGAAACGCCACGATTTGCGGCAAGTCGGGCAGCTGTGCGGCCATGGCAGCATCCAGTTTTGAAAGTTGATTGAGTGCTTCTCCAATCACTTAAAATTTTCGTTCAACGGCTGCTTTCACCAGTTCATTGTTTTCGTAGGCTGTAACGTCTAAACCTGTTGTGAAGGTTTGGATGGCCAACGCCGCTTCACGCACATCCCACAAAAATGCGCGAGAGTCACGCTGCATAAATCGACTCGCGGTGCTGGTTGATGCTGGCCAGCACAAAGGGGTTGCGCACCACACCGGGCTCGATCAGATCGACGCCCCGACCTAGCAGGGTTTCCAGTTCTGACTTGATGCCAAAAAAGCGGTGCAAGTCTGCAGGCGCCTCGGGTGAAAACTCCACCAAAAAGTCGGCATCGCTGCGCTCTGCGTCAAAGTCATCGGCCCGGACGGCCGAGCCGAACACCTCCAGTCGGCGGATTTGGTATCGCTGACAGATGGCCGAAATATCGGCGCGGTGTTGGGCAATGACGGGGTGCATGGGGCAAGTTTAGCGAGGTTCTGCAGCTAAGGGCAATTAGACCGATTTCAAAACAAATCCATAACGATCTTAAAACCCCGACCCCGGCTCACTCAAAAACGCCAGCTCCTCGGGCGTGGACTCGCGGTCCAAGATGGCGTTGCGGTGCGGATAGGGGCCAAAGCGCTCGATGACGGCTTGGTGGCGCTGCTCAAAGCGCAGGGTGTTTTCGTTACCCAGCTGCGCAAACAGGGCGACGGCTTGAGTGTGAACCAGGGCGGACTCGCTGTGCATGTAGGGCATGAAAGGCAACGCTGCGCTGCGCCAAGGGCAGGCTGCGGTCTTGCCCACTGGCCACCAGCTCTTGCGCCAGCGCCAAAGCGAGCGCGTCTTGCGCAAAGGCTTGTGGGGTGTCGCGGTAGACGTTGCGCGAGAACTGGTCGAGCACCAAGACCTCAGCCAAGCGCCTCTGGGGCGTGGTGCGTCAGGCAAACAACTCACACCGCGCCTACGCCGCCGCCGCCAGCATGGCCCAGCATAGGGTTCGGATGGTCTTCGTCCAAGGCCGTGTTATTGGCGAAGTGGTGCTTTGGTGTGAGTTCGGTGAAACAGAACTGGAAGATAAATTGGGAAGAAGTCGGGGTGATGGACTGGAGGTGGTTAAGGTGTATCTAATTTGGTTGGGTACATAGAGTTCGAATCCAAAAGCGAGGAAATTGCTTGGTCGATCACTTCCGGCCGAGTCCCATCGACAAGTGGTGTAGCGCTGAGCATGGCCCAGCCGTGGCACAAGGCGAGGATCTGATGTGCTACGTCTTTTGCACGAGCGTCTTGATTTGAAGTTTGAGGCAGTGCCCGAGCCACAGCCTCAATCAGATTGCTCAGCGTGGCCATGGCACGTTCACCACTCTCCTTCACAGGTTGGAAGTCCCCGCTGTGGGCACCCAACATCAGGGCGTAGTGACTGGGTTTTTCTGAGGCGATTCGCAGGTATTCACGACACAGTTGGCGAACGCGCTCAGCTGCCGGCAAGGAGTGCGGGACAGACTGCTGAGCGTTGGCCAGTGCTGTAAAGCCCTCATCAAACAGTGCTTGCAGAAGGCCATTCTTTCCGTTGTAACGGCTGTACACCTGCATGGTTGTGCAACCAGCAGCGATGGCGACACGACGGACGGTGAGTGCAGGCAGCCCCCCGGTTTCAAAGATCTGTCGTGCGGCTGTGAGCAATGCATCTGCAACGCCATCTGAACCTTCAGCGGGTGTTTGCACTTGGCTCTTTGATGGCTTAGGGATGCGTTCTTTGGGGGTCATAACGCTGTTATAGTATCAGTCATAACGTTGTTATTGACTTTGCAGGTGCTTGAATGAAAAAGATGATTCGTCTGTCTCTTCTGCTCAACATGGCGGTTCTGATCCCTGTCTGTGTGGGCTTGTTGAGCAATGCCCCTTGGGTCGAACATGGTTATGGTCCAGAAACCGCTGCACGCGGCATTTTGTTATCTATTTACGGGGCCATTTTGCTGGTATCTGCACTGTTGCTGTTTACGCACGATGTGAGGTTGGTTGCACCGTTGTTGTTGGTTCAAGTGGTCTACAAGCTGACCACGCCTTTCACGGTGGGCAACTTTGCGAATCCTGTTGTCATCAGCAACATCGTCATTGCCGTGGTTCATATGGCGACGTTGATGCTGATCCTGCGAGAACTGCGTCGTTGATGAGACACTTATGACGGTAACTGATCAATGTCCATCGCAGTCGATAGACGTTAATTTCCAAAATGAAAAGGCCAGCAAAACTCAAGCTTGCTGGCCTTTTTGCTGTCTACATGGATCACTTGCCCCAGCTGTCCTTCAAACCCGTCACCCGGTTGAACACCGGCTTCGCTCCCGCCACATGGTCCAGGCGGTCCGCCACAAAGTAGCCAAATCGCTCAAACTGGAACTTCTGGTCCGGCTGCGCCCTGGCCAATGACGGCTCCACATAAGCGGTGACGACCTTCAAGCTGTCGGGGTTGAGGCTTTGCAAGAAGTCTTTGCCGCCCGCGTCAGGATGCGCTTCGGCAAACAGGCGGTCGTACAGGCGAACCTCGGCCTTCACGCCGTCGGCCACACCCACCCAGGTGATGGCGGCTTTGGCTTTGACGCTGTCGGCGCCGGGCGTGCCGCTCTTGGTGCCGGGGATCACTTTGGCGTGCACTTCGGTCACGTTGCCCGCCGCGTCGCGTGCGCAGCCGGCGCATTCAATCACGTAGCCGCCCTTCAGTCGCACCACGTTGCCGGGGAAGAGGCGCTTGTAGCCCTTGGGCGGCACTTCTTCAAAGTCTTCGCGCTCAATCCACACTTCTTTGCCGATCAGGAAAGTGCGGTCGGCTGGCGGCGTTTGGCCCTCGGCCACGGCGCTGTGGGGCAGGGCGGGTTGGGTGCAGGCCTCGGTGTAGCCGTCGCTGCCAAAGGCCTCGGCCCAGTTGGTCAGCACGAGCTTGACGGGGTCGAGCACGGCCATGCCGCGGTGGGCTTTGTTTTCCAGGTCTTCGCGCAGGCACCCTTCGAGCGTGCTGTAGTCGATCCAGCTGTCGCTTTTGGTCACGCCAATGCGGTCGGCAAACAGGCGCAGGCTCTCAGGCGTGTAGCCCCGGCGGCGCAGGCCCACGATGGTGGGCATGCGCGGGTCGTCCCAGCCGCTGACTTTGCCTTCATTGACCAGTTGCGCCAGCTTGCGTTTGCTGGTGATCACATAGGTCAGGTTCAGGCGGGCAAATTCGTATTGTTTGGGGCTGGGCGCGGCGAGCAATTTGCACTCACACAAGCGATCCATCAGCCAGTCGTAAAACGGGCGCTGGTCTTCAAACTCCAGCGTGCAGATGCTGTGGGTGATCTGCTCCAGCGCGTCTTCGATGGGGTGGGCAAATGTGTACATCGGGTAGATGCACCATTTGTCGCCCGTGTGGTGGTGGGTGGCGCGGCGGATGCGGTAGATGGCCGGGTCGCGCAGGTTGATGTTGGGCGATGCCATGTCGATCTTGGCGCGCAGGACAGCGGCGCCGTCGGCCAGTTGGCCGTCTCGCATTTCGCGGAACCGCGCCAGGTTTTCTGCCACGGTGCGGGTGCGGAAAGGGCTGTCCACGCCGGGCTTGCCAAAGTCGCCCCGGTTGGCACGCATGTCTTCCGCGCTTTGTTCGTCCACATAGGCGTGTCCGGCTTCAATCAAGGCTTCGGCAGCGCGGTACATGAAGTCGAAGTAGTCGCTGGCCTGGTAGGGCGCGGCGCTGCAGTCCTCGGATGCGGCTGCGCCTTGTGCTTGGGCCAGCTGTGCCCAGCTAAAACCCAGCCACTTCACGGCGTCGATGATGCTGTTGACGTATTCGGTGTCTTCTTTTTCGGGGTTGGTGTCGTCAAAGCGCAGGTGGCACACGCCGCCGTATTCCTTGGCCAGCCCGAAGTTGATGCAGATGCTTTTGGCGTGGCCCACATGCAGGTAGCCGTTGGGCTCGGGCGGAAAGCGGGTGCGGATCTTGGCCGGGTCGGGTTGGCCTGCGGCGTGGTGCGCGGCGTCGCCGGGGCTGCCTGCCCAGCGGCGGTTGGCGTAGGTGCCTTTGTCCAGGTCGTTTTCGATGATCTGGCGCAGGAAGTTGCTGACTTTGTGCTCGGGCTGTGCCGCAATGGCAGGTGCAGCAGGCATTGAATGGGGGGCGTTGGGGGTCGTGTCAGTCATGTTTTGATTTTATGGGTTAGCCCCAGCTTACTTTGTGGCACCAGGCAATTTTTCTTTGCCTTTGGTGTGTTGACCAGCGGGTTCGTGGCGGGTTCTAAAATGCCCCTACGTTGGACGCCGCTTTGCTTGTTCGGCCTGCCTTGCTTAACTCGGAAGCGATTTCTCCCCAATGCTCAAAAAATTACGTTCCCGTGAGGCGGCCATGCCTTTCATCATGATCGCTGTGTTGATCGACATGGCGGCCATTGGTGTGATCGTGCCGGTATTGCCCACGCTGGTGGCCAGTTTTGCCACCGACCCGGCCGATCAGGCGTTTTGGTACGGCGTGGTAGCGGCTGCATTTGGCTTGGCCAACTTTGTCGCTTCGCCGATTTTGGGGGCCTTGTCTGACCGTTTCGGGCGCAGGCCCGTCATGTTGTTGGGCTTCATGGGTTTGGGAGTCAGCTTTTTTGGCACGGCCATGACCACTTCTTTGATGGGTTTGCTCATCGCCCGCACTTTGGGCGGTGCCATGCAGGCCAACGTGGCTGTTGCCAATGCTTATGTGGCCGACATTTCAGCCCCCGAAGAGCGCGCCAAGCGGTTTGGCTTTTTGGGCGCCATGATGGGCGTGGGTTTCATCGTCGGGCCTGTGGTGGGCGGTCTGCTGGGGGCGGTGAATTTGCATTTGCCGTTTTACCTGGCGGGCACCCTGACCCTGATCAATTTGCTTTACGGCTACTTTGTGCTGCCCGAGTCCTTGTCTGTGCACAACCGCAAGGCCTTCAGCTGGCGTTCGGCCAATCCGGCCACGTCGCTGCGCAAGTTGGGGCAACTCAAAGGCGTGGGCCCGTTGGTGGGGGTGGTGGCTTTCAGTGGTTTGGCGCAGTTTGTGTTGTACACGGTGTGGGTGCTCTACAACAGCTTTAAGTTTGGCTGGGGGCCACGCGAAAACGGCTGGTCTTTGGCCGTGGTCGGCATTGTGGCGGTGCTGGTGCAGGGGGTGTTGCTGGGGCGTTTGCTCAAGCGCTTTTTGCCCCAACAGCTGGCGATTTGGGGTTTGGTGTCCTCTGTATTGGCCTACACCTTGTGGGGCGCAGCCACCGAGGGCTGGATGATGTACGCCGTGATTGCCTTCAACTTGCTGGGCGGCACGGTGACGGCTTCGGTGCAAAGCATGATTTCATCGGCAGCCGACAGCAAAAGCCAAGGGCAAACCATGGGCGCTGTCAGTTCGCTCAACGGTCTGATGGCGGTGCTGGCGCCCTTGTTGGGCGCCCCCATGCTGGCCGTGGTGTCGCACTACCCGCAAGGCGATTGGCGCATTGGCGCACCGTTTTTCTTTTGTGCCCTGCTGCAGGTGGCGTCTTTGTATTTGGCCATCTTGCATGTGCGTCGCCATCGCCAAAGGCACGCAGCCAACTCAATCACTTGATAAACGGGCTGGCAAAGCGTGTGTCGGTGCTGAGGGTCGAGTCGGTCAACGTTTTCAAGAAGGCCACGATGTCAGCTTGATCTTGCGCAGTCATGGGGATGCCGCCGACGGGCAGTCGGTTGTCTCTGGCGGGGCCAGCTTGAATGCCTGTTGCGTAATGCGTCAACACTTGTTCCAAAGTGCTAAAGCGGCCATCGTGCATGAACCGGCCATCGAGCGCGACGTTTTTGAGCGAGGGTGATTTGAAAATCACGGTTTCATTCAAATCAAGACCATTGCTTCTGGAGTTGGGGTCCAGTGAAAAGGTGGGCGGCTGATGGCAGCCTGCACAGCCTTTGCCCCCGTTGTTCGGGCCTTGAATGAACAATGCGCGACCTCTGTCTTCGGAGGCCGTGAAGCGATCGGCTTCAGGAATGTTGTTGCCAGTCAATGATCGCCCAAAACTTTGTGGGCTGTTGACACTGCCGTTGTTGGTGTAAATCACGGCATAGGCCCGATCCCACTTGCTGTTGGCAGAGATCATGCTGCGCTGAAATTGCGCCAAGGCATTTTGAACGCGTGCCTCTGAGATCGTTTCATCGCCAAACACCCACTTGAACAATTCGGGGTAGTAAGGAAGGGCTTGCATTTTGGTGACCAGCGCACTGAAGCCGCCATGTGTCGCATCGAAACCCATCTCGATAGCGTTTTGAATCGGATCGGTCGCCTGCTCTTCGATGCTGGCGGCACGTTTGTCCCAAAACATGCGATTGCCTTGGTAGAAGGCCACATTGCCCAAGCGCATGGCGTGGGCCGTGGTCAAACCGCCTGCAAACCCCGTGCTGAATTGGGCTTGGTCGACAAAACCATTGGCTTGAACATGGCAAGAAGCGCAAGATTTGGTGTTGTTGAAACTCAAGCGTGTGTCATTGAACAACACGCGTCCCAGTGTGGCGCCTTTGTCGGTCGTGACATTGGCTGACGTTTGATTGCGCGTGGCCAACACGTTGGCATCGTAGTGGCCCAATAAGGTGGGCGACGTGTAATTGAGGGGGGCGTTCAAATCCAAAGAGGTATAGGCCTTGACACCGGGGTATGGGTCCACAGCATCAGCAGTGCTGTCTGTGCTGCTACTGCCACTTCCGCCGCAAGCGCTTAAGGCCAGAGCAACCAATAAGCAAAGACCCACCAATGGTTTTTGGATGGTCTGGTGGGTTTTTTGAATCCAATTGTTGTTCATTTTGTGCCTTGTTGAGAGCGCTGAATATAACTTTAAGGGATACACAATGTGTGAAACTTTGTAAGTTTTAGATATTTTCAAGATCAGACCCCTGCTGTCTGAATCAACACAGGTCGTCAACCTTGGTTACGAATGGAAACCATTGAGAAGGAGGCGTTGTCCACCGCAGACCGGGCTTGCGCGCTAAAGGAAGAGACGGGCCTTTGGTCAGTCAACCCTTTCTCAGGAGTCCACATGTCTACGCTGATGTTTAAAACCTGGTCTCGCAAAGCCCTGCTCATGGGCAGTTTGATGTTGGGTCTGGCCCAAGTGGGCTGTGCCCATCCCGTCATGGTCGAACCTTCGGTGGTGGTTCATTCGCGCATGGGTCATGCTCCGGTTTATGCCCAAGAGAGGGTGCCTGTGCCAGTCTGGGTCATCCCCCAGCCACGGGTGATCTATTTGCCACAGGTGTATGGTCCAGTTATTGGTTTGGAAAGGCGCAATGAACAGCGGAATGTCCATAGACATGACCGCCGAGATTGGGGTCATGATCGCCGACATCCTCCAAACGATGAGCGTGGAAGAGGTCCATGGAGTGGTGCGCGCCGCTGAGGCTCTGACACCAATTCTGAATCTCACAGGTAAAACGGCATTAAATCCAGCCCAACCAGTTCGACCAAATCAAATGCCCCAGGAAACGACTGGGCAGCAATGTGAATGCGCCCGCGACGATGCAGGCACTGATGTAGAGCCATTGCATGGTTTGACGATGCCCCCGATAATTGCCTTGACTAAGGTAAACAAATGCCCGAAACAGGCTGACCAAAGTGATGGGGACCAACAAGTGAATGAGTGTGTAGCCACTTATGTTGGGTAAGTTGAAGTCGCGGATAAACACTGCGCTCAACGCTGCTGCCAGCATGCAAGTGACCCATGCATAACCCAAGGCACGGTGCAGTTGCGGTCGCACAATTCGCCCCAGTCGCGTCCAAAGTACGAACGGTCCAATGAGTACCGCTGTGATAGCGGCACTCATGTGGATGGCGATGGTGTGTGTCATTTGCATGGTGCAAGTCTCCTTGTTTGTCGGCCTTGATCGTTAACAACCGCGATAATTGGACCAGATTGTCAGGAGTGATTGTGGATTTGATGCTGTTGCTGAAAGCCGCCGTGATGGGCGTGGTCGAAGGTCTGACCGAGTTCTTGCCGATCTCGTCCACCGGTCATTTGATTTTGGCCGGGGCCTTGTTGGGCTTTGACGATGACAAGGCCAAGGTGTTTGACATCGCCATACAGACCGGAGCGATTTTGGCCGTGATCATTGTGTATTGGCAAAAGATCAGCAGCACGGTGCGGGCCTTGCCGCGCAGCGCAGATGCCCAGCGCTTCGCCCTGAATGTGTTCATTGCTTTTGTGCCCGCAGTCCTACTGGGCCTCTTGTTTGGCAAAGCGATCAAGGCGAACTTGTTCACGCCCGAGGTGGTGGCGACCACTTTCATCATTGGTGGTTTCATCATTTTGTGGGCCGAACGGCGTCCGGTTAGTGCGGTGCGCATCCATGAGGTGGAAGACATGCGCGGTCGCGATGCCCTCAAAGTGGGCATGGTGCAGTGCCTGGCCATGATTCCGGGCACCAGCCGCAGTGGCGCGACCATCATTGGCGGCATGCTGCTGGGCATGTCGCGCAAGGCGGCGACCGACTTTTCGTTTTACTTGGCCATCCCCACGCTGATTGGCGCCGGGGCTTACAGCCTCTACAAAGACCGCGCTTTGCTGAGCATGGCCGACGCGCCGATGTTTGCGGTGGGCCTGGTGTTTTCGTTTTTGAGCGCCTGGGTGTGTGTGCGCTGGCTGCTCAAGTTCATTTCGACCAACAGCTTCGAGGTGTTTGCTTGGTACCGGATCGTCTTTGGCCTGGTGGTGCTGGGCACCAGTTACAGCGGCTTGGTGACCTGGGCTGCTTGATCAAGCGCCCATATTGCGCAGCGATGCCTCAATTGTTGCGGCTGTGGCGATGGGTTTTTCCATCGGAAACAGGTGTGTGCCGTCAAGCATCATCACGCGACCTTTGACGACCTTGTGGGTCAGGTCGATGCCGGCTTGACGCATTTCGCGCGAGTGCGTGCCGCCGATGAAAGCGGCGGGGCATTTGAGGGGGTGGCGCTTGAGCAGGCTGTCGAGTTTGTGCGGCAGGCCGTTGTAAATGGCGGTCTCCACGTCGCGGTCAAAACTCAAAACCCGTCGCCCACCTTCGTCGTGTGTGCCGTGTTCGATGTAATCGCGCAAGACCTGCGGGTCCCATCGGGCAAAAGACTTTTTTTGCTGGAAACTCTCTAATGCCGCTTGGGCATCGGGCCAGTGGTTGCGCCGTTTTTGGCTGATGCGACCCGGCGACAGGGAGCCAATCAGCGGTGTGCGCTTGGCCAAGCCCAAGGTGGTGGCGCGCCAGCCACCGATCACAGGCGAGTCAATCAACAAGACACCGCGTGCCAGCTCGGGGTGGCGTGCGGCGCACATCAAACTCAAAATACCACCCAATGAGTGACCCACCAAGAAGGCGGGTTCGCCGTCGCCTTGCTGAGCCTTGGCAAAGTCGGCCAGCTGCTGGACCAAGTGGGGCCAGTTGTTGGTGGCCGGGTATTGCGGATCGTGCCCAAACATCTCCACCGCGCCCACTTGGAAGCCGCGCTGGCGCAGGTTGTTGAACATCACCTTGTAGGTGCTGGCCGGAAAGCTGTTGCCATGAGAAAAGATGATGCGGGCGCTCATCAGATCAATTTCTCTTCAGGCGTCGTGATTTTCTTGAGCAAGGCATTGCGCTGGGCAGACACCATGAGCGGGATGTCGGTCGCGCCGCCGTTCCACATGGGGTCTTCGATGCTGTCGAACATTTGGCGCAGTTTGTCGCCCCAGCTGGTGCGCAGCATTTTGAAATACGGGTTGTGCTCGTCGATGCACATGATGCGGTCGGTCTGCAGGCTGCCCGCTTGGTACACCACCATGTCCAGCGGCAGACCCACCGACAGGTTGGATTTGAGGGTCGAGTCCATCGACACCAGGGCGCATTTGGCCGCTTCGTCCAGCGGGGTGTTGGGGGTGATGACGCGGTCGAGAACGGGCTTGCCGTATTTGGATTCACCGATCTGGAAGTAGGGCGTCTCATCGGTCGCTTCGATGAAGTTGCCGGGCGAGTACACCTGAAACAGGCGCATGCCTTCGCCGCCGATTTGGCCGCCAAAAATCATGGACACGTTGAACTCCACACCCGAGGCGCGCAGCGCTGCAGCGTCGCGCTCGTACACGCGGCGCACGGCCGCGCCCAGCACGCGGGTGGCGTCGAACATGCTCTTGGCGTTCCAGATGGTCAGTGGCTCGTCTTGCCCGGGCTCGACCAGTTTTTCGATCTGCAGCACTTCGCGCACCGATTGCGAGATGCTCAGGTTGCCCGCCGACAGCAAGGTCATGAAGCGGTCGCCCGCTTTTTCATAGACGATCATTTTGCGGAAGGTGCTGATCTGGTCCAGGCCCGCGTTGGTGCGGGAGTCGGACAAGAACACCAGTCCGGCGCGGGTTTTGACGGCAACGCAATAAGTCATGTGGGGGCTCTTTAACTTTTGGGCAGCAAGCGCTGCAGGGCATAGAGGGCGTCGAGCGCTTCGCGGGGGCTGAGCGCATCGGGGTTGATTTGGGCCAGCGCCGCTTCTACAGGCGAGGGGCCTGCGGCTTCGGCTTCGGGTGGGGCTGCAAACAAGTCCACCTGCTGACGGCTTTCAGTAGCCCCAGCCTCGAGTGCGCTGAGCGCATGGCGGGCGTGGTTGAGCACAGCGGCAGGCATGCCCGCCAGGCGCGCCACCTGCACACCATAGCTTTTGCTGGCCGGGCCGGGCTGCAACTCGTGTAAGAACACAATCGACGCGCCCGATTCGGCGGCGCTCACATGCATGTTGACGGCCGCCGTGTGCGTGGCTGGGAACTCGGTCAGCTCAAAGTAGTGTGTGGCAAACAAGGCAAAGGCCTGCGTTTTGTTGTGCAGGTGCGTGGCGATGCCGCTGGCCAGAGCCAAGCCGTCAAAAGTCGAGGTGCCGCGCCCGATCTCATCCATCAGCACCAGGCTGTGCGGCGTGGCGCTGTGCAAAATTTGCGCGGCTTCGGTCATCTCCAGCATGAAGGTCGATTGGGCGTTGGCCAGATCGTCGGCCGCGCCGATGCGGGTGTGGATGGCGTCAATCGGCCCCAGGCGACAACGGCTGGCGGGCACATGGCTGCCGATGCTGGCCAGCAGCACGATCAGCGCAACTTGGCGCATGTAGGTCGATTTACCGCCCATGTTGGGGCCGGTGATGATCTGCAGGCGCTGCTTGGTGCCCAGCACCGTGTCGTTGGCGATGAAGCTCGCACCCGACATCTGAGCCAGCCGCGCCTCGACCACCGGGTGGCGGCCTTGGCGGATTTCGATGCAGGGCTCTTTGGTGAATTCGGGGGCACACCAGTTCAGGGTGAGCGAGCGCTCGGTCAGGGCGCACAGCACGTCCAGGCTGGCCATGGCCTGCGCCAAAGCGGTGAGCGCGGCCACAAAGGGCTGCAACTGGTCGAGCACGCCTTCGTAGAGCCACTTCTCGCGGGCCAAGGCGCGCTCTTGCGCCGATAGGGCTTTGTCTTCAAAGGTTTTGAGCTCGGGCGTGATGAAGCGCTCGGCGTTTTTCAGAGTCTGGCGACGGCGGTAGTCGTCGGGCACTTTGTCCAGTTGCCCTTGTGTGACTTCGATGTAAAAGCCGTGCACTTTGTTGAACTGCACCCGCAGGTTGGCGATGCCGGTGCGCTCTTTTTCTCGGGTCTCGAGGTCAAGCAAGAAGGCATCGCAGTTGGTCTGGATGCCGCGCAGCTCGTCCAGCTCGGCGTCCAGCCCGTCGGCGATCACACCGCCGTCGCGCACCAAGGCGGACGGCTCTTCGAGCAAGGCCATGTGCAGCAGCTCGGCGCAGTTTGTGGGCGGTGTGAGCCAGCGGGCCATGCCCGCCAGCAAGCTGCCGGTCTCGGGGTTCAGTGCTTGCAGTTGCACAGACAGCGCGGCCGCACGCGCCAGCGCATGGCGCAGGGCCACCAGCTCGCGCGGGCGCACCTGGCGCAGCGCGGTGCGTGCGGTGATGCGTTCCACGTCGCTCGCGCCTTTGAGCTGTTCGCGCAGGCTGTTCCACGGACCCGCGCCGCTGTCGCCATGCAACACGGCTTGGGCTTGCAGGCGTTGCTGTGCCACCTGTCGGTCACGCGGCGGGCTGAGCAGCCAGCTTTTGAGCAGGCGGCTGCCCATGCCCGTCATGCAGGTGTCGAGCAGGGCAAACAAAGTGGGGGAATCGGCAGCGCTTTCGCCGCGCAGGGTTTGCGTCAGCTCCAGGTTGCGACGTGTGCTGGCGGGCAGGTCAATGAGCGCGTCAGAGCGCTGCACCTGCACCCGCTGCACATGGGGCAGGCTGCGACCTTGGGTGTGTTCAGCGTAGGTGAGCAGCGCAGCGGCTGCGGCGTGGGCGTCGCTCAGGGCGTCGGCGCTCCAGGCGGCGAGTGACGCGGCCTGCAGTTGTTCGAGCAGCTTGCGTTGGCCCAAGCCTGCGTCAAACTGGAAATCCGGCCGGAGGGCAAAAGACCAGCTGCCCCGGCCTGCGGTTTTGAGGCTGCGCAGTTTTTGTTCAAAAGTGGGCGTCATGCCCGCGCTGGCCAGTAATTCGCTGGGGGCGATGCGGTCGATCCAGTCGGCCAGCTCGTCCTGAGCGCATTCGGCCAAATGCACCACGCCTTGTGTGACGCTGAGCCAAGACAGGCCGCAGCGGTTTTTGCCCGCTTGGTGCACGGCCAGCAAAATCGCTTCACTCTTGTCGGACAGCAGCTCGGTATCGGTCAGGGTGCCTGGGGTGACCACCCTGACTACTTTGCGCTCTACCGGGCCTTTGGATGTGGCTACATCGCCCACTTGCTCGCAAATGGCCACCGATTCGCCGAGCTTGATCAAGCGGGCGAGGTAGGTTTCCATGGAATGGAAGGGCACGCCCGCCATGAGGACGGGCTGCCCGGCCGACTGGCCACGGCGTGTCAGGGTGATGTCGAGCAGGCCAGCGGCTTTTTCGGCGTCCGCAAAGAACAACTCGTAAAAGTCGCCCATGCGGTAGAACACCAGCGTGTCAGGAAACTCCGCCTTGATGCCCAAGTACTGGGCCATCATGGGGGTGTGGGCACTCAGGTCGAGCGCTGACATGATTTAAAACGGGGCGTCTTTGGTTTCGGAGCCTTCGGCGGGGTCAGCGCCGATCTCGCCTTCAGCGGCTTCGCTGTCCGTCGCCAGGTCGCGGCTCAGGTTGTCCACGGCTGTGCGTACAGAGGCTTTGTCGCCTGCGCTGGCAAATTTGCTGTATTTGCCCAAGATCGTGACCAATTGGCCGTAAATGCGTGGCGCGCCTGCCAAGCATTCTTTTTGTTCCAGAAAGTCGGATTCGCCTGTGAAGTTGCCGATCAGGCCGCCCGCTTCGGTGACCAAGAGGGAGCCTGCAGCCACGTCCCAAGGGGACAAGCCGGTTTCAAAAAAGCCGTCGGTGAAGCCGGCAGCCACATAGGCCAAGTCCAGCGCTGCAGCACCAGGGCGGCGCAGGCCAGCCGTGCGTTGCATCACGTCGCCCATCATGCGCAGGTACTGGTTGAAGTTGTCGCCCTTGCGGAAGGGGAACCCTGTGGAAATGATGCACTCCTGCAAGCGGATGCGCTTGCTTACGCGCAGGCGGCGGTCGTTCATGAACGCGCCACGGCCTTTGGTGGCGGTGAACAAATCGTTGCGGGTGGGGTCGTAAATGACGGCTTGCTCGATCTTGCCGCGCACTTGCAAGGCAATGCTCACGCAATAAACAGGGAAGCCGTGGATGAAGTTGGTCGTGCCGTCCAGGGGGTCGATGATCCAGATGTGGTCAGCGTTCGGATTGCCATGCGTGCTGCCTGATTCCTCGGCCAAGATGCCGTGGTCAGGGTAGGCGGTCAGCAGGGTGTCGATGATGACTTTTTCGCTGGCGTGGTCGACTTCGGTGACGAAGTCATTGACCTGCTTTTGCGAGATGCGAACCGCTTCAACGTCGAGCGCAGCACGGTTGATGATGGCGCCAGCGGCGCGCGCAGCCTTGATGGCCACGTTGAGCATGGGGTGGAGATTGGACGACATGAATTGTGTGAAGAACGGGTGTAACGCACGCACGATCGCGGCGACAAGGGGCTTATTTTCTCATGAAATGAGGGGCTCGCCCCTCGCAGTTGGACTTGCAGTCTCCAGCACAGGCCGTCGTTGTGGGTTTTGAGCGCAGCATCCGCATGCCTGGTGCCAGGTTGAATCTCTGCTGACAGGTTGCGCCATGCCACCCAAAACGCAACGGTAGATCACTTCAGGGTGTAAGTCAGCGCTGCAAAGCCTGAAACCTGGCTGGACCTGCTGACCAAGGGACTGTTGGCCATGGCGCTGTCAAGATGCCGGTAACGCGTCTGCAATTGCAGCGACCAAGGACCGTTCAAGGGCACTGCCGCTTGCAAGGTGGCCATGGGCGTCAAAGAAGCGCTTGGCCGATAGACGGCCAAGCCCGTCGCCATGGATTGGGCCGCATTGATGCCATACAGATGTTGGACATAGTCTGCGGATCGGTACTGCAAGCCCAGCTGTGGGTAAAGCTTGACCGGCCCGATGTCCAGTTGACCGGCCCAGTTGAACTCGCCAAATTGACCGCCCGACTGAGGATCATGCATGGCGTATGCAAACAAGCCTCCCAGAGCCGTGCGCTGAAAAGTGCCGAAGCCAATGGGCAAAGGTGCGCTGCGGTCTCCCGCGCCCGGGTGGGCGGTTTTGCTAGATTTGAAGCCTTCATGGCTCACGCGTGCCACGAGTTCGAGGTGCCCCTCTCCCAATGGCATGGCTTTGAAACCCAGTGTGTCCACGCGGGCAAAAAACCGGCCCAGGTCGCCATACACATAGGGAAGCACCGTGGTTTTGCTTTCTGCACCGTGGATCAGCGCGTTCGATGTGGCCACCAAACCGCCGAGTTCACCTACAAAACGGTCAGGTCCCGCCGATTGCGCTGATGCCAGCAGAGGGGTGGCACACAAGAGCCAGAGAAATGATGTTTTCATAAAAAAACTCCAAAAACCAAGTGACTTGGCACCATGGCCCGACACGACAGTCGGCCAAGATGCGTGGCGAATCGCAAATAAGTATGCCCCAGCATGGACAATCGGGGGATGAAAACGCGTTTTATCTTGATAGAAACCAGCCACGCTGGCAATGTGGGCGCAGCTGCCCGTGCCATGAAGGTGATGGGTTTTGACGAACTGGTGCTGGTCAAGCCGCGCTGGCAGAACGTGCTGCGCAAGGAAGAAACCATCCAGCGCGCCAGTGGGGCCAACGATGTGTTGGACAAGGCACGGGTGGTTGAGACCTTGGACGAAGCCTTGGACGGTGTGACCCATTTGTGTGCCACGGCCATGACGCCGCGTGACTTTGGGCCGCCGACCCGCTCGCCCCGCGAGCACTTTGCCCAGTTGACCCAGCCCGGTGCACCCGAGCAGAGCGTGGCGTTTTTGTTCGGCTCCGAGCGTTTTGGCATGAAAAACGAAGACGTTTACCGCTGCCATGTCGCCTTGTCGATCCCGACGAATCCCCAATTCGGTTCGCTCAATTTGGGCTCGGCCATTCAGGTCATTGCTTACGACTGGCGTGCGGCCTTGGGCGGCTTTCCGGTGCAGGATGTGATTGCGCCATCTGACAAGGCCGATGCACAACAAGTGGCAGGCATGCTCACGCATTGGGAGCAGGCACTCGCCGACATTGGCTTTTTGGACCCGGCTGCACCCAAAAAACTCATGCCGCGCCTGAACCAGTTGTTCAACCGGGCTGACTTGAGCCCAGAAGAAATCCACATCCTGCGCGGGGTGGCCAAGGCCATGATCCAAAACGCCAGCGTCAAGCGATAGACTCAAAGCCTATGTTTTCACGTCTTCGCTCCGACATCCAATGCATCCTCGACCGGGATCCAGCAGCACGCACTTCGTGGGAGGTGCTGACCTGTTACCCGGGCCTGCACGCCTTGGTGCTGCACCGCCGTGCGCACTGGTGTTGGAACCACGGGTTCAAATGGCTGGGGCGCTTCATCTCGCATGTGTCGCGCGGGCTCACGGGCATTGAAATCCATCCTGGCGCCAAGATTGGCGAGCGGGTGTTTTTTGACCACGCCATGGGCGTGGTGGTCGGCGAGACGGCTGAGATTGGCGACGGTTGCACGATTTACCAGGGCGTGACCTTGGGCGGCACCTCGCTTTACAAAGGTGCCAAACGCCACCCCACCTTGGGCAAAGATGTGGTGGTCAGTGCCGGGGCCAAGGTGCTGGGCGGCTTTGAGGTGGGCGATGGCGCCAAGATCGGCAGCAATGCGGTGGTCATCAAACCTGTGCCTGCGGGCGCCACGGCGGTGGGCATTCCTGCGCGCATCATCCCTTCCAAAGAGGGTGAGAGCGCCGATGTGTCGGGCACGGAGCGCAAGTTCAGTGCCTATGGCATCACTCAAGACGACGACCCGGTCAGCCAAGCTTTGCGTGGCCTGATCGACAACGCGGCTGGGCAAGAACACCAGATCGCCATGATCTGGCAAGCGCTGGAGCAGCTGTGCGCCCAGCAGCACATGCCCATGCCGGGCGATGCGGCCAAGAGCGAAAGCTTTGAGGCAGAAAAGCTCAACCGCTTGCTGGACAAGTAGCCACGTTTCTAGCTGTGGGAGCGACGCCCTCGTCGCGATACGTCCTTAAATCAACCCGTTGAGGGTTCAAGAATCTCAAGAATCTCAAGAATCGCTGGGGACTACCGAGGAGGCCATGAGCGCTTTGCGACGTTCATGCAGACTGCGCCAGCGTTGCTGGGCTTCGGGGTCTTGACCCGTACTGGCTTGGACGAGTGCTTCGGTTTCGAGCTGCTTGAGACGGTCGATCATCAGCAGATGGAGTAGACGTCTCAGTTCTTGCCGGGCTTCTTGGGGGTCGGGTGGGGTGGCGTTTTCGTTGCCAGGCGTGACGCCTAAATTCTCTTGCGCCATCCAGCGCGTGGCGTCTGCTGCAAAAGCTTGACCTTGCATTTCTGCTTGAAGGGTCGACCAGCCCAAAGCCCCTTGCTCGTGGAAAACCGATTCCAACCAAGCGAACAATGCACCGTGTGGCGCCGGCAAGGCGCAAAGCATGGCGTGGTCTTCGGAGGCTAAGTTTTCCCAAAGTGCCATATTGCTCAACAAGAGGCGAGCTGCGTGGTCGGCTCGGCTTGCGGGCACCGTGCGGGGGCCGGTGTAGACGGGGGCTGGGTCGCGTTTGTATTTGCTGTTGCCAAATTTGCTGCCCGGCGTCCAGTTGGGATTTTTGTTTTTCCAGTTGCTGTTGCCGTTGGACGGCGCGAACGTGTTGGCGCCCGACCAGGCTGGTGGCTCGCCGTAGTGCGGTTCAAACTGGGGGTATTCGTCATGCCCCGCGCTGGCCGCTTGGCTGAAGGCAGCGTTGGGTGCCTGGGGTGCGGGTGTGGCCGCATTGCGTGCCGCGGGTGCAAAGCGCTGGTCGCTCGCTGCTTGTTGGGCCCAGAGTTTTTCGAGGCCAGCGGTCTCCAGTTGGATGAGTTGCGCCAGCTCAGACAGCAGTTGCTGTTTGAGAGCGCCCTCGGGCAGCAGCTGCCACAGCGGGCGCGCTTGGCTGGACAGGCGGGCGCGGCCCTCGGCGGTTTGCAGGTCGCAGTCAACGCTGGCCGCTTCGATCAAAAAGCGCGACAGCGGCATGGCTTGCTTGATCTGATCGGCAAAAGCTTCTTGGCCAAACTCGCGCACATAGCTGTCGGGGTCGTGCTCGGCGGGCAAAAACAAAAACTTGATGCTGCGCACATCGGTGGCGTATGGCAGGGCACCGTCGAGTGCTTTACGGGCTGCGCGGCGGCCTGCGCCGTCACCGTCAAAACTGAAGACCACCGCGTCGGTGAACCTGAACAACTTTTGCACATGGTCGGGCGTGCAAGCAGTGCCCAGGGTTGCGACCGAATTGGCAAAGCCCAGTTGGGCGAGCGCCACCACGTCCATGTAGCCTTCGGTGACCAGCACATAGCCTGCGCTGTGCAGGGCTTCGCGCGCTTCGTACAAGCCATACAGCTCGCGGCCTTTGTGAAAGACTGGCGTTTCGGGTGAGTTCAAATATTTTGGAGTGCCGCTGCCGATCACCCGCCCGCCAAAGCCGATGCACTCGCCCTTGATGTTGCGGATCGGGAACATGATGCGGTCCCGAAAGCGGTCGTAGCGCTTGTCGTCCTCTTCGTTGACGATCACCAAGCCCGACTCGGCCAAGAGCGGGTCGTCGTATTTGGGGAAGATGCTCGCCAGCGAGCGCCAGCCTTCGGGTGCGTAACCCAGGCCAAAGCGTTTGGCGATTTGCCCGGACAGGCCCCGGCCTTTGAGGTAGTCGATGGCGTGCGGGGTGATCTTGAGCTGGTCGCGGTAAGCCTCGCCTGCTTTTTCGAGCACGTCGCTCAGGCTGTCTTGTTTGGCCTTGGCGGCGGCAGCGCGGGCGCGGTCTTCGGGCGATTGCTGTTCTTCGGGCACCTGCATGCCGGTTTGTTGGGCCAGATCCTTCACCGCTTCGATGAAGGTCATGCCCGCGTGCTCCATCAAAAAGCCGATGGCGTTGCCGTTTTTGCCACAGCCAAAGCAGTGGAAAAACTGCTTGGTGGGGCTGACACTGAAGCTGGGGGATTTTTCGCCATGGAAGGGGCACAGGCCCATGAAGTTGGCGCCGCCTTTCTTGAGCTGCACGTACTTGCCCACGATGTCGACCACGTCGACGCGGGACAGCAACTCTTGGATGAAAGACTGGGGGATGGCCATCGGGGTATTTTCGCCGATAAGAACGGCCAGCTTGGGCTTGTTTCGGGGCAAACCAGCATGGATTTCAGCTCTGGGTCAGGCAAACTGTTCACCATTGGACAGCCAGCCTTCACGGAACACTTATGACAGAAACCAAAGTCAGCATCTTTGACCAAGACTTGCCCCAGACCCCCGCCAACCACGCGCCGATTTCGCCGCTCAGCTTCATCGAGCGCACGGCCGAGGTCTACCCGACCCGCCTGGCCATCGTGCACGGTGATTTGCGCCAGGACTGGGCCAGCACCTACCGCCGCACCCGCCAACTGGCCAGTGCGCTGGCGCAGGCGGGCATTGGCAAGAACGACACGGTGGCCGTGATGCTGCCCAACACGCCGCCCATGGTGGAGGCGCACTTTGGCATTCCCATGGTGGGCGCCGTGCTCAATGCGCTCAACACCCGGCTGGACCCAGAGACGGTGGCCTTCATGCTCGACCACGGCGAAGCCAAGGCGGTGATCGTAGACCCCGAGTTTGCGGGCGTGATGAAAAAGGCGCTGGCGCTGCGCCAGTCCACACGGCCTGTGCTGGTGATCGATGTGGAAGACGCGCTCTACACAGGCCCGACCGAAAAACTGGGCTCGGTCACTTACGAAGCCTTTGTGGCCAGCGGTGACGCCCACTTTGCCTGGAGCCTGCCCGCCAATGAGTGGGACGCGATTGCACTGAACTACACCAGCGGCACCACCGGCAACCCCAAGGGCGTGGTCTACCACCACCGGGGGGCGGCCACCAATGCCATTTCGAACATTCTGGAATGGGACATGCCCAAGCACGCGGTCTACATGTGGACGCTGCCCATGTTTCATTGCAACGGCTGGTGCTTTCCGTGGACAGTGGCCGCGCGTGCGGGCGTGAATGTGTGTTTGCGCAAGGTGGACGCGCAGGCCATGTTCGACGCCATGCGCAATCACGGCGTCACGCATTACTGTGGTGCACCCATCGTGCATGGTTTGCTGGTGAATGCTCAGGCCGCCATGAAGGCGGGTGTGCCCGCTGGCATCAAGGCCATGGTGGCAGGCGCAGCGCCCCCAGCTTCGATGATCGAGGGCATGGAGCAACTGGGCTTTGATTTGACCCATGTGTATGGCCTCACCGAGGTCTATGGCCCTGCCACGGTGTGCCCCAAGCACCCCGAGTGGGATTCGCTCGACATTGGCGATCGGGCCAGGCTGAATGCCCGTCAGGGCGTGCGTTACCACCTGCAGCGCGATGTGCGTGTGCTCAACCCCGAAACCATGCAGCCCGTGCCGCAAGACGGCGAGACCATGGGCGAGATCATGTTCAAGGGCAACATCACGATGAAGGGTTACCTCAAGAACCCCAAGGCCACACAAGAGGCTTTTGCGGGCGGTTGGTTCCACAGCGGTGACCTGGCGGTGCAGTACCCCGACGGTTATTTCAAGATCAAGGACCGCAGCAAAGACATCATCATCTCGGGCGGCGAGAACATTTCATCGATCGAGGTGGAAGACGTGCTGTACCGCCACCCCGCTGTGCTGGCCGCCGCCGTGGTGGCCAAGCCCGATGCGCGCTGGGGCGAGACGCCGTGTGCCTTTGTGGAGTTGAAGGCCGACGCCCAGGTCACCGCTGAGCAGATTGTGGCGCACTGTAAGCAGCACTTGGCGGGATTTAAAGTGCCGCGTGCGGTGGTGTTTGGCGAGTTGCCCAAAACCAGCACGGGCAAGATCCAGAAGTTTGAGTTGCGCAAGCAGGCCGGGTCGGCCGCGGCGATCGACGTGTGATGCGAACGGCCTGAGGGCGCAGTCTCAGGCGATGTCGAAAGCGTGCGTGCTGAAATGGCCAGCACGCCGGTCGGCAAAGTAGTGCTCCAGCGTTTCCTTGACGGTGCGAAACGCCAATTCGTCCCAAGGAATTTCATCTTCTTTGAACAAGCGCGCTTCCATGGTTTCGTGTCCGGGGTCGAACACATCGCTTGTCAGACGGGCGCGGTAATACAAGTGCACCTGGCCCACACGCGGCACGCTCATGACGGTGAGTAAGTCCTCCACGACAAACTGGGCCCCGGCTTCTTCTGTCGTTTCACGGGCAGCGCCTTCTGACGTGGACTCTCCCAATTCCATGAAGCCTGCCGGCAAGGTCCATTTGCCTTTGCGCGGTTCAATGTTGCGTTTGCACAGCAACACCTGGTCGCCCCAATGCGGCACGGTGCCCACCACGTTCAAGGGGTTTTCGTAGTGCACCGTGTGGCAGACGGTGCAGATGGCACGCTGCTTGGTGTCCCCGTCGTCAGGCAAACGGTAAGCCACCGAAGCGCCACATTGGCGGCAATGTCGAATGGCTTCTCGTGTGTACATGATTAAGCAAATATTTTCAAAGCCACGAGTGTAATGCTCGGGAAGAAAACAATGGCCGTGATGCGCAGCAAGTCGGAAATGAGGAAGGGAACAATGTACTTGAAGGTTTCTTTCATCGGCACATCTTTTGCCATGTTGCTGATGATGAAAACGTTCATACCCACTGGCGGTGTGATCAATCCGATCTCCACCACCATCAAGGCCACAATGCCAAACCAGATGGCTTTGGATTCGTTGTCCAGACCCCAAATGTCGATGCCCATGATGATGGGGAAAAACATGGGGACCGTGAGCAGGATCATGGACAGGCTGTCCATGATGCAACCCAGCACCAAGTAAATGGCGATGATGGTGAACACAACCATCAAGGGGTGCAGGTTCATTCCGACGACCCATTTGGCCAGTTCAGTGTTGACTTGGGTCAGCGCCAAAAACACGTTCAGCACATCGGCGCCCAGCAAAATCAAAAAGATCATGCCTGTGGCACCCGCTGCACCATACATGCATTCCAAAAAGCCTTTCCCCTTGAGTCCACCCGAAGTCCAGGCTACAAAACCAGTGGCAATGGTGCCAATGGAGGCAGCCTCAGTGGGGGTGAACAAGCCACCGTAGATACCACCTATGACCACTGCAAAGATCAACAGCACAGGCCAGGTTTCGGCCAGCGCCTGCATCCTTTGACCCCAGCTAAAGCGCTCGCCACGGGGTGCTTCTTCAGGCCGGACGCGGGCGATGATGCCGATCACCACCATGTAACCAATTGCCGCAATGATGCCGGGAATGAACGCTGCCAAAAACAACTTGGCGATGTTTTGCTCGGTGATGATGGCGTAAATGACCAAGGGCACCGAAGGTGGAATCAAGATGCCCAGCGTGCCACCTGCAGCGATAACCGCGGTGGACAGGCGAGGCGAGTATTTGTGCGCTTTGAGCTCAGGTAAAGCCACTTGGCCCATGGTGGCCGCTGTGGCCAGGGATGAGCCGCAAATCGCACCAAAACCCGCACACGAGGTGACTGCCGCCATGGCCATGCCACCGCGCCAATGGCCGATCATCGCGTTTCCAGCTTTGAATAGGGCTTTAGACAGACCGCCATGTGTGGCAAATTGACCCATCAGCAAAAACAAAGGCACGACTGAGAGGTCATAGACCGAAAATCGGGTGTAGGCCGCAGATTTGAAGTAGTTGAGCAAAGGGTCCATACCCGATAGCGCTACATAACCCACAGATCCCGCAAGTAACATGGCCACGCCAATGTGCACGCGCAGAGCAAGCAGGGCAATCAGTCCTATGAAAACAAGGCTGCCTAATTCAATGCCGGTCATGATTGAATCTTTCCAAGGTCGTCACCAGCGGCATAGAGTGCCGTGATGCACAGCAAAGCAAACGAAGGCACCATCGGTGCGTAACTCCACCAGGTAGGAATGTCCAACAACATGGACGCCTCCAAGGAATTTTTGAGATCCCAAAGCCCCTTCCAGAGACGCCAAGTGATCACTGCCGAAAATACGGCCAGGGTCAAGTTAGCCAACAGATCCAGAACCAAATTGAACTTAGGATTGGCGTGGGCCGTGAAGAAGTCGACGATCACATGACCGCGCACCCAGTGGGTGTAGGGCAGACTCATACTCACAGCGATGGCGCAAAGGGCTTGCACCAATTCGTAATCTCCCACGATAGGGCTGCTGAAGAAGGTGCGGCCGACGATGCTGGCAATCGACATGAAGGCCATGGCAGTGAGCACCAGGCCTGAGCAGATAGCAAAAAATTGGCAAACTGTTTCTATGGCCCTGCCTGCAGGGCCTCTGGCTTGAGAGGTGTCGGCGACGATGAGTTCTGCCACGGTCTTTCCTTGGTTTGCATCAGGCCTTGCGCCTGAAAGGGCGAAAAAAGGGCGGAGAAACTCCGCCCTTAGATTCTGCGCGTAGGCGCTTTACTTGGTGTATTGCTTGATCAAAGCGGTGGCACCATCCAGCATGGCTTTGCCATCCATGCCTTTGGCGGTCATTTCTTTGACCCAAGCATCGTCCAAAGAGTCGGTCGCTTTTTTCCAGTTTTCCAACTCAGCTTTTGGAATGACGGTAATTTTTTGGTTTTTCGCGTCAACAAAAACTTGCTTGCTTGGCACGTCTTGTCCGGCTTGGGTTTTGCCCATGAAAGCAGACAATTCGCGGCCAGAGTTCTTGTCAATGACGGCCTTCAGATCAGCAGGCAAAGAATCGTACTTGGCTTTGTTCATTGGCAAAACGAACACAGTGGTGTAAAGCGCGTTGTAGCTGCGATCGGTTTCGGCTGTGAAGTTGGTCAATTCTTGGACTTTGAGGCCAGGCGCGACTTCGTAAGGAATCACAGCTCCATCAATCACGCCTTTGGACAAGGCTTCTGTAACCTGTGGAACTGGCATCGCCACGGGCGTAGCACCCATCATCGCAACCATCTTGTTGACCTGTCGTGTGGGCGCCCGCACTTTCAAGCCCTTAAGGTCGGCCATGGTGGCCACTGCTTTGTTCTTGGTATAAATGTTGCCTGGACCGTGGACGTGCACGGCCAACAGCTTCACGTCTTTGAAATCTTCCTGAGCAAACTTTTGCACGTAATCCCAGGCTGCGCGGCTGGTGGCCTCGGCATTGGTCATCATGAAGGGCAATTCAAAGACTTCAAGCTTTTGCAGCTTGGCTGTGTATGCCTGAAGGGTCCATGCGACATCGACCACACCGTCACGGGTTTGATCAAATAATTGAACAGGAGTTCCACCCAATTGCATGGCTGGGTAGATATCGCACTTCAGGCGGTCTTTGGAGTCACGCGCAATGTTTTTGCACCAATCGCCCAACATGGTGGTGTGTTGGATGGACTGTGGGCCCAAGAAGTGGTGCACCTTCAGCGTGATGGTCTGGGCGTGGACGCCAAAACCAACGGCCATCAAGCCTGCGGCCAGGGCCGTTTGTTGCAGGAATTTCTTCATCGACTTGTCTCCAACTTGGGTTAAAAAAATGATGATAAACCAACCGCTCGGTCGGTTAATCGGGAAAATGCGGCACAGGGGATCGCTTGAAAGCCGTTGAGGCGCTTTCTTGGGGTAAAAAATGAATTATGTTGCAACTTTTAGGACTCGTATTGAGGGTTAACCCTGAAATTCTTGATGGGGGAGCACTTTTATTCATGGGGAAAACGCGGTTGGCGCGGACTTACAAACAGCGCGTTCCCATGCCTTATTTCAGGCGATTTTGATTTCCAAGCTGCCCAAGACCGCTACCCGACCCACCAAGGTGTCACCCGCTACCACGGCCGCCACGCCTTCGGGGGTGCCGGTGTAAATCAAGTCACCGGGTTGCAGTTCCCAGGCTGCAGAGAGGTGTTCGATGGTTTCCGCCACGTTCCAAATGAGTTTGGCCACACTGCTGCGCTGGCGGTCTGCACCGTTGACCTGCAGGCTGATGTCGGCGTTGTTCACGTCACCGGCTTGCGCGATGGGCGTGATCGGGCCAATAGGCGCCGAATGGTCAAAGGCTTTGCCGATGCACCATGGGCGACCTTGTTTTTTCATCTCGTTTTGCAAATCTCGGCGGGTCATGTCCAGGCCCACGGCATAGCCATAGATGTGTTTGGCCGCATCGGCTGCAGAAATGTTTTTACCGCCCACACCGATGGCCACCACCAGCTCTATTTCATGGTGCAGGTTGTGTGTGAGGCTGGGGTAGGGCATGATGCCCGTCTGTCCGGCATCGACCACCACCAAACTGTCAGCGGGCTTGAGGAAGAAGAAAGGGGGCTCGCGTCCGGTGAACCCCATTTCTTTGGCGTGTTCTTCATAGTTGCGGCCAACACAGTAAATGCGGTGAACGGGGAAGCGATTCGCTTGTCCGACAACGGGAACTGAGACAGTGGGCGCTGGTGGAAATAAAAAACTCATGAATCACTTTCAAAAAATGTGCATGTTCATCCTGCCAAAGCCAGGTGGGCAGCGCGGGATAACTTTTTAAGTGCGCTTACTATAGGAGGCCAGGCCAGCACTTCGACTGGTGATAACCCTGCATTGGACGGAGAAACCGGGAAATGAAACACAGCTTTGATGTGGCAGCCGCACCCGGGCATTTGATCCGACGCGCTCACCAAATATCGGTGGCGGTGTTCAACACCCACTTGGCCGCAGCCGACGTCACGCCTGTTCAGTTCGCCATTTTGAATGCGTTGATGGACAGCCCCGGTGTGGACCAAACCACGTTGGCCACTCGGGTGGCATTTGATCCGGCGACATCGGGGTCGGTGATCGGTCGTTTGGAGAGCAAAGGTTGGGTGGCGCGGCGTTCTGACGACGTGGACCGCAGGCGAAAGCTGTTGGTGTTGACCCCAGAGGGGCAACAAGCTTTGACAGGAATGCTCTCTGCGGTGGCAGCGGTTCAAGCGGAAATTTTGTCCCCGCTTTCAGCCCCAGAGCAATTGCAGTTCATGCACCTGTTGAGCTTGCTGGTGTCGCGGCACGAAGCGGCCTGAACCCAGCGCACCCGATGATCAAGCCGATTTGAGGGTCAGCTCAAAGTGCTCCACATGCGGTGGTGCTGCGAAAAATGGACCAACGATGGCGCGCCACTCTGTGAACAGAGGCGATTGGCGAAAACCCACGGTGTGGTCCTCCAGCGTGTCCCAAAAAATTTGCAAGATGTAGCGCTCAGGGCTTTCAATGCCGCGGTTGACTTTGCCACCTTGAAAACCCTTGGCTTTGCAAGCCACGGTGTTCAAGCCCAGTTAATGGCTTTTTCAAATTCGGCTTGTTGGCCAGGGTGAATGCGGATGTCGGCGAGTTCGAGAATCATGGCGGGCTTCTTTTTCAAAGTAATCGAAGACCTTACCTTAATGCATCTTGGGCGATGGGCTTGTCAAGCGCGAGGCATGCCAGACCATGGCGGTGAACAACAGCGACACCAAAGCCAAGGCGGCGGTGCTGGTGATCCAAAAGGTCTCCACGCTGGACCGAAGGGGCCATCCTGCCCATTCGATGCCTTGGTAAGCCAACACATAGCCACCATACAAGCCCACACCCCAGAGCAAGGCGGTGTAAATGAGCAAGGGCATCAGGGTGATCCTGTAGCAGCGAAGCAGGTAGGCGCAGACTGCTTGCACCGCATCTGCTAAGTGGTAGAGCGCTACCCAGCCCAGCCATAACGTGGCAGCTTGGACCACTTGGGGGTCATTGCTGAAGGCTTGGGCCAGTGCTTCTCGACCTAAAAACAAGAGGCCAGCCCCCAATAGAGCGGCTCCTATCCCCAAGCCGATGCCCAAAGCAGCGGCGCGTCGTGCTTTGTGTCTTTGCCCAGCGCCCAGCCAAAAACCTGTGCGTGCGCTGCTGGCGATGCCCAATGCCAGTGGCACCATGTAAAGCACAGAGGCCAAACTGGCCGCGATTTGGTGGCTGGCCAAGGCCACCGCGCCCAGACGTGCAATGAACAAGGCCATCAAGGTGAAGGAGGTCACTTCCACCATGATGGACAAACCTGCGGGCACACCCAGCGCCAAGAAACGCCGAAGCACAGCCCCATCAGGTTTTTCAGGACGTTGCCATAAGCGGTAGGGCAGGTAGATGTCTTGTGTTCTCAAAAGCCACAGGCCTGCCAGCATCATGAGAAGGTTAACGGCCAATGTGGCCCAAGCGCAGCCCACCACGCCCATGCCCGCAAAGCCTGCGCCCCCAAAGGTCAAAGCGTAAGACAGTGGCACTTTGACCAGCAAGGCCCCCGCTTGCAGCCAAGTCACCAAGCGCGGATGGCCCAGGCTTTGGTTGAGCGTGCCATACAAGCGAAACAGCAAGGAAGGTACCAAGGCCACCGCCAAAATGCGCAAATAGGCGCGGACATCGGGCCAAAGTTCTTCGGGCACTTCGGTGGCCGCGAGCCACAGGTCAGGAAACCAGAGTCCGCAGATGCCCAGCACCGCTGCGCCGCCTGCAATGTAAAGCGCTTGGCGTACCGACTGACCCACTTGGGCTTGCCGTCCACCGCCTTGGAGTTCGGCCCAAACGGGCAACAAGGCCTGAATCAGTCCGTTCAGTGCCACATAAATGCTGATGTAAATGGAAGAGGCCAATGCCAAAACAGCCAGAGCCTGTGGGCTGTAACGTCCGGCAATCAGGGTGTCGGCGATGCCAAACGACATGACGGCGAGTTGGCCGACGAGTACGGTGCCAGCATGACGGGCGATGACGCGCAGCTCAGACATGCTTCAGCGCGAGGATTCGACAGAGGGCGTGATCAGCGGCTGAGCCGGACGGAAAATGACCAAGGTTTCGCTTTTGTCTGTGGGTCGTTTGATGGCTGTTTGCTCTGTCCAGCCCAATGACTGCACTTTGGCTGACAGCAGGGGCAGATTGGCCCGGTCCACAATCAACCAAGAGCAGTCATCTTGAGGTGCTTGCAAAGGCAGTAAGCGAGCCTGCGCGTGGTAGATGAGGGCGGCACCTTGGGCTTTGCTGATGCCTGCAAATTGAAAGCAAGTACTGCCGTTGGTGGCTTGGCTGACTTTGGCCATCAAAGGAGCGTAGCTGCGACCGTAGTCGACCAAGGGTAGCCACAAGGTCGTGAGCAGCAACCAGCAAAGGACAGCGCCTCCTGCAGGCAAAACCATGCTTTTCCAAATCGCTGCGCGGTGGTAACCGGTGCGCCATCTGACCAGCCCAGCCCAGCCCAGTGTGGCCCCCAGTGCCAAAGCGAATGCCGCCATGGAAAACTCAGGCACAAATTCAGGCGCCAAGCGGACCACGTTGCCCGCGGGTTTGGCAGGGGTGCCGGTTTGCATGGCCAACCAAACCACCCAAATCGCCAAGGCGCAAAGGCTGAAAAACGCCAAGGTGAACCAATCGATCAAGGCCCCCAAGCTGCGCTTGAGTGTCGGCAGGGCCAATGCTGCCAAGGTGGCAATCGCGGGCAGGGCAGTTAACAATGCCCGATCAGACAGTCCTGTGAACCAGGTGGCAACCACGGTCACGGTCACGAACCAAATGGGCAAACCCAAGTGGGGGTAGCGCCAAGCGCGCGAGAGCTGACCACGCCAACGCCACAAAGACCAGACGGCCAAGGGCCAAGCAGGCCAGGTGAACCAAGCGATCAATTTGGCCAGCCTGTGCAGGTCCAACAGCGTGTGAGGCACCACGCGCCAACGCCACAAATCCAGCGCACCCGCCGTGGTGACGCACAGCAGCAGCACCAAGGCCAGGATGCCCAAATCCAGCATGCTCATGCGGCGCTGCGAAGGGTCGGGTTGGCCCACAGCGCACACGCCAGCGCCACCCAAGCCCAAGAGCAGAGCCAAAGTGGGGGCACCCGACAAGGTCAGGCCCAGCATGCCGACCGTGACGGCTGTTGCACTGCGAACGCGGTGTCGTGACCAGGTCGCCAAGCCAAAAAACAGCAAAGCTCCAAAGCACAACTGACTCAGGGCGGGCGTGGTTTCGTGTGAAAGTTGCGCCAAACCCAAGCAGGCGAGAAGCGCCAGCAATCCACCGTCGGCCATGGCTCTGGCGTAGTCGGTCGGTTTGGCTTCTCCACCAAATGCAAAACTCACGGGTTGAGCGGCCGGATGCCGGGTGAGCGCGTGCACGGCATACCAAGTCGATGCCAAAGTGGCGATCAGCATGCCCATGAACGGCAGCCGTGCAAACAGATCTTCCCAACCCGCGGGAGCCATTCGTATGAACAAGGCGCCCAACCAGTAGGGCAACAAAGCGAGGTTGCCATCGGGGCTCCCGAGCAGCGTGGGCTTGAGCCAACTGAGCGAGTCTCCCATGCCTGGGTGGGCCATTTGCAGCATGTAGCCAAAGGCTTCGACGTCTTGGGCTTTCCAAGGCGAGCGCCCCAGAAAACCTGGCAAAACATAGGCGATGCAAAGCAGCAGCAAATACAGACGCGGTAGCCTGCGGACTGCACTTTGGGCAACGATGGCTGGGGTGGGTTGGTTCACAGGGGCAAAAGATATCAGGAGAAAACGGTATCCAGGTGTCGCTTCAGCTGCTGTGCGTTCGCTCAAACGGTCACCAGATGAATGCCAAACAAAAAGGGCAGGCCGGTTGCCCGGGCTGCCCTTTGGGGTTCACCGATTCGCGAATTACTTGGCGATGACGGTGGTCTTGCCGAAACGGTTGCGGAATTTCTCCACGCGGCCGCCCATGTTGTCCACCGACTTTTGCGTGCCCGTGTAGAAGGGGTGCGACTCGCTGGTCGTGTCCAACTTGTAAAGCGGCAACTCGCGGCCGTCTTCCATGGTGATCATTTCTTTGGTGTTAGCGCATGAACGGGTCACGAACTTGAAACCATTGGACATGTCTTGGAAGCAAATTTCACGGTAGTTGGGGTGAATGCCGTCTTTCATGGGGAAATCCTTTTATTTTCGCTACGGTAGCCACACTTCAGCCTATCTGAGTGCACTTTCCGCAAAACCTGTCGATTATAGGGTATCAGCCGCCGCGCCGCATCATGTCAAAGAACTCGGAGTTGTTCTTGGTGGCTTTCATGCTCTTCAAAACCATCTCCATCGCCTCGATTTCGTCCATGTTGTACATGAATTGACGCAAGATGCGGGTTTTCTGCAGCACTTCTGGCTGAAGCAGCAACTCTTCGCGACGCGTACCACTGCGGTTCAAGTTGATGGCCGGGAACACGCGTTTTTCGTACAAACGGCGCTCCAAGTGGATTTCGCAGTTGCCGGTGCCCTTGAACTCTTCAAAGATCACCTCGTCCATGCGGCTGCCGGTGTCGACCAGGGCCGTGGCGATGATGGTCAAACTGCCGCCTTCTTCTACATTGCGCGCTGCGCCAAAGAAGCGCTTGGGGCGTTGCAAAGCATTGGCGTCCACACCACCCGAGAGCACTTTGCCGGATGATGGCACCACGTTGTTGTAAGCGCGGGCCAAGCGGGTGATCGAGTCCAGCAAGATCACCACGTCTTTTTTCAGCTCGACCAGGCGTTTGGCGCGCTCGATCACCATTTCGGCCACGTGCACATGGCGCGAAGCGGGTTCGTCAAAGGTCGAAGAGATCACCTCACCGCGCACGCTGCGCTGCATTTCGGTCACTTCTTCAGGGCGCTCATCCACCAACAACACCATCAGGTGAACGTCGGGGTAGTTGGCGGTGATAGCGTGCGCGATCTGCTGCATCATCACGGTTTTGCCCGACTTGGGCTGGGCCACGATCAAGGCACGCTGGCCGCGGCCGAGCGGTGCAATGATGTCGATCACACGGGCGGTGATGTTTTCTTCGCCCTTGATGTCGCGTTCCAGACGCATCTGTTCTTTGGGGAACAGGGGCGTCAAGTTCTCGAACATGACCTTGTGTTTGTTGTTCTCGGGCAGATCGTCGTTGACCTTGTCCAGCTTGGTCAGCGCAAAGTAGCGCTCGCCATCTTTGGGGATGCGCACTTCACCTTCGATCATGTCGCCTGTGTGCAGGTTGAAGCGGCGTACCTGGCTGGGGCTGATGTAGATGTCGTCCGTGCTGGCCGTGTAGCTGGAGTCGGGGCTGCGCAAAAAGCCGAAACCGTCAGGCAAAATTTCCAGCACGCCGTCGGCAAACACCTGCTCGCCAGCTTTGGCGCGCTTTTTGATGATCGCAAACATCAATTCCTGTTTGCGCATGCGGCCCGTGTTCTCGATTTCGAGTGCGTCGGCTTGCTTCAGGAGTTCGGACACATGAAGTGCCTTGAGTTCGTTCAAATGCATGGGAATGGGCCTGTGGCGAATCGGTCAACTGTTGACCGTTTTTCGGGATAACCGGGTGGAAATGGGTTGGATCGGATGCCGCCCGGGGTTGGGGGCCGTAGCTTCCGTCAATTGAGGCGTATGACCCTGTTAGGGCTGCCTTAGTTGAAATTATGACAGGTTTTGTGTGGGTCTCGGAAAACAAAAAACCGGGTCGTTTTTACCCGGTTTTGTCTTGAGTGGTGCCGCCAGCAGGGGCGCCAACGTACATCAGGCCAATTGCTGGTCGATGAAAGCGGTCAGTTGCGACTTGCTCATGGCGCCCACTTTGGTGGCAGCCAATTGACCATCTTTGAAAATCATCAAAGTAGGAATGCCGCGAATGCCAAATTTGGCCGGGACGTCGCGGTTGTCGTCCACGTTCATCTTGGCAATTTGCAGCTTACCTTCATAAGCACTGGCCACTTCGTCCAAGATGGGGGCAATCATCTTGCAGGGACCGCACCATTCGGCCCAAAAATCGACCACCACTGGCTGACTGGATTGGAGCACGTCGGCATCAAAAGTGGCGTCGGTAATGTGTTTGATCAAATCGCTGGCCATGGCCTATTCCTTGTGAACATTGAAGATGCAGCTAAAGTTAGGTCTATTTTGACAGAATACTTTCCCCGTTCACTGTCGCCTAAGCGTTGTCCAGCGTAATTACATGACTTTTCCCGCAGATCTTTCCGTTCCTCATATCGCCACAGACTTGTCGGTTGACGTGGCCATTGTGGGCGGTGGCCCGGCCGGGTTAATGGCCGCAGAGGTTCTCTCGCAAGCGGGCGTTTCGGTCCATCTCTTTGATGCCATGCCATCGGTCGGGCGAAAATTTTTGCTGGCAGGAAAAGGTGGGTTGAACTTGACCCATTCGGAAGCCCCCGATCTGTTCATGACACGGTTCGGCCCACGCCAAGACCAAGTAGCGCCCTGGTTGCGCCATATGGATGCACAAGCTGTTCGTGACTGGGCCCGAGGATTGGGGGTGGAGACTTTTGTGGGTACTTCGGGTCGGGTATTTCCCTTAGAGATGAAAGCGGCGCCCTTGCTTCGGGCTTGGTTGCAGCGACTGCGGCACCCCACTTCAGGCGTTCCTGTCCAATTTCACATGCGCCACCGATGGCTGGGTTGGGAGAAAGACCAGCTGTTGTTTCAGCCCACAGGGCCAGTGGGTGTTAGGCGGGTGAGTGCTCGCGCCACCTTATTGGCATTGGGCGGCGCCAGTTGGCCGCGTTTAGGCTCCGATGGTTCTTGGGTGCCCTTGTTGGCTGATCAAGGTGTCAGCATCGCCCCTCTGAAGCCATCCAATTGTGGTTTTGATGTCATGGGGCGCGATGGCAAAGGTTGGACCGAACACTTCCGCAGCCGATTTGCCGGGCATCCGCTGAAATCAGTGGCACTGCGTGTGTGCCCTCTGGCGCTGGGAGCCGCGGATTCCTTGGGTGAGTCGGCAGGGACCGGCTTGCCCCCGCGGTTCGAGCGCCAAGGCGAGTTCGTCATCACGGACACTGGGGTGGAGGGCAGTTTGGTGTATGCGGCATCGGCCCTGTTGCGCGATGATCTGGCGCAAGGCCCTGCGCATTTCTTGTTGGACTTGTTGCCCGGTAAACCTTTCGAACAAGTCCTTCGGGAGGTGAGCTGGCCGCGCGGTAGCCGAAGTTTGTCGAGTCACCTCAAAAGCCGGTTGGGGATTGATGGCGTCAAAATGGGCTTGTTGCATGAGCTGTGCTCACAGCAGGTTTTGGCCCAGCCAGAGGCCTTGGCTAAGAGTTTGAAGGGGTTGGTGATCTCGCTCGAAAAACCCAGACCTGTTGCCGAAGCGATCAGTACGGCGGGCGGTGTTGAGTACTCGGGTGTTACACCTGAGGGAAGGCTCTTGAACCGTCCTGACGTTTACTGCGCTGGTGAAATGATGGATTGGGAGGCCCCGACAGGGGGGTATTTGCTGACCGCTTGTCTGGCCAGTGGCCGATCCGCTGGCTTAGATATTTTGACAAATTTGTAACAAATCAACACATGTTGTGTAGACCCGCAGCGCACTTGGCGCGTTGAGAGGAAGTGAATCACTTCATCAATAACGAGGTCGACATGTCTCCAGAAGCTTCCCAAGAATACCAACGTGCCGTTGAAGAGGCCGCCAATGCTTTCATGAAAGTCATGGCTTTGCGTGGTTTCAATGTGCGTGACTACCCCCAGAATTTTGTGGCACAAATGGCCCAGCAGACCAAATTGGCTTTTGAAGCCAACCGTCTGGGTGCCCATCAAAATGCCGATCAAGTCGTGTCTGACATGCTGCGCGCGGCGCCAGTTGCCCCCCAGTTGGTCAGTTCGGGCAAAGTCAAAGCCCTGCCTTTTCCAGCGCTGCGCCGACGCATGGCCTGAAACAGCTTGGGCGGAGTTGACGGTCTGGGGTGGGAGAGGGCATGCAGCCCATCCGAGTTCAAGCAAACGCTTGACCGACTGAAAAGAAAAAGGTGACGAGCCTTGACCCCGGCACTGGATTCACAGTTAGGGCTGCTTGGTTCCCCACCTGACCCGGTTGGCCGCTTCACCATGCGGGAAGGCCCGTCACCCATGATTGTAGGCGAGCTGGCCCAGCCTTTCAGATTCAAGTTTGTTTTTTGATGGGCCCGCAGACAGTTCTGATCTGTTTGGGCTTCAGGGTTGAGATCGGTGGTACTTGATCCACATGGTGAACAGCGCGTTGGCCTGATCAAGCCTCCTCAGCCCGATAGAATCAGGGCATGTCTTACCTTGTCCTCGCGCGCAAATACCGCCCCCGCAATTTCACCGAAATGGTGGGCCAGGAGCATGTGGTTCAGGCTTTGACCAATGCCCTGGTGCAGCAGCGCTTGCACCATGCTTATTTGTTCACAGGCACCCGGGGCGTTGGTAAGACGACGGTGTCGCGTATTTTGGCCAAATCGCTCAACTGCCAAGGCGCAGACGGGCAAGGTGGCATCACCGCCGAGCCGTGTGGCGTTTGCCAAGCTTGCCGAGACATCGATGCCGGCCGATTTGTGGATTACACCGAGCTGGATGCCGCCTCCAACCGGGGCGTGGACGAGGTGCAAAGTCTGCTGGAGCAGGCCGTCTACAAACCTGTGCAGGGTCGCTTCAAGGTCTTCATGATCGACGAGGTGCACATGCTCACCAACACCGCGTTCAACGCGATGTTGAAAACCCTGGAAGAGCCCCCTGAATATTTGAAGTTCGTGCTGGCCACGACCGATCCGCAAAAAGTGCCCGTGACGGTGCTGTCGCGTTGTTTGCAATTCAATTTGCGGCCCATGGCCCCCGAAACGGTGTTTGAGCACCTGACCCAGGTGATGGCGGCCGAGCAGCTGAGCGCCGAGCCGTTGGCCTTGCGCCTGCTGGCCCGGGCTGCACGCGGATCGATGCGTGATGCCTTGAGCTTGACTGACCAAGCGATTGCGTTTGGCAATGGCTTGGTACAAGAGGCGGGCGTTCGCCAGATGCTGGGCAGCGTGGACCGCAGCCATGTGCTGCAACTCATCCGGGCTTTGGCCGAAGGCGATGGGGCCACCGTGGTGAACCAGGTCAACGCTTTGCGGCTGCAAGGTGTGTCGGCCGCCGCCACACTGGAAGACATGGCCATGCTGCTGCAGCGCATGGCCGTGATGCAGATGGTGCCCGGCATGGCGCAAGACGGCGAAGACCCCGATACCCAGGGTTTGGCCGATCTTGCAGCCGTCATGCCTGCCGAGGAAACCCAGTTGCTTTACAGCTTGTGCTTGCACGGGCGCAACGAGTTGGGCCTGGCCCCAGACGAGTACGCCGCCTTGACCATGGTGCTTTTACGGTTGTTGGCCTTCAAACCTGCCGCGGCCACAGCGGAAAAAAAAAGTCCGCGAACCCGTCCTGAATCCCTGACGGCAGTGTCTGCGCCGGCTCAGGCGCCTGTTTCTGTGAAGGCCGCTAGGCCTCAGGCTGCTCCTCCACCGCAAAACCTTGTCGCGCGCGAACTTGAGCTGCCGCCCGTGGCTGCAGCGGTCCCGGTCATGCCCTCAGCCAGCCATTCAAGCCCATCAGACCTGACCGCGCCGGCGTTGATTCCGGCGCAAGCCTTGTTACAGCCCGAACCCAGCCAAGAGCCTGCGCCTTGGGAAGAGTGGCCTGACACGACCGATTACGCAGAAGTACAGGTCTCGGCCTCGCCCCATACAGACGCACCAGCGCCCGAACTGCGCGCCTTGCCCGTGCGCGAGGCGGCTGCGCCCTCTGCCCGTTTTGACACGCCCCGCGCCGAGGTTTTGGCGACGGTGCAGGCCACACCCGAAGGCGATGTTTGGATGGCGGTGGTGCAAGGCCTGTTGGACCAAGAGACCATCACCGCACTGGTGCGCGAGTTGGCCTTGCAGTCGCAACTGTTGGCCCGTGACGCTGACCAATGGCAGCTGCGCGTAGAGCGCGAGACGCTCAACCACGCGGCTAGCCGGGAGCGTTTGCAAGCCGCTTTGCTGGCAGCAGGCCATGGCGATGTGAAGTTGCACATCCAGATTGGCACGGTGACCGACAGTCCCGCCAAGCGTCTGGCCATCAAGGCTGCCGAAAAAATGCAAGCCGCGCAAGAGCTCATCCAGAACGACCCGCTGGTGCAGGCCATGGTGCGCGACTTCGGGGCCAAAATTGTGCCCGGTAGCATTCAGTTGATTTGATTTTCAAACCCCACAACCTACCCTCAATAAGGAAACCCCATGTTCAACAAAGGACAACTTGCCGGCCTCATGAAGCAGGCGCAGGCCATGCAGGACAACTTGAAAAAAGCCCAAGACGAACTGGCTTTTGTGGAAGTAGAGGGTCAGGCGGGCTCTGGCATGGTCAAGGTCTTGATGACCTGCAAACACAGCGTTCGCCGTGTGACCATCGATCCCAGTTTGCTGGCCGATGACAAAGACATGCTGGAAGACTTGGTGGCGGCAGCTTTCAACGACGCCGTGCGCATGGCCGAAGAGGTTTCTCAGCAAAAAATGGGCAAGCTCACTGCGGGTTTGCCACCGGGCATGAAACTCCCGTTCTGATCGACTGAACATGGCCGATACCCACGCCCTTGCGACTTTGGTGCATGCCCTCAAGGGCCTGCCTGGGGTGGGCATCAAGTCGGCCCAGCGCATGGCATTTCAGCTGTTGCAAAACGACCGTGCCACAGCGCGTCAACTGGCCGCTGCCTTGGACAATGCGGTCCAAAAGATCCGACACTGTGCGTGTTGCCACACCTTCACCGAGGCGGAGTTGTGCGACACCTGCTTGGATGCCACACGCGATCGCACCGTTTTGTGCGTGATCGAAACACCGGCAGACCAATCGGCCATAGAGCGCACGGGCACCTACAGGGGTTTGTACTTTGTGCTGATGGGCAAGCTCAGCCCTTTGGATGGCATTGGGCCGCACGACATTGGTCTGGCCAAGCTCAAACAACGGGTGGGGGATGGTGTGCTGACGGAAGTGATTTTGGCCACCAACTTCACCGCTGAGGGCGAGGCGACGGCCCATGTCATTTCAGAGATGATTCGCCAGCAGGGTTTGCGCGTTACCCGCTTGGCCCGGGGCGTGCCTGCGGGCAGCGAATTGGAATATGTGGATCTGGGCACCATCGCCCATGCGCTCGTCGATCGCCGCTGATCGACGACTGCGCCAGAATAAGCAGTCCATGGACAAGGGCACTTGCCTCTGATGATTTGCTGGCAATCCATTACGTGAAAACCCGATCGGGATCAATCCCGATGCGCAAAATCTGCATTCCCAATAAGCTGACACGCTCATATTAAAGAGTGTTTCATGGGGAGGAGCAGTGACTGTTGGGCGTGAAAGGCGTCGTGCTTTTTTACTTTCGGCTGTGGGTGCCTTGGCGGTATCTCGCACGGCATTGGCTGCGCCCGATCCTTCACGCTCTGAGCAGCGGACCAACCACCGTGTGAGCATCGCATTGGTCGCGCCACACAGCCTGCACCAATTGCCTTTGACCTTGGCCGACCGGCTCGGGTATTTCAGGCAAGCGGGCATCTCTGTGGAATGGTTGCCTCAAGAGTCAGGTGCCAAAGCTTTGGCCAGTGCCGTGCAAGGGCAAGCTCAAGTGGTCTCGGGTGCGTTTGAACATCTCTTTGGCTTGCAGCAAAAGGGTTTGGGTTACCAAGCGTTTGTTCAGTTGGCACGTACCCCTCAACTCAGTCTGGGTGTTTCAACGCGGCTGAATGTGCGCTCGGTGATGGCCCTCAAAGGGACCCGTGTCGGAGTGACCGCGCTCCAATCCAGCACCCATTTCATGGTGTGTCATTGGTTGATGCAAAACGGCCTTCTGCCGGAGGATGTGGTCTTTGTGGAGGTGGGCTCCTCTGCAAGCGTGGTGGACGCATTGCGCTCTGGCGCCATTGATGCGTTGTGTCACTCCGACCCCATCATGTATGGACTGGAGCAGCGCAATGAGATTCGACTGTTGGGCGAGGCCCGCACGCTGGTGGCTTCTCGAAAACTCATGGGTGGCCCGGTTTCCGGCACTAGCTTGTGGGCCCGATCGGATTATTTACAAAAGCAGCCTGAGCTGACGCAAGCTTTGAGCGATGCGGTCGTCCACGCCCTCAAATGGCTGCAAACGGCAGGTTTGACCGACATTTTGAAGACGGTGCCCTCTACACATTGGGAGGGTGACCGGGCCATTTATTTGGGGGCATTCGAAAAACTGCGCGAGTCGTTTGCGCTCGATGGCTTGTTCTCTGCAGAGGCTGTGACCAACGCTTGGCATGCCTACAACCGATTGCCTGACCGTCAAGTGGGTGTTCGTCCGGTTTTGACCTCGTCCTACACCAACAGTTTTGCGGTGAAATCCAAAACCCGCTTCGCCGCTTAGCGTGCCTACCCAGGGTGGGCTGGGCGGTTATTTTTTGCTGGATGGGGCTTTCTTTTTGGCTTTTTGACTGGTTTGCCGATTGGCTGGGGGGCGCTCTGGCTTGTTTGCACTGGGGCGGGTCACGCGTCTGGCGCCTTGAGAAGGTACCAAGATGGTCAAAGTTTGCCCAGCAGTCAAATGCGCGTTGGCTTTTAACTTGTTCCAAGATGCCATATTGGCTTCTGAGACACCATGGCGGGCAGCCAAGCTGGCCAGAGAATCACCTTTACGGGCTTTGACCGCGATCCTTTTGAGTACCATTTCAGGGGCGAGTCCCAGTTGGCCGTTATCAGCCAGGTGTTCGGTCACATCGTTGTCCAGCTGCCCTTTGCGGTGCACCAACAGGGTGGAGCCAGCCGTGATCATCATCCGCAATGGGATGTCATTGACCGAGCGCAATTGCTCCACGGGCATGCCCAATTGTTGTGCCACTTCTTCGGGCTTCATGGTCTTGGGCGCTTGCCAAGCTGTCCATGTGGCCAGTGGTTTGTTGGCATGGGCTTGCAGGTTACGTTCAAACACCGTGGCGTTGTCCCAGGGCAGCAAAATTTGCGGCGTTCCGGCCGCCAAGATCACAGGGCGGCGCATCGAGGGGTTGAGGGCTTTGAAGTCCTCCAATCTGACCGCGGCCAATTTGACCGCGACGGCCACGTCGATGTCCCGCTCGATCGGCACACTTTTGAAATAGGGGTGGTTCTGAATCAGAGGCAGCTGGGTGTTGAAGACTTCCGGTTGCGCCACGATGTTCTTCACCGCCTGCAGTTTGGGCACGTAGTAGCGCGTTTCGTTGGGCATGTTCAGATCGCTGTAAGTCAGCGGTTTGCCCTGGGCTTTGTTTCGGGCCAGTGCTCTGCCCACACTGCCTTCTCCCCAGTTGTAGGCGGCCAAGGCCAGCTGCCAATCGCCAAACATGCCGTAGAGCTTTTGAAGGTAATCCAGTGCGGCGCGGGTCGATTCCAGCACGTCCCGACGGTCGTCTCTGAACAGGTTCTGTTTCAAGTCGAAGTACTTGCCCGTGGCCGGCATGAACTGCCACATGCCTGCGGCCTTAGCACTTGAGACAGCTTGGGGGTTGAAGGCAGACTCAATGAAGGGGAGCAAAGCCAGCTCGGTGGGCATGTTGCGCCGCTCCAGTTCTTCGACCACATGGAATAAATAGGGGCGAGAACGCTCGGTCATGCGCAGCATGTAATCTGGGCGGCCCGAATACCATTGCTCACGGTTGCGTACCAGGTCGTTCTCAAGGTCGGGCATCGCAAACCCCCGGCGAATCCTCTCCCAGATATCTCTGGGCGGCGTAAGGGCCAAATTACTGCGGGGTTTGAGGCCCATGACCGACTCGTCCGTCAATGGGTTGTTTCTTTCGGGGGAGTTTTCGGCTTGAGTTTGTTTTACTGGCTCAGTTGTCTCCGCAGCTTGAACCTGTTCTTTGGTTGGGACCAAAGCGGGGCCAGTGTTGGGTGCCGTGGCGCAAGCGCCCAAAAATAACGTCAGCCCCAAACAGCTGGCCGCAAACAAGCGTCGCCCAGCGTAAGAGTGGGTTGGCCAGATCAATTTATGGTGGGAGACCCAAGCGTTCTTCAAAATTCGTTTTTCCAGTTGCGAAGCGCCGCAAAGCTGCTGACGTCGTCGATGGCAGTCTTATCGCGCTGCTGAACGGCCAATGTGACCGTTGGGCTGCGGCTGCGCAAAAAGGGGTTGATGGCGCGCTCAGTGGACAACAGCCCAGGCAAGGTGGCCTGGTTTTGTTCGCGCAATTGCATGCACTGCTGAGCGTAGCTTTTCAAGGCCAGGTTCTCAGGATCGACCACCAAGGCAAATTTAAGGTTGGACAGAGTGTACTCATGGGCGCAGCAAACGCGGGTTTCGTCCGGTAAAGCAGCCAAGCGGTCTAGAGAATCAAGCATTTGAGCCGGCGATCCTTCAAAAAGCCGACCACAGCCCCCCGAAAACAGGGTGTCTCCACAAAACAAGATCGGCGCTTGCCCGGGGGGGTGGAGCCAAAAAGCAATGTGACCCAAGGTGTGTCCCGGTACATCGTGCACCATCAGCGTCAAGCCTTGCCATTCGAGCATGTCACCCTGTTGCAAACCCTGTGCAGGTAAAGGCATTTTTTCAAGGGCAGGCCCAAACACTTGGGCCCCTGTTTGTGCGACCAGCTCAGGCAGGCCGCCCGTGTGGTCGGCATGGTGGTGGGTGACTAGAATCCTGTCCAGCGCCACGCTCGGGTTCTTTTCCAACCAAGACAAGACAGGCGCACTGTCACCGGGGTCCACCACAAGTGCGTGTTGGTCGTTGTGCAACAACCAAATGTAGTTGTCAGAGAATGCGGGCAGTGCGATGAGCTTCATGGAGAGTCAGATTATAGAAAGCAAGGAAACAGTACAGACATGGTTGACTCCTTTGGGCCAGCCGGTCGCGTCGCGTTTGTTGTCTTGGGAGCAGAGCCAAGCTGACGAACTTCTGGGCGATGTGTTTGGCTACCACGCTGTGCAATTGGGTTGGCCTGAGCTTCAAGCTCTGCGCAGCAACCGCATGCCCCACCGATGGCTGGCGCAGGCCGAATTCGAAACAATTCAACCAGAAGCCGAGTTGGGGTCTGAGCCTCTGCACAGTCTGTGCTTAGACAGCCGAGCTTGGCCTTGGCCAGCAGACAGTCTGGACTTGGTGGTGTTGCCGCATGCTTTGGAACGCTCTGCCGATCCTCATGCTTGTTTGCGAGAAGTGGCGCGGGTGCTGATTCCCGAAGGTCAAGTGTTGATCACTGGGCTGAACCCCTGGAGCTGGTGGGGGTGGCAGCAAGCACGGGGTCAACGTCAGGTACATGCGCCCCCCGCTGGCACACACATGCCATCGTCCTTGATTGCTTACCGCCGTTTGCGCGACTGGTTGCGTTTGTTGGGTTTTGAAGTTCAGATCAGCCGGTTTGGAGGCTGGACACCGGCAACGGGCAGTGAGTCTTGGATGCAACGTTTGCAATGGATGGATGCTTTGGGTGAGCGGTGGTGGCCCATTTTTGGAGGTGTTTACCTCTTGATGGCCACCAAAAGGGCCCCCGGGGGACGCTTCATCGATGGCCGGCGTTGGCGCGCGGTACGATCGCCGGCTGGTGCGACGGCACCCATTGCCCGCACAGACACACTCATGGGCCCCACTAAGGCCCCGAAAGACACCGTTGAGTCACGTTGAAATTTACACAGATGGCGCTTGCAAGGGCAATCCTGGCCCCGGGGGGTGGGGCGTTCGCTTGCAGTCGGGCCAGCACGTTCAAGAGTTGTGCGGTGGTGAGTTGAACACCACCAACAACCGCATGGAGATGACGGCTGTGATCGAAGGCCTGACTGCGCTCAAGCGGCCTTGTCAGGTCACGCTGTATCTGGACAGTGAATATGTGCGCAAAGGCATCACCGAGTGGATCCATGGTTGGAAAGCCAGGGGGTGGCGCACGGCCGCCAAACAGCCGGTCAAAAATGCCGATTTGTGGCAAAAGCTCGATACCGTGGTGTCATCCTCGGGACACCAAATTGACTGGCGTTGGGTAAAGGGGCATGCGGGTGATCCCGGCAACGAAAGGGCCGATGCACTCGCCAACCAAGGCGTGGACAAGGCTTTGGGCCGTTGAAACGTTCCGTACATAAACCCAAGTGGTCCTGAAACATCCAATCATGCGCGAATGACGCCCTATTGGGTCAGTGCGCAGACGCTGTTACATTTCGAGAGTCTGGGTGAGTTCAACCTGCGAGAGAGATCTGAATGGCTTACAAGAAGAAATACGCTGTGATGGCGTTGGTGGGTGTTTGTGCGGCCTCTGGCGCAGCCTGGTGGTTTCAAAACAAAACCAGTGGTTCCGCCGATGGAGCCCAGCCCTCCGTCACGAGTCCAGCTCCTGCCGGCGCGGGGGCCTCTGCGGGTCCTGCCAAACCGACTGCGATTGAGGTCGCCAAAGTCGAAACTCAAACCTTGGTGGACGAAACGCAAGCCGTGGGCAGTTTGCGATCCCGGCAAGGTGTGATGCTACGCCCTGAAGTGGGAGGGCGTGTCAAACAAATCTTCTTCAACGATGGTCAGCGCGTGCGCAAAGGCCAGGTGATGGTTCAGTTTGAAGACCAGCTGCAGCAAGCCCAGCTGTCCCAGGCCAAGGCCGAGTTGTCGATCGCAGAGGCGAACCACAAACGCAACCAAGAGCTGGTGGCGCAAAACTTCATCAGCAAACGTTCACTGGACGAAAGTGGTGCTGCCCTGGAAGTCACGCGTGCCAAACTGGCTTTGGCCGATGCCACCCTCCAGCGGCTGAAAGTGTTGGCCCCTTTTGACGGTATCACGGGTCTCAAGCAAGTGAACGTGGGCGATTACCTCAAAGACGGCGCGGACATGGTCAACATTGAAGACTTGGACGCCGTTTTGCTCGACTTCCGTTTGCCTGAGCGATTCCAAGCCAAAATCCGCGCGGGTCAAAAAGCCCAGTTGACGGTCGATGCATTGCCAGGTCGTCCTTTCATGGCCGTTGTCCAAGCGGTGGACCCCTTGATCGAGGCCAATGGCCGTTCGGTCGGTGTGCGTGGCTGTATTGATAACCGTCAGCAGCAATTGCGCCCAGG
Organism: Limnohabitans sp.; assembly: GCF_034680285.1. Lineage (GTDB taxonomy): Bacteria > Pseudomonadota > Gammaproteobacteria > Burkholderiales > Burkholderiaceae_C > Limnohabitans_A. Next base: position 126,694 of record NZ_JAXITC010000003.1, read on the forward strand.
CATGTTTGCCCGCGTGAACGCCGTGTTCGGTTCCCGTGAGAACGCGATGGTCATCCCCGAAGAGGCCATCATTCCTCAAGGCGGCCGCACTTTCGTGGTCAAGGTCGTACCGGGAGAAAAACCTGATTCGCTCATGTCTGAGCGTGTCGCCGTGAAAACTGGTTTGCGCCAGCCGGGCAAGGTGGAAATTTTGGAAGGCTTGGCAGCCGGTGACACCGTGGTCACAGCAGGCCACCAGCGTTTGCAAAAAGACGGGACTGCAGTTCGGGTGATCGACGTGGCCCAACCCGCAGGCGCTAAGCCAGCGGGCGGGCCAGGCCAAGCCGCTGCGCCAGCAGGTGGGGCACCTTCGGCAACCGTTTCTGGAGCGACACCGACAGCACCCGCAGCGGGCAAAGCGCCACAAGGCGCCAAGTCCATGGCCTCAGCCAACCCAAATGCGGCCATGTCTGGTCCTAACCCGTGCCTGAGGGGTGCAGATGCAGCTCGCTGAAACTTCGATCCGGCGGCCAGTTCTGGCCGTCGTGATGGCTCTGCTGATTATGCTGATTGGCGCCGTGAGCTTCAAAAGCCTCTCGCTGCGTGAATATCCCAAAATCGACGAGCCCACAGTCACGGTAACCACCCGTTATGTGGGTGCATCTGCCGAGGTGATCGAGTCTCAGGTCACCAAGCCGCTGGAAGATTCGATTGCCGGCATCGACGCGGTGGATGTCATCACCTCCATCAGCCGGGCCGAGCAATCGCAAATCACCGTGCGTTTCCGCCTTGAAAAAGACGCTGACACGGCGGCCGCTGAAGTGCGCGACCGCACCTCCCGTGTGCGTAACCGATTACCTCAAGCGATTGAGGAGCCCGTCATTGCGAAGGTGGAGGCCGATGCCTTTCCGGTGATTTGGCTGGCATTTTCCAGCGACACTTTGAACGCATTGCAAATCAACGATTTGGTCAACCGTGTGGTGAAGCCGCGTTTGCAAACCGTGACCGGGGTGGCCGATGTGCGCATCTTCGGTGAGCGCAAGTACGCCATGCTGGTGTCGCTTGATGCTGCTCGCCTGTCCTCTTACAAGCTCACGCCTCAAGACGTGGAGGACGCGATACGACGCAGCAACTTGGAGTTGCCCGCGGGTCGGATCGAGTCCACCAACCGCGAATTCAGCGTTTCTTCTCAAACCGACTTGATCCGTCCAGGGCAATTTGGTGACATCGTGATTCGCAGCGTGAATGGTTTTCCGGTCAAGCTGCGTGATGTGGCCCAGATCAAGGAAGATGCGGCCAACGACCGCAGTGCGGTTCGTTTGAATGGCCAACCGGCCATTTCGGCTGGCGTGATTCGCCAAGCCACTGCCAACCCGCTCGAGTTGTCCAAGGGCGTGCGCGAAATGATTCCCCGACTGAAGGCTGATTTGCCGGGTGATATGGAAATCAACGTGGCCAACGACAACTCGGTATTCATCGACCGGTCCATCAAGAACGTTTTCCAAACCATCGTCGAAGCTGTAGTGTTGGTGGCTTTGGTGATTTTTGTGTTTTTGCGCACCTTGCGTGCCTCGGTCATCCCCATCATCACCATTCCAGTCAGTTTGATTGGCACATTTGCCATGATGGCTTTGGCGGGATTCACCATCAACACCTTGACTTTGTTGGCACTGGTGCTGGCGATCGGCTTGGTGGTGGACGATGCGATTGTGGTGTTGGAGAACATTTACCGGCACATCGAAGAAGGCTTGGACCCGTTTTCAGCTGCCATCAAAGGTGTGCGTGAAATCAGTTTTGCCGTCATTGCAATGACTTTGACGCTGGCGGCTGTTTTTGCACCCTTGGCCTTCACGCCGGGGCGTACAGGCAAGTTGTTTGGTGAGTTTGCCTTGGCACTGGCCGGCGCTGTGGTGGTGTCAGGTTTTATCGCGCTGACGCTGACGCCGATGCTGAGCTCCAAACTTCTGCGTCACAACCCCAATCCGAGTTGGTTTGATCGGAACATGGAGCGTTGGCTCACAGCCCTCTCGAACGGCTATGAAAAACTCCTCGGCTTCATTTTGACCCGTGCCCGATGGGTTGTGGTGCTGGTGATGCTGAGTTCGGGCGTTGGTATTGCCTTGATCTACCCCACGATGAAGCAGGAGTTGGCGCCGCTGGAAGATCGGGGTACGATTTTGGCAACCATCAACGCACCGGATGGTTCGACACTCCAGTACACCGACCGCTATGCCAAGTCTTTGGAGAAAATAGGTCAAGCCTATCCAGAGTTCGACAGAATTTTTGCCAACATGGGCAACCCAACCGTGGGGCAAGGCACCGTGGTTTACCGCGCAGTAGATTGGGACGAGCGCAAGCGCACCACCCTCGAAATTGCACGTGAAATGGGGGCCAAGTTCAACGGTTTGCCGGGTGTGAATGCATTCCCGATCACGCCGCCTTCTTTGGGACAGGGCTTCCGTGAGCGACCTTTGAATTTCGTGATTCAAACCTCGGACAGCTACCAAAATCTGAACCAACTGACCCGTCAGATCATGGACGAAGTGGCTAAAAACCCCGGCATTTTGTCGCCCGATGTCGATTTGCGTTTGAACAAACCAGAGCTGCGGATTGATGTAGATCGGGTCAAAGCGGCCGAGCTGGGGGTCAGTATCGATGTGGTGGCTCGAACGATTGAGACCATGTTGGGCGGCCGAGTCGTGACGCGCTACAAACGCGATGCCGAGCAGTACGATGTGATTGTGCAAACCCAGTCATCGGCCCGCAACACCCCCGATGACATCGATGTGATCCAAGTGCGCGGCCGCAACGACACCATGGTTCCGTTGTCGAGTTTGGTCAAAGTGCGCGAAAGCGTCTCGCCACGCGAGTTGAACCACTTTGGTCAGCGCCGCTCGGTGTCCATCACCGCCAACTTGGCGCCTGATTACTCCTTGGGCGAGGCCATCAAGTTCATGGACGCTACCGCCGCCAAGTTGCTCAAACCCGGTTACACGACCGAATTGAATGGTACCTCGCGCGAATTTAAAAATTCACAGGGCGCTTTGGTGATTGTGTTTGTGCTGGCGCTGTTCTTCATCTTTTTGGTCTTGGCGGCTCAGTTTGAAAGTTTCATCGACCCCCTGGTGATCATGTTGTCGGTGCCCTTGTCCATGATCGGGGCCTTGTTGGCGCTCAAGTTCACGGGGGGTTCTCTGAACGTTTACTCTCAAATTGGCCTGATCACCTTGGTGGGCTTGATCACCAAACACGGCATTTTGATTGTGGAGTTCACCAACCAGCTGCGCGAGCAAGGCATGGCGATGAAAGAGGCCTTGGTCAAGGCTTCCGCACAGCGTCTGCGTCCGATCTTGATGACCACGGGTGCCATGGTTCTCGGGGCTGTGCCACTGGCCCTTGCGACGGGTGCTGGCGCAGAAAGCCGCACACAAATTGGCTGGGTGATCGTGGGCGGCATGAGCCTGGGGACTTTGCTGGCCATTTTTGTGGTGCCCACCATGTATTCTTTGCTGGCCCGCAAGGCGGTACCGGGACCCAACAAATCGGTGGCGCACGACTTGCCGCATGAAACGCAAGCCCATTGAGTGTCTGGTCCGGGGGGTAAAACCCCTGTGCCTCAACAAAAAAGCGGCCTAGGCCGCTTTTTTGTTGGGGAGCAAGGGCTGTTTGTTCACAGGTGCCCGCCAAACATCATCACATCCACCTCGTCGCCCACAGCCACGTTGCCTTGGGCGTGGCCCAGAACGATCAGGCCGTTGGCTTGCACCATGGAGCTGAGCACACCCGAGCCTTGGTTGCCGGTGATGCTGACCTGCAAGTCGCCCGCCGCGTTGGTGCTGACGATGCCGCGCTGGTATTCGGTGCGGCCGGGCTTCTTGCGCAGCGCCTCGGTGCTTTTCGCTTTGAGCAGCGGCAAGGCAGGTGCTTGCCAGCCCATGAGCTGCTGCAGAGCAGGGCGCACAAAGGCGGCAAAGGTGACCATGACGGCCACGGGGTTGCCCGGCAGGCCAAACAGCACCGCTGAGCGTTCGCCACGCTGGATGCGGCCTACCGCCATGGGGCGGCCAGGGCGCATGGCGATGCGCCAAAAGGCCACATCGCCCAGTTTTTTCATCATGGCCTTGGTGTGATCGGCCTCGCCCACGCTCACGCCGCCGCTGGTGATGATGGCGTCGGCCTGTGCAGCCGCATCCACAAAAGCTTGTTCCAGCGCGGCAGGCTCGTCGCGCACCACGCCCATGTCGATCAGCTCGCAGCCCAGCGCCTGCACCATGCCGGCCACGGTGTAGCGGTTGCTGTCGTACACCGCGCCTTCGCGGGGCGCTTCGCCCAGGCTCAGGATTTCGTCACCGGTTGAGAAATAGGCCACTTTGGGTCTGCGCCACACGCTGACGCTGGGCAAGCCCAGGCTGGCCAGCAAGCCACAGGCAGCAGGCGCGAGGCGCGTGCCTGCACGCAGGGCAGCTTGTCCTGCCATCAGGTCTTCGCCCAAAAGGCGGCGGTTGTCGCCCACTTGCAGCATGCCGGGCGGGATGTGGACGGTGTCGCCGTCCACCTTCACCAGCTCTTGCGGAGCTACGGTGTCAAGCCCAGCGGGCATGATGGCCCCGGTCATGATGCGCACGCACTCGCCCGCATTCACCGTGCCTTGCCAGGCAGCACCGGCAAACGCGGTGCCTACAACGGTGAGGGGTGTCGAGCGGTCGGTCAGCAGTTCCGCGCCGCGCAGGGCGTAGCCGTCCATGGCCGAGTTGTCGTGAGGTGGCACGCTGATGGGTGAGACCACGTCTTGCGCCAAGATGCGGCCATGGGCCTGCATCAAGGGCACGATTTCTTGTTCGCGCACGGGCTGAACCAGCTGGGCCAAAAAGTCGTTCACATGGCGGGCCGACAGGGCTTGAGGGTCGTAGCCTTGCAGGCGTTCGGCGATCTCGTTCAGGGACAGAGTGGAAGACTGGGCGGGAGACAAGGGCGTGGTCATGGTCTGCGCGGCCATTGTGTGGCCATGGGATTCAGAGGGCTTCGAGTTGCTGCAGCTCGGCCAGCGTGTTGGCGTTGGCAAAGGCCTGCGCGCTGTCGCCGGGCAGGTCAAACGGGACGATGGCGCAGCGGTGCTGTGCGGTCCAAGCGTCGATCTTGCGGCCACCGCCTTGGGTGAACTTCACCAAATTCTCGAGCAGATCGGTTTTGAGCAGGCAAAACACCGGCTGCGGGCGCACCGTGCCATCGGCCTCTGGGGCTGCGGCCATGGCCAGATCGGCGTCTTGGGCGTCCATGGCCTCATAGAGGCGCTCTACCAGATCGAGTGGAAAAAGTGGCGTGTCACAAGGCACCGTGAGCATGAGCGGGGTTTCGCAGCGCTCCAAACCCGTTTGAAAACCCGCCAGAGGCCCAGCAAAACCGTCGATGCTGTCGGGCCAAACCGGCACGCCCAGCGATTCGTAGGCCGCCAGGTTGCGGTTGGCGTTGATCAGCACTTCTTGCAGTGGCAGGCTTTGCAACTGCAGGCGCATCAGGGTTTGCAAAGCCAGTGGCAGGCCATGGAAGTTTTGCAAGCCTTTGTCGCTGCCGCCCATGCGCGAGCCGCGCCCGCCAGCAAGGATGAGGCCCGTGATGCCGGGTGCGTTGTTGTTCATGGCCTTCAGCCTCCGATGTAGCTCATTTCCACCCGACGGCCGGGGCCGCTGGCGGTGTCCGGCCCGCGCAAGCTGCGCAAACGCGAGTATTGGTCGGTGCGTCCGCGCCAAATGGCGTCCACAGTCTGGGCCAGCTCGTGGTCAGACTGGGCCGGGTCGCGCAACAATTGGCGCAAGTCGTAGCCCTGGCTGGCAAACAGGCACAAATACAAGCGACCTTCGGTGGACAGGCGTGCGCGGTTGCAGTCGCCACAAAAGGCTTGCGTCACGCTGCTGATCACACCCACTTCACCCAAGCTCGGGTCGTGCTCGCCTTGGGCGTTGGCGTAACCCCAGCGCTCGGCAGTTTCGCCCGGGACGGTGGGGTCCAGTTGCACCAGCGGCAACTCCGTTTGCAGCCGGCGGATCACCTCGGCGCTGGGCAGCACCTCGTCCATGCACCAGCCATTGGTTGCGCCCACGTCCATGTATTCAATGAAGCGCAGCACGATGCCCGTACCCCTGAAATGCCGCGCCATGGGCAAAATTTCGTGGTCGTTGGTGCCGCGCTTGACCACCATGTTGACCTTGATTGGCCCCAAACCCGCCGCCCGCGCCGCCTCGATCCCGGCCAGCACATCGGCCACCGGAAAGTCCACGTCGTTCATTTGGCGAAAAACCGCATCGTCCAGGCCGTCCAGGCTGACGGTGACGCGTTGCAGGCCGGCGTCTTTCAAGCTTTGCGCCTTGCGTGCCAACAGCGAGCCGTTGGTGGTCAGGGTCAAGTCGAGTGGCAAACCCTCTGGCGTGCGAAGCGCGGCCAGTTGTTCGATCAGGATCTCGATGTTCTTGCGCAGCAAAGGTTCACCGCCCGTCAGGCGGATTTTGCGTACACCCCGGCCCACAAAAACGGTGGCAATGCGGGTGATTTCTTCAAAGCTCAGCAAATGGCTGTGCGGCAGGTAGGCGTAGTCCTTGTCAAAGATTTCCTTGGGCATGCAGTAGCTGCATCGGAAGTTGCAGCGGTCGGTCACGCTGATGCGCAAATCGGTCAGGGGTCGGCGCAGGCCGTCCAGCGGCAAGGCGCTCAGGTCTTGCCCTGCAGGCAGGGCAGGCAAGGGCAGACTGGGATGGCGCTGATCAACCAGCGGAATGACGCGTTCAGACATAGCCAACGATTGTGCCCGACCCGCCACCCCCTTGGAGGTGGCATGGTCAAGCGTTAGGGTTCGTTTCAGCCGTGCGCGATGGCAACGGTTTTGAGGGTGGTGAAGCCCAACAGCGCTTCCAGGCCTTTTTCGCGGCCGTAGCCCGATGACTTGACGCCGCCAAAGGGCAGCTCCACCCCGCCCGCTGCGCCGTAGTTGTTGATGAAGACTTGGCCGCTGCGCACGCGTTTGGCCATGCGGAATTGGCGACCGCCGTCACGCGTCCAAATGCCCGCCACCAAACCGAACTCGGTGGCGTTGGCCAGCTCGACTGCGTGGTCTTCGTCTTTGAAGGCCATGGCCGACAGCACGGGACCAAACACCTCTTCTTGCGCCAAACGGTGCATCACCGGCACGTCACGCAAGAGCACCGGGGCTTGGTAGTAACCACCTGCGGGGACGCCGGGCGCAATCTGGCCTTGCGCCACGGTGGCGATGCCATCGGCCCGGGCTTGGTCCAAAAAGCCGGTCACCCGCTCCAACTGGCTGGCGCGGATCAGGGGCCCCAAGTCCAGATTCATGGCGGCCGAGCCCACTTGCAGGCGGCTGAAGGCCTCGCCCAAGCGGGCCAGCAGGGGCTCGTAAATGCCTTGCTGAATCAGCACCCGCGAACCTGCGCTGCAGGTCTGGCCGGAGTTTTGCACGATGGCGTTGACCACCACGGGAATGGCCGCGTCCAAGTCGGCGTCGTCAAAAATGATTTGGGGGCTCTTGCCGCCCAGCTCCAGGGTGACCGGGCAGTGGCGCTCGGCGGCCACTTGCTGGATCAGTGTGCCCACACGGGGGCTGCCCGTGAAGCTGATGTGGTCGATGCCGGGGTGGCGGGACAGCGCGTCGCCCACCTCGTGGCCATAACCGGTGACGATGTTCAAGGCACCGGCCGGAAAGCCGACTTCGGCCGCCAGTTGCGCCACGCGGATCAGGCTCAGGCACGCGTCTTCGGCAGGCTTGACCACACAGGCGTTACCCGCCGCCAAGGCGCCACCCACACTGCGCCCAAAAATCTGCATCGGGTAATTCCAGGGGATCACATGGCCGGTGACGCCATGCGGCTCGCGCCAGGTCAAGACGCTGTAGCCGTTTTGGTAGGGCAGGGTCTCGCCGTGCAGCTTGTCGCAAGCCCCGGCGTAAAACTCAAAGTAACGCGCCAGGGCCACCGCGTCGGCGGCGGCTTGTTTGGTGGGTTTGCCGCAATCGCGCTGCTCCAGCGCGGCTAGTTCGCCTGCGTTTTCAGCCACTTTGCGCGACAGGGCCATCAACAAGCGCCCACGTTCCACGCCCGTCAACCGCCCCCAAGGCCCATTGAATGCAGCGCGGGCCGCTTGTACGGCCTGGTCGATGTCAGCCGCTTGGCTGCGCGGGATCTGATCAAACACCTGCCCGTCAGACGGGTCCAGCACGTCGATGGTCTGGCCGGCCAGGGCAGGGACGGATTGGTTGGCGATGAAGTTGTGTTGCATGCCACCATTGTCGGTTGTGCCGCAGCCTTGGAAATCACGCAAGAGACATCACGCCCATAAGCGGATCAAGAGCCTTCGCTTTCGCAAGCGCCGTGAAAGTAAAATCGGGGTTAATCCCTAGGATTTTCCGATTCCTCTTAACTTTCAAAAGCAGACACCATGTCCCTGAACAAAGTCACCCCCGGCAGCAAAGTACCCGACGCATTCAACGTCATCATCGAAATCCCGATGAACTCCGACCCTGTGAAGTACGAAGTGGACAAAGAGTCCGGCGCTTTGTTTGTGGACCGCTTCATGGGCACCGCCATGCACTACCCCACCAACTACGGCTACGTGCCCCAGACCATCGCCGGTGACGGTGACCCGGTCGACGTGTTGGTGATGACGCCCTTCCCGCTGCCCCCAGGCGTGGTGGTGTCGTGCCGCGCCATTGGCATCTTGCTGATGGAAGACGAAGGCGGCATGGACGGCAAGATCTTGGCCGTGCCCACAGAAAAAATCCTGCCCATCTACGCCAACATCAAGGCCCTGGCTGACGTGCACGAGCTGCAGCTCAAGCAAATCGCCCACTTCTTTGAGCACTACAAAGACCTGGAAAAAGGCAAATGGGTCAAGGTCAAGGGCTGGGAAGGCGTCGAATCCGCCGCCAAAGAACTGATGGACGGCATCGCCAACTACAACAAGGCCTGAACGCCTGGCTCAATGGCTTCTGACTGAAGCCCTTGAACCCCAAAACGCTTGCCCGGTTTGCGCCGCGCAGGCGTTTTTTTATGGGCGAGCATTCAGCGCTTGTTGCTGCGTATGGTGGTGCTTCAGCCCCGCTCACCCCCAAACAAACTCACCAACTTGGCCACCTCGGGGCTCATGCCCATGGTCTTCAGGCGAATGTGGGGGTGGGCTGTGGCAAAGACTCGGAACACCTCGTCCACAAAAGCCTGGCCCACATGGACCACGCCTTCGAAGTCGAGGATCACGGTCTTGAACTGGGTGGCGCGGTTCATCACCCATTTGGCTTGCGAGCGTGACACCAGTTCACTGCTCAGCTGGGCCAAGCGCACCGGAATTTCTGTGGTGTGAAAGGCATCGCCAGGCTCGGCATCGCCCACATTGCTGGACTCAAAATATTTGAAATAAACATCATTGCCCGTGCGTGTGCTGTCTAGCGCAATGGCCATGCGCACCACCGTCTGCGCTTGGGCGGGCTTGAGCTGCGCGCTGGCGTCGATCCAGTCAAAACGGGGCAGGGGAGCGTTGGCCTCATTCGGGTCAAAACGCAAGCCGAACGACTCGATGGCAAAGCCATCCATCATCCGCGATGACACAAAAATACCCATGCCCGAATGGCCCAAGGGCGCGGTGGTGTACTTGCCCTTGGCCAGCTCCAAAATGGCCAAGCGCGGGTCAAACAAATCAGCGGCTTTGGCAATCTTGCGGAAGATCCCCTCGCCGTCATCGGCCACCAACATCTGCAATTGCCCGTCCTGCACATGCATGCCCATCACCACCTGCTGCCCGCTGGAATGGTCGAGGGCGTTGTTCAGCATTTCGGTGAATGCGGTGTAAGCCAGGTTTTTGACATTGGGCTGCAAGTCTGCCAACAAAGCCGCCAAATGCTGTTCCCACACCACCATCTCGCCGCCCCGCCGCACGATGTCGGCAAGGGGTTCCACTCTTAACCAAAAGCGCTTGTCGCCCAGGCTGTAGGTTTGCCGGGTACCCGTGCCGTGGCGTTGCAAGTAGCCTGCATCGGCCAGCTTCTTGATGCGCCGCGAAACAGCCACCCGCGTCAAGCCCGTTTGCTCGGTCGCTGCGGTGGCCATGGCACCGCCTTGGGGCGCACAGCTCAGGATGATTGCATCGTTGACGTCCAGCATTTGTATCGTGAATTGGTATTTGAATTTGAATTATTGTATATCTTGCTAAATTTTATTGATGCTTCCATGCTTATTGGTAGGCCGTTTCAGCCCGCAATTGTGGGTGCAGTGACTTGATGAAGGCAAGCCTGCTCCTCGATTTCACTTCCAAATTGGCCCAGCGTCCCTTCCTGTGTGGTGACAGAAACCAGTGTCCAAGGCGAAGCGACAGAATGTGTCGGAAGGGGGCGGTGGCCGATGTCTGACCTGAAGGTGCCGACTTACAAGTTGGGCTGCTGCGTTTGTTTGAGTGGTGAGTGCTGATTGAGCGCTTCGAGGTAGTTCTCCACCCCCGCTTTTTCCCGCTCTAGAAACCGGGCCACTGCCTCAGAAAACGCCGGGTGCGCCAGCCAGTGGGCGCTGTGTGTGGGTGTAGGCAGCAGGGCGCGGGCCATTTTGTGTTCGCCTTGTGCGCCGCCTTCAAAGCGTTTGAGGCCGTGCTGGATGCACCATGCGATGGGCTGGTAGTAGCAGGCTTCAAAGTGCAGGCAGTCCACCCGCGCAAGCGCCCCCCAATAGCGGCCGTAGGCCACTTCGGGCTGGCCAGCGGCGTCCATGTGAAGGCCGATCAGGCTGATGCCGATGGGTTGGCCCGCGTGTTCTGCCACAAACAGCAGCCAGTTGGCGGCCATGTCGGTGCGCATGGCCTCAAAAAACGCCGGGGTCAAATAGGGCGCGTTGCCGTGTTCCCAATAGGTCTGCTGGTAGCAGCGCAGCAGCACGGCCCAGTCGTCGCCTGTCATGTCAGGGCCACGCACGGCGCGAAAGCTGACGCCCGCCTCCCGCACTTTGCGGCGTTCTTGCCGGATTTTTTTGCGTTTTTCTTGCGTCAGGCTGGCCAAAAAGTCATCAAAGTCGCGCCAGCCTTGGTTTTGCCAATGGAACTGCACTTGGTCGCGCTGCAGCAGCCCGGCTTGCTCGCAGGCTTGCAAGTCTTGCGCGCTGCCAAACAGGATGTGCAGCGAGGGGATGTTGTTGGTTTGGCAAATGTCCAGCAAGGCGGCCAGCAGGGCTTGGCGGGCGGCGTCAGATTCAGCCAGCAGGCGGCTGCCGGGCACGGGTGTGAAGGGCGAGGCGACCAGCGCTTTGGGGTAATAGTCCAGGCCGTGGCGCTGGTAGGCGTCGGCCCAGGCGTGGTCGAACACGTATTCGCCGCGTGAGTGGGTCTTGATGTAGAGCGGGCAGGCGGCGGCCAACACATCGCCTTGCGAGGTGCTGCGCCACAGGCTGATGACTTGCAGCGTCCAACCGGTCTCGGGCGCGGCCGATTGGCTGGTCTGCATGGCTGACAAATAGGCATGCTGCATGAAGGGGGAAGGGGCGTCTTGCCGGGCGAGCAGTCCGTCCCAGGCTTCGGGCGCGATGGCACTCAGGTCGTCTTGCACCCGGGTGACATAATTCAAGCTCACATTTTCCAGCACCTGTATGACTCTCCAAATTCGTGTGGCCCAGCTCAACTTTGTCGTCGGTGACATGCCGGGCAATGCCCGCAAGATCATCGATTTCGCCACCCGGGCGCATGCCGAGGGCGCGCGCTTGGTGTTGACGCCCGAGCTGTCGATTTGCGGCTATGCGGCCGAAGACTTGTTGCTGCGCCCCGCCTTCATTGACGCCTGTGATGATGCCCTGAAAACAGTGGCCCGCGAACTGGCTGGGTTAAAAGGTTTGCATGTGGTGGTGGGCCACCCCGAAGGCGGCGGCCTGCGCACCCGCAGCGTGGCGGTGACGCGCCGCCACAACCGCGCCAGCGTGCTGTGCGAGGGGCAGGTGGTGTGTGCTTACGACAAGCGCGAGTTGCCTAACTACCAGGTTTTTGACGAGCGCCGCTACTTCACTCCCGGCAACGGGGTGGGTGTGTTCGAGGTCGAGGGTGTGCGCGTGGGCTTGCTGATTTGCGAAGACGCTTGGTTTGACGAACCGGCCCGTTTGGCGCGAGACGCGGGCGCGCAAATGCTGGCGGTGCTGAACGCCTCGCCTTTTCATGCGGGCAAGGGCCCGGAGCGTGAGCAGCGCATGCGCGAGCGCGTGGCCGATTGCGGTCTGCCCCTGGTTTACGCGCACTTGGTCGGCGGGCAAGACGAGGTGATTTTTGAAGGCCGCTCCTTTGCGCTCAATGCCCACGGCGAAACCGTGGCGCGGGCTGAAGGTTTTCGCGAGGCGGCCATGACGGTGCAAGTTCAAGCCGCGGCAAACGGTGTGGATGTGAGCGCTGCGCCCGAGGCCTTGGTGCCCATGGCCAGCGCCGATGCCGAGTTGTGGGATGCGCTGGTGTTGGGCGTGCGCGACTATTTGGACAAAAACGGTTTCAAGGGTGCGATTTTGGGCCTGTCGGGCGGCATCGATTCGGCGCTGGTGTTGGCGATTGCGGTGGACGCGATCGGGGCCGACAAGATCCACGCGGTGATGATGCCTTCGCCCTACACGGCCGACATCAGCTGGATCGATTCGCGCGACATGGTCAAGCGCTTGAACGTGCGTTATGACGAAATTTCGATTGCGCCACTGTTTGACGGCTTCAAACAGGCGCTGTCGGTCCAGTTTGAGGGCCTGAAAGAAGACACGACCGAAGAGAACATTCAGGCCCGCATTCGCGGCACGCTGCTCATGGCGCTGTCCAACAAGACCGGGGCGATTGTGTTGACCACCGGCAACAAGAGCGAGATGGCCACGGGGTACTGCACGCTGTATGGCGACATGGCGGGCGGTTTTGCGGTGATCAAAGACGTGGTCAAGACCCGCGTGTTTGACCTGGCCCGCTGGCGCAACCTTCATGATCCGTATGGCACGGGCAGCCAACCGATCCCCGAGCGCATCATCACCCGCCCGCCCAGCGCCGAGCTGCGCCCCGACCAAAAAGACCAAGACAGCCTGCCCGCGTATGAGGTGCTGGACGCGATCATTCAGCGTTACATGGAAAACGACGAGGGCGTGGAAGCGCTGATTGCCGATGGCTTTGAACGGGCCGATGTGGAAAAAGTGACCCGCCTGATCAAGCTCAACGAGTACAAACGCCGCCAATCCCCTGTGGGCATTCGCGTGACGCACCGCAGTTTTGGCAAGGATTGGCGTTATCCTATGACCAACAAATTCCGCGCCTGATTTCGGGCAACCACCATTCTTTGAGGACTTTCCCCATGAAACAGATCACCGCCGTCATCAAGCCCTTCAAGCTGGAAGAAGTGCGCGAAGCCTTGGCCGAATGCGGCGTGACGGGCCTCACCGTCACCGAAGTTAAGGGTTTTGGCCGTCAAAAAGGCCACACCGAGTTGTACCGGGGTGCCGAGTATGTGGTCGACTTTTTGCCCAAGGTCAAGGTCGAGGTGGTGGTCAAGGACCAAGACTTGGACAGCTGTGTGGACGCCATCATCAAGGCAGCGCGCACCGGCAAGATCGGTGACGGCAAGATTTTTGTGACCACGGTCGAACGCGTGATCCGTATTCGCACCGGCGAGCAAGACGAAACTGCGGTTTGATGGGAAAGCCGGGCTCTCTTTGAACGGCTCTCTTAGCCCGGCTCAGTTCACGCAAAGATCAGAGCAGTTCGACTTTGGCGCGGGGAGAAAAGCCTGCTTTTTGCACCAAGCTTTGCAGCAGCGCTTCGGGCTCAGTGCCCAGGGTGACCAGTTCGGTCTGCCAATCGCCCATGAAACCGTCTTGCACCACTTGACCGATGAAGGACATCAGCCCATCGTAGTAGCCGAGGCTGTTGAGGATGCCCACGGGCTTGTCGTGGTACCCCAGCTGTCGCCAGGTCCAGACCTCAAACAACTCTTCAAACGTGCCGATGCCGCCGGGCAATGCCAAAAAAGCGTCGGCTTTGTCGGCCATCAGGCGTTTGCGCTCGTGCATGGTGTCGACCACATGAAGTTCGGTGCAACCATGGTGCGCCCATTCTTTTTCGACCAATGCTTTGGGGATGATGCCGATCACGGTGCCACCAGCAGCCAAAGTGGCTTCGGCCACCAAGCCCATCAGGCCATTGCGTCCGCCACCGTAGACCAATTGACCACCATGCTGGCCGATCCAAGTGCCTACTTGGACGGCAATTTGAGAAAACTCGGGTTTGTTGCCAGGTTTTGAGCCGCAGTAAACGCAGAGCGAGAAGGCGGGCGATGTCTGAATTGAGGCGGTGGCGTCCATTGGGTTCACGCCAAACGCTGCCAAAGTGCGCCGACCCAAACCCCCACACACAGCAGCAGACTGAGCAGTACGGCAGCGCTGCCCATGTCTTTGGCACGCTTGGACAAGTGATGCCATTCTGGGCCAATCCGGTCAATGGCCGATTCGATGCAGGTGTTGAGCAATTCAACAATCATGACCAGCAGCACCGTACCGGCCAGCAAGGCCGTTTCGACCCAGCTTTGACCCAGCCAGAAAGCCAAGGGCAACAAGCCTGCGGCCAAGATGGCTTCTTGACGAAACGCAGTTTCCCCCCAGCCTGCGCGAAGTCCTTGAAGTGAATACCCTCCCGCATGGAGGACTCGGTTCAGTCCTTTGCGGGCTTTTTGTGGGTTCACGGTGTCGGCAGGGGAGTGTGCGTTTGTGGGTTCTTGCATGGCGCGCGAAAAGTCAAACTATTCAGGTGGCTGTCGTGACCAGCCGTGTCCCTGCAATTGCATCATGCCAAAACTGGCCTTGCGGGTGAAAGCGGCTGAGGACAGCCCAGACGGCCACCCAGCCCAAGGTCAAAACAGTCAATTCGACCACAGGCAGCCCGAGTGCTGAAGAGACCGCCAAAGGGGGGAGGAACCAAATCCAGCTGGTGAGGTAGCGTTTGAAGGCCGTTTTTCGACTGATTTTTTGACCATCGGTGGCCACAATTTGAATCCGCCAGGTCTTCATGGCCAGGGTCTGACCGCGCCGCCACATCCAAATGAAATACAGACCCAAAACCAAAAAGCTAGACGCCTGCAAGCCTGATTTGAGTTGAGGGTGGACGTTCATGTCGCCAGGAGCCAACCCTGTCGCCCAATAGGCGGCCACAAAATAAACCAGCCCAGAAGACACCATGACGCCAAACAACAGCATGCCTTCGTAAAGCCAGCAGGCCATGCGTCGCTTGAGTGATGGGGTGGACATGTCCTGCAGGGGAGCGCTGCTGGAGGGCTGAAGCATCATGAGGGTGCCGTTTCAGTGGAGGGCTTGAGATCTTCGGACATGTCTGTCGATGAGGGCAAGGGCGTGCCTTGCTTGGGTGAGACCACAGTCGGCTGACGTGGCAACAGGGTTTTGCGGTCAATTGCAGCCGCTGCATGGGGGCTGCCAGAAGGGGCCTTGACAGCTGTTTGGACTTGGCGGTGGGGATCTACCGGCTTGATGGTCGGCGCGGCACTTTTGGTGGGACCGATTGAGCCTGAACTGAGCAAACGCTTTTCTTCTTTAGGCAAGGCTTGGTAGGCTTCCCAAGCGGCTTTTTTATCCTCCTTGGGCAAGTTTTGGAACTGATTGAAGTTCAAACGAGCCAAGTTACGTTGTTGAGGGCTCAAGTCCACCCAATCGGCCATGCGTGAATGCATGGTGACCTGATCGGCCACGGGCAGTTGCGTGAAATTCTTTGAAAGAGTCAGCCACTTGGCTTGTTGCTGCGCGCTCAAGGCACTCCATTGGGCCCCTAACGGGGCCAGTGCTTGTCTTTGCATGGGCGTCAGTTGATGCCAGGCACTGGATATGGGGGATGTCGCCGTAAGGCGTGTCGCGTTGGGTTTTGTGTTGGAAGTTTGAGGACCAGGTGGGGAAACCACAGCACTGGGCAAGCTGGTTTGCGCAGCCGCATTCAGCCACCCCAGAGCCAATAAACTGCCCAAACTTACGATGAGATAAGTTTTCCGCAGAAAAATGCGACCCAAATGCAACTCAGTCATGCTGTTCCGAGGCGCTGTGTTTGATTTTCAAAAACTGGGCAAAACCGGCATCGGTGTATGCATGAGGAGGTAATTCGTCAGTCAAAAGAGCCGAGTCTGTAGCAGCGATTTCTACAGCGATGTGGTCATCTTTGACTGCCTGAATGGTCAGAAGACCCACGACCAATGCCAACAAGGGCAATGAAGAAGCCAGAACACTCCAAAGCCCTAAGCCTTCGTCGCCCGATACTGTCAAAGTGCCGTTTGCATTGACCTGATTGTTTTGAACCTGTCGGAGTTGTGCCGCAGTTTTGCGATGCCCGATCGCCAATTGGCGAGCGACGCGAAGACGCTCCGAAATGTCGTGCGACAAATCAGTACTGGCGAGGGTGAGTTGGCCCGAAAAGTAGTGGCCCAATTGATCAATTTGGGCTTCAGTGGAAGTGTTCGCGTGTTTCATGGTCTGATTCCTTGTATTCCCAATGTTTTGCTCAGGGCTTGGATTGCCCGAGAACAATGGGTTTTGACGCTGCCTTCTGAGCAGCCCATCACTGCCGCGGTTTGCGCCACGTCGTGCTCCTCCCAATAACGCAGCAAGAAGGCTTCTCGTTGACGTGCAGGCAAAGCCATGACAGCGGTTTCAATGTGCTCGAGCGTTTGAACCCGGCCAACCCAGTCCTCGGTGCTTTCTGAGACAGCGTTATCAACGTTGTTGCCGGTAACCTCTAGCAAGTCAAAGTCGCCATCTCCGTTAACAGCGTTGAAATCGCCTAAATTGGTAAACAAAGCACCTCTGGTTTTTTGTCGGCGAAACCAGTCCAGTGTGGTGTTGGAGAGGATGCGCTGAAACAACAAGGGCAGTTCTGCCGCGGGCTTGTCTGCGTAATGCGTGCACAGCTTGATCATGCTGTCTTGGAGGATATCCAAGGCCGCATCCTCGTTTCTGACATGGTAGTAAGTGCGTTTGAACGCCTTTTTCTCCATGTTTTTCAGAAAGTCTGCAAGTTCAGAGTCGGATGCCAACGGGATTGCCTTTGCACCATCGTCGGTGTCGCTTGAAAATTGATAAATCAGTTAAATGAAATTATCGCATTGGGAGGCGCAAAACGACGGGGTTTTTATGACATGCATTTGACTGATGCCATAATACCGGGTTGCAATTGAAAAAAAGCAAACGGATCACAGTCCGGCACTTTTACAGTTTGGTGCCCATGTCTGTGGTCTTAAGTCCCAAAGCCACTTCACAAGAGTCGAGCCCAGGGGCACCCAAGGTTTTTCGTTAGAGAAATTCACAAAGGTTGAATATGGAAATGAACAAGGCCGATACGGTCAACACCCCTGCGGGCGCTCAAGAATTGCGCGGCGCAGAAATCCTCGTCAAAGCGCTCCAAGCCGAAAACGTGCAATACATCTGGGGTTACCCCGGCGGTGCTGTTTTGCACATCTACGACGCTTTCTACAAGCAAGACACCATTCAGCACGTCCTGGTGCGTCACGAGCAAGCTGCCGTGCATGCGGCCGACGGTTTTGCCCGTGCCACGGGCGAGGTGGGTGTGGCGCTGGTCACATCGGGCCCCGGCCTGACCAATGCCGTCACCGGCATTGCGACCGCTTACATGGACAGCATTCCGATGGTCATCATCAGTGGCCAAGTGCCCACTGCGGCCATTGGCCTGGATGCCTTCCAAGAATGCGACACCGTGGGCATTACACGTCCTATCGTCAAGCACAACTTCTTGGTCAAAGACGCCAAAGACATGGCCGAGGTCATGAAGAAGGCTTTCCACATTGCACGCAGCGGCCGTCCTGGCCCTGTGGTGGTTGACGTGCCCAAAGACGTCTCTTTCAACAAGACGATGTATTCGGGCTACCCCGAGTCGGTTGAGATGCGTTCTTACAACCCGGTTCGCAAGGGCCACGGCGGTCAGATCCGCAAAGCTTTGCAGTTGTTGATGTCGGCCAAGCGCCCTTACATTTACACAGGCGGTGGTGTGCTCTTGAGCAACGCCAGCGCCGAGCTGCGGGCCTTGGTCGACATGCTCAATGTGCCGGTGACCAACACTTTGATGGGCTTGGGCGCTTTCCCGGCGACCGATCGCCGTTTCCTGGGCATGCTGGGCATGCACGGTACGCTCGAAGCCAACAACGCCATGCAAAACTGTGACGTTTTGTTGGCAGTGGGTGCACGGTTTGACGACCGCGTGATCGGTAACCCCAAGCACTTTGCCTCGGTGGATCGCAAGATCATCCACATTGACATTGACCCATCGAGCATCTCCAAGCGCGTGAAAGTGGATGTGCCGATCGTGGGCGACGTGAAAGACGTGCTGACCGAACTCATGGGCATGATCCGAGAGTCTGGCCAAAAACCCGATCCTCAGGCCTTGGCCCAGTGGTGGGAAACGGTTGAAGGCTGGCGCAAACGCGATTGCATGAAGTACGACAACAGCAACTCGCTCGTCATCAAGCCGCAAAAAGTCATTGAGACCTTGTGGGACATGACAAAAGACGCGGATGCTTACATCACATCTGACGTGGGTCAGCACCAGATGTGGGCCGCTCAGTACTACAAGTTCAACGAACCACGTCGCTGGATCAACTCCGGTGGTTTGGGCACCATGGGCGTGGGCATTCCCTATGCCATGGGCATCAAATTGGCCAAGCCAGACAGCGAAGTGTTCTGCGTGACGGGCGAAGGCTCGGTGCAGATGTGCATTCAGGAACTCTCGACCTGCTTGCAGTACAACACACCCATCAATGTGGTGGCCCTGAACAATGGTTATTTGGGCATGGTGCGCCAGTGGCAGGAGATTGATTACTCCGGTCGTTACAGCCACAGCTACATGGATGCTTTGCCCAATTTCGTGAAGTTGGCCGAAGCTTATGGCCACGTCGGCATCTTGGTTGAAAAACCAGAGGATGTGGAGCCCGCCTTGCGCGAAGCCCGCAGGCTCAAGGACCGCACGGTTTTCTTGGACATCCGAACTGACCCAACAGAAAACGTGTTCCCGATGGTGCAGGCCGGCAAGGGCATCACCGAGATGCTCATGGGCGTGGAGGACCTGTAATCATGAAACACATCATTGCTGTACTGATTGAAAACGAAGCGGGCGCTTTGTCCCGTGTGGTGGGCTTGTTCTCTGCGCGTGGCTACAACATCGAGTCTTTGACCGTGGCCCCGACCGAAGATCCCAGCCTCTCGCGCATGACCATCCAGACCACAGGGTCGGATGACGTGATCGAGCAAATCACCAAACACCTGAACCGCCTGATCGAGGTGGTCAAGGTCGTGGACCTGACCGAAGGTGCCTACACCGAGCGCGAGCTGATGCTTGTGAAGGTGCGAGCCGTGGGTAAGGAACGCGAAGAAATGAAACGCATGGCTGACATCTTCCGTGGCCGTGTGATTGACGTCACCGACAAGAGCTACACCGTAGAACTGACCGGTGACCAATCCAAGAACGACGCCTTTTTGGAGGCGATCGACCGCAGTGCCATCTTGGAGACCGTGCGCACTGGCGCTTGCGGTATCGGGCGCGGCGAGCGCATCCTGCGCGTCTAAACTCAACCCTTGAAACTGTTTTATTCCTAAGGAGAACCCTGTGAAAGTTTTTTACGACAAAGATTGTGATTTGAGCGTCATCAAGGGCAAAACTGTTGCCATCCTTGGTTATGGCTCGCAAGGCCATGCACACGCCCAAAACTTGAACGACAGCGGCGTCAAAGTGGTCGTCGGTCTACGCAAAGGTGGCGCATCGTGGGACAAAGTCGGCAAAGCCGGTTTGACCGTGATGGAAGTCAACGACGCGGTCAAAGCCGCCGACGTGGTCATGATCTTGTTGCCCGACGAAATGATCGCCGAGGTTTACAACAACAATGTGGCCCCCCACATCAAGCAAGGTGCTTCTTTGGCTTTCGCCCACGGTTTCAACGTGCACTACAACCAAGTCGTTCCCCGTGAAGACCTGGACGTGTGGATGGTTGCCCCTAAGGCCCCAGGCCACACCGTGCGCAACACTTACACCCAAGGTGGCGGCGTGCCCCACTTGGTGGCGATTCACCAGGACAAGAGCGGCAAGGCCCGCGCTTTGGCCCTGAGCTACGCCATGGCCAACGGTGGCGGCAAGGCCGGCATCATCGAGACCAACTTCAAAGAAGAAACCGAAACCGACTTGTTCGGTGAGCAGGCTGTTCTGTGCGGTGGCGCGGTTGAGTTGATCAAGATGGGTTACGAAACCTTGGTGGAAGCCGGTTACGCGCCTGAAATGGCTTACTTCGAGTGCTTGCACGAGTTGAAGCTGATCGTTGACCTGATCTACGAAGGCGGCATCGGCAACATGAACTACTCGATCTCGAACAACGCCGAATACGGCGAGTACGTGACTGGTCCTGAAGTCATCAACGAAGAGTCTCGCGTCGCCATGCGCAATGCCTTGAAGCGCATCCAGACGGGTGAATACGCCAAGATGTTCATCTTGGAAGGCAAGACCAACTACCCAAGCATGACCGCGCGTCGTCGCTTGACTTCTGAGCACTCCATCGAAGTCGTGGGCGCACAATTGCGCGCCATGATGCCTTGGATCGCCAAGAACAAGCTGGTTGACAAGTCCCGCAACTGATCTGGCCTTTGGGCAAGATGGGAAAAGGCCACTCAGGTGGCCTTTTTCTTGGGCGCTGGGTCTGCCTTAAACTCAGCTGACACGGGATGGATCCAATAAACCGGAACAGGAATGGATGATGAACAAAGCCAACAACACCGCTGAAGACGCAGAAGGCCCAGTGCCGGTGCGCAAACCCTCCAAGGGCATCTACATGTTGCCCAACATGATCACTTTGGCGGCTCTGTTTGCAGGTTTCTACGCTGTGGTCATGGCCATCAATGGCCGTTTCGACTTGGCCACAGTGGGTATTTTCAGCGCCATGGTGCTCGACAGCCTGGACGGCCGTGTGGCCCGCATGACGAACACCCAAAGCGCATTTGGTGAGCAGATGGATTCGCTGTCCGACATGGTGTCTTTCGGCGCAGCGCCAGCCTTGATTGCCTACGTCTGGACCTTGAAGGAGCTGGGCCGCTGGGGATGGATTGCCGCGTTTGTTTACTGCGCATGTGCAGCCCTGCGCCTGGCACGCTTCAATGTCAACACGGGTGTGGTCGATAAGCGTTATTTCCAGGGCCTGCCTTCGCCAGCGGCAGCCGCTTTGGTCATGGGTTTTGTGTGGATCATGTTTGAAAACGCCGTGCCCGCCAAAGCAGTGTCTTGGGGCATGTTTGCCGTATGCATGTTTGCGGGCTTGACCATGGTGACCAATGTGCCGTTTTACAGTTTCAAAGACATGCACATGAAAAAGAGCGTGCCGTTTGCCACTTTGGTGTTGGTGGCCTTGGGCATCGCGGCCGTGAACATCGATCCACCCACTGTGTTGTTTGGCTTGTTTGTGCTTTACGGCTTGAGTGGTTATGTGATTTATATTTGGCGCAAGGCCAAAGGCCAACCCACCAGCATGATCAGCACTTCCACCGATGAGCCCGATGAACGGGGTTTGCACCAGTGATGTCCACTGCAAGACAGTTTGGGTTTTGAACTGTGCTACAGTATTTGTATGAAATTTTCTTTGTTTGCACTACTGCTAGCGCCCCTCGGGCGGGATGTGTAGCGCACGCAAACATTTTCCCAAAAGGCCCGAATGCCATCCGCATCGGGCCTTTTGCATTTTTGCTTGGACTTGCGGGTTTTTGACCAGGAGTGAACATGACTGACAAACTGATTATTTTCGACACCACCTTGCGCGACGGCGAACAATCGCCCGGCGCTTCCATGACCCGTGACGAGAAGCTGCGCATTGCCCGCCAGCTGGAGCGTCTGCGCGTGGACGTGATCGAAGCCGGTTTTGCTGCCAGCTCCAATGGTGACTTCGAGGCCGTCAAAACGATTGCCGACGCGATCAAAGACTCTACCATTTGCTCTTTGTCCCGAGCGAATGACCGCGACATTGCACGTGCCGCCGAGGCCCTCAAAGGCGCCAACAGCGGTCGCATTCACACCTTCATTGCCACGTCGCCCCTGCACATGGAAAAGAAGCTGCGCATGACGCCAGACCAGGTGTTTGAGCAGGCCAAGCAATCGGTGCGCTTTGCCCGCAATTTGGTGGGTGATGTCGAGTTCAGCCCAGAAGACGGCTACCGAAGCGACATGGATTTTTTGTGCCGTGTTCTTGAAGCTGTGATTGCTGAAGGCGCGACCACCATCAACGTGCCCGACACCGTGGGTTACGCGGTGCCTGAGCTGTACGGCGAGTTCATCCGCACCCTGCGTGAACGCATTCCCAACTCCGACAAAGCGATTTGGTCCGTGCATTGCCACAACGACCTGGGCATGGCGGTGGCCAACTCCTTGGCCGGTGTGAAGATCGGCGGCGCCCGCCAGGTCGAGTGCACCATCAACGGCTTGGGTGAGCGTGCGGGCAATTGCTCACTTGAAGAAGTGGTCATGGCGGTCAAGACGCGCCGCGACTATTTCGGTTTGGACATCGGCATTGACACCAGCCACATCGTGGCGGCCAGTCGCATGGTCAGTCAGACCACAGGTTTTGTGGTTCAGCCCAACAAGGCCGTGGTGGGTGCCAATGCCTTTGCCCACGCCTCGGGCATTCACCAAGATGGCGTGCTCAAGGCCCGTGACACCTACGAAATCATGCGTGCCGAAGACGTGGGCTGGACCACCAACAAAATCGTGCTGGGCAAGCTCAGCGGTCGCAACGCTTTCAAACAGCGTTTGCAAGACTTGGGCGTCACTTTGGACAGCGAGACCGAAATCAACAACGCTTTTGCCAAGTTCAAGGAATTGGCCGACCGCAAGAGCGAGATTTTCGACGAAGACATCTTGGCGCTGGTGGGGGACGAGAGTGTGACCGCTGAAAAAGAGCAGTACGGCTTCGTCTCCATGTCCCAACGCAGTGAAACCGGTGAGCGCCCTCATGCGGCGGTGGTTTTCACGGTCCAGGGCAAAGAAGTTCGTACCGAATCCGATGGAAATGGTCCGGTGGATGCTTCACTGAAAGCCATCGAGTCACACATCAAAAGTGGTGCTGAAATGGTGCTCTATTCGGTCAACGCGATCAGCGGTTCAACAGAGAGCCAGGGCGAAGTGACGGTGCGTTTGCAAAACAGCGGTCGCGTTGTCAATGGCGTAGGCTCAGACCCCGATATCGTTGTGGCTTCCGCCAAGGCTTACCTCAGTGCCCTCAATAAATTGCAGAGCAAAGCCGATCGGGTGGCTGCTCAAGGCTAAAAATAATTCTTAAGATGTACTATCTGGCTTGAATAAAGTCACGCAAGTCATTGTTCTTGCGTGACTTTTTTTATTTGGTACACTCAAATAAGATTAAGCAATTGATAGAAACACAATGTCCCCGATGCGATCAGGTTTTTCTTTTTCACCGCCAACGAGCGGGTCCTCCCTGAAGAAATTGGCAGCGGCCATTTTGGGGTGCGCCTTGTGGGTGACTTTTGTGTTGCCTGCGCCTGTTTGGGCGCAAAATAAATCGACGAACGACAAAAAGAAGCCTGTTGCTGCTCAAAAAGCGGTCAAAAAGGCGGTCAGCAAGAAGCAAGTCGCGGCCAACCCCAAAGCCAAGACCAACGTCAAACGGCTCAATGCCGTGCAGCGTCCTGCTGTGCCTATGCGTGCCTCGCATGGGCAGTTGGCGGGGCTCCACGCTTCATCAGACCCCTTGGATCTTCGTTCCAGCGTGGCTTTGGTCATCGACCAAGACACCCGTGAGGTGTTGTTTCGTAAAAATGACAACGCGGTCTTGCCCATTGCTTCGCTCACCAAGCTCATGACGGGTTTGGTCATTTCGGAGGCTCAGCTGCCGATGTCCGAAATGATCACGATCACCCAAGCCGACGTGGACACCGAAAAAGGCAGTTCTTCTCGCTTGGCTGTGGGCACAGTGCTCAGCCGGGGTGATTTACTGCACTTGTCTCTGATGTCCAGTGAAAACCGAGCGGCCCACGCCTTGGGACGCTCTTTCCCAGGTGGTTTGGAGCAATTTGTCAAACGCATGAACATGCGCGCTCAGGCCTTAGGCATGTCAGACACCCGGTATGTGGAGCCGACAGGATTGTCCAGTCGCAACCAGTCCAGTGCCAACGATTTGGCCGTTCTGGTTGGGGCTGCCTACAAAGAGCCTGTTTTGCGCGAACTCTCGACCTCGCATGGTCGCGAAATCGAAGTGGGTCGCCGCACCCTCCAATACAACAACACCAACCGCTTGGTGAAGAGTGCCAATTGGGACATTGGCTTGCAAAAAACGGGTTACATCTCGGAAGCTGGTCAGTGCTTGGTCATGCAAGCCCAAGTTTCTGGCCGAAAGTTGATCATGGTGTTTTTGGACTCTGCCGGCAAGCTCAGCCGCATCGCTGATGCCGAGCGCGTGCGCCGCTGGGTTGAAAAATCCGCCAATGCCTCTGGTACCCGACACTCCGCTTTGGCCGAACACCAGCCTGGGTGAGATGGTTCAAGCTCACAAAAAACCCCGCATGGCGGGGTTTTTTGTGGGCGATTCAATCCGCTGTTTTGTTCAGCCGTGCTGTTCGTGGAAGCCCAAAGTGCTGGAGATGTCGTGTGCTGTGGCTTGCAGTTTGGGTAGCCAACCTTCGTCCAAGCGGTCGGCGGGAGCAGAGATGGACAGACCCGCCAGCAATTTGCCTTGGTCGTCATAAATCCCCGCTGCAATGCAGCGCACGCCCAACTCTAATTCTTCATTGTCTCGGGCGATGCCGTATTGCTTGACCCGTGACAGCTCACGCTCGAGTACTTGCAATTGGGTAATGCTGTTGCGCGTTTGTCCCAGAAGGCCTGTGCGCGTGGCATAAGAACGCACCCGCAAAGGGTCATCGGCCGCCAAAAAAAGCTTGCCCACAGAGGTCAAGTGCAGGGGGGCGCGCCCACCAATGGCGCGGACGACTTGCATGCCAGACCGTTCGCTGTAAGCGCGTTCGATGTACACAATTTCATCGCCTTGCCGCATGCTCAGGTTCACGGGCTGCTGAATCAGTTTGTGCAAATCGCGCATAGGCGCCAAAGCCGCGTCACGCACGTTCAAACGGCCCTTGACCAGATTACCCAACTCCAGAAGGCGCATGCCCAATCGGTAATTGCCGGCCTCAGGCCGGTCAACGAATCGACCTGTGGCCAGATCATTCAAGATGCGGTGCGCTGTAGAAGGGTGAAGGCCCGTTTTTTCGCTGATTTCTTTCAGTGAGATGGCTTCTGAGCGAGAGGCCAGTACATCGATCAGCGAAAACATGCGTTCGATGACCTGAATGGTGGGTGTCGGCGTGAAGGCGGGGTCTTTTTTCATGGTGTCGTGGGGTGGCCTCAAAATTTTACACTGTGAAAATTTCAGACGCTTACGGCATGGGTTCCCATTGGCCATGGACCCTGATTTCGCATGGCACAAACCGAGATTTGTAATTCATTTTTGGGCTGGCCTCAATCCAATAGCCCAAATACACATGGGGCAGTTTCAACTTGCGGGCTTGGTCAATTTGCCACAGCACACCAAAGGTGCCATAGCTGGCTTCATCCGCCGGTTCGTAGAACGTGTAAACCGCTGATAAACCATGGTTCAGCACATCCACAATGCTGACCATTTTGAGCGCACCCAACTCCCCATTGGGTGCCGCTGCTCGAAATTCAATGATTCTGGAGTTGACCCGGCTTTGCAACAAAAATTGTTGGTACTGGTCAACGCTGTCTTGGTCCATACCACCGCCTGCGTGGCGATGGGTTTGGTAACGCAAATACAGGGCGTAATGATCGGGGTCAAACTGCAAATCGAGAATGCGAACTTGCAGGTGTTGATGGTCGCGCCAAGCACGGCGCTGGCTGCGGTCTGGCTTAAATGCCTCTACATTGACGCGCAATGGCTTGCAGGCTTGGCAACCATCGCAGTAAGGTCGGTAAGTGAACATGCCGCTGCGGCGAAAGCCCTGTTCAACCAAGTCCGAATACACCTCGTTATGAATCAGGTGGCTGGGCGTGGCAACTTGAGATCGGGCGGCGCGATCGGGCAGGTAGCTGCAATCGTAAGCCGCAGTGGCGTAAAACTGCAGGGATTGCAGGGGAAGTTCGTTCAAATGGGTCACGTTGCGTTGTCCAAATTCGCCAACAAATCCCAGTATAGAGTTTGATCAGCCCAATTTATTGGTGGATGGCTTCGCGCTTGCTGGACATGCTCGACAAACGCGTCTCGTGTGATTTCAGAAGCGCCCATCGATGCCAGGTGGTCGGTGTTTTGTTGACAGTCGATGGCCTCAATGCCGTGTTGAAGGCAAACGCTGACCAACAAGGCCAAAGCCATTTTGGAGCCATCGGTGACGGTGGTGAACATCGACTCGCCAAAGACAGCGTGGCCCAGCGCCACAAAATAAAGCCCGCCCACCAAGTTGCCACCCACCCAAAGTTCTGCACTGTGGGCCAGTCCCATGTCGTGCAACTCTCTGTAAGCTTTGACCATGTCGGGCACGATCCAAGTCCCGCTCTGCCCTTTTCTGGGGGTTTGGCTGCAACGTTCAATGACTTGTTGGAAATCCCGATCAAAACACAGGGAGAAATTCGGCTGAAGTCGCCCTCGTTTGAGCGCCTGCCGCAGTGAACGGTGAAACCTGAAGTTTTGTGGCCGCAACACCATGCGAGGATCGGGGCTCCACCAGAGAACGGGTTGGCCGCTGCTGTACCAAGGGAAAATGCCTTGGCTGTAGGACTCGACAAGCCGCATGGCCGATAGGTCAGCGCTGGCTGCGACCAAGCCAGGGGCTGGGGAATGGGCACCCCAGGCAAGGTCCGGTGTGGGCAAGGCTTGCCCCACGTCAATCCATGTCAGTTGGGGCTCGGAACGGTGGCGTGGCATGAGCACATTACACCTGAAAAGCGAGCGAGGACCTTGGTGTGCGCGGGTCAAGCGCCACTTTTTGGGTTTATCCTTCATCTCAAAATAAGCTTCCTTTGTTTGGGAGGCTTAGCCCTCTGTTGAAGCCCCATGTATGACCTCTTTAGCTGATTTTGGGTTTCAGGCCGACTGGCCAGCACCTCCGCACGTCCGGACTTTGATGACAGATCGACGTGGCGGTGTCTCTTCACCGCCATGGAACAGCATGAATTTGGGGGACCATGTGGGCGACGAGCAGGCCCATGTTCAGGGTAACAGGGCGCTTTTGCAGTCTGCCGTCGGCGCGCCACTTGTTTTTTTGAAGCAGGTCCATGGCCAGCAAGTGGCGAATTTGGATGCACACAGCAGCAGCGGGACCGAAGCCGACGCCTGTATCGCCACAGGGCCACAAGCCGCTTGCACCATCATGGTGGCCGATTGTTTGCCCGTTTTGATGTGCCACACCCAAGGCCAATGGGTGGCTGCCGCGCACGCCGGTTGGCGCGGTTTAGCGGGTCAGGCAGGGCAGGGCGTGCTGGAGTCCTTGCGCAACACTTCACCGCTGGATCAGACCCGCTCTGAAGATATTTTGGTGTGGCTTGGACCTTGCATTGGACCGCAAGCCTTTGAAGTGGGCGACGAGGTGAGGGCGGCTTTTTGTCAGCAAAAGGCTGCCCCAGAAGGGCTCTTCAAGCCCGTGAGGCCTGGCAAATGGCTGGCCGACTTGGCCGGATTGGCGCGTTGGCGTTTGTGCCAACTTGGGATCGAACAGATTTACGGCAATGACGGCCATCCCGACTGGTGCACGGTCAACAACTCAGTCCGGTTCTTTTCTCACAGGCGAGACAGCCCCACTTTGGGGCAGTCCGGTCGAATGGCTGCTTGTATCTGGCTCACGTCCTGATGCCGGATTTTCCTGTTCAGCTTTGCGCAAGCGTTCTTTGCGGCGCAAGGGTGTTCCCCCCAAATAAATCACCAAGGACATGGGCAGAACACCGTACAACAGAAAAGTGATGATGGCGCCCAATACCGTCCCTTGAGTGCTAAAGGCTTCAGCCAAGCCCATCAGCAAGGTCACATACAGCCAGGCAATAACGATCAAATACATTTTTTTGGGCTTTGTAATTTAGGCGACATCAAATTGAAAGATACTGAGTGCAACGGATATCAAAAAAACAACTTTCAGGAGACTGGCCATGAGTGGACCAACACCAGAGTTTTGGAACCAATGGGGTGAAGGTTTTCAAGAAAACCTGGCCAAAAGCTGGGGGCAAGCCATGCAGCATTTTCAAACCATCGACTTGGGTGGCTTGAAATCAGTCGCAACCCCGACCAGCGCTCCCCTGCAATTCTCACAGGAAAAGCTCAAAACCCTGCAAGGGCAGTATTTCAAAGACGCCTCTGAGTTGTGGAATCAAGGCTTGCAAAGCTCTGTCCAAGTCAAAGATCGGCGTTTTTCGGGTGAGGCTTGGGCTGCCAATCCGATGGCTGCATTCAATGCGGCCACTTATTTGTTGAACGCTCGAACCCTCATGGGTTTGGCCGATGCGGTGGATGCCGACGAAAAAACACGTACCCGTATTCGCTTTGCCATTGAGCAATGGGTGGCCGCTTCGGCTCCCAGTAACTTTCTGGCATTCAATGCCGAGGCGCAAAAGAAAGCGATCGAGACAAAAGGCGAAAGCATCGCCAAAGGGATTCAGAACCTGATGCACGACATGCAGCAAGGCCATGTCTCCATGACCGATGAAAGCCTGTTTGAAGTCGGCAAGAACGTCGCCACCACCGAAGGTGCCGTGGTTTTTGAAAACGAGTTTTTCCAACTCATCGAATACAAACCGCTGACCGCCAAGGTTTATGAAAAGCCGTTTTTGCTGGTGCCGCCTTGCATCAACAAGTTCTACATCCTGGATTTACAGCCCGAAAACTCACTGATCCGCTACGCCGTGAGCCAAGGCCACCGAACTTTTGTGGTGAGCTGGCGCAACCCTGATGAGTCCATGGCGAAAAAAAGCTGGGACGACTACATCGAACACGCCGCCATAGAGGCCATCCACACCGTGCAAGCGATCACGGGCGCACCCAAGATCAACGCTTTGGGCTTTTGCGTGGGTGGCACCATCCTCTCAACAGCACTCGCTGTTTTGGCCGCTCGGGGTGAAAAACCGGTGGCCAGTGCGACTTTCCTCACCACCCTGATCAACTTCACCGACACCGGCATTTTGGATGTGTTCATTGACGAGAACTTCGTCAAATTCCGTGAGCAGCAAATGGGGCAAGGTGGCTTGCTCAAGGGCCAGGACTTGGCCTCTACTTTCAGCTTTTTGCGCCCCAACGACTTGGTTTGGAACTACGTGGTGGGCAATTACCTCAAGGGCGAAACTCCGCCGCCTTTTGACTTGCTTTACTGGAACAGCGACTCGACCAACTTGCCCGGCCCTTTCTACGCCTGGTATTTGCGCCACACTTACCTTGAGAACAACCTGGTCAAACCCGCCAAGGTCAAAGTCTGCGGCGAAAGCATTGATCTGGGCAAAGTCGACATACCGGTTTACATCTACGGTTCGCGCGAAGACCACATCGTGCCGATCGGCGGG
Source organism: Limnohabitans sp. (assembly GCF_034680285.1). Taxonomy (GTDB): domain Bacteria; phylum Pseudomonadota; class Gammaproteobacteria; order Burkholderiales; family Burkholderiaceae_C; genus Limnohabitans_A. Next base: position 156,241 of record NZ_JAXITC010000003.1, read on the forward strand.
GCTTATGCCAGCACGCAAGTTTTGCCAGGCAAAAAGCGTTTTGTGATGGGAGCTTCGGGTCACATCGCAGGTGTGATTAACCCACCCGCAGCGAAAAAACGCAGCCACTGGCTGAGCGAAGGCAGCAAATTCCCCGCCGATGTGAACAGCTGGATTGCCAGTGCCAAAGAAGTGCCGGGCAGCTGGTGGACCGATTGGTCGGATTGGCTCAAAACCCATGCGGGCAAGCAAATTACAGCACCCAAAACCTATGGCAAAGCGGCCAAATTCAAAGCCATCGAAGCGGCTCCAGGCCGTTACGTCAAAGCCAAAGCCTGATTGATTTTTTTACTGGAGACAAAAATGGAAGACATCGTCATCGTTGCAGCAGCCCGCACAGCCGTGGGTAAATTTGGTGGCTCACTCGCCAAAACCCCGGCCACCGAACTGGGCAGCATCGTCATCAAAGGCTTGCTGGAGCGCAGTGGTTTGCCGGTAGACGCCATCGGTGAAGTGATCATGGGCCAAGTGCTGGCTGCTGGCGCAGGCCAAAACCCTGCACGTCAAGCCATGATGAAAGCCGGTGTGGCCAAAGAAACCCCCGCTCTCACCATCAATGCCGTGTGCGGCTCGGGTCTCAAGGCCGTGATGTTGGCCGCGCAAGCTGTGGCTTGGGGCGACAGCGAAATCGTGATTGCCGGTGGTCAGGAAAACATGAGCGCCAGCCCACATGTTTTGAGCGGCAGCCGTGACGGCCAGCGCATGGGCGACTGGAAGATGACCGACACCATGATCGTGGACGGCCTGTGGGACGTGTACAACCAGTACCACATGGGCATCACCGCAGAAAACGTGGCCAAGGCCCATGGCATCACGCGTGAAATGCAAGACGCTTTGGCGGCCGGTAGCCAAAGCAAGGCGGCTGCTGCACAAGAAGCTGGCAAGTTCAAAGACGAAATCGTCGATGTGATGATTCCCCAGCGCAAGGGCGATGCCTTGGTGTTCAACACTGACGAATTCATCAACAAGAAAACCAGCCAAGAAGTGCTGGCCGGTCTGCGCCCCGCCTTTGACAAGGCCGGTAGCGTGACCGCAGGCAACGCCTCGGGCATCAACGACGGTGCGGCCGCTGTGATGGTCATGAGCGCCAAGAAGGCTGCCGCTTTGGGCCTCAAGCCCTTGGCCCGCATTGCCGCTTTTGGCACCAGCGGTCTGGACCCAGCCACCATGGGCATGGGCCCCGTGCCAGCATCGCAAAAGGCGCTGGCCCGCGCGGGCTGGAAAGCCCAAGACGTGGATTTGTTCGAACTGAACGAAGCCTTCGCTGCGCAGGCCTGCGCCGTCAACCGTGCCTTGGACATCGATCCGGCCAAGGTCAACGTCAACGGCGGCGCGATCGCGATTGGTCACCCCATCGGCGCGTCCGGCTGCCGCATCTTGGTGACTTTGTTGCACGAAATGCAGCGCACCCAGGCCAAGAAGGGCTTGGCTGCACTGTGTATTGGTGGCGGCATGGGCGTTTCACTGGCCATCGAGCGCGTCTGATTTCAAATTTCCCATCATTTCAACCACTCATAAAAATGGAGACAAACATGAGTCAAAAAGTAGCGTACGTCACAGGTGGCATGGGCGGTATTGGTACCGCGATTTGCCAGCGCCTTCACAAAGAAGGTTTCAAGGTCATTGCAGGCTGCGGCCCAACGCGTGACTTCACCAAATGGCTGGACGAGCAAAAAGCCCTGGGCTACACGTTCTACGCATCGGTAGGTAACGTGGGTGATTGGGACTCCACCGTCGCCGCTTTCACCAAAGCGAAAGAAGAGCATGGCGTCATTGATGTGTTGGTGAACAACGCAGGCATCACCAAGGACCGCGTGTTCTTGAAAATGACACGCGAAGACTGGGATGCGGTGATCGACACCAACCTGAACTCCATGTTCAACGTAACCAAGCAGGTCGTGCCCGATATGGTGGAAAAAGGCTGGGGCCGGATCATCCAGATCTCTTCCGTGAACGGCAATAAAGGCCAAGCAGGCCAAACCAACTACTCGGCCGCCAAAGCCGGCATGCACGGTTTCTCGATGGCCTTGGCGCAAGAAATGGCCACCAAAGGCGTGACCGTGAACACGGTCAGCCCTGGCTACATCGGCACCGACATGGTCAACGCCATTCGCCCAGATGTGCTCGAGAAAATCGTGGCCACGGTGCCGGTCAAGCGCTTGGGCAAGCCCAGCGAAATCGCCTCCATCGTGTCGTGGTTGGCCAGCGAAGAGGGCGGTTACGCCACCGGCGCTGACTTCTCGGTCAACGGTGGTCTGCACATGGGCTAATGCTTGGCTTGCTCAGTTTGGCGCGGCCAAACTGGGCATTGCAAGTCAGCAGTACCCACGAAAAAACCCGCCTCGGCGGGTTTTTTGCGTCTGCAGGGCGGCTTCAGCTGGCTTGCTTGCCTGTGCTCACCATCTGCATGGCCGAAGCGATCAGGCCCGAGACCTCGCTCATATTGCCCGGCACGATCAGCGTGGTCTTGGCGTCTTGCGCCACCTTGGCATAAGCTTGTACGGCTTGTTCAGCCACTTTCAGCTGCACCGCTTGCTCGCCCCCGGGCTGCCGGATGGCCGTGGCGATGCGCTCGATGGCTTGCGCGGTGGCGTTGGCCATTTCGGTGATGGCAGCCGCATCGCCTTGGGCCTTGTTGATAGCAGCTTGCTTTTCGCCCTCTGAGCGGGCAATGAAGGCCTCGCGCTCGCCGGTGGCGATGTTGATCTGCTCTTGTCGGCGACCTTCAGAGGCTGCGATCAGCGCACGCTTTTCGCGCTCAGCCGTGATTTGCGACTGCATGGCCAGCAAAATTTCTTTGGGTGGTGTCAGGTCTTTGATCTCGTAACGCAACACCTTCACGCCCCAGTTGAGCGCTGCTTCGTCGATGGCGGCCACCACCTGCGCGTTGATGATGTCGCGTTCTTCAAAGGTTTTGTCCAGTTCCAGCTTGCCGATCACGCTGCGCAGGCTGGTTTGCGCCAGCTGCGTCACGGCCACGATGTAGTTGGAAGAGCCGTAGCTGGCCAATTTGGGGTCAGTGACTTGAAAGTACAAAATCCCGTCGACCTGCAGTTGTGTGTTGTCGCGCGTGATGCAAATCTGGCTGGGGACATCGAGTGGTATTTCTTTCAGGCTGTGCTTTTGGATCACGTTGTCCACAAAGGGCACCACGAAGTTCAGGCCGGGGGCCAGACTGGCGTGGAATTTCCCAAGCCTTTCGACTACCCATGCTTCTTGTTGTGGCACCACTTTGACTGTCTTGACGATGAACAAGACTGCAATGATCAAGAGGACTACAGCAATTTCCATGATTTTTCTCCCTGGTGATGAATGGATGGTCAAAAGCTCAAATTTTTTCGAGCACCAAGCGGTTGCCCGCCATGGACTGAATGCGGTAAACGCCCGGCGCAGCAGTTTGACCCGGAGCCAGCACGGCTGTCCAAGCTGCGCCTCGGTGTTTGACTTGCGCGCTGCCCTGGGCATCCCAGGCATCGACCTGTACGGTGGCGCCCAAGTCCAGATGTTGGTCATTTGCTTCTTGCGGCGTGGTGGTTTGGCGCTTGCGCCATTGGCCCAGCAAGACGGCCCCCAAGCCCCCCACCATGGCTGCGGCGACCAATTGTGTGTTCAGGCCTAGTCCTGCCATGGCCACCAAGGCTGCAGCCACGGCGCCCAAGCCCAACATCAAGAGATAAAAAGTGCCGGTCAGCAACTCCAGTGCCACCAAGACACCGGCCATAACCCACCACAATGTTGTGTCACCCATTTCGATTTCTCCTTGCTCAAGCGATCATTGTCAGGCTTACGAACTGTGTTCATTAAACGCCCTGCTGAAATGAGGCGTAAGTGTTTGTTTTCAAGGCCGCAGCAAGCCAAGGATAATCAGCTCCCATGCATTTCCCCGAAACCCAACGCTGGCGCTTGTCTGTAGCGCCCATGATGGATTGGACCGACCGCCATTGCCGGTTTTTTCACCGTCTGCTGACCCGCCACACCCTGCTTTACACCGAGATGGTGACCACCGGCGCCTTGCGCCACGGCAGTGTGCAGCGGCACCTGCGCTTCAACGCCGAAGAGCACCCCGTGGCCCTGCAACTGGGCGGCAGCAATGCTGCTGACCTGGCCCACGCCGCCAAGTTGGGCCAAGAGTGGGGTTACGACGAGATCAACCTCAACTGCGGTTGTCCCTCAGACCGCGTGCAGCGCGGCGCATTTGGCGCTTGCCTGATGAACGAGCCGCGCACCGTGGCCGATGGCGTGAAAGCCATGTTGGACGTGGTGGATGTGCCGGTGACCGTTAAACACCGCATTGGCATTGACCGCATCGAAAGCTACGACTTTGTGCGCGACTTTGTCGGCACGGTGAGCGAAGCGGGGTGCAAGGTTTTCATCGTCCATGCGCGTAATGCCTGGCTCGATGGTCTGAGCCCCAAGGAAAACCGCGAGATTCCGCCGCTTCGTTACGAGCTGGCCTACCAACTCAAAAAGGACTTTCCGGGGCTGCTGATCGCCGTGAACGGCGGCATCAAAACAAACGAAGAAATTGCCCTGCATTTGCAGCACGCCGATGGTGTGATGATCGGGCGCGAGGCTTATTACAACCCTTGGCTGCTCAGCACCTGGGACGCCGCTTTTTACGGCGACGCCCACGAAGTGCCGAGCCGCGAAGCGGTGGAAGAGGCCATGGTCGCTTATATGGAGCGCGCTTTTGCCGAAGATGGCTGCCCTTGGTATGCGATCGCCCGGCACATGCTGGGCCTGTACCACGGTCAGCGAGGCGGTCGTTTGTGGCGTCAGGTCTGGAGCGACCACAAGCTCAAGCCTTTGCCGCCGCGTGAGGTTTGGGCTTTGGCCCGTGCAGCTTTGGCGCGGGGGGCGGTGGTCACTGACTGATGCTTGGCATGGCCGTCTGCCTGTTCAGGGCGAGGGGCGTTTTGAGTTCTGCCCCAGTAGCCGCTGATCTGAGCGCTGCTTAAAAGTGGAATTTCTCCACTTCACGGCGGTTGTTGTCGGCAATTTTTTCCAACTCAAGGGCTGTGGCCGTTAATTCGTCGGCAGCTGCGGCGTTGTTGCCGGCAATGTGGCTCAAGTTGGCGACGTTGGCATCAATTTCTTGCAAGGCGCTGCTTTGCTCTTCGACGGCTGCGGCAATGCGTTGCAGCATGCCATCTGTTTGACCCGCGCCTGCTTCGATTTTGTCCATGTCTTCATTGACGCCCGAGACCGTTTGAACGGCACGTTGTGCCTCGATGGTGGCTTGTTTGACCAAAATCGCAATTTCTTTGGTGCTTTCAGCACTGCTGATGGCCAGTTTGCCCACTTCGTCAGCGACCACGGCAAAGCCTTTGCCTTGTTCACCTGCGCGGGCCGCTTCGATGGCCGCGTTCAGGCTCAAAAGATTCGTTCGGTTGGCAATGCTTTCGATGACCTCTGAGATTTTGTTGATCTTTTGGGAGTTGGCCGCGATGTTGTTGACGACCTCGGCCATGTGCAGCATTTTTTGTTTGCCACTGCGCACCAAAGCCACGGACGCCCTGGATTGGTAGCTGGCCGATTCGGTGTTGCTGGACACATCGGCAATGGAGTCCGAACTCATGCGCAGAGCTGTGGCCACTTGGCTGATGGACGTGGTCTGCGTGTCTGCGCCTGAGGCAATTTGTGACACGGCTTGGTTGGTTTGGGTGGCTTGGGAGGCCAACAACTGGGTGTTGGTGTTGATTTCGCGCAAGGTGCGTGCCAGAGTGTCCAGAGACTGGTTGATGTTGATCTTGAGCTGTTCCAAATCACCACGTCCTGAAGCTTGAACCCGGCTGGTCAAATCACCTTGAGAAACGCGTGACATCACTTGGCCGACATCACCCATCATGGCTTGAAGTGCTGCAGTGGCCTTCGCAGCATGGTCCAAGGTGACCTTGAATTGCCCATGGACTTGGGCTTGAATCTGCACACCGAAATGACCATCGTGCAGGGATTGCATCACCTCGTTGAGAGCCGCCATGGTGACTTTGACGCTTTCTGAACTGTCATTGACCGCTTGTTTCATGTTGGCCAAATCGCCACGCAAATCGGTACTGATGCGGGTGTCAAAGTCGCCTTGGGCCATCGCCGAGACCACTTGGTTGACTTCCCGAATGGCCCGTTGTTGGGCATCGAGCATTTGGTTGAAAGCGATCGCTGTCAATGCGACTTCGTCTTTACCGACTTGCGCCATGCGCTTGCTGAAGTCAGAGGTTTTTTCAACATCACTCAACAAGTTTTGCAATTGTTGCAAGGGTTGTGTGATGGAGCGGGTGGTCAGCAAGGCCACCAACAAAGCGATGACCACGGCGATGACCGCGATCGTCAGCATGATGTTTTGACCCAATAAGGCGTTTTCTGCCGCATCGACTGCGAAAGCCTCAATCTCTTTTTTCTCTGTTTCAGCCAAAGCTTCGACGCTCAGGATGTAGTCCGTTTGGGGCTTGAGCATTTCCTCGACCAAGTACTCTTGTCCTCGCTCAATGCGGTTGGCCTTGATGAGATCGATGAGCTTGTGCTCGTGGTCTTCGAAAACTTTCCTGGCTTGGTTCAGGCGCGTCAATGCTTCTTGGCCCTCGGCTGTGTCCACGGTGGCTTGGAGCCGATTGACTGCGTCGGTAATCCGAGGTGTGGAATCTTTGATTTTTTCCAACTCGGCGGCGACCACTTTCTTGTCGTTGGCGATCAAAGCCGTGCGAATCGCGCGGGACTGCCGGTTCACTTCGTTTTCGATCGTTTGTGCCAGGGTGACTTTGATCAGCCGGTCATGCGCGATCATTTCCGTGTCTTTGGCAACCTTGGCCAATTCTTGGATACCGACCGCAGCCATCGCGACAAGCAAGGCCAGCAAAATGGCAAAGGACATGCCCAGTCGAGTCCCGATGCGCAAGTTTTGGATATTCAGCATTTTCGAAAATGGCCACGTTTTATGGCTAAAGCATCAGAAATGTGATTTTAGTGAAAGTCCCTACCAAATTCAGGTTTTTTGACGGATTGGCGGTGATTTTTCCACCTTGTAGAAACGCGGCTTCAGGTAGCTGCTTCCAGCCCATGGGTAAAGTGGGCTTGCATGCGCTGCGCAGCCAGCTCGGGCTGACGGTCTTTCAATGCCTGCACGATGGCGCTGTGCTCGGCCAACGATTGCACAATGCGCCCCTCTTTGAACAGAGAGCTGTGCCGGTTGAGTTTCATCACTTTGCGCAAATCGGCCACCATCTGGTTGCGCCAACGGTTATCCGCCAACTCCAAAATCAGCATGTGGAAGGCTTCGTTGATGTCAAAGAACCGATCCCGGTCGGCAGTGGCCTGTTCCAAGTCACGGTGCAGCGATTCGATCTGCTGCAGTTCATCGGCACTGGCCTTGATGGCCACCACGCGTGCCGCGTCTGATTCGAGCAAGGCCAGCAAGTGGTACACATCGCGCAAGTCTTTTTCGCTGACCTCGGTCACATAAGCGCCCCGGCGCACCTTCATGGTCACCAGGCCTTCTGCCGCCAGCACCTTAAGAGCTTCACGCAGCGGGGTGCGGCTGATGCCCAAGGCCTCGGAAATGCGTAACTCGTCGATCCAGCTGCCGGGTTCCAATTCGCGCGCAAAGATGCGCTGCCGCAACAGTTCGGCAACTTCTTCGTACAGGGCGCGGGGGGCGAGGGACAGGGCGGACATGGGTTGATTTAGAAGGGGTGCTGTTCGGGCGTGGCCCAAAGTATTTCAGGCGTTTCAGATGCTGAATTGTAAGCCGGTTAAAATATTTTGCATCAATAATTATGAATCACGGTACTTGTAAGCCGGTAGGCAGCCCTGGGCTGCCAAAATCCGTCTCAGCCATTTTTGTCCCGAAAGTACAGCGCCATGACGTCCAAATCCTTTGAATTCAACGCTTCCAACCTGGAAGCCTGGCAAAAAGCTGCGGTCAAATCCGCCCCTGGTGGCGATGTGAACGCGCTCAACTGGAAGACACCCGACGGCATCGTCGTCAAGCCTTTGTACACAGCGGCCGACACGGCCAACCTGCCTTACGCCAACACGCTGCCGGGCTTTGAGCCTTTCTTGCGGGGGCCGCAAGCCACCATGTACGCTGTGCGCCCTTGGACGATCCGCCAATACGCGGGTTTCTCCACCGCCGAAGAGTCCAACGCCTTTTACCGCAAGGCCTTGGCCGCAGGCGGACAGGGCGTGTCGGTGGCTTTTGACTTGGCCACGCACCGAGGCTACGACTCCGATCACCCCCGCGTGACGGGTGACGTGGGCAAAGCCGGTGTGGCGATTGACTCGGTCGAGGACATGAAGATCTTGTTTGACCAGATCCCGCTCGACAAGGTCAGCGTGTCCATGACCATGAACGGTGCGGTGTTGCCCGTGCTGGCCGGTTATGTGGTGGCGGCCGAGGAGCAGGGCGTGTCGCAAGACAAACTCTCAGGAACGATTCAGAACGACATTCTGAAAGAGTTCATGGTGCGCAACACCTACATCTACCCGCCCGAGCCGTCGATGAAGATCATCGGTGACATCATCGAGTACACGGCCAAGAACATGCCCAAGTTCAACTCGATCTCGATCTCGGGTTACCACATGCAAGAAGCCGGTGCCAACCAAGCGCTGGAGATGGCCTTTACCCTGGCCGATGGCAAGGAATACGTGAAGACGGCGATTGCCAAGGGCATGGACGTCGACGAGTTCGCCGGTCGCCTGTCCTTCTTCTGGGCGGTGGGCATGAACTTCTATCTGGAGATCGCCAAGATGCGCGCGGCTCGTCTACTGTGGTGCCGCATCATGAAGGGCTTTGACGCCAAGAACCCCAAGAGCCTGATGCTGCGCACACACAGCCAGACCTCGGGCTGGTCGCTCACCGAGCAAGACCCGTACAACAACGTGGTGCGCACCACCATCGAAGCCATGGCGGCCGTGTTTGGCGGCACCCAGTCACTGCACACCAACTCGTTTGACGAGGCGATCGCACTGCCCACCGAATTCAGCTCGCGCATTGCCCGCAACACGCAGCTCATCATTCAGGAAGAGACGCACATCACCAACGTGATCGATCCCTGGGCTGGCTCTTACATGATGGAGTCGCTCACCCAAGAAATGGCCGACAAGGCCTGGGCCATCATCGAAGAAGTCGAGGCCATGGGCGGCATGACCAAGGCCGTGGGCAGTGGTTGGGCCAAGCTCAAAATCGAAGGAGCGGCCGCTGAAAAGCAGGCCCGCATCGACTCCGGCAAAGATGTCATCGTGGGCGTGAACAAATACAAGCTGGCCAAAGAAGACCCGATCGAAACGTTGTCGATCGACAACGTGCGGGTGCGCGACGGCCAGATTGAACGCCTGAACAAGATTCGTGCGACGCGTGACAGCGCCAAGGTGCAGGCCGCGCTGGACGCTTTGAGCGCAGCCGCCGAATCTGGCCAGGGCAACTTGCTCGACCTGTCCATCCAGGCCGTGCGCCTGCGTGCCACGGTGGGCGAGGTGTCCGACGCGCTGGAAAAAGCCTTCGGTCGCCACCGCGCCGACACACAAAAGGTCGCTGGCGTGTACGCCGCGGCTTATGACGACGGCGAAAACGTGGGAGACACCATGGAGTACTGGAACCAGCTCAAGGCCGACATCGCCGCTTTTGCCGATGCACAAGGCCGTCGCCCCCGCGTGATGATCTCCAAACTCGGCCAGGACGGCCACGACCGGGGTGCCAAAGTGGTCGCCACCGCGTTTGCCGACCTGGGCTACGACGTGGACATGGGCCCGTTGTTTCAGACCCCCGAAGAGTGCGCCCGCCAGGCGATTGAAAACGATGTGCACGCCGTGGGCGTCTCGACACTCGCCGCAGGCCACAAAACCCTGGTGCCCGCCATCATTGCCGAGCTCAAAAAGCAGGGCGCTGACGACATCATTGTGTTCGTGGGCGGCGTGATTCCGCGTCAGGACTACGACATGTTGTACGAAGCGGGTGTTAAAGGCATCTACGGCCCCGGCACCCCGATCCCGGTCAGTGCCAAGGATGTGCTGGAGCAGATCAAGAAGGCCCTCGGGTGAGTCCTGCGCAGTTGCTCGACGGTCTGTTGCACGGCAACGCTGCCGGGCAGCGTCGCGCCATGGCCAAGGCCATCACGCTGCTCGAATCCACGCGTGCGGACCACCGCGCCTTGGTCGACGAGTTGCTCACGGTCATGCTGCCACACACAGGGAAATCTTTCCGTTTGGGCATCAGCGGCGTCCCGGGCGTGGGCAAGTCCACTTTCATTGAGGCGCTGGGTCTCTACCTGATTGGTCAAGGCCACCGCGTGGCGGTGCTGGCGGTGGACCCGTCCAGCACCGTGTCGGGCGGCTCCATCTTGGGTGACAAAACCCGCATGGAGTTGCTCAGCGTGCACGAGCGCGCCTACATCCGCCCCAGCCCCAGCAGCGGCACTTTGGGCGGTGTGGCTGAAAAAACCCGCGAGTCCATGCTGGTGTGCGAAGCGGCGGGCTACGACGTGGTGATCGTCGAGACCGTGGGCGTGGGCCAGTCCGAGACCGCCGTGGCCAACATGACCGACATGTTCGTGCTCATGCAGCTGCCCAACGCAGGCGACGATTTGCAGGCGATTAAAAAAGGCGTGATGGAAATTGCCGACTTGGTCGTCATCAACAAAGCCGACATCGATGCCATTGCGGCCACCCGCGCCGAGCTTCAGATCACCAGCGCTTTGCAGTTGCTGGGTATGCACGGTGGCTCGGGCCATGCACACGCCGACACCACCCAGTGGCACCCCAAGGTGGTGCAGCTCAGCGCTTTGCTGGGCCAGGGCGTGGACGGTTTTTGGGCGGCGGTCAGCGAGTTCCAAAGTCTGCAAACGGCCAATGGCCGATTGGCCTTGCGCCGTCAACAGCAAGCCCTGTCGTGGATGTGGGAGCGCATCGACGCGGGGCTCAAACACCATTTCCGGGCGCAGCCGCATGTGCAATCGCTGCTGCCACAGCTCAGTCAACAAGTCGCAGGCGGCCAACTGGCTGCTTCGACGGCTGCCCGTCAACTGCTCAGCGCTTACCAGGTGCAGGCGTAATTTGAATTTTTTCTGGAGAAAAGAGAACCACCATGCAAGACATCCTTGAACAACTGGAACAAAAGCGCGCTGCGGCCCGCTTGGGTGGCGGGCAAAAGCGCATTGATGCGCAGCACGCCAAAGGCAAGCTCACGGCCCGCGAGCGCATCGAAGTCTTGCTGGACGAAGGCACCTTTGAAGAGTGGGACATGTTTGTCGAGCACCGCTGCACCGACTTTGGCATGGAAGGCAACAAGATCCCCGGCGACGGCGTGGTCACCGGCTACGGCATGATCAACGGCCGCTTGGTGTTCGTGTTCAGCCAAGACTTCACCGTGTACGGCGGCGCTTTGTCCGAAACACACGCCGAGAAGATTTGCAAAATCATGGACCAAGCCATGAAAGTCGGCGCTCCCGTGATTGGCCTGAACGATTCGGGCGGTGCGCGTATTCAAGAGGGTGTGGCCTCGCTCGGTGGTTATGCCGACGTGTTCCAGCGCAACGTGATGGCCAGTGGTGTGGTGCCGCAGATCAGCATGATCATGGGCCCATCGGCCGGTGGCGCGGTGTACTCGCCAGCCCTGACCGACTTCATCTTCATGGTCAAGGACACCTCTTACATGTTCGTCACGGGCCCTGAAGTGGTCAAAACCGTGACCCACGAAGAAGTCACGGCCGAAGAGTTGGGCGGCGCATTGACGCACACCACCAAGAGTGGTGTGGCCGACATGGCTTTTGAGAACGATGTGGAGGCGCTTTTGATGTTGCGCCGTCTTTACAATTACCTGCCGCTCAACAACCGCGAAAAAGCGCCTGTACGTGCCAGCGGCGACCCCGCTGGCCGTTTGGACATGAGCCTCGACACCTTGGTGCCCGAGAACCCCAACAAAGCCTATGACATGAAGGAGTTGATCGTCAAAACGGTGGACGATGGCGACTTCTTTGAACTGCAGCCCGACTACGCCAAGAACATCCTGATTGGTTTCGCCCGCATGGAAGGTCAAACTGTGGGCATCGTGGCCAACCAGCCCTTGGTTTTGGCGGGTTGCTTGGACATCAAGAGCTCCATCAAGGCCGCCCGCTTTGTGCGCTTCTGCGATGCCTTCAACATCCCCGTGATCACCTTTGTGGACGTGCCCGGTTTCATGCCTGGCACCTCGCAAGAGTACGGCGGCATCATCAAGCACGGCGCGAAGTTGTTGTATGCGTATGCGGAGTGCACGGTGCCCAAAATCACCGTCATCACCCGCAAGGCTTATGGCGGCGCCTATGACGTGATGGCATCTAAACACCTGCGCGGCGACGTGAACTTTGCCTGGCCCAACGCCGAAATCGCGGTGATGGGTGCCAAAGGCGCGGTGGAAATCATCTTCCGCGAAGACAAGGGCGACCCCGAAAAACTGGCCGCCAAAGAAGCCGAATACAAAGCCCGTTTTGCCAACCCCTTTGTGGCTGGGGCACGCGGCTTCATCGACGACGTCATTCAGCCGCACGAAACACGCAAGCGCATCTGCCGCTCGCTGGTGATGTTGAAAGACAAGAAGATCGAAAACCCATGGCGCAAGCACGGCAACATTCCGCTCTAAGCCGCTAGGAGAAGAAGAACATGTTTACAAAAATTCTGATTGCAAACCGTGGCGAAATCGCTTGCCGCGTCATCGCCACCGCTCACAAGATGGGCATCAAAACCGTGGCCGTTTATTCTGAAGCCGACAAAGAAGCCCGCCATGTCCAATTGGCCGACGAGGCTGTTTTGATTGGTCCAGCGCCCTCGCGCGAGTCGTATTTGGTCGCTGACAAAATCATCGCGGCTGCTAAGGCCACAGGCGCTCAAGCCATTCACCCCGGCTACGGCTTCTTGAGCGAGAACGCCGAGTTCTCCAAGCGCTGCGAAGACGAAGGCATTGCCTTCATAGGACCGCGTCACTTTTCGATTGCCGCCATGGGCGACAAGATCGAATCGAAGAAGTTGGCTGGCGCTGCGGGCGTGAACTGCATTCCGGGCGTGAACGATGCCATCGAGACCGCAGAAAAAGCGGTTGAAATCGCCAAAGGCATCGGTTACCCCGTGATGATCAAGGCATCTGCGGGCGGCGGCGGCAAAGGCCTTCGTGTGGCGTTCAACGACAAAGAGGCGTTTGAAGGCTTCACCTCTTGCCGCAACGAAGCGCGCAACAGCTTTGGTGACGACCGCGTGTTCATCGAGAAGTTCGTTGAAGAGCCCCGTCACATCGAAATCCAGGTGCTGGGCGACAGCCATGGCAATGTGGTGTATTTGAACGAGCGCGAGTGCTCGATCCAGCGCCGCCACCAAAAAGTGATCGAAGAGGCACCGTCACCTTTCATCAGCGAAGCCACCCGCAAAGCCATGGGCGAGCAAGCGGTGCAGCTGGCCAAGGCCGTGAAATACCAATCGGCTGGTACGGTGGAGTTTGTGGTCGGCAAAGACCAAAGCTTCTACTTCCTTGAGATGAACACACGTTTGCAGGTGGAGCATCCGGTGACCGAGGCCATCACCGGTCTGGATTTGGTCGAGCAGATGATCCGCGTCGCCGCTGGCGAGAAGCTGGCCTTTGGCCAAGCCGATGTCAAACGCGATGGTTGGTCCATCGAGTGCCGCATCAACGCCGAAGACCCCTTCCGCAACTTCTTGCCCTCGACAGGTCGTTTGGTGCGTTTTCAGACACCCAAGCAAACCATGTTCCAAGGCAATACGACTGACCTGCAGGGTGTGCGTGTGGACACGGGCGTGCAAGACGGCGGCGAGATTCCGATGTTCTACGACTCGATGATCGCCAAACTGATCGTGCACGGCAAAGACCGCAATGAGGCGATTGCCAAAATGCGCGAAGCCTTGAATGGTTTTGTCATTCGCGGCATCAGCTCGAACATCCCATTCCAGGCCGCTTTGTTGGCGCACCCCCGTTTTGTGTCGGGTGACTTCAACACCGGCTTCATTGCCGAGCAGTACAGCCAAGGCTTCCGCGCCGAAGACGTGCCGCACGATGACCACGATTTCTTAGCGGCCTTGGCAGCATTCGTGCGCCGCAAGTCGCGCGAGCGTGCCGCAGGTTTGAGTGGCCAGTTGCCGGGCTATGACGTGCAAGTGGGGCAAGACTATGCAGTGGTGGAGCTGGGCAAATCAGGCCAGAACCGATATGTACCTGTTCATGTGGCCGAGTTCACGGGCAAGCACGGCGAAGCGCAGATCACGGTGAATGGCAAAACCTACGCCATCGCCAGCAATTCGCGTCTGAACGACATTCGGATTGAAGGCACCTGCAACGGCAAGCCCTTCACAGCGCAAGTCGAGCGTGGCACCCTGAAGAACCCGCTGGCTTTGCAAGTGCAACACAACGGTACTCGGATCGAAGCACTGGTGATGTCGCCGCGCATGGCTGAGCTGCACAAACTCATGCCCTACAAGGCCCCACCAGACCTGAGTCGCTTTGTCTTGTCGCCCATGCCCGGTTTGCTGGTCGATGTGGCGGTGTCCGTGGGCCAGAAGGTGCAAGCCGGTGAGCGTGTGGCCGTGATTGAAGCCATGAAGATGGAAAACGTGCTCTTTGCCGCCGCAGATGGCGTGGTCAAGAAAGTGGTCGCATCCAAAGGCGAATCACTCACCGTGGACCAGATGATCGTGGAGTTCGAATAAATGACCATCCAGCGCCCCTTCAAAGTGCTGGGCGTCCAGCAGATCGCCATCGGCGGGCCTGACAAGGGCCGCTTGCAAAAACTCTGGGTCGACATGTTTGGTCTGGAGGTGACTGGCACCTTCAAAAGCGAACGCGAGAACGTGGACGAGGATATCTGTGCGATTGGCACTGGCCCGTTCAAAGTCGAGGTCGATCTCATGCAGCCGCTGGACCCTGATAAAAAACCCGCCGTGCACACCACGCCGCTCAACCACATTGGCTTGTGGATTGACGACTTGCCGGTGGCGGTGGAATGGCTGACTTCGCAAGGTGTGCGCTTTGCACCCGGCGGCATCCGCAAGGGCGCGGCCGGTTTTGATATCACGTTTTTGCACCCCAAGGCGAACGAAGAATTCCCGATTGGGGGCGAGGGCGTGTTGATCGAGTTGGTGCAGGCCCCGGTGGAAGTGGTCAAGGCCTTTGCGGCTTTGGCCAGCAACGCGCACTGAGTTGTGTGGCCCTGAAGGGCTGAGTTGCAGCGTTTTCAGGTCAGAGCTTTAGCCCTGACACGGTCTTTCCAAAGCCCGTCAGACCCCGGTTTGTCGGGCTTTTGCTTTGGCCAGTGCCGCTTCGATGATGGCGCGCTTGCGGTCCACTTCGGGTGGCATGTCTGTGCCCTTGGTGTGTGTGGCCAAGTCCGCCAGTTTGTGCTCGGCCTTGGTTTGCAATTGCTTTTGGTGCTCTTGTTCTTCGCGCACAAGGCGCTGCTGGCGTGATTGGTAGCGATGGCGTGCGGTGAGCGCTTGCTCGGTTGACCATGCGGCCCAACCGGTTTGCGCACCCGTCACGTTTTCCAATTGGATGCAATCCACCGGGCAAACCGGGATGCACAGCTCGCAGCCTGTGCACCAGGGCTCGATCACGGTGTGCATGAGCTTGTTGGCGCCCAAGATGGCATCGGTCGGGCACGCTTTGATGCACAGCGTGCAGCCGATGCACCAAGCCTCGTCGATGATGGCGATTTGTCTTGGGCCCTCTGTCCCATGGTCCGGGTTCAGGGGTACAACCGGCAGTCCGGTGAGTTGTGCCAGCCGCTCAATGCCTGCTTTTCCGCCGGGTGGGCATTGGTTGATCGCGGCCTCGCCCTGTGCCATGGCCAGGGCATAGCTGGCGCAGTCGGGGTAGCCGCAGCGAGTGCACTGCGTTTGCGGCAGCGCGTCGTTCAGACATTGAAAAAGCGCCTGGGTTTCAGGCGCTGTTTCTTTGAGGTTTGGCATGGACCTCAGGCTTTTTTCTTGGGCGCAACCCATGTGGTTTTGACTGCCGGGGCACTGGCCTTGGCCACTGGTTTGGCAGTCGTCTTGGTCGCTGCTTTTGCCGCTGCTTTTGCAGGTGCCTTAACCGCCGCTTTGGCAGCGGGTTTGACGGCCGGTTTGGTCACGGCTTTGGTGGCAATGGTCTCTGGCTTGACGGCAACCGGTTTGGCGGCAGCTTTGGCTTTGATCGGGGCGGACTTTGCTGTTGCAGGCGCGACGTGGCTTTTGATGAACTCGACCACTTGCGGGTACACCACCTTGCGCCAGCGGCTGCCACTGAAAATGCCGTAGTGACCTGCGCCTGGCACTTCCAAGTGCAAACGGTCCTGGGCGGCAACGCCTGTGCACATGTCTTGCGCAGCGCGGGTCTGACCGGAGCCTGAGATGTCGTCCAGCTCGCCTTCCACCGTCATCAGGGCGGTGCCTTGGATGTCTTGTGGGCGAACGCGTTCTACTTTGCCGTCCACGCCCTTGACGTCCCAAGTGCCGTTGACCAGTTTGAAGTCCTGGAACACGGTCGCGATGGTTTCCAAGTAGTAATCGGCATCCATGTCGAGCACGGCGTTGTACTCGTCATAAAACTTGCGGTGCGCTTCTGTGCTGGCGTCGTCACCCTTGATCAAGTCTTTGAAGTAGTCGTAATGGCTCTTGGCATGACGATCGGGGTTCATGGCCACGAAACCGGTGTACTGCAAGAAACCGGGGTACACACGACGACCCGCGCCTGGGAAGTTGGCTGGCACGCGGTAGATGACGTTGTTCTCAAACCACTCAAAGCTTTTGTTGGTGGCCAGGTTGTTCACCGAGGTGGGTGATTTGCGAGCGTCGATCGGGCCACCCATCATGGTCATGGTCAGCGGTGTCTTCTCACCACGGCTGGCCATGAGCGAAACGGCAGCCATGACGGGCACGGTAGGCTGGCACACGCTCACGATGTGGCAGTTGCCATAGATCGATTGCAGGTGACGGATGAACTCTTGCACGTAGTTGATGTAGTCATCCAAATGGAATTCACCCTCTTCCAGGGGGACCAAACGGGCGTTCTTCCAATCGGTGATGTAGACCTTGTGGTCTTGCAGCATGGTTTTGACCGTGTCGCGCAACAAAGTGGCGTAGTGACCGGACAAGGGGGCCACGATCAGCACGGCAGGTTGGGCCTTGAGTTGTGTCAGCGTGGCTGGATCGTCCGAGAAGCGTTTGAAGCGGCGCAGTTCGCAAAAAGGCTTGTCGATCTCGATGCGTTCGTGAATGGCCACGTCGGTCTGGTTGACCTTGACGGTCTTGATGCCGAATTCTGGCTTTTCGTAGTCCTTGCCCAAGCGGTGCATCAGGGCGTAACCCGCTGATGTGCGTTGCGCCAATGGCGTCTGGGACATGGGGTTCAGGGGGTTGCTGAAGAGTTTCGCTGCTGCTTGTGCCAGATCGGAAAAAGGCTCCATGATCGAGCGTTGAGTTTCAAAAATCTGATAAAGCATTTGGCATTTCCCTTGCAACAAAATGGTGCGGTGCAGCAATACTACAGGAGACCGCACGGTATTTTTTGAGTGGCTCCCCTAATTGGCAGTCACTTTCCCGACCGTCCAAAAAGAAACCGCCCCGTCGGGGGCGGTTGCAAGCCGGGTGTCAGCCTTGATTGGCGTCAATTTCAGATGACTTTGGCGATCGCGGCGCAAACATAGTCGATGTTTTTGCTGTTGAGCGCAGCCACGCACATGCGGCCAGTGTCGGTGCCGTACACGCCAAACTCGCTGCGCAGACGCACCATTTGGTCTTTGGTGAGGCCCGAGTAGCTGAACATGCCGATCTGCGTCGTGATGAAGCTCATGTCTTGCTTCACACCCGCAGCCTTGAGGCTGTCCACCAATTTTTGGCGCATGGCCTTGATGCGCACACGCATTTCGGCCAATTCGCTTTCCCACTGAGCGCGCAGCTCGGGGTTGTTCAACACGGCAGCTACCACGGCACCACCATGGATGGGTGGATTGGAGTAGTTGGTGCGGATCGCAATTTTGAGCTGGCTCAGCACGCGCGAAGCCTCTTCTTTGTCATTGGCCACAACCGACAGGGCGCCTACGCGCTCGCCATAGAGGCTGAAGCTCTTCGAGAAAGATGTCGAGACGAAGATGTTCAGGCCCGCTGCCACAAATTGGCCAATCACCGCGCCGTCTTCGGCGATGCCGTGTCCAAAGCCTTGGTAGGCCATGTCGAGGAAGGCCGTGAGGCCCTTGGCTTTCACGACAGCGATGACCTGTTGCCATTGGGCGTCGGTGATGTCGTAGCCGGTGGGGTTGTGGCAGCAAGCATGCAGTACAACGATGGTGCCGGGCGCTGCCGCGTTCAGGCTGGCCAGCATGCCGTCGAAGTTCACACCACGCTTTTCCGCGTCGTAGTAGGCGTAGGCGCCGACTTCAAAACCGGCGTTAACAAAAATGGCACGGTGGTTTTCCCAGCTGGGGTCAGAGATCAGGACTTTGGCATTGGGGCTGATTTTCTTCAAAAAGTCGGCGCCGATCTTCAGGCCACCCGTGCCGCCGATGGCCTGCACGGTGGAGACACGCCCAGACTTGACCACGTCAGAGTCAGCGCCAAAGACCAGTGCTTTGACCGCGTTGTCATAGGCCACGATACCGTCGATCGGCAGATAACCACGGGCCGAAGGGGTGGCCATCATGGTTTTTTCAGCCGCTTGAACGCACTGCAGCAGGGGCAGCTTGCCGTTGTCGTCGAAGTACACGCCCACGCCCAGGTTCACCTTGTTGGGGTTGGTGTCGGCGTTGAATTGTTCATTCAGGCCCAGGATCGGGTCACGGGGGGCCATTTCGACGGCGGAAAACAGAGACATGGAAAGTCCTTGGATTGTGTTCATGGGTGGCAGGAAACCCGTTCCTCGGTTAGGCTTTCGGGTTGTCCCTTATTTTAACGGCCCCTGTTGCCTGGTTTGGCCCACAGTCCCTTACAAAAGAAGTCCACCGTGTCTGAAATCCCAGTTCTTGAAGTTGTGCCTGACGCTGACCCCTACGCTGCGGGCCAATTCATCAGCTACCCTGGTTCGCCTTTCGAGCTTTACCAGCCGTACCCGCCTGCGGGAGACCAGCCTGTGGCGATTGAACAGTTGGTCGAGGGGGTGAACGACGGCGAGGTGTTCCAGACTTTGCTGGGCGTGACGGGCTCGGGTAAGACTTTCACCATGGCCAATGTGATCGCTCAGGTGGGCCGTCCGGCCATTGTGTTCGCGCCCAACAAAACATTGGCGGCGCAGCTCTACAGTGAGTTCCGTGAGTTTTTCCCTAAAAACGCGGTCGAGTACTTCGTCAGCTATTACGACTACTACCAGCCTGAGGCCTATGTGCCCCAGCGCGATTTGTTCATTGAAAAAGACAGCGCGATCAATGAGCACATCGAGCAGATGCGACTGTCGTGTACCAAAAGCATCATGGAGCGGCGTGATGTGGTGATCGTGGCCACGGTATCTGCCATTTACGGCATTGGTGAGCCTGAGAGTTACCACCGCATGATCATGACGCTGCGCACGGGCGATAAGCTGGGCCAACGCGATGTGATCGCGCAGCTGATCCGCATGCAGTACCAGCGCAACGACATGGAATTCAGCCGAGGTAAATTCCGTGTTCGCGGCGACACCATTGACGTGTTCCCGGCCGAACATTCTGAGCTGGCCATCCGCATCGAGCTGTTCGACGACGAGATCGAGAGCTTGCAGCTGTTTGATCCGCTCACAGGGCGCATTCGCCAAAAGATTCCGCGCTTCACTGTTTACCCTTCTAGCCACTATGTGACGCCGCGCGACAAGGTACTGGCGGCGGTGGAAACCATCAAGGTCGAATTGGCCCAGCGCCTGAAGGAGTTGGTGGGGATGGGCAAGTTGGTGGAAGCCCAGCGATTGGAGCAGCGCACCCGGTTTGACCTGGAAATGCTGTCCGAAGTGGGGCACTGCAAGGGCATTGAAAACTACACCCGACACTTGTCTGGTGCCGCCCCGGGCGATGCACCCAGCACGCTCACCGACTACATGCCACCCGATGCCATCATGTTCTTGGACGAGAGTCACCAAATGATTGGCCAGCTCAACGCCATGTACAACGGCGACCGGGCCCGCAAGACCACCTTGGTGGAATACGGCTTTCGACTGCCCAGTGCCTTGGACAACCGCCCCCTCAAGTTTGAGGAGTTTGAGAAACGCATGCGCCAGTGCATCTTTGTTTCGGCCACGCCCGCCGACTACGAAAAAACGCATGCGGGCAAAGTGGTGGAACAGGTGGTCAGGCCGACGGGCTTGGTTGATCCTGAGGTGGAAGTGCGGCCTGCTACCCACCAAGTGGACGACGTGCTGCAGGAAATCCGAATCCGGGTGGACAAGCACGAGCGCGTGCTGATCACCACGCTGACCAAGCGCATGGCGGAGCAGCTCACCGATTACCTGAGCGACAACGGTGTGAAGGTGCGCTACCTGCACAGCGATGTGGACACGGTGGAGCGGGTGGAAATTTTGCGTGACTTGCGCCTGGGGGCGTTTGACGTGCTGGTGGGCATCAACTTGCTGCGCGAGGGCTTGGACATTCCAGAGGTGTCGCTGGTGGCCATTTTGGATGCGGACAAAGAGGGTTTCTTACGCTCCGAACGGAGTTTGATCCAGACCATCGGCCGAGCGGCCCGAAATCTGAATGGCCGCGCCATTTTGTATGCCGACCGTGTGACCGAGTCGATGAAAAAAGCCATGGGCGAGACCGAGCGCCGACGTATCAAGCAGGTGGCGCACAACGAGGCCATGGGCATCACGCCCAAGAGCATTGTCAAAAAAGTGAAAGACCTGATCGACGGCGTTTACAGCGAGAAGTCGGGCAAAGAGGCCGAACGCTTGGAACAAGCCGCGATGCAGCGGGCCAAGGTGGAAGACATGAGCGAGAAAGACATCGCTCGGGCCATCAAACAGCTGGAAAAGCAAATGATGGAGCACGCGCGCAACCTGGAGTTCGAGAAAGCCGCTCAGGTACGCGACCAGTTGACCATTTTGAAAGAGCAGGCCTTTGGCGCTACGGGTGGGGACAACATCGTGCCCCTGATCCGGGCCTGAGAATGAAGCCAATGCCCCTTTAACCCGAGTGTTTTAATCGGGTTTGCTTTATACTTGACTTGCTTAGTCGGGAACTCCTTGTTCCCCTGACCCAGCAACCCCCTCACTTCAGGAGTCTGCCATGCGTTTAACCACCAAAGGCCGTTTCGCCGTCACAGCCATGATCGATCTGGCCTTGCGCCAAGATGCGGGCCCTGTGACCTTGGCCGCCATCAGCCAGCGCCAACAGATTTCACTGTCTTATTTAGAGCAGTTGTTTGGCAAGCTTCGCCGCCACAACCTGGTCGAGTCCACCCGCGGGCCTGGCGGCGGTTACACCTTGGGCCGCAAATCGACTGAAATCACGGTGGCCGACATCATTTTGTCGGTGGACGAGCCCATCGATGCCACCCACTGCGGCGGCAAGGAAAACTGCAACGGCGGTGAAGGCCGTTGCATGACACACGACCTTTGGGCTTCATTGAATTCCAAAATGGTCGAGTTCCTCGATTCCGTTTCCCTGCAAAAGTTGGTGGACGACCAATTGGCCAAAGGCCTGGTCGTTGAAAACAAACCCAGCATCAAGCGGGCCATCGCCCCCATGCCGATCAGCCAACCGATCCGCGTGAATGTGCCCAACTCGGTGTTCGACCTGGGCAATATGTTCGCCAAATCCTGATTCCTGAAGAAGAACAGACCATGACCACACCTCATTTCCCCATCTATCTTGATTACGGCGCCACCAACCCTTGCGATCCCCGTGTGGTGGACGCCATCGTGCCTTGGTTGCGTGAGCACTTTGGCAACCCCGCATCCCGCAGCCACGCCTGGGGCTGGGAAGCCGAAGCCGCCGTTGAAACAGCCCGCGAGCAAGTGGCTGACCTGATCGGTGCCGACCCCCGCGAAATCGTCTGGACCAGCGGTGCCACCGAATCCAACAACCTGGCCATCAAGGGCGCAGCGAACTTCTACAAGTCACGCGGTAAGCACCTGATCACCGTGAAGACCGAACACAAAGCCGTGCTGGACACTATGCGTGAGCTGGAGCGTCAGGGTTTTGAAGTCACTTACCTCGACGTGCAGGCCGATGGCTTGCTGAACATGGATGCGCTCAAAGCCGCCATCCGCCCCGACACCGTCCTGATCAGCGTGATGTTCGTGAATAACGAAATCGGCGTGATCCAGGACGTGACCGCCATTGGCAACCTGTGCCGCGAAAAAGGCATCGTCTTCCACGTCGATGCCGCGCAAGCCACGGGCAAGGTCGAGATCGACATGACCCAACTGCCCATCGATTTGATGAGCTTGGCCTCGCACAAAACCTACGGCCCCAAAGGCATTGGCGCTTTGTATGTGCGCCGCAAGCCCCGTATTCGCTTGGAAGCGCAAATGCACGGCGGCGGTCACGAGCGCGGCATGCGCTCGGGCACTTTGCCCACCCACCAGTGCGTCGGCATGGGCGAAGCGTTCCGCATCGCCAAGCTGGAAATGGCCCAGGACAACGCCAAAGCGCGTGCCTTGCACGACCGACTGATCAACGGCCTGAGCGACATGGAGCAGGTGTTTTTGAACGGCCACGCCACCCAGCGCGTGCCGCACAACATCAACATGAGCTTCAACTTCGTCGAAGGCGAGTCGCTCATCATGGGCATCAAGGGCTTGGCGGTATCGTCCGGCTCGGCCTGCACCTCGGCCAGCCTGGAGCCCAGCTATGTGCTGCGCGCCCTGGGCCGCAGCGACGAATTGGCCCACAGCAGCCTGCGCATGACGATTGGCCGCTGGACCACCGAAGAAGACATCGACTACGCGATCCAGACCATCCGCGAGAACGTGGCCAAGCTGCGCGATCTCAGCCCCCTGTGGGAAATGCACAAGGATGGCATCGATCTGAGCACCATCCAGTGGGCTGCCCACTGAGTTCACATTGACCTGAATACGGAGAAAACACCATGGCTTATTCTGAAAAAGTGGTTGACCACTACGAAAACCCCCGCAACGTGGGCTCTTTTGACAAGGGCGACGACAGCGTGGGCACCGGCATGGTCGGTGCGCCAGCTTGCGGCGACGTGATGAAGTTGCAGATCAAGGTCAACCCGACCACCGGCGTGATCGAAGACGCACGCTTCAAAACCTACGGCTGCGGCTCGGCCATCGCCTCCAGCTCGCTCGTGACAGAGTGGGTCAAGGGCAAGACACTCGACGAAGCAGCTGCTCTGAAGAACAGCCAAATCGCCGAAGAGCTGGCGCTGCCGCCCGTCAAGATCCACTGCTCCATCTTGGCCGAAGACGCCATCAAGGCCGCAGTGGACGACTACAAAAAGAAACACCTGAACTGACATGGCCATCTCACTGTCTGCCGCCGCTGCGCGGCATGTGACCCGGTACCTGGCCAAGCGTGGCTCGGGTGTCGGTGTGCGCCTGGGCGTCAAGACCACGGGTTGTTCGGGCTTGGCTTACAAGCTCGAGTACGTGGACGAGATCGCCCCGGAAGACGTGGTCTTTGAAGGTCACGGCGTCAAGGTGCTGGTGGACCCTAAAAGCCTGGCCTACATCGACGGTACCGAACTCGACTTCGTGCGCGAAGGCCTGAACGAGGGCTTCCGCTTCAACAACCCCAACGAGCGTGACCGCTGCGGTTGCGGTGAGTCGTTCCGCGTTTGAGTTTTGAGTGCGTGATCTCTCTCCAAGCCAACGACTTTGAGCTGTTTGATGTGCCTGCGCGCTTCGAGCAAGACCGCGCACAACTCGACACCCGTTGGAAAGCCCTGCAGCGCGAAGCCCACCCCGACCGCTTTGCCGTCGAAGGCGCTGCCGCCCAACGCGTGGCCTTGCAGTGGTCGGTGCGCATCAACGAGGCGTACCAGCGGCTGAAAGACCCACTCAAACGGGCTGCCTATTTGTGCGAGCTGCAAGGCGCACCTGTCCAAGCCGAAAACAACACCGCCATGCCTGCTGCCTTCCTCATGCAGCAAATGGAATGGCGTGAAAACCTCGACGACACCGAATCCGCAGCAGGACTGGAAGCGTTGGCGGATGAAGTAACCGCCGAGCAGCGCCGAGTGCAGCAAGAACTGGCCCGCTTGCTCGACGAGGTGCAAGACCCTCTGCAGGCTGTGGGGCAGGTGAGGGCGCTGATGTTCATCGAGCGGTTCACGCAAGAAGTGAACGCTAAACTCGACCGATTGACCTGAATTTTCCCGATTGACCATGGCCTTACTGCAGATTTCCGAACCGGGCCAGTCGCCCGACCCGCACCAACGCCGCATCGCGGTGGGCATTGACCTGGGCACCACACACTCGCTGGTGGCTTCGGTGCGCAGCGGCGTGGCCGAATGCCTGCCCGATGACGAGGGCCGGGTGATCCTGCCTTCTGTTGTGCGCTTCATGCCTGGGCAAGGCCGCCAAATTGGTTTTGACGCTGTGGCGTCTGCCGCTTCCGATCCGGTCAACACCATCGCCTCGGTCAAGCGCTTCATGGGCCGTGGCTTGAACGACATCGCCGACCGCAGCAAATTGCCTTACGAGTTCACCGCCAGTGATCAAGGCATGCTCAGCATCCAAACGGTGCAAGGCCCCAAGTCGCCCGTGGAGGTGAGCGCCGAAATTTTGGCCACCCTGCGTTACCGCGCTGAGGACACCTTTAACGACGACCTCTACGGCGCCGTCATCACAGTGCCTGCTTACTTTGACGATGCCCAACGCCAGGCCACCAAAGACGCCGCGCAATTGGCGGGCTTGAATGTGCTGCGCCTGATCAACGAACCAACGGCTGCGGCGATTGCCTACGGCCTCGACAACGCGAGCGAAGGCGTTTATGCCGTGTTTGATCTGGGTGGCGGCACTTTCGATATTTCCATCCTGCGCCTGACGCAAGGCGTGTTCGAGGTATTGTCCACCGGTGGCGATTCAGCCCTGGGCGGCGACGATTACGACCAAGCCTTGGCCGACTTCGCGCTAGCCCAACAACCCGACTTGCAAGCCGTTACGGCCGAAGACAAGACCCGGCTCAAGGCGGCAGCCCGTGCGGCCAAAGAAACCTTGACCAGCGCAGACGCCGCCAGCTTGGATGTGGCTTTGTCCACTGGCGCTTTGTCGGTGCAGCTCAGCCGCGCCGATTTCGAGCAGGCCACCCAGGCCCTCACGGCCCGCTGTATCACCGCCGTGCGCAAAGCCCTGCGCGATGCGCAATTGGCCAAAGACGATGTGCAAGGCGTGGTCATGGTAGGCGGCTCCACCCGCATGCCGCAAATCCAGCTAGCCGTGGCCGACTTTTTTGGACAAGCCCCCCTCAACAACCTCAACCCCGACGAAGTCGTGGCCTTGGGTGCAGCCATTCAAGCCAACCAGCTGGCGGGCAACAACGCCGCAGGCGAGTTGCTGTTGCTCGATGTGATTCCGCTGTCGCTGGGCATCGAGACCATGGGCGGCTTGGTCGAGCGCATCGTCCCGCGCAACCAGACCATCCCCACCGCCATGGCGCAGGACTTCACCACCTACCAAGACGGACAAACCGCGCTGGCGCTGCATGTGGTGCAGGGCGAGCGCGACCTGGTGCAAGACTGCCGCAGCTTGGCCCGCTTTGAGCTGCGTGGCATCCCGCCCATGGCCGCAGGCGCGGCCCGCATCCGCGTGACCTTCACGGTCGATGCAGACGGTCTGCTGAATGTGGGTGCCAAAGAACAAATCAGCGGCGTGGAAGCCCGCATCGACGTCAAGCCCTCGTATGGCCTGAGCGACGACCAGATCGCCACCATGCTGCAAGAAAGCTTCACCACGGCGCAAGCCGACATGAAGGCGCGCGCCTTGGTCGAAGCACGGGTGGATGCCGACCGCATGCTGCTGGCCACCCGCAGCGCCTTGCAAGCCGATGGCCATTTGCTTCAACCCGACGAACGCCGCGCCATTGATGCGCTCATGGCCACGCTGCAAGCGTCGGTACACAGCGAGCAAGATGCCAAAGCCCTGGAAGACTGCACCCAAGCACTGGCCAAGGGCACCGAAGCCTTTGCCGCCGAACGCATGAACCACAGCATCCAGAAAGCGCTGGCCGGTCAAAACATCCAATCCATGTAATCGCACGCACTGGCCCTGAATTCAGAAGACTCTTATGCCCGTCATCAAAATCCTGCCCCACCCTGAGTACTGCCCACAAGGCGCAGAAATCACCGCGCCCGCTGGCACCAGCATCTGCGAGGCTTTGCTGGACAACCACATCAACATCGAGCACGCCTGCGACATGAGCGCGGCTTGCACCACCTGCCATGTGGTGGTGCGCGAAGGCTTCAAAACCCTCAATGAGATGGAAGAAACCGAAGAAGACCTGCTGGACCGCGCTTGGGGTCTGGAGCCCAACTCTCGCCTGAGCTGCCAGGCTTTTGTCGCCAAAAGTGATCTGGTCATCGAGATCCCGCGCTACACCATCAACCACGCCAAAGAACTGCACTGAGCGAAAGCGAGCAAGCATGCGCCAAATCGTTCTGGACACTGAAACCACGGGCCTCTCGGCCGAAGGCGGCGACCGCATCATCGAGCTGGGCTGCGTCGAGCTTTTTGCCCGCAAGCTCACGGGTAACAACCTTCATTTCTACTTCAACCCCGAACGCGACAGCCACGAAGACGCGCTCAAGGTGCACGGCATCAGCAACGAATTCTTGCGAGACAAGCCCAAGTTTGAGCAGTTGACCGATGAAATTCTGGATTACCTGGCCGATGCGGAACTGATCATCCACAACGCCGCTTTTGACATCGGCTTTTTGAACAAGGAACTCGAGCGCGTCGGCAAAAAGCCTTTGAAGGCTTATGTCAGTGGCGTGATCGACACCTTGGTCATGGCCAAAGAGATGTTCCCCGGCAAGCGCAACAGCCTCGATGCCTTGTGCGATCGGCTGGAAGTGGACAACTCCGGCCGCACCTTGCACGGCGCTTTGCTCGACGCCGAATTGCTGGCCGATGTCTACATCAACATGACGCGAGGCCAGGAAGCCTTGTTGATTGATGCGGGCGACGCACCTGCGGACACGCAGTCGGTCATGGTCCAGGTGGATTTGAGCACCTACGTCCTGCCGGTCTTGCCTGCCAATGCCCAAGAACTCGCCGCTCATGACGAGGTTTTGATCCAGCTTGACAAATCGAGCGGTGGGAAAACCGTGTGGCGACAAGCTCAGCGCGCTTGAATCGCTTTGTCTGGAGAAGGTCCCTATGAGCAGCGATTTTTCAACGGTTCATGCCAAATTGGGCCTGATTTTCGTGTCATAATTGCGCTCTTCGCCAAACGGCGTAGGGCGATTAGCTCAGGGGTAGAGCACTGCATTCACACTGCAGGGGTCGCAAGTTCGAAACTTGCATCGCCCACCAAAAATTCCCAATGAAATCAAGCACTTAGAGGAAACTCTAAGTGTTTTTTCTTATGTTCAAAGTAGTATGGTCCGGGTTTACTACTTCTCATAGATTTTTCGATGTCTTTTCATAGATTTCGGAACAGTCAAACAAGCCTAATTCAATCTGTTCTCAGTGACGCCAGCATGGTGTCAATGCGGCCTTGCTTTTTGCCTCTGCGCAGACGCAGCTAACGCTGTGCTCAGCTTGAAAAAAACGCTACGTTTGTTTTGAAATGAGTCCAGCTACTTGGCCCAGCGAACCCAAGAAAAAACGCGCTGTAGGGCTTTTTTGAGCGCCGCACGGGTGCCAGCTGCAAAAGAGCACTGCATTACGCAGGCTTTGCGCGCAAGAAGTCGCTAAAGGCTGGGAGCCATTTAACGGCTGGGTCTTGGACCGCCGCTGAGCCTAAGGGATAGCGTAGACCGGGGTGGCACTTCAGGTTAGCTACACCTGCGATGTGGGCGGTGCTTTCTTAGCGGCGGCAGCTGCCATGACTGCCTCCATTCGAGCACGACGCTCTTCGCGCGCCACATACCACTCGCGCAGCAAAGTCTCAACCAGACCGATCAGGTGATCAGCTTCGTCGGGGTCAACATCAATGATCACGTTGATGTCTTTTTCCATGTGTGCGCCGATGTTGCCTAGCTGACGAACAGCAGTAATCGCATCCCACGTGATTGAGTCCACCTTATCTCTGATGGCATCAATTTCATCTACAAGGCGACCAGGTTTGACCTCCCAGAAATCACGGATGATTCCCTGAAGACACCTGCGAGATAGAGTGGCAGAGGCTTTAGGACTCAGCTTCCTGATCAGACAGGATTCCTTGTAATCATCCAAGATGACCTGGGGGATATAGCTTGGGAAGGTCTTGGCGGACGAGCTTGGCACCAAGTCCCAACTCTCCGTTTTCCTGACGATTTTTTCTCGTCCAGAATGCGCCTCTGAAATGCTAGTGTGTAAAGACGCTGTGAGAGTGAACTTTTCGCACTGAGGGTTCGGACAGACAATAAACTTGGAAAGTAGTGTTCGACGCCCCACCGCATTTTCAATTCGAAGAGTGTGAGCATCAGATGAGTGTCGGCTATCCGAAATAGTGACCGCATGTTCGCAATGTGGGCAAATCCAGTTGAAATCCGTCATAACTACTCCAATTCATTTGCCGCACCTGAGTAAGTTCAGGTGCACATTGATATCAAGCAAGGCTCAACGCTTCCCAGCGCGAATCTCTTTGGCAATACGGTCACACTCCGCCTGGGCAGCACGAAATTCCTTGTCCGCAGCGTCAAACTCGTCGAGTGAATCCTCAGTCGGTAAGCCACTGCCGCGCGGCAACCATTGCTCGTTCATACCAAGCATGGCTTCTTGCCGACGGTGAAAGGCTTGGTCCAGCCGCAACAGCGCTCGGTGCTCTTCATTCCGCCTTTTGAGCATTTCGAGTTCTCCCATGAGGTCCCTATTGGATTCAGCACCACTGCCATCAACAACTCCAGAAATTCGTCCTTCCTGAATGGCGCTGATCGTCCGTTCATTGGATTCAATCATGCGCATGAGACTGGCGGGGTATGCGGCGCGAAACTCCAAAGCCCTCAGAACAGGTGCGGGCGGCCTGCCATCGCCAGCACACCAGCTTCTCATTGTGCGTTCATCAACGTTGAGATACTTGGCTGCGGAACGTTGGCTCAGGTTTGCTGCTTTTAGCAGAAATCTGAGCTCTTCGGCGGTTGCGTGAGCGTTGTCAGAAAGGGATGCCGTGATCGGCAAATCGCGATTTGCATACATAAAAATCCTTGTAAGTTACCGGTTTTGATTGGCACGCCACTTAGGCTGCGGGACAATTTTATCGTCACCATTTTCTTTTGGCAAACAAGCCCGCCCGGTTGCGCGGGCTACAGGACTGAAATTACGCTTGCCGGCATGGACTCGGGCACATGGAGCGCAACAGCAAACGACACCGACTACAAGCCACCACGGCACCGCACTCTGCCCATCTTGCCGTCAATCACGCCGATTGCCTATCAACGACCGTCTTCCGTACTGCTAGGACAGCAATCGCTGCCTAGCAGTCGTCAACTCTGATCCGTTATTCCCAAGGCCGTGGCCGCCGCTTGCTCTGTAGTTCACCCACGTTCATTTCACCCTGCAGTGGTGCAGCGTAGAAGCGGTCAATCATTTCTGGGCTGGTTCGTGCATTGCGAGCCAGGGTCAATGTGTCCACCGTTCGACCGAACATCAATCGGAACATGATGCTGCTGTGACGCAGGCTGTACAAGGTACGGGTTTCGCCAGCAGTACTCAGCTTCAAGCCTGTGACTTCCAGCACAATTTCAAACTGCCTTGCCAGCAGTTTCATTGCGTTGTCGCGTGATGCCGCTTCGGGCATGAATACATAGTCCTCGGGGTGGATGTCACGACCAAGTTCAAGCACCTGACGACGCCTTATGCGTTCATAAACTTTCACAGCCCATGGCATGGTGGTGATGGGAAAAGTGTGCCCCTTGCTGGGTGGCAGGCTGAGGCGCAAGTAAGTCCATTCCCGTCGAATGATCTCCACATGCTTGTGCTGCATGTTGCGGATGTCAGTAGGGCGGATGTAGCTGTTGACCATGAACACGATCAGGTCTGCCAAGTCCTTGGTCATCTCTATACGCTTGATCAAGCGATCAGCAGGTCCCAACTTGCCACCAGGCTCGCAAAAGTAGGAACCCTTGGTTTCTTCTGAATGTGCTCGCCACTCGACTTTCTTGCCAGCCAGTTTTTTGGCCACCTTGGTAATTTCTTTGTATTCGCCCACGTTGAACCAGCCTCGGGGCTTGTCCTCAATGCCCACCTTGGGAAACTCTGGGATGTGTTGGATGAAACTGTGCCGGGCGGCGTGTTGCAAAACTTTGCGCGTGAGACCCATGTAAGCACCCAGTGTTGAAACACTGAGCTTAGGCACTTGGTTGGACAGCTTCTGCAAAAACTCATCCAGCATCTTGTAGTTGATGCTGAGCACATCCGTTTGACCGAAAAAGGGCAGTATGTGTTTGTCGTAGCGCAGTTGCATGTTGTCGTAACTAATCTTTGATAACTGGCTGCGGTTCAGTTTGGCCAGTTCACTGTCCATCAGCATCTTGGTGGCCTTGGCGAAAGTCACAACCTCTGCTGCGTTGACTTCGATTGGCAAGCCTTCAAAGTTCCCACCACGAATGCGTATGGTTATGTCGTCGTAAAAGCGCTTGGCCGCTTCCAATGCATCACGCTTGATTTCGGTCTTAGTGGTGCGTTTGAAGATGTGGCTCTCGGCGTAATACCTGACCCACCAGTAGCTGGAAGCCGGAATTTTGAAAATCACCAGTTTGCGTGGGTAGCCTGGAATTCGCGTGATGGTTTCCTTGATGGGCACAGACCTGTGCCGTTCGTGTGAGTCGGGTTCAATGGCGCGTGGCATGTCAATTTCTCTGCTGTATTCATGAAGTTTGTTTTCTGAGCAGCTGGCCAGTCAACCTAAAAGCGGCAGGGCTCCGGTTGATCTGTGGCTTTTAGACGATCAATCGCTTTGGGACTAGTCCTGCAAATTCGACTGCTATTTGCAGGACAAAAATCACACAGTTTCAGTCTCATCTTCAGGTTCGGCGGAAGATGCTTTCTTGAAAGGTGAGGCGACCTTCCATCGGTTTGACTCGTACCAATCAAGAATGGCTTTTTCGATGATGGCCAGTTGCGCATCACCGTAGCCTTCAAGTAAGTTGTTCAACGATGTCACATCAGGCTGCAAAAGGGTCATATCTGTGAACCCCTTTTCAACAGCAGTGTCCCTTTGATCCTCAAGGGTTCGGGACATGTATTGAACCGACTGAATCATTGAATGGATTTCATAAAAATGATCGATGAGATTGGCCAATTGATCAAAATTCTGCTCAGTCAGATTGAAGCCTTCAATGACTTCAGCGTCGTACTGAAGTTTCATAAACAGGTTGGAATGAACTTCGGCCACAGTAATCAAAAAATCTGAGCTGCGAAAATCTGATTGCTTCTTTCCTGTCTTTTCTATTCGGGCAACAATGCCCAGCAGGTCTGTTAGCCGATGAATGCTGTTGGAGAAGTTGCCTCTGCTCTTGTAGTACCTGCCGTCTGGAATCGACAAGATCCTTTTCAGATCTTTCAACTTGGGAAGCTCGGTGTCAAAGTGGGCCTTCATCAAGATCACAGTGGCTTTGCCACGGGGTCCTAAAAATTCGCTCATTGGGTTCTCCTGGTTTTATTTCAAGTTGGGCGGATTGATCCCCAGACCCTGATCGGCTGGGGATCAGGCTTGCAGTTAAAACATGGCTTCTTTAACCGTCACGCCAGCGACGTTTGCATTCATAGGCGCATTGATCATGGCTTCTGGCTGCACAGTTGAGTTGAGGGCAGGCAGTCCCGCAGGCTGATAACCCTTGTCACCCGGTTGCATGCCCCAACCGGAGGTGATGCCCCATTTCTCGCGCAGCACATCCAGTTTGTCTTCCATGCTTTTCAAGTCGTCAGAAAGGCTGGCTTCAGCCACCATGGCGAGGATCTGGGTTTCCATTGCTTCATTGAGCCGGATAAAGCGAACCACACGGCGCTCGTGTCCCATGGGGTTCACGCATACTGCGAATTCAAAGGTGCCTTCCTTTTTGCCTTCGCCCACGGTGTTGAGCACGAACTTGTCCTCCACCTGAACCACGGTGTCTGCAACCTTGGCATTGGCCAGTAAGATTTTGCGCAGCAGTTTGGTCTTGGCCTCCTTGTGTTCCTTCACAGCCTTGGCTGTGCCTGCGTCCTCCTTGGTGGCTGTGATCTTGGCAATGCCACCCCGGTCCTTGATGTAACCAGGCAATTCAGTGGCGTCCAAGTTTTCCTCGTACGCCACCTGCAGAACCTTCGAGTAGTTGTAGGCTGTTTGGCGATCGGTAGGCAGGATAAAGCGCAACACCGTGGTGATCCAAGGTGTGTTGATCTGGGTCTTGATGTCGTGCTCGCTTTCCAGCCGATCGCGCATGCGCTGCAGGATGTGATCTTTCAAAACGGATTCATTGATTTGCAGCGCATAGCTGTAGATGGCACCCAGCAGTGCGTACAACTCTTTTGTGCCGCGCACCACATAGGTCTCAACGTACTGATTGTTCATCTTGGCCAGGTTCTGGGCCTGACCCAGGATCATGTCCACCTGCACTTCGTTGGCGCTTTTGTCACTGGGCCGGCGCTTGTCTGAGCCACCTAAGGCGCGGTTCATCAACAGGCCAAAGGAAAACTCATCCACTGGTGTGGTGGTTGCCGGGGTGTCGACGGGTGCCCCATTTGCTGCGGGCGGGGTGATGTTTGTGTTTTCTAAGTTCATTTCAAACTCCTGTTAAATTTCATAACCATGGGTTCCGTCGACCAGGATTGGTGCGACAAGCTGAGGTTAGGTTTTGGGCCAGGGAGTTAGTTCCTTTTTTCGAGGGGTTCGAAAAAATGAAGTTGGAAACTCAGATATCTGCTAATGGCGGAAAGCCATTTATGCAGACGATGGATACGGGCGCTGTTTCCGCCGATGGGAGCGAACCGTTCATCTATGGCGGCTATCTGGAAGCTTGGTTCCGATGTCTGAAGTTGTCCAAGCAATACATCCACAACTGCCGCACGGGACTTTTTGGATCACAAGGTGCGGCGAACACTTTCAAGCTCTTTGGATGTCTGGAGCATTTCACGCTACGTGAGTGGTGGCACGAACGCGGTTGCCAAAACTTTGGGCGTAGCATGGCCACATTCAAAGTGCGCTTGATTGTGGCTCAGCGCAAAACATCCAGTTGCCGGATTACGCTAGATGTCGATGACGAACCACCTACGGAACTGGTGGGCGATGAGGTCAGTTTTCTGGTTCAGCAGATGAGACTGCTTCAAGCTCAAAGTGGAATGCTTTCCTCAGCACCCAGGGCGTGGTCTATCTACAAAAGCCGCATAACACCTGAGGCCATTAAGCTACACCTTGATGTGCTTGAGGTACATGACACCGTTAAGCGCAACGCCCCAAGTACCAAGTTGTGGCGAATTGGTGAGCAGATGCGCTTAAATCCCAAGGCTATGACCAGATCTGGAGACACGCCTAACGAGCAAACAGCGAAGCACATCACCATGGGTCAAACTGTCAGCGAGATGGTCAGGAAGGGGCAGGGCTTGGTGGCAAACGCTTGCGAGGGTGTTTTTCCAAGGTACTAAACTAAGCGCAACTTGAAATATTGAGGTTGCCTTTCGGTCAAGAGCGATTACCCAGAGTGGTTTCTCTGCCGGCCGCTTTAGGCTGGTAGCGGACATCCCCATGCTGTGGGTGATGCATAACCGGTCGTTCGCTATGCAATGCATCCAGTGACCGGTCTAAAGCCCACAGCGGTCAGAACTGAAAAGACGACTTGAATGAATAGGGGAAGGATTGCTTGTGACATGGTTCATGTTGCTACCAATCCATTGCTGTCATTGAATTCTGGTCTGTTAATTCGCAATTGCCTAGTTTTAGCACACGTTAGGGAGAGTCTTCATGCTCAGTATCAGCTGTACTGAGGGTCCTGACCACGGAATTTACCTATACCAGTATGCCATCGCCACCACGGCAAACCTGTCCCCACAGTGCAACCTTTAGATTACTGGAAGGCAAAGGCCGAGATCGATTCCTGAAAAATCCACCAGGCCTGTCACTGGAAGGTTGAAGTTGAGAATTCAAGCGATTTTCTATTTGGAGGAAAGTTTATCTTCAAAGGTGAAGTGTTTCAATTCTCGTCAAACCTACTCGCAGCTAAAAGTTAAATTTGTAAATCAAGACGCACTATGGAAAAATTTTAAAAGTTTCAACCCCTCAACATTTGACTGCTGAAATTTAGCTGGATTGAAAGTTTCTTCACCTAAACGTGCATGCCCAGGTAGATCTGATAGCGTTTCATCATTGATATTTTTGAAACCCATTGCCCACTCGCTAAACATACGATTTTCTATCGTACCTGCACCAAGTACTAACACAGTATGATGTCGTTTATCCCTTCTTATTTTATCATAAATAAACTCAACTTCACTTTTATCTCCCTCCAGCATCTGAATAAAATGACCACTTTTCCCTTCGCTTGAGTACCGATAAATCAATAAACCTGTGAGGGACTTTGAGCTATTCCAGTTTCGACTCTTAAGCAGTAACTCCTCCAGTTCAGAGGTGTCCATAGGATTTTCTGCTTGACTGACGTAAATCATGTAATACATTTTTTCATTTTTCCAAATCTAAATTGTTGAATTCGGCAATGCACGTTTGCAGCAATAAAAGTCAGAGGTTGGCTTTTCTTGTAAAAAACACCCATACGCACACCTGTCAAGCAAAAAGATCATCTTGGCAAAATAGATGTGCATAGCTCTAACTCATCGAAATAAATGACTACTAGAAAACATTAAAATTCTCAATACTCCGCGAGATATACGAAGTTGCTTATTGAATTAAAAATGCCCACATTATAGCCCATCATGACAAAACTAATATTGCCCTAATCAAGCAACATAAGTCAAACTAAGCATTAGGGTCAGCAAGCACCTCTGAAAGTTGGACACGGCGACCCTCACGTGCTGAAATTATACCGGCGCGAATAACACCCAGTGAACGAGTGGCATATTCCCCACCTGTTTCTGGGGTTCCATGACCACGGACTGCCGCCGCGAACTCATCAAGCTCATCAACAAAAGTATCGTTTTTAGTGAAGGGAATCACATCGGACTTGTCACTACCACGCTTGATGAAGCGTAAGCCGCCTTGTAGGTCGTAATAAGCACTTGCCTCTTTGCCGTAAATATTCATCACATAATTTTCGGTTGCCGAGGCGTAACTCGCATTAACAGTCGAAAGCGCACCGTTCTCATGTTGTAACAACAAAGACGCAACATCGGGATTATCACCTGGCAAAACCAATTGCGCCGCTTGCCCGCTAACTGCCACAATTGGACCCATAAGATATTCAAGCACGTCAACATAGTGCACGCCAATTTGCAGCATTACGCCCCCTGGCATGCCCTCTGCTTGATAACGCCATGAAGTCAAATCTATCTTCCCCAATCTGTCTCGGCTTATATTGGCCTCTGCGTTGACCAGTTTGCCAAACACACCTGCATCGATCTGCTTCTTGATCCATCGAAACTGGCTTTCTCTTCGGCGTTGGTAACCAAGAGCCAAAACAACCCCTGCTTTGCGACATGCTTCGGTGATGGCGCGTCCCTCGGCCAGGGTGTTCGCAATCGGTTTATCAAGAAACACATGCTTACCCGCTTCAGCGGCTTGACGGGTGGTTTCCAAGTGAACGTTGTTTGGCGTTGTATTGATGATGGCATCGATTGAAGGGTCTGAAAGGATAGCTTCGTAACTGCTGGCTGTATCGCAGCCGTACTTTGCCGCAAACGCTAAGCGCTTTTCTTCTGAACGTGTGTAGCAGGTTCGAATGACAAACTTATCCGAACGCTTCATGGCATCGGCCAGAACGTCGGACCACCAGCCCATTCCGAGGCAGGCAACGTTGATAGGTGCATATGACATCAGTTTTTCTCCAGTTGTGAAAATAAAATTAGATTCTTTAAAAGTAAAAAGTGCTTCGGTTGAGCAACTCAAGGGGAAGATCGCTTCAGCTTCGCAGAGAGTTCAACACCTCGTCCAGCATCTTCTTCGCATCGCCAAACAACATGCGGTTGTTGTCTTTGTAAAACAGCGGGTTGTCCACGCCCGCGTAGCCGCTGGCCATGGAGCGCTTCATCACAATGCTGGTGCGGGCTTTCCAGACTTCGAGCACCGGCATGCCGGCAATCGGGCTGGTCGGGTCGTCTTGTGCAGCGGGGTTCACGATGTCGTTGGCACCGATCACGATGGCCACGTCGGTGTCCGGGAAGTCGTCGTTGAGTTCGTCCATCTCAAACACGATGTCGTAAGGCACTTTGGCCTCGGCCAGCAAGACGTTCATGTGGCCTGGCATGCGCCCCGCCACAGGGTGGATGCCAAAGCGCACATTCACGCCTTTGTCGCGCAGTGTCTTGGTGATTTCAAACACCGTGTGCTGGGCTTGCGCCACGGCCATGCCGTAGCCCGGCACGATGATCACGTTCTTGGCCTCGCGCAACATCTCGGCGGTCTCGGCAGCCAAGATGGGGCTTACTTCACCTTGCGGCTCGGCCGCTTCACCCGTGGGCTTGGGCGCTGCTGCCGTGGTGCCAAAGCCCCCGGCGATCACGCTGATGAAGCTGCGGTTCATGGCGTTGCACATGATGTACGACAAAATCGCGCCGCTGGAGCCCACCAAAGCACCGATCACGATCAGCAAGTCGTTGGAGAGCATGAAGCCCGTGGCCGCTGCGGCCCAGCCGGAATAGCTGTTGAGCATGGATACCACCACCGGCATGTCGGCGCCACCAATGGCCATGACCATGTGGATGCCAAACAGCAAAGCGATGGCAGTCATGATGAACAAGGGCACCATGCCGTCTTGCACCGTGTGGGCGTTCATGAACTCACGGCCAAAGTAAATGACCGCGATCAAACCCACCAGATTCAGCCAGTGGCGGGCGGGCAGCAACAAGGGGCTGCCGCCGATGCGGCCGGACAACTTACCAAACGCGGCCACCGAACCTGAGAAGGTCACCGCGCCGATGAAGATGCCGATGTAGATTTCACCCGCGTGGATGGCGTGCGCAGCGCTGTCCAAGTTCTTGGACGCTTCTGGGTCCACATACGTGGCGTAACCCACCAACGCCGCGGCCATGCCGACCATGCTGTGCATCAGCGCCACGAGTTCGGGCATTTGTGTCATCTGCACTTTGCGTGCAGCGTACAAACCAATGAGTGCGCCCACCAGCACGGAGCCCACGATCATGGGAATGCCTTCGGCCGTGACTTGTGGGCCAAAGATGGTGGCCAGCATGGCCAGGCTCATACCGATCATGCCGTAAAGGTTGCCGCGCCGTGCGGTTTCCTGGTTGGACAAACCACCCAGGCTCAAGATAAAAAGAATGGTCGCGCCGATGTAGGCGACCGTTGCAAGACTTGCAGACATTCAGGTTCTCCTTCTTCTTATTTTCTGAACATGGCCAGCATGCGCTGGGTGACAGCAAAGCCGCCAAACATGTTGATGGCCGTCAGCACCAGCGCCAAAGCGGCCAAGATGGCGATCAGCGTGTTGGGTCGCCCAGCTGCAGCCAAAGGCGAGATCTGCACCAGCGCACCAATGGCGATGATGGAACTGATCGCGTTGGTCACGCTCATGAGCGGGGTGTGCAAAGCGGGCTTGACGTTCCAGACCACCATGTAACCCACAAAGCAGGCCAACACAAACACCGTGAAGTGCGACAGGAAAGCCGCAGGCGCATAGGCACCCACCAGCACCAGCAGCACAGCAGCCACCGCCGAAACGATCAGCAACTGGCCCACCGGCATAGGGCCCGAGGGCTCGCCATGGCCATGGCCTTTTTTGGCGGCAGGCGCGGCAGCAGGCTTGGGGGCGGGCTTGGGGGCCACTACCAAAGGCGGGGCGGGCCAGGTGATTTCACCGTTCTTGATGACCGTCAGGCCCCGAATCGCGTCGTCTTCCATGTTGACGTTGATCACGCCGTCTTTAGTCTTGCACAGCTCTTCGGTCAAGCGGAACAGGTTCGTGCCGTACAGGGTGGACGACTGACGCGCCATGCGCGAAGCCAGGTCGGTGTAACCGACGATGGTCACACCGTGCTTGACCACGGCTTTGCCGGGTTCTGTCAATTCGCAGTTGCCGCCTTGCTCGGCGGCCATGTCCACGATCACGCTGCCAGGCTTCATGCTTTGCACCATCTCGGCGGTGATCAGCTTGGGCGCGGGTTTGCCGGGGATCAGCGCGGTGGTGATGATGATGTCGCACTCTTTGGCCTGCTTGGCGTACATCTCGCGCTGCGCGGCTTGGAAGCCTTCGCTCATGACCTTGGCGTAACCGCCGCCGCCCGAGCCTTCTTCTTCGTAATCCACCTTGACGAATTCACCGCCCAGCGACACGACCTGATCGGCCACTTCGGCGCGGGTGTCGTTGGCACGCACGATGGCGCCCAAGCTCGCGGCCGCGCCAATGGCGGCCAAACCGGCCACACCGGCTCCAGCAATGAACACTTTGGCGGGAGGCACTTTGCCTGCGGCCGTGATCTGACCATTGAAGAAACGGCCAAAGGCGTTGGCAGACTCCACCACCGCACGGTAACCACTGACACCGGCCATCGAGGTCAGCGCATCCATTTTCTGGGCGCGGCTCAATGTGCGGGGCAAGGCGTCAATCGACAGCGCGGTGACCTTCTTGGCGGCCAGCTGCTGCATCAAATCAGGGTTTTGAGCAGGCCACAAAAAGCCAATCAGGGTCTGGCCTTCGTGCATCAGCGCCACTTCGTCGGCGGTGGGGGCACGCACCTTGAAGACGATGTCGCTGCCACTCCACAGGGCTGCTGCGTTGGGGGCAATGGTCGCACCGGCTTCCACAAAAGACGCATCAGACAGGTCGGCAAGCTCCCCTGCGCCCTGCTCGACCACCACGGCAAAGCCGAGCTTGATCAGCTTGGTCACCGCATCGGGAACCGTGGCCACCCGCTTTTCACCGGGGAAAATCTCTTTGGGTACGCCGATGCGCTGGGGTTTAGCAAGCTTGCCTTCAACTTTTGAAGTTTCAATTTGAGAAAATGTCATCTGCCAATATCCGTATTTTTTCTAAATATTTAAAAATATGACCGATAAAGAGGCCAGTCACCAATGTAGTGTTTGAGCATCTTGTTTTCACTCTCTTGCTCTGCAAACACGCTACGAGCAACATCATGAAAAGACAAGACACCAATCAACTTGCTGTTGTCGATAACTGGGATGTAACGCTGATGGTGGCTAATCATGAGAGCTCTAAGGTCGTTCAACTCGACATCAGGTGTTGTACAAATTGGCGTGGGATTCATCACATCACTGACTTTGAGGTCTGCGACTGGTGGCGTTGGTCCAGAACGCAATTCTCTTTGTCGCTGGGCAAGTACAAGAATTACCTCACGAAAAGTTAACAGCCCAACCACCGTGTTGTCTTCCCTAACAACCAAAGATCCTATGTCTTCATCCGCCATTGTGATGACACATTCGGAAAGCAAGGTATCCGGATTGACGGTCAATGGACTCCGTTCCTTCGATTTGAGAATGTCGATTACTTTCATTGCCAACTCCTTTTTTCAACAGATGACCATCACTGTTAAGAGTGATTAGAGATTTCTAAAATAAATATTCGGGTAAGTTATTTCACTTCGATTTGTCCGCTGCTCGCAAGAAATCAAAGTCACATCCCGC
The DNA here is from genome assembly GCF_034680285.1 of Limnohabitans sp. Classification (GTDB taxonomy): domain Bacteria; phylum Pseudomonadota; class Gammaproteobacteria; order Burkholderiales; family Burkholderiaceae_C; genus Limnohabitans_A. The sequence goes on from NZ_JAXITC010000003.1 coordinate 196,020, forward strand.
ATTTGCTTGCATGACATGGTCTTGGTAAAGCTTTGCGTAGCCACGCTGAGCCAAAACAGGTCTGGCAGGTAACTGCTCGCGCCTGAGGGCCAGTTCTGCCTCATCAACCAGAAGATCAATACGACGCTCCTTCACAGAAAGTCGTATCCGATCACCATTGCGCACCAAGGCGAGCGGCCCACCGGCAGCAGCTTCTGGCGTTACATGCAAAACAATGGTTCCAAATGCCGTACCGCTCATACGAGCGTCTGAGATGCGCACCATGTCCTTCACACCTGCTACGGCCAACTTCTTTGGAATCGGTAAGTAACCTGCTTCTGGCATACCGGAACCGCTTGTTGGTCCCGCATTTTGCAAAACCATGATGTCGTCGGCTGTGATGTCAAGGTCTGGATCGTCCACCCGCTCAGACAAGTCTTGTAAAGAGGTGAAAACCACTGCACGCGCTTCTTTTTCAAACAAAGTTTTATCGGCTGCAGAGCGCTTCAAGATTGCGCCGCCTGGTGCTAAAGAACCAAAAAGCGCTACCAAACCACCAACAGGTTCAATTGGATTGGACGCTTTACGGACTACCTGGTGATCGGCCCATTCACCTTTCTCAGCAGCCAAGCGCTCACCCAAGGTTTCACCCGTGACAGTGAGTGTGTCCAAATGCAACAATGGCTTTAACTCTCGCAATAAGGCGCTCATACCTCCTGCAGCATAAAAATCCTCCATGTACATACCGCCCGTCGGCTTTAAATCGACAAGCACAGGCGTACTGTCACTGAGTATGTTGAGCAACTCAAGTGAAACAGGAATGTTCAGTCGACCAGCAATGGCAGTGAGGTGAATGATCGCGTTGGTGCTGCCACCTAAAGCCAACAATACGCGCAATGCGTTGTGCACCGACTTAGGTGTAATGATTTGACTTGGCTTTATGGGGTTGTGAATCAATCGCACTGCCATTTCACCACTAGCCTCTGCTGCTCTCAACCGATCGGCATGAACAGCAGGAATTGCGGCTGTACCCGGAAGCGACATTCCGAGCGCTTCAGCAATGCAGGCCATGGTGCTGGCGGTACCCATAACAGCGCAAGTTCCGGCAGTAGTAGCGAGCCGACCTTCAACAATATCGATCGTCTTACGATCTATTTTTCCTGCACGATAGCTGCCCCAAAATCGACGGCAATCAGTACAAGCACCCAAGCGCTCGCCCTCGTGTCTGCCAGTCATCATGGGCCCTGTAACAAGCTGGATCGCAGGCACATCGGCAGCAGCAGCGCCCATCAGTTGAGCTGGAACTGTTTTGTCGCAACCACCGATTAGGACAACGGAATCCATCGGTTGAGCACGTACCATTTCTTCGACATCCATGCTCATCAAATTTCGAAACATCAAACTGGTTGGATTGAGAAAAACCTCACCCAAAGAAATTGTCGGAAATTCAATTGGCAATCCCCCGGCGGCGAGCACTCCTCTTTTAACTGCTTCGACCAACTCAGGCATGGCTCGGTGGCAGTTGTTGAAACCTGATCCACTGGAAGCTATACCCACGACCGGACGCTCAAGCATTGCTGTCGAATAGCCCATGGACTTTATAAAACTACGGCGCAAATAAAGTGCAAATGCCCGATCACCATAGTTAGTGAGGCCACGGGCAATACCGTGTTCAGAAATATCTGTCATTTTTGGATCCTAAAGGACTTGGTAAACATGCAATTTGGGTTCAAAAATTTATGTAAAACCGTTAGCGGATTCAAATCCGAAACTGTCTTTTTACAAACGAGTTTTGATGTACTTGGCTTCCAGATAGTCGCGTATACCCAACGCTCCACCCTCGCGCCCCATTCCACTGTCTTTGGTGCCACCAAAAGGCATTTCTGCGCTGGCGATGGCCAACTCGTTGATCCCAACCATGCCAGCCTCAATCGCCTCGCTGGCTAATGTGGCCGTTTTCAATGAACGCGTAAACAAATACGATGCCAAACCATAGGGTGTGGCATTGGCCAGTGCGATGGCTTCATCAAAGCTGGAAAAAGATGCAATGGGTGCAACTGGGGCAAAAGGTTCGTCCTGCATGATCCGCGCTATTTGCGGGACGTCAGCCAACACAGTAGGCGCTAAGTAATAGCCCTTCGAACCCAAACCTTGAGGACGCTGTCCACCAGCGGCCAAACGCGCACCGCAGTCAAGGGCGTTAGCAATCAACGACTGTGCGTGCACTAGGCCACGCCTGTTAGCCAAGGGCCCGACATCAGTATCAGCTGCGAAGCCTGGCCCCACCTTTAAAGAGCGTGCGACCTCTGCAAATCGCTCGGTAAATCGAGCATAACCACTCTCATGAACAAAAAAACGTGAAGGCGACGCACACACTTGTCCACAATTGCGATATTTAAAACGCGCACATTGCTCCGCTGCAAGGTCAATGTCCGCGTCTTCGAAAACCAAAACGGGGGCGTGTCCACCAAGCTCCATCGATACTCGCTTGATACCCTCAGCGGCCAAATGAAGCATTTTCCGACCGACTGAGGAAGAACCAGTTAAGGTAATTTTGGCCACTTTGGGCGAGCTAGCTAGAACTTCTGAAATGAAGCCTGAGTCGCCCGTGACCAAGTTGACCACGCCGGGAGGAAAACCTGCATCATGAATAGCTTGCACTAGCGCCATGCAACTTCCCGCAGCCTCACTAGCAGGCTTAACAACCACCGTACAGCCCGCTCCTAAAGCAGCAGCAATTTTTCGTGCTGGCAACAACGCAGGAAAGTTCCAAGCAGAGAAAGCAGCCACCACGCCGACTGGCTCAAACCGAACTTGCATGCGCACTTCGGGCATACGCGCTTGAAAGGTCTGCCCGTAAATGCGCTGCGTTTCACCTGCATACCAATCAAATTGGTCTGCAGCATCGTTCAATTCACCACGAGCCTGAGCAAATGGCTTACCAGTCTCGGATGACATCAGACGCGCATTTTCATCAGCGCGCTCACGTATCAAGCTAGCTGTGCGATGCATCAGGCTTGCACGATCCCAAGGCGAAGTGTTTCTCCAAGAACGAAATGCGTCATGTGCAGCATCCACCGCCAAATCCAGGTCAGCTCGTACTGCGACGGGAATATGGCCAATAACTTCTTCGTTGGTTGGGTCGATAACCTCACGCAAAGCACCACCGGTAGCTGCTTGCCACTGTCCATTGATAAACAAGCCGTAGGCACTGTACAAACCTAAATCTTCACGTTTCATCATGAGTTCTTTCAACTTCGATCGTTTCAAACTAACGTAGCGAGGTAACGCCGCTGCACGTCGTCACACCAATTGCCAACATTCCAGGATCCATAGGCACCCAAACCACCCTCTGGCCGCTCACCTGCATAAACCGGCACATGGATCAAGGCCAAGCCGTCATGCGCGTGAGCAAGCTGGAGCGCATGCTGCAAACTGGCAGAGTCTTCGCCACCCCACACAGCCAACACACCCTTGACGCTAGAGGCCATTTGTACGTAGTCCACGGCTATGCCATCGTTGGTGCGGAAGTCTTGTCCATATTGCGCGTGCTGCAAACTAGAAATGGCCGCCATTCGCCGATTATCAAAAACCACAATCGTGCCCCGTGCACCATGCTCAACGGCACTGATCAAGGACTGCGGGTTCATCATGAAAGAGCCGTCGCCCGTGAAAGCGATCGGGTACTGCAGGGTGCTGGCCATGCCCGCGGCTGTGACGGCGCAGGTGGCAAAGCCCATGTATGAGGCACCCGATTCGGTGTATGTCTGCCAGGGAGAATCGTCCTCGACGGTTTGAAAACCATTGGCCTGCACATCGCCTGCGTCAAAAAACTTGATCGCTTTAACTTCACGGGCGAAGTCACAGACAATTTTGATTGCCGCTGGCTGCGTCAGCACCGGGCGCTGCCAAACCTCGTCTAGCAAAGGCGGTGTGCTCTGGCGGTCGCGCAAGAAAGCTTTCCATGCTGACTTGCTTATATTGCAACTATCCAACCACGCTGCGCGCGCTTTGCTCTGTTCATCGGGCACATCCTCTAAGGCCGCTACCAACTGGGCCACCACAGCACCGATATCTCCCTGCAGTGCCAGCGTGCGGTTGTAGTGCGCCAAGTCGGCCAAATCGCCATTGATGTTGATCACCTGCTCAACCAACGGGTAACCGACGCCCGAGCAGTCGCTTTGACACACGGCACGGGTACCTATCGCCAAAAGCAACGTGGCATGGGACATGGCATGGTTGCCACTGATGGAGCCTTTGCTACCGCCCACATGCATGTATTGGGGGTGTGAGTCCGGCAAGACGCCCGTAGAACCAGGGGACACCACCACGGCCGCGCCGCAACGCTCGGCCAATTCACGCAGCTGACCAGCAAAGGCGCGGCCACCACCTCCGACCTTAATGACGATGCGTGCATGCTGGCGCAGCTCTTGCGCGGCCTGCTTGAGCAGGCCCTTGTCGGCCACGGCTGTACGCGGTGCTTGCAGCGCCTCTGGTAAGGATTTCAACTGCAAGTCATGAATGACTTGCGGTTGGGTGTTGATGGGCAACAGCAGGAAAAAAGGCCCGGCTTTGACCGGGTGGTGCACGCACTGTGTGCCACGACGCAAAGCATCACGCAAAGCTTCGGGTGTGTGCAACACATACGACTGACCCATTAGCGCTGTCATCTGGCCATACAACTGTTGTTGTGGCTTGGGGATCTGCTGCATGTTGTAGCCTTCACCCCAGGTCGTCTCATCACCATAGATATGGTAAAGCCCCACTCCATTGCATGCAGCAGCCAATGAACCGGACATAGCCTGTAATGCACCCGGTCCTATTGACGTCACCACCGCGCAAGGTTCACGCCACGCCCAAGCCAAAGCTGTTCCTGCATGGGCCATTTCCACTTCGTTTCGGAAGTTAAAAACTTGGGTCACACCGGCTTCGGTGTAAACACGAAGCACTTCACCTAAATCAGTTGAGCCGTGGCCAAAAATAGCCAAATATTTGCACACGCCTTGCTTAAGCAGTCCCAACACCAATGCCTCAGAAAGTGTGAGATTCAACTGATTGGGCAGCTCTCCTGAGTCCAAAGCTTGCTGCAATCCACCACAACGGACAATGGCCTGGGCCCGGGCTTTTTCACCCTGCGTACCCAACATCATGATGGTCGGTAAATCAACTGTTTTGTTCATGAATAAAAACTTTCTTTAATTCAATTTGAGACCGGTTTGTGTCATCAAATGCGCGAGCATGACGTCGTCTTTTGCAATCAACTGGCCGAATTCAATTGAAGGCATAAAAGCAGGGATAAAACCCATCTTTTCGCCCTGTGCTTTGAATTCTGGGGAATCAATTGACTCTTGAAGCGCCTTTTCAATGCGCGTCACTACGGCTTTTGGCGTGCCCTTGGGTGAGGCAATTCCACGCCACATTTCGCCGTTAAAAGCCATGCCTAGTTCGGACGAAGTAGGTACGTTGGGAAAAGCGGGCTCACGTTTCTCTGCCAACACACCCACAATACGCAAAGTGTTCGCACGAACATGCGCCGTCAATGCAGATGGCACAGATACGACAGCATCAATTTGTCCACCCAGTAAACTTGGCACCACTTGCGAAGCTCCAAATGGCACATGCATGACATCGGCTTTTTGTTCGTTAAAAAAAGCTACAGAAGAAATGTGTGTGTGACTGCCAATGCCCGAGTTACCCACTGACAATAAGCCCGGTCTTTTTTTCGCATCAACCATCATCGACTTGAGGTCTTGCCATCGTGCATTTGCCTTCACGGCTATGACGGGGTTTTCAACGGTGACACGAGCAATCGCGTCAAAGGCACGGTAATCAAAAGGCAGTAACCCCGAATGAAAACCAGTGCTGATAGACGTGGAGTTGAATACCAGTGTGTAGCCATCAGCCGGTTTTTGCTGTGCATATCGGTAGCCAATAGAACCGCCACCTCCAGGCTTGTTGACGACGAGAATCTGCTGGCCAAGCCTTTTGGCCATTTGTTCAGACAAAGCACGCGCGGTGATGTCTGCAGATGAACCCGCCGGAAAAAGCACCACCAACTCGACGGGTTTGCTCGGAAAACTTTGCGCAAAAACAGACTGACTTATGACAGAACTTGCTGCTGTGGTCATACCAACAACGAGGCTGCGGCGAGAAATTAAATAAGATTCAGTTTTCATTTTTTTCTCCAATGGGTCAAAAAATGTGGCGTGACCTCACCACTCAACGTTGATACGAAAAAATCACAAAATAGAAGTCAAATTCTTAGGCTGTGGTTTCGTCTACAAGGGGCAAAGCAGCTTGTAAGACCATACGCTTGGCAACCAAGGCATCCATCACACGTTCGGGTGTTGCCGGCAAGTGCGTCATTCGCACACCAACGGCGTCATAAATAGCATTGATGATTGCCGCCGCAGTTGGTGTGATCGCAGGCTCACCGATTCCCTTAACACCCAAAGGAGTTTTTGGATCGGGTTCTGTCAAAAGAACCGATGTCACATGCGGAATGTCTAAGGCTGTAGGTAGGATGTACTTGGCAAAACCTGGTGTGGTAGTAACACCGTTTTGTTGTACATATTCCTCCATCAACGCATGACCCATGCCCATGATCACCGAGCCTTCAATCTGACCCTCGACCTGTTGCGGGTTAATCACTCGTCCAATGTCATGTGCAGCCCAAACGCCCAATACCTGAACTTCGCCCGTATCGTCATCAACTTCGACCTCGGCTACCTGTGCGCCAAAGACGTAGCTCTGCCAAGGAGTCGCCTCACCGGTATCAGGATGCAAGGCCGTGTGGGCTGAGGTGAACAAGCCGCTGCCAACGATGACAATGCCGCGTTCCTTTTTCAAAACATGCACCGCGTGTTCCATGCTCATCCGCTTGCTAGACGAGCCTTCCACCCAAACTTGGCCCGAGAATGCATGCACACTTTCTGCGCTGACGCCCCAAAAAGCGCCCATCGCCACACGGAACCGACCAAAAGCCTCGCGGCAACCCAGGGCCACCGCGTTACCAATCATGTAGGTCATTCGAGTAGCGCCCGCGTGGGCCGCTTCAGGCACACGCGCCGTGTCGTTGTCGCCCAACACAATGTCTTCGGGGCGAACGCCCATTTCTTGCGCTGCGATCTGGCACAAACCGGTCAACACCCCTTCACCGATCTCGGTCACACCAGTAGCGATTTTGACGGTGCCGCCATCGTCGAGTTCCACCCATACCGCAGCGCGGTCCATCGCTGCCGTGCGCGCAATGCCATACCAGCCACACGCCACGCCTCTGCCTCTGTGTTTCATACCTTGTCTCCTGAGTTGCTCAGCACCGGTGCAGACTGCACGCCAGTGGGTACCTGGACTTTCGGGGTGCTGGGTTGAGTTCGCCCACCAATCAGATAAAAAGAGCGTGTGCCTTCGTAATTGAAGTCTTTGCGCTGTGACAAGCCTTGGCCTTGCCGATACGGCACACCCTGTTCCCAGCCAGCAGCTTTGATGGCAGCTTCAAGGCATTCGACAGCCATCACACGGTCCAGTTTTTGGCGTGTGTGCGTAGTGGCACCGTCGCGCATCAGGTTAATGCGGCGCAAAGCCACAGGGTCCATGCCCAGACGTTGCGCGCACAAGTCCAAATGGCACTCAGTCGCAAACTCTGACTGAAAGGCTCCGAAGGCTCGGAACGCCCCACTGGGCGTATTGTTGGTGTACACACCAATCGAGTCCACCCATACGTTTGGAATTTCATAGGGTCCTGGACCCAAAATAGCTGACTTGTTCATCACACCTGGGGTCGACAACGCATAGGCCCCGCCATCACTGACCATCACCATCTTGGTGGCTACGATGCGACCATCTCGTTTCAGTCCCATGGTGTAACGGATATTGAATGGATGCCGCTTGGCACTGACCTTGATGCTTTCCTCGCGTGTGAAGACATAGCGCACCGGCCGGCGTGTTTTGATTGCAGCCAAGGCCAAAATGCCTTGGTAAATCATGTCTTCCTTGCCGCCAAAACCACCTCCCACAGTACTCATAATCATGCGGACTTTGTTGATGGGTCGGCCCAAAATACGGGCCAACATATGACGATGGTGCGTAATGTTTTGACTGGGCGACTGAACAGTTACACAGCCATCGGCTTCCACATACGCCAGACCCGCCTCAGGTTCCAGGTAAGCATGCTCAATCGACGGTGTGTCATAGGTTTGCTCAACGATCACATCGGCACTTGCTAATGCGGCATCCACGTCACCCTTGCGTATGCGCGTGTGCTTGCAGATGTTGTTAGCTGCAAAATCGTGTATTTTTACTGCACCGTCTTGCATCGCTTGTTGGGGATTAAACAAACTGGGCAGTTCTTCATATTCCACGTGGATCGCAGCGACAGCGGCACGTGCAATATCAAGCGTCTCAGCAGCCACGGCGACCACTGCCTCGCCCACATAACGCACCACGCCACGGGCTAGAGTCGGCTGGTCTTCGATGAACACACCAAAGTTGTCAACCCCTGGCACGTCGTCGCAGGTCAAAACACACTCCACGCCAGGAATATTACGCGCAGCTTGGCTATCGATTCGCACAATGCGTGCATGCGGATGGGGGCTGCGCAAAACCTGCATATGGAGCATGTTCGGCATGAACAGGTCAGCCGCGTATTTGATTGCACCGGTGACTTTGGCTGGCGAGTCGAGGCGGCGTGTTCTCTGCCCAATAAAGGTGTCTGTAGCAACATCTTCATTCAGCGCACTGTGCGGCGAGACACCGTTTTGCACGTCACGTGCCAGCTCAACCGCATCCAGAATTTTTTGATAGCCAGTACACCTGCAGATGTTGCCGCCAAGTCCTTCTTTGATCTCGTCTCGGTCGGCACTGGGATTGCGGCGCAATGTTGAGGTTGCAGCCATCACCATTCCAGGAATGCAATATCCACACTGGCTAGCACCGCATTTATTGAACGCCTGTTGTAGCACCGACATGCCAGCATCCCGATCCATATCGTCGATGGTCTCAACTGAGCACCCATCAATTTTTTGTACGGGAGACAGGCAACTTTTAATGAGTTTGCCGTCAACAAACACGGAGCATGTGCCGCACTCACCAGCACCACAACCTTCTTTGTTGCCGGTCAGTTTAAGTTCTTCGCGTACAAAATCAATGACGCGGTAGTGATTGGGCACACTTCGCTGTACGCGTCTGCCGTTAACGATTGCATTGATTTCAACGGAAGGATGGCAGCCTTGCGCCAGAGTTCCGCCCGAAAGCAGGGTGTCAGACATATTGGGTTTCCTTGGGTAGACGGGGTACATCAAGCCCCGCATGAGCCAGCGCGGTCGTCAACGAGCGCTCTACAAAATTGCTCAGCACCTCACGCCGATAGCTTTTTCGGCTTCGTGAGCGAACCCGATCGGCCACCTTTGATGCGGCATCGCGCAACGCGGCTGGTGTAGGTTTATGACCAGTCAAGAGGTCTTCAATGTCACTCAACCGTTCGGGCACCGGGCCAACTGCGCCAATCGCGATGCGCAGATCTTCAATCCGTTGCTGAGCATCTAGCCGCACCACGGTTGCCAAGCAAACGGTGGAGATTGCCAGTGAGCGGCGGTGCCCCACTTTTTCGAATGACACACCATGTTGGGGTAATGCATCAAACTCGATCCGCATCAATATTTCATGGGGCTGAAGCACCGTCCGGCTTGGACCTAGAATGAACTCAGACAGTGGTACTGAACGCTCAACCAGTCGATCCTCCTCACGTCTTACCAGAGTAACGTGGGTGTTGAGCGCCAACAATGCAGGCTGCGTGTCCCCCGCCGGTGATGCATTGACCAAGTTACCACCGACCGTGGCTTGCTCTCGTATTTGATCATCAGCAAACCAAAGGGCACAGTCACCCAGCACAGGCGCTTGTTGCTGCAAAACCGGATGGTGTTGCATCGCCGAGATTGGTGTGGTGGCACCCATCGAGATACGACCGCCTGTTTGCGATACGCCACTCAGCGCCGAAATGCGGCTAAGGTCGACGACAGCGGGCAAGTGCACGTCACCCGCCCGGCCCTCGCGGGCCCATGGCAAAAGATCAGTGGCACCCGCCATCAAGCGCGCAGCCGGAATGCTGTGCAACATATCAAAAGCCTCGTTTAGCGACTTTGGCATCAGGTATTGGTCAAATGTCAGCACGGTCGGTCTTTCTTTAGCAGCCTTCGGGATGGCCGATCTTCACAACCACCTTGATTGCGTCGTCAATACGTTCACGTGCGTGACGGAGCGCCTCGGGCAACTCTTCAAGCGGGAAAGTATGGGTGTGAATCAACTTGGCATTGAAGCGCTTTTGTGCCATCAAGGTAGCAGCACGGTGTGTGGCGCTTTTGCCTTCGCCACGGATACCGAACATGTAAATGTTGTTGCGCACCAAAGCTGCTACATCAACTGGAACAGGCTGACCAGGGAATGCAGCCAAGCAAATGCGGCCACCGCGGCGAAGCATGGCCGAGGCATCGTTCACCGCATTAGGAGCACCCGAGCACTCCAGCACATAATGCGCACCACCATTGGTGTACTCACGCACCTTGGCAACAGCATCCTCTTTGGTGACGTTGATGGTGTGATCGGCACCTAATTTACGACCCATCTCCAAGCGGTTATCGCGCGTGCCGGTCAAGATGACCTCACTGGCACCCAGCGCCTTGGCCACACCCACACCCATGAGGCCAATGGGGCCAGGACCCATGACAACCACCGACTGACCAGCCACCAACCCGCCGATGACATCTAGGCCATACATGGCAGTACCAGCGGTCACGATCAAGGTGGCCTCCTCGTCGCTCATGTCTTCTGGCACGTGAGCCAGTGTGTTGACGTTGTTAATGGCGTACTGCGTAAAGCCGCCGTCTGTAGTGAAGCCGTTGGCGCGGTGACCCTTGTCGACGTCACCGTAATTTTTACCGTAGTTCAAGCATGAGGTGTACATGCCTTCGCGGCAACGCTCGCAACGGCCGCAACCGGCGTGCACCTCCACGGTGACACGGTCACCGACTTTGTACTCGTCAACACCATGACCCAACTTGACCACTGTGCCCATGTACTCGTGGCCAGGGGTGAAGTTTTTATTGAAAGGCAAACCACCGTGAATCTGTGCAGGTGGCCCCTTGTGGATAATTTCCAAATCGGTTGCGCAAACTGCGATGGCGTCAATGCGGACCAAGACTTCTGCTGCGCCTGGCGTTGGAACGGGCTTGTCGACAAACGTGAGTTGATCGGGATCGCCGAGGACCCAAGCTTTCATGGTTTCAGGGATATTGAAGCTTCGCTGGCCCAAGAAGGCGGCGTCTGTGTGTGTGTTCATAGTGTCTCCAACGGTTGAAGGTTAAGTTCGTGATCGAGTTCTAGATGCGCCGATTTATGTTCGCTCGCTGGCTCGATGGGATCTATTGAACGCACACTTGTGGCTTCCCGCAAGAGGCTAATCAAGGGTTCTTGGACGCGTACAAGTTAATCTTTGAATTGTCCAAACCTAATCATTGTTGAAGTGACTTTTGGGTCTCCTGAACCCTCAAACTTCTGTGTAAACCCGAGATGGGGTCACTTTTATCAATCGCTTTTAAAGGCCATTTCCGAAAGAAGCCGTAAGAGCTAGGTCTGCTTGTTTCAGTTGAATCGCTTGTTCAACATAGGGTTAACGATAGGTAAATGTTGATGGCTTCAATGGTTATAAATTTGTGAAAAATTCTTTCCAAAAAAGCTGCAGCGCATAATTTCGTAACACTCATACAGGCCCACACAATGATCAAAACCACCAACATCAAAGCCAAACAAAGCAGTTTGGAAATCGATGGGGCGATATCAGAAGACATACACACCTACTCCATGAGTGAGAGATCAGTGCGTTTGGACTTTGACATTCGCGATCAATCTGCTCGGGCGCCCGTCACGAAGCCACACAGGCACGAGTTTTTTCAAATATTTGTCAACCAAGCTGGCAATGCGCCCCACTTGCTGGGCGGAAGACGCTGCGAATCTAAACCGCATTCACTGATCTTTGTTTTGCCCTACAGAGTCCATCTGGCCATGGTTGAGCCTGGCAGCCGTTACCAATTGATCAATTTTTCAAGTCAATTTTTGCGGCAAGACTTCGTGCTGTCACCGCTTGAGATGGAAGAAGCCTCGATCATCCAGTACCCAGAACTTACACCCTTCATTTACCAAGGCTGGTTTGACTTTATCTTTGACGCTGAAGAATTTGTTTACATCGAAAATGTTATTGAACGTTTGCAATCAGCCAACAGCAAGCGAACCCTTGGCACCCTGGAACGCGCACGGGGAGCTTTGCTTGAGTTGATTGGCATGACCACTGAAAAGTTTGCGCCGCAGCTTCAATCGCTGGCCGATCAACGCATCTACCTGCAAGGTCACACAGACGCACTGCGCCGAATTTTTAAATTCATTGATGAAAACCTCGACCAAGAAATCGGCCTGACCGAGGTTTCAGATGCGGCCTACCTCTCACCTAACTACTTGTCTCAACTGCTCAAAAAGCACACTGGACTGGCATTTGTTGACTGGTTGACAGGACGCCGTATGGAGCGAGCGCGTGATCTCCTAGCGCACACCTCAGAACGCGTCAGCACCATCGCCCACCGCGTTGGTTTTACCGATGAAGCCTACTTCACTCGGCGCTTTAAACAGCGCTTCAACGTGTCGCCGACTGCCTACCGCCGATCGCTACTCAAAGCATCCTGAGCTTACTGCTCTAAACATAGCGCATAGGCTTTGTCAGCACACTAGGGTGCTGACCGAGTTGGATAATTCTGCGAAATTCTTGCACGCTACAAAGTTTCAGCGTGCCCCTGCTTGCGTCCACGATGTGTTCAAAGTTCAAATGATCTTCGGCGCAATCGGACGATGTCTATCCTAGCGAAAACGCTGTGTGCCCATCTTCAACAAACAAGCAGGAGACAAAAGTGATTCAAAAAATAACTTCCGCGCTGCGCATTCGCAGCCTTCAGTTCGCGGCCATAGCGGTCGTGTCTGTATCGCCATGGAGCTCAACTCTGGCAAATGATTTTCCCAAGCAAGCCGTTGAGATGACAGTTCTTTTTGGAGGCTCCAGTGCAACGATCGCACAGGTGTTGGCCGACGGCATGTCCAAACAGCTGAAGGTGCCTGTGGCAGCGGTCAGCCGCACCGGTGGTGGTGGCGCTGCTGGCTATTCTTTTGTCAAATCCTCGCCGCCCAATGGCTACAACATTGTTTGGAATTCCAACTCCATCAATACGACTTTTCACGGTGGCAACATACCCTTCGACTACCGCAGCTTTGACCCAGTGGCACAGGCTGGCATGGAAGTTCCCGCCTTGGCTGTTCGGAGTGATTCGGGTTGGAAAACACTCGCTGATGTCGCTGCTGCTGGCAAAAAACAAAAGCTCAAAGTGGGTATCTCTGGCCGGGGTTCTTTCACGCACCTGGCATCAGCCTCATTATTCAAAAAAATGGGCATTGAAGTGATCTATGTCCCGTATGGAACAGGCAGCGCTCCTGTTGAGTTACTCGGTGGGCGCGTCGATGCAGCGCTGCAATGGCCGTCGCAATTCACCGCGATGGCTGACAAAATTCACATCGTTGCTGTGACGTCTGACAAGCGAGTGCCACTGGTGCCCCATGTGCCGACAGCCAAAGAACAAGGCTTTGATGTAAACATGGTCATGTGGCGCGGCATCGCAGTGCCAGCGGGCACCCCGAAAGAGGTCATTGCACGACTTCAAAATGCCATACAAGTCACTGTGGAAAGCACAGAGTTCAAGATCCAAAGCGCCAAACTCGGCTTTGAACCTGAATACTTACCATCCGCTGCATTTGGAAAAGTGGTGGCCGAAGACGATGCCGAATACGCCAAATTGATGACTGAGCTTGGCCTTAAAAAATAACAAAGGTTGAACATGCAATCTCAACGTTTTTTGGGGCTGCTGCTAAGCGTCCTTGCAGTAGTTTGGCTGTGGCTGTCCTATAAATACATCCCCTCTTCCAACACACCAGGGGAACCGGGGCCGCAGGCCTTTCCAATCATGCTGGGGTGCGCACTTTTGCTTTTGGGACTGCTCATCACATTGTCGGATTTTTCGAGACCCGCCAGTAACGCAACAGCCCAATCGGAGACCAAAAAAGAATCTGCATCTGTTCAGCATGAATTGCGGATTGTGTTAGGTACTTTTGGGCTGCTCATGCTTTACGCATTTCTCATGGAAAAGATCGGCTTCTTAGTCTCAACCCCCATAGTTCTGGCACTGACTCTTGCAGGTTTGTTGAAAATCCGCCGCTGGTCTTTTATAGCGTTGTTGTCGTCCGGCATAACGCTCGTGTGTTGGCTGGTATTTGTTGTGCTTCTGCGCGTTCCATTGCCGGGCGGTTCTTGGTGGTGGTTGGTTTAATTCAGGAGACAAATAATGGATGCGATAACAACTGGTCTTCAGATGGCCATGACATGGCAAGCCTTGCTGGCGGTAGCTGTTGGCAGTGTGGTGGGCGTGATCTTCGGTGCTATACCTGGGCTAACCTTCTCCATGGCATTGGCGCTTTTGTTGCCATTTACATTTGGCATGGCCGCCACTCCGGCGATTGCACTTCTCATGGGGATTTATATTGGAGGAATGACGGGCGGGTCCGTTTCTGCCATTCTTATAGGTATACCTGGAACACCCTCAGCAGCAGCGACCGTCTTTGATGGATATCCAATGGCGATGAAGGGTCAAGCCAGCGTAGCTCTCGGAGGAGCTGTGATTGCATCCGTTTTCGGCGGTATGTTCAGCCTGCTTGTAATGATGCTGCTATTGGAGCAATTAGCGGGTCTGGCTATCAAATTTGGACCTGTTGAGATTTTCGCTTTGGTGCTATTTGGTTTGTCCACTATCTGCGGTTTGGGTGAACGTTCTATTGCCCGTGGCTTAGTGGCAGGCGTATTAGGACTCATGTTGGTGATTGTTGGCCTGGATCCGATCGACGGAGTTGCCAGACTCACCTTTGGCACAGTGGAGTTACAGCAAGGCGTTAATTTGCTGGTCGGGATGATTGGTCTTTTTGCAGTGCCACAGGTGATTTCAACTTTCACGGACTTTGGTCGAACTGAAGCGAAATCTGTCGGCACTGATGTTCGCGCAAGCCTTCCCAGTTGGCAACAGTTGAAGAACCGCTTTGGCTTGATGGTGCGTTGCAGCGCCATTGGTACTGCTATTGGTGCAATCCCTGGTACCGGCGGACCAATTGCAGCTTTTTTAGCTTACGACCACGCTAAACGTTTTGACCCAAAGCCAGAAGCTTACGGCCAAGGCGAGTTGTCTGGCGTATTGGCACCCGAGAGTGCCAACAACGCGGTCACTGGAGGGACCATGATCCCGCTTTTGAGCTTAGGTATACCTGGAGATCCTGCCACGGCGGTCATCTTGGGGGGAATGATTTTGCATGGCTTGGCGCCTGGTCCCGCTTTATTTCAAACAGATCTGCCTGCTATTTACGCCATCTACATTGCCATAGTCATTTCCTACATCGTCACCCTTATTGTTCAAATCTGGGGCATCCGTTGGTTTGTGAAAGTGATGAGCGCTCCCGCCCACCTGATGGCGGTAGTGATCATCGTGATGTGCGTACTGGGCTCTTATGCCATCCGAAACTCCATGTTCGATGTTTACCTTATGGGCTTTATGGGGCTCATAGGTTATGTGTTGCAACGACTACGTATACCTATTGCGCCCGTGGTGCTGGGACTGGTTCTGGGCGGCACTTTAGAAAACCAATACCGCACGGCTTTGATTTTGGGTGAAGGAAGTCATCAAGCCTTTCTTGACAGCACGGTTGCCATGGGATTTTTCATATTGATGGTACTGATGATCGCCATGCAGTTGTGGTCGTCTCGAAACAAAAATACAGTTCCTTCGACTGCATGATCATTTTGTCGAATCAATCAAAAAGATTAACTCAGCGTTGCCTCAGGATGCGTGGAAAAAAAAAAGACCCTAAGGCCAACGAGTGTTGTCTTTACTCAAGAAGTACGTCCATGGACAGTTTAGATTTGCAAGTTCTTTCTCAGGCACGCCAATGGTTCAAAGAAGGCCATCGTGTTTGGTTGGTCACAGTCATTGAAACCTGGGGCTCAGCGCCTAGACCACCCGGCGCTCTTTTGTGCTTGCGTAGCGACGGGTTGGTTGTAGGTTCAGTGTCTGGCGGATGCGTTGAAGACGATTTGATAGAGCGCGTTCGTAAGGGTGATCGGGTTCTAAAGCCGTCGTTGATCAACTACGGTGTCAGCAAAGAAGAGGCTGCACGCTTTGGTTTGCCCTGCGGAGGTAATTTGCGCTTGGTACAAGAGCCTTTAATTTGTAACAAATGGATTGACGAGGTTTTAGACCTGACATCCAAGCACCGTCTTGTTGCCCGCACCTTAGATTTAAAAACGGGTGAAATTCTGATCGAAACGGCGTCACGCGGCGAACAGTTTGAATTCACAGGCACTCGCCTACGCTCACTTTTTGGACCAAGGTGGCGATTGCTGATAGTCGGGGCCGGCCAGTTATCTCGGGTCCTAGCGGAGATGGCATTAGCGCTTGACTTCGAAGTGATTTGCTGTGATCCAAGGGAAGAGTATCACCTGACTTGGGATGTCAAAGGCGCAACTTTCAGCAAAGAAATGCCTGATGACTTGGTATTGCAACTTGAGCTAGACCCACACAGTGCAGTGGTTGCTTTGACTCACGACTCGAAGCTTGACGATATGGTGCTTTTGGAAGCGCTCAAGTCTCCAGCTTTTTACATTGGTGCGCTCGGATCACGAAAAAATACAACAGTCCGCAAGGAGCGACTTGCCATGTTTGACTTATCCAAAACGGAAATCGATCGTTTACATGGACCGATAGGACTGGACTTGGGCGGTAAAACTCCGACTGAAATCGCTGTCTCTATTGCGGCAGAAATTGTCGCTGTCAAAAATGGTGTGTCGCTAATTCAGAAAAAGCAAGGGTCAGCACTTCCCTTGAGCTCAACTATTGCCGTCAACACACACTGAATATTTATCAAAAAGGATTGCAAATGAAACTTGCGGATTACAAAGCCACATTGACTTTCACCAACGGAACACCTCCCGTTGAATTGCCTGTTTACAAAGGCAACATCGGTCCCGATGTGATCGATATTCGCAAGTTGTATTCCAAAAGCGATATGTTTACCTATGACCCTGGATTTTTGTCAACCGCCTCTTGCCAGTCCGCAATCACCTATATCGACGGTGACAAGGGTGAGTTGCTCTACCGTGGCTATCCTATTGAACAACTGGCCAGCAAGGTAGACTTTTTGGACACTTGCTTTCTTTTGCTGAACGGAGAATTGCCTGTTGGACAGCAAAGCAAGGAGTTCCACAAATTGGTCAATGAACACACCATGGTCAATGAGCAGATGCAATTTTTTCTGCGCGGATTTCGACGGGATGCTCATCCTATGGCTGTACTGACGGGTCTGGTTGGCGCAATGTCAGCTTTCTACCATGACAGTACCGATATCAATAATCCCGAACACCGTCACATATCGGCTATCCGACTGATCGCCAAGATGCCAACACTGGTAGCAATGGCCTACAAATATGGACTGGGTCAGCCTTACATGTATCCGCGCAATGACCTCTCTTACGCAGGTAATTTTCTACGAATGATGTTCGGTACACCGTGCGAGGATTACAAAGTCAACCCGGTACTTGAACGTGCGATGGACCGCATATTCATCCTGCATGCTGAGCACGAGCAAAACGCATCAACATCCACAGTTCGCCTGTGCGGTTCGTCTGGAACAAACCCATTCGCAGCTATTGCTGCGGGGGTAGCATGTCTTTGGGGTCCAGCCCACGGTGGTGCCAATGAGGCCTGCTTGAAAATGCTGGAGGAGATACAAGCCAACGGCGGCGTTGCCAAAGTTGGCGAGTTCATGAACGAAGTAAAAGACAAAAACTCGACTACTAAGCTGATGGGTTTCGGTCATCGTGTTTACAAAAACTATGACCCACGTGCCAAATTGATGCAAGAGACATGCAACGAAGTCCTTGCTGAGATGGGACTTGAGAACGATCCCCTATTTAAGCTGGCCAAAGAGTTAGAAAAGATTGCTCTGGAAGATGAATACTTCGTTAGCCGCAAGCTATACCCCAACGTAGATTTTTACTCAGGCATCGTTCAACGCGCTATCGGCATACCCGTTAATCTTTTTACTGGTATTTTTACCCTTGCGCGCACAGTTGGTTGGATCGCTCAGTTGAACGAAATGATCAGCGATCCTGAGTACAAAATAGGTCGCCCTCGTCAGCTTTTTACTGGTGCAACTCGCAGAGAAGTTGATCGCTGAAATTACCTATTTATTTTTTACAGCAAAATTCTCACTACTTCTAAAAACTGCCCCTAGGGGCCAATGCCAGTCAGTTAAGCCAAAGCGAAGCTGACGTGGTTTAAAAAGGGAACATGTTCAACATGTTCCCTTTTTGTTTTGAGTCTGCTGCAAACCACCCTGAACGAGACGCTGGAGGCACTGCCTGCCAACGGGATAGCCGAGTTGAGCGCGTTGCTGGATCCGGCCTGGATAGAGCAAGCGCTGGCTGCCACAGGCAAAGCCTCCGTGCGCAGACGCAAGTTGCCTGCCGAACACGCTGTGTGGCTGGTCATTGGCCTGGCACTGTTTCGCCACATGCCGCTGTGGCAGGTGGTGCAGGAGATGGCGCTGACGCTCGATGGCAAAGAACTGCCCGCACCCAGCGCCAGTGTGCAGGCTCGCCAGCGGCTAGGTGCCCAGCCCATGGAACACTTGTTTGCCTTGCTCACCAATGCCTGGGGCCGTGCCCATGCGGTGCACACAGGAGATTTGCGCGTCTTGGCGGTCGATGGCGTGGTGTGGTCAACCCCAGACAGTGCAGACAACCGCCAAGCGCTGGGAAGCGGCCAGACGCAATACGGTCCCCAGCCTTGGCCCATGGTGCGCGCTGTCTGCCTGCTGGACACTGACAGCCATGAACTGCTTGATGCCCGATTGGGGGATTACAGCTGCGGCGAGCTGACACTGGCGGCTGGACTGCGTGGCCTGGATCACTCCATCACCTTGTTCGACCGTGCCTATTTCAGTGCGGCGTTCCTGCTGCAATGGAGTCAAGCGGGCCAGCAGCGCCATTGGCTCATGCGTGCCAAGGACAATCTGCGTCACGAGGTGGTGCAGACTTTGGGCCAAGGCGACTGGCTGATCCGCATGCCCGTATCGCCTCGCGCCAGACAACTGCACCCAGAAATGCCCTGTCATTGGCAGGCCCGGCTCATTGAGGTGAGCGTTGGAGGCAAGATCAGGCGGTTTATCACCTCAATGCTCGATCCTGAGCAGTTTGCCGCGAAGCCGCTGGCGCAGTTGTACCGTCAGCGCTGGGAGATCGAGCTGGGGTTTCGAGAGATCAAACAATCGCTGCAACAAGGGCAAGCTGTGTTGCGCAGCAAACACCCTGAGTTAGTCAAGCAGGAGGTCTGGGGCGTTCTGCTTGCCTACACGCTGCTCAGGCGTTGGATGCGTTTGATGGCAGAGCATGAAGGGGTTGCGCCGACCCGCATCAGCTTTCATACAGCTCGCCATGCCATCGTGGGAGCCATCAACACGGTGCATCTGGCGCGTGCGGGCACCTTGCCTGAACTCTTGCAGCGGCTGTTGATGCAAGCGCGCCACTTCGTACTTCCACCGCGCCGCGCCGATCGCTCATTCCCACGCGAGGTCAAGCGCTCTCGCAGCAAGTTCCCAACAAAAAAATGCCAGTCAGTGGCTTAACTGACTGGCATTGCCCTAGGGGCAGTTTTTTTTGATTTGTCGAGTAGATCAAGAATTAAACATAATTTTCATTCATCACCTCGCCGCCTTTAAATTCGTAAGCCTTCATCACGGCGCAAATACTTAATCTCTCCTGCAAAATTTTTGTGCTTTACCGTTGGCCCAAGAGACCACCAACCTATAGAATGAATTTTAATCTGCGCTTCAGGCCATTGAAGCCGGACTCAAGCCGTATTTTGAACGTGGCTAACCAGCGGCGAACCGACTCGCTGGGGCAACTTTCTGCTCGCTTATCAGCTTCAACGTTTAGCGTCTGCTTTTCCATTTTGCATAAGTCAGCAATAGGTTGGCATGATCGGTATGCACATACAAAACCGGGCGTTTACCGCTTTGCTGCGACGCTGTGCTTTACCACTGTCAGTTTGTATTCTGAAACCTGTCAGTGAAGATGTGAGGTTTAGTGCGTACGGATGACTGCTTTAGGGTTGGAGTCCAGAAGTGACCGCGAGACACGACCGGCAGCTACCGCTGCAAAACAGTCGGTCGTTTGTATTTACTAATTCAAGCCTGTAACAGTTGATTGATTAAAACGAGTGAACGTCGTTTCGCTACTGTGGAGCTATTTCTCGGTTCATTGTGATCTGGCAGGTGAGACAAATAGGTTTTAGCCAATTAACTCAACAGCCGCTTTTAACTGGCTGGGACTGCTGTAGAGGTAAGCGGCAGTGGTGCTGATGCTGCGATGACCGGCCAAAGTCTTCAAAATGTGGATTGCTGTGCCCTTGTTGGCCAGTGATGTCAAAAACGTTCTGCGACCGCTGTGGCTACTGGCGCCTTCCAGGCCTGCGCCTTCGTAAAGTAATGCAAATGTCTGGGCAAGACTGTTTGCGCTGAACCCGGTCTTTATGCTTTTTTGGCTGGCGAAGAAAGGGTAACTGCGATCAATGCATTTGGCTTGTGATGCATACGCTTGTAATTCTTCGCGCAGTCGGATGTTGATAAATACAGTGCGTGCATGTCGTCCCTTGGTCATGTCGGGCAGCAAGCGAATTTCTTCTTTGACGGTGCCATCATGGTTTGTCACGTCTGACCAACGCAAGCAAGCCACCTCTCCGATTCGCAGGCCTGCCAAGTGCGTCAGCAGCATCATTGCCCGGTTACGTTGCGCGAAGCGACGCGTATTGATGTAGTCCAGTACCCTGGACAATTCATCCTTCGTCAGTGTCTTTGCCTGTGCCATTCAAGTTCTCCTTTAATCATGTGTTTGCAATAACTGCATTGTGTTTTCACATATTTATCTGGACAACCTGAGTCCTGCCGAAGTGGCGGGTTTCAGCGGACAAAAGCGGCGTGGTTGAACATGCTGTGGATAACTTTTCCACTGAAATTTTCTTCAATGTTTTCAACGCTCAACCAGCGAAATCTTGTAAAAGCACAGTTTTCATATATTTCCGCCGCAGTCACGCACTCTTTCAGTGCCCAGCAGGGCAGGGCGTCAAAAAAGCCCTACAAGCGCTGATCGGCTGTGTCAGCACTCAGAGTATTCGGATCATCGAGAACACGCGTTGTAGGGCGTTTTACGCGTGGATTTTAAGTTTGGGGCAAACTGCGTTGACAGTGCAGCGGAGTTGGTAGATCTTAGGTAATGATTTTAAAAATCAGTTCAGATAGAGGCTGTTCGTCGCCAAGAAATGATGCCTGCATCACTGGGTAAAGCGTAGCTTGATCCAAAGCTGAAAAATTCAAAGAGTAGCCTGCGTGCTCAGCTAATTGTGAAATAAAAAGTCGTTGCACTCGCCCATTGCCTTCGCGAAATGGATGTATCGCATTGATCTCTGATAAGTAGTGGGCTAAACGGCTTGAAAAAACTTTGGGCTCTAAGTTGAGCAAATATTTTTCTGATGCCAGGGAACTGAAAACGGTGTTCGAGTAAGACTGGATTTGGCGCACGTTGCAAAACCGACTGTCTCCCCTGATGATGTCCACGCTCCTGACTTGACCCGCCCAATCGTAGACATCCTGAAAAAGATACTGATGAATTTTGCACAGATGCGCTAAGTCAAAAGAGCCCCCGACTGGGTCTTGAGTGAGCTCCAAAAGGCGAATAGCTGTGAAGTCACCTTCATACTCATCAAGCAGGTCTTGATCTGTTATTCCAGCTTTGTTCTTTAGAACAGCCGTGCCCGGGATGCAATAGACATCATCCGCGTCGTAGCGCGACATATTTGGCCTTAACTTCGTTGAGCAAATCAGTAGTCGTTTTTTGCCCATCTACATAGGCCTGCAGCGAGGGCTTGAGGCTTTCACTTGGACTGAGCTTTTCAATGCGCAGCGTAGCCAGCATATTTGCAACATTTTTCTGGCGTGCAGACTGGTTTAGAGCCGAATTAGGCATGGCAAGTCCCATTTGATTTGAATATATTTTAGCTTTTTAGAGCCAATTTGTCACTGGTTTATCACCAGCTTGGACGCTGGGCTCTGTGGGCTCCTTGCCCCGATCCGTTCAGCCAAAAAGTAGCTTGTGGATCTTGGGAAATTCTGCTGGAAAAATTTGGCGAAGTACTTTTCAGATCACCAGGGTGTTTGTTATTCGGTATCCGTCCAATCTGTCGGGACTCTTTAAATCGGTTGTCCATCTACGTGTCTGACACAAAACTGTGGGCATGCAAACGAAAAAGGACTCTCCGATGACATCGATCCAAGCCACAGAATTGGCAGCTTATGAAGCCAAGCATGCACGGGAACAAGCTGTGCAACAAATACAGGAGACCATCAACCACCTGCAGCGTACTCACTACGAGATGGACCGTTACCTAGAACGCATGGAAGAGGCTGCAACAGACCGTGAGCGTGCGCAGATATTGAACTGGTCCATCAACCATCTGGTCTGCAACATCATGCCTAATTTGCGCATCGACCTGCTGGCTAACAGTCAGGCGGCTTTGGCCAAGTCGGAGTTTTGAGATGAAAAATTTTGAAGCAAGCCAGCTGTCACACTTTACCGGCACAGAGCGCTACTACCGAATCAGTCGCAGGCATCTGTTGACAGATGGCACCAAATATCTTGCTGAAGAGGCCGAGTGTTTTTGGATGATGGATGCTGTGGCCAGTCACCTAAGCGAAATCGGCACAGCGGATTGGTTTGTGCTGATTCGCGTGACAGTGAAAGGTACCCGAGCCACCATGGTTTACGAGGACGGCAACGGTCGTGAGCACGCCCGTCAAGAGATACCCTTCACTGACTTCCCCATAGCAGAACAAACTCTTTACGCTTGCTGGGACGGGGAGCATTGGGTGATCATGCTGCCGAGTGAATATTGAAGAATGGAATTTTCCTAAATTCCTAGACACTTTTCACAGCGCAGTGTGACTCTCCCCCTCGAACTCATGAGATCAGATTTGGGGGATGACTGCAATGCAGCGATTGCTGCCATCGATCGTCGCAAGTGAAACTGCAGCTGTCGGCCAAAAGCGGTCAACTAAATACGATCAAACTCAGCGTGAAATCAATTTAAACAGCTGAGAAAAAACGGCTCTGCCCGTGGCACACAACCAATACGCTGGCTTGGTGGTGAGTCATTTGCTCCATCCCCATCTTTCCATCTCACGTCGGTCACGTGCCATCTCAGCCTCAATCGAGTCTCTTGGCAACTGTCTGAGGCAATCCTCCATGGCTTGGGGATCTAACTTTTCAGTCTTCGGCGGTGTGGCCACCGTTTGTGGTGATTTGCCATCCCAAGCAAAAGGATTGCGAAAAACAGGCGGATCCGGCAAGCAGTCGTCTTTGTAACTCGGTGGACCGTCTGAAGCGAACGGCGTGAACGAGATTGTTTTCTCAAAGATAAGCGGCTTTCCTGTTGGCGTGGGTGGCAGTGGCGGCATGTTTTCAACCGCCTTGCGCGCCAGTTGCTCGGCCACTGCGGACGTCGTCCAAATGGTTTTCAACTTGGCCAGTGTTCCGTCGGGTGCGATTTCAATTCTGAAACGAACGTAACCTTGATCAGGCCCCTCGACAACAGTACCCATCATGCTGCGCACCTGTTGGCCCCAGTTGTACCGATAGCCTTTGCTGTTTTTGTTTGTGTAACTTCCCGCAAAAGCCCAATCCTCCGCAGTAGGCGCTGAAGGCGCTGCCATGGTGGCTGGCTCTTTGGCTGGCGGTGACCTGTCTGTCGAGTCAGTGATTGGAACAATTCCAAGGTCTTTTGGGTTTGGTGAATCGATCGCTGGCGAAAGTTCCTGGCCCCGCATGGGTGCATCATCTTGCGGTGGTGGCTGCACCTGCATGAAGACGATTCGACTTGGGGGTGATTCTTTGTCGGCAATACGGTAGCCGAATTGATAACCGCTGGCCAACGCCAAGACTGCGCCATGCAATGCCAAGCTGAACAAAACAGCAAAGACGTTCGGGCGATCAACTGCCAGCATGTTTTTCAAAAAACACTGTCTGGATCAAAAGACCGTTCGTAAATTTCCACCCTCACGAGATCCCTAACTCGGAAAGTGCAATTTCGACGATGCTCCACAACAGAGACAACATTACTCACGCTCGACCTCAAGGTAGGTGCGGCTGGCGTTTCCCGGGTGCAACTCAGCTGCGTTTGCCAGGTTCATGAAAGGCTTGACATTGAATGACTTGACCGCTTCGCTAATGTCTACACCTTGCTCCACAGCGCGTTGCATGTGTGAACGCATGGCTTGCAAATAATCGTAGCTTTGTGCCTTGGCTGTTTTGCTGTCAGTGATGCGCCCATGCCCTGGAACAATGCGTTTTGGATTCCATTGAGCCAAAGCGTTGAGGGCCTCTACCCATGCCCGCGTGCTGCTCACAGGCAAAACTGACAGCAAACGGTCCACATAAACAATGTCACCCGAGAAAGCCACTTGGACGTGGGGCAGCCACACCATCAAGTCGCCAGGAGTGTGGCCACCCCCGCGATGGCGAAACTCGAAAACGGTAGCGCCGAGCTCCAATCGCGCTTCAGGCCCCTGCAGCAGTCTGCTGGGAAAGCTCAGCTCCGTTCCATCTGCAGCAGGTCCCAGTAAGGTGCGAAGTGCAGCGAGCTGATCGCCGCCGCGCGAGCCCATGTCCGGCACAGCTGCAGCGTGGGCAATCAACTCAGCCCCTTGTGCCTTGAAGTAGCCATTGCCCAGCCATCGATGATCCTGTCCGCCCGTGTTGATGACCCAGCGTACGGGCTGCTGTGTCACTCGGCGCACTGCTTCGTGGATGGCACGAGCGGTTTGAAACGTCGAACCACTGTCAATCAGTACGGCACCGCCTGATGTAAGGACCAGCCCAAGGTTAGCATTCAGGCCCTGGTTGGCCACCGTTCGACCGCCGATATCGCCCACGTAAGCGTAAACGCCGTCCGCCACGGGCTCAAAGCGAACCTCCACAGCTGACGCCCACATCGTCTGGACTGCAAAAAAACTCACCAACAGCCGAGACAAAACCCGGCGCGACATCATGAACATCTTCAACTCTCCATCACAAAATATCGACGACCTGCATCCCTCAGCCCAGCAGGGGGGACAGCCAGGAGACCGCCAAACCAAACAGAGCACTACCTGTCAGCAGTGTCATGACGCCAACCTTGAAGCGAAATAGCGCCATTGCAGCACCAGCGGCAATTAAAGCCGATATCAGATCGAACCTTCCCTCGAATCCTTGGGGCCAGAGGACGTGGTGGGCAAAAAACATGGCTAGATTCAAGATCACGCCCACCACAGCCGCCGTGATCGCTGACAGGGGTGCGGTGAATCCCAGCTTGCCGTGCGTGGCCTCGACCACCGGACCACCGGCCAAAATGAAGATGAATGAGGGCAGGAAGGTAAAAAAAGTCACTACGGTAGCGGCCAACGCCCCACCCAGAAACAGGGCGTCCGGGCCTGATACCTCTTTCAACCAGCCACCCAGAAAGCCGACAAAGGCAACCACCATGATCAGCGGGCCCGGCGTTGTTTCGCCCAGGGCCAGGCCATCGATCATTTGCGGACCGCTAAGCCACTGGTGGGTGTCGACTGCCCCTTGATAGACGTAGGGCAAGACGGCATAGGCTCCGCCGAAAGTCAGCAGTGCTGCTTTGGTGAAAAACCAGCCCATTTGCGTCAAAGTGCCCTCCAGGCCGTTGACCGCGATCAGTGTCACCATCGCCAGCAACCACAGCCCGAGACCTACAAGGAGAACTTTCAAAAGTCTGGCCCGAGAAAACTTTGCATGCAAAGGTGTAGGCGTATGGTCGTCGATCAGTGCGGGGCCATAACTGGTTTTGTTTGATCCATGTCCGCCGCCGAGAGTAAATACTTCGGGCCAGCGTCGCGAGCCCAACCAACCGACCAAAGCTGCTGCGAGAACAATGGCTGGAAACGGTGTGTCAAATGCAAAAATCGCGATGAACGAAGCGGCAGCTATGGCCCACATCCAACGATTTTTCAACGCCCTTGTTCCAATGCGGTGAGCGGCGTGTAGTACCAGCGCAGTCACGGCGGGCTTGAGTCCATAGAAGATACCGGCCACCAGTGGAACGTCGCCAAAGCGCAGATAAATCCAGCTCAGTGTGATCAGGATGAAAAGCGAGGGCAATACAAACAGTGCGCCAGCGACGATACCGCCCCATGTGCGGTGCATGAGCCAGCCGATATAGGTGGCAAGTTGCTGCGCCTCCGGACCTGGGAGCAGCATGCAGTAGTTCAGCGCGTGCAAAAAACGCTGCTCGCTGATCCAGCGCCTGCGCTCCACCAGCTCAGTGTGCATGATGGCAATCTGCCCGGCTGGGCCACCAAAGCTGACAAAGCCAAGCTTGAGCCAAAAACGGAAGGCCTCGCTGAAGCTCACCGGCGCGGGTGGCATATCGGGTTCGGTGGGAATTTTTGATGTGACGGGATCGAGGTTCATTCAGATATTCCTGGGGCGGCATACAGCGCATCAAAGACCAGGGCAGCTGCTTGAGCCAGAGCATCATCGTTGGTGTGGACCTCCCGCAGTCCTGCCAAAACGAGTTCCAGTCCAGCTGCTTCTGCAACGGGAATTCCGCCAACGTCCAGAAAATGAACAGCACGGGCAATTCGCTGCAGCCGCTGATCCACATCCAATCGGAAGCTCGCCGCCAGTACCTCAAAGCTCACGCGCGAGCCAATATGTGTGAATCGGGCACCGTCAAAGTCAAATCCCAAAACGCCGCTCGGTGGAGGTGTGGCACCCGCAGGGTCGTCAAGCCAAATAAAAGATGCTTCTGGGTCAATGAAGCGACGAATTAGCCAAGCGCAAGCCAGGCGATCTACCCAAGGGCGAGCACGTGTCGCCCAGCGCTTTCCCTTGAAATTGCGAGCGTCAAGGCGCGCGATGCCATGACTTGGCTGCGCCTTCGGCTCACCCTTCGAAAATTGAGTGTCGATCGTTTGGCGCAAATCATCAAGTTCAGCTTGTGCCTGTTGGGCAGCAGCGCCAGGGTAGTAATCAATACGGCGCAACACTTGCAGTGCTTGTGTAACACCTCGCAAGCGACGCCTAGCCTCGATTTCGTCAAGTTCGAGCAGCAACGCGGTCAGTGCCTGCGCCTCACCGTGCCATTCACCATAAGATTTGCTGCGGTCAAACAAGGCTAGCACTTCGGTGCGCATTGCTTCGTCATGAGTTGACAGTTGCAGCACATGCGCCTGACCACCGTTCTCGCGTACCTCAGAAACTAGCGGATCGAACAATTCAGCGTGAGACTCAGGCAGCAAATAAACGCCATCACGCAATGAAGGGCACCCCAGAGTTTTGAGCGCACGCCAAATACGCAGGCGAATTGCCTTTGGTTGTGTTGGCAGGGTGAGAAAAAGAGAGCTCCACATATGATTGAAGTATATGCCTCAAACTTTGACATATATACATCAAAAAATTGAAGGTGGAATAGATAAACTTGTATTGGATGAACAAACATCCGCTTTG
This sequence comes from Limnohabitans sp., assembly GCF_034680285.1. Taxonomy (GTDB): domain Bacteria; phylum Pseudomonadota; class Gammaproteobacteria; order Burkholderiales; family Burkholderiaceae_C; genus Limnohabitans_A. The sequence continues at coordinate 223,741 of NZ_JAXITC010000003.1, forward strand.
CATCGGCTGCGGTATGTCATTTGCAACGATCAGTTGAATCCGCCCTCTAAAGAAGCCATTTACCCATCTAAGACGAGTGTCTAGTTTTAAGAGCATCTCCTAGCACCCGGATAAGAAATGGAATTGGTTGGCCGTTTAGGTCAAAGCAAGCTGAGAGGGTTTGTATGAAACCTAGTAAGCGAGTCGTATGAAATCAGTAAAATCGACTGCATGTCGCGAAGCAGCCGTGCCACTTTTCTGATACTTGCCATTTTGTGGCAGGCTTTGGTGTGGCTTACGCCTTGGGGCCAAGAGCACTGGCCTCAGTGGTCATGTTGTCATACGCATTGGTCAATATGACCGGAATACGCACTGGTGACAGCGCTAGCTGACAATCGCAAGCTGATTGAAGCGTGAGACAACTTGAATGCACGGTATGGGCGTGGCTCAGTCAAAGTGTCAACTCAACGCGCCTACTCAGTTTGGTAGATGAAGTAGGGGCGTAAATATCCAAACTACGGAACCATTTGGGATGACCCGCCAATCGTTTAGCCCTTTGCAATTTCAGGCTCTTTAGCTCAAATTTGGACCTACTTGAATGCTGTGAAAACCGTACATGGCCCAAAGCAGCCATCGTGCATCTTGCATACTAGGTGCTCGGATTTCCGTGGCAATGACCTGACTTCGTCCGTTGACCTTGACCCTGACTGATGCTTTGTATGTGCGCATCAAGTACTTATCCAGATCAAAAAAGACCTGTCTACTTGACTGGTTTGCGCAGGACTTGATCTAAGCAAGGAGCTGCATGCCTGCGGCATCAGGTGGCTGCGCCACTTCAAGATGCCATTTGGATCAGGTGATTTTTCAATTGAATGATTGAAATTACTATATGCATGTGACTTTTTTTCGTAATTGCCGAAATCTATTAAAAGGCGCTAAATACATGTGAAATCCTGGATTTCTGCCATCAAGGAGTGTGCACCCCGTGATCAAAGTCACCGTTCATGAATCTGTCGAGTCCGCTTTGCAAAAAGCGTTTCCTAGGCCAGCAGCCTCAGCTGCACGTGCATTGGCTAAATACGTTGCTGTTGTCGAGTCCATGCTGTTCGACGCTTTGCAGCATGGCAGAACCCCTGAACAACTCAAGTTTGATTTGTACGCGGTTTCCATGGAGCAACTGGCCAATAAAGGTGGTCAGATCGGTCCTAAAAAAATTCGCATTCATAAATGGTTACGCGAAAACAATCTGGAGCTTTTAGAAACGGTGGTGCCTGGGAGCAAATTCACCGGTCAGAACTCACAGGTCAAACTGTCACCCTTGATCACAATGCAGAACACATTGACCGTACCTTCCGGATCAATTGCGGCTGCAACCACGGATGAAGAAATTGATGCGTACCTCAGTGGTGACCCTGCATCCAACAAAGCCTTGTTCGATCACCTCTATCCTGAATACGGTCAGGAGTGGAAAGAGGAAAAACTAGCTGAGCTTTTCCATTGGGTGCCAGTAGACATCGAATCCGTCAAGGCCTACCTTTACTGGGTAGAAATTGAATCTACGCACATCAAGGACGCTCAAAAAGATACGATTCTTCGCCAAGCCTTGACGATCATTGGCGTTGCTACACTCACCAAGGGCTATTACGTACAACGGGTCAAACCCAGTCAGTTTGGGCGGACCTACTACGAAGGTACCAGCGTCCAAAACGTCAACAAAGACTTGAGGCGTGCCATGCTGGGCAATTGTTGGGAGTACGACATCCGCAGCAGTGTGGTGGCATGGAAGATGGGTTACGCCAGAAGCCTGCTGTGCGATTCGGGATTGGATGTGGATCTACGCAAGCATTTCCCAGCCACTTTGCTGTACCTGGAAGACAAGGTCGACTTAATGGCCACGATCAGGTATTTCACTTTTGGAGATGCCAGCCCGGTACCTAAAGACCTTCAACCTGCCTTGCTCAAGCAAGCGTTTACCGCTATTTGCTTTGGTGCTCGCCAAACCGCGAATGGTTGGTTGGATGCTTCGGGAAATTGGACCAATCCAGCATTGGTAGACATCTTGAAAAACGGGGACGACAGAAAGCGATTTCTGGCCGACAAAACCGTGCAGCTTTTCATCAAAGAACAAAACGCCTTGGACGACTACCTGTTCGAACTAGTTAAAAAACACCGTCCAGACTTATTGCAAGAAAGCTTCCTTCAAACCGACAGTGGCAGGCCCAGTAAGGCCAAGGTGCTGGCTTACCTGTATCAACACGGTGAGACGCAGGTCATGGACATCGTCAGACGCGTAGCACTCACAAAAGGTCACAGACCGATTGCCAATGTTCATGACGCCATCTTCTTCAAGCGGCGGTTGGGCGTGGATTTCAAGACCGAGATTGAAATGCAGATGCGCGAGCAAACGGGTAATCCTTATTGGCATTTGACCCCTAAGCAGCTGGAGCGTTACAAACCGCGTTCCTTGAACGCTGCTACCGAGGAAAACGAGCACAAGAAAAGGATTGCTCAAGAGGAAGCTTTGGCCAAAGGGTACAAATCGGTGTTTCCCAACATCTTGATTGGTTGAAGCTGCGAGTGGTGTCCTTCCAGACTGTCGGGTTACCAATGATTCGGTTGCCCAGAGCCACGGTCTGACAATAAATTTGTTATTCCTGCAACACACAAGGAGTAGCAAATGTCAGGTCTTAACGCATTGAAATTCATCGCCAGCAAGCGTCAGCAGGGCACAAGCCCAGCGCATGCAAGACGGCAAAAGCTCAGCGCCAAGCTGCATGAGCAGATTCAAATGGCCAAAGCCGTTCAGTCAGGTACCGAGTTTGTACCAGTGAAGATTCGCACAGTCCGAGACGACGCCACCGGCGAAATGCGCCGAGTTGAAATTCCCAAGCGGTTGAAACCATGGTGGTGGTCTGGAGATAACGGCAAAATGTGCATCACCGTACGCTATGGCGCACGCACTCTGGATGTGGTCGAAGGTAAGAACGCCATAGAGACTGACACCATCGCAGGCGTTATCACCACGCTTGAAGTTTTGCGTGCTGCTGTAAATGCCGGAGAGCTGGATGCACGCATCGAAGCAGTCAGTGGTTTGGTCAAAGCTGCATTTGGCAAGGAGGAGGGCGTAGTGAAAAAAGGGAGGTTGAAGCTGCCCGTTAAGCCTGCCACTTAAAGCCGCCACGCAAGCGATCACTGCTTCAAGCAATGGCCGACACTGGATTCCAGTGTCGGTTTTCTTTTGACTAGATTGATTTGATTGGCGCGATTGGTTTGATGGTGCCAATGGGCTTGGTTGTTTTGGCTGTTGGGGCTTTAGGCTTGGTCAACAACTGCAGTGCTTTTTGAGCACGCTGTGTTCTCTGTCGTTCCCGTTCTTGTTGAACGGCAGTGGTGGCGCGTTCCCTCGTGGCGCGAAGTTGGTCCAGCTTCAATTGCTCTGGAGACTTAGGTTTGATGAGTTCGTTGATCCGCATATTTTTATTTATGAGCAGATCGAAATTGAGGGGACGAGATCTCGTCTTTTTGCTAAATAAATATAGAGAAAGGAGAGCAACTATGCGATTTAACGAAATAGCCAGTGCGGACGATCAACTTGCTCTTTGGCGATTGATATCAGACAACGTATGGTCTGCCGTGATAGCTCAGGCCAAGGAGCAGGCCAGGCTCAAGGCGCAAATTGCTGCCACCCCCAAGCCTAAAAGGATCAAGCCTAAAAAGATTGTTCCGAAAAAGCCACCAGCCCCCAAGCCAAAACCACCAGCCCCGAAACCACCCCCACCCAAAAGTCCAGTACCCCAGCAGGCGAGGGTAGTGACCCCCAACAGGCCCCCACCACTGCCCAGCTCACAGCCAGTACTCAGGCCCACACATTCAAGTAGCTTCAGCCAGGCCGATGCCTATGGGTTGCAGCAACAATCGATGGGGCCAGGCCAGGCCAACATGCCACGATAAACCGTCGAAAGACCCGAAAACGCGGGGTTTTAGCCCCGAATATGGCCGTTTTGCAAATCACTGGCCATGGGGATGACAGGCATAGCAAAAATGGTTTGGGGGTGGCCATGGGTTGGTCAACGTGACGGCATGGGTATTCAACAGGACTGGCGTCTAGCCACGCACAAAACCAGCGCTGCGCAGCTGATTTGGATTCCGGTATCGACACGGATCCAAGGCCTATATGAGTGGTGTTCTAGGGCTGATTTAGGGCGGAAAATTTCGTGGATTTTCTGTCCAGATCGTCCTGGAAATTCATCTAAATCCGGTTGTCCATCTGCGTCTTTGACATTAAATTTGTTGGATGCAAATTGACCATTTTGAGCATGAGTAACGGCCACTTCGAGATTGTTAAATCAACTCCGGAAGCTGTCTTACGGCGGTTGGTTCGAGTAAGGGGTGTTGACTTCGATGAATCGTTCGTTGCAGAGCTGATTGGCAACTATTTCATCCGCAAAGAAATGCATGCCGAACCTAAACTTTCGGATGCCGTGGCGATTTACCTCCATGAAAGTGATGCAGGTGACGGCCGTAAATTCAAGGGCGATGTCTTGCATGTTTTCAGGCGCTTTTCGTCCTTAGTGGGTGATTTGTACCTATGTGATCTACGTTATGCACATGCTTGCATTTTTCGCGACCATTTGCTGAGTTTGGGTTTGAAACCCGTGACGGTCCGCAAGCAAACAGCGATATTGAACGCAATGCTCAATGTTGCATTCAGATGTCTGGACATAGACAGACTGAGCCCATTCCGTGCTCTGAAAATTTCCGGCGAAGATGAGCGCAGGCCAATGCCTGTCATTACCCATGATTTGTTATTGGCAGTCAAACAAAAGTTGATGACGCGGTTCAAGCCCTACAAGTTCATTGGGCTGATCCAGTTGAATACTGGCTTGCGATTGTCTGAACCTGTGTACGCCCGTGTTGAGGATTGTGTTTTTGATCACCCAATTCCGCACATTTGGATCCGCAAAAATGCACTCTCCAATCGAAAGAACAAGAGCAGCATCCGGGCTGTACCGTTGGTTGGGGTGTCGCTTTTTGCGGCCAAGCGACTGGTGGAGATGGCCAAGTGCGAAGGCAGTGAATGGCTGGTGCCGCAGTATGCGCACTACCATGGCAGCAACAGTTGCTCGGCCATCATGAACAAATACCTGGCCGACCTAGACTTCAGAAGCCACATGTTCCGTCATGGTCTGATCGACAGAATGAAGGCCTGTAATGACATTCCCACGCGTTTGGCAGAGAGCATCACAGGCCACTCCAGTGGTGGGTCTGAGTTCAATAACTACGGCACGGTGGGCTATACGCTTGAACAAAAGCTAGAAGTCTTAAATCGCATTTCAATTTAAAGCAATCAATCCACTTGCGGATTGTTTTGTTGAATGGTGATGGCATCTGGATGACAGCTAACTAAAAATTCCATCATTTCAGTGGCGTCTTTGGCCATGTAGAAACGGACCATTTTTTCGTTAAAGTCTTGCGCTTTTGCCGCTGGAATGCTGATGGCATCCATACCGGAGGACATCAAAATTCCATTCATCATGAAGCGTGATGTGCGTTTGTTGCCGTCAAAAAAGAACTGCTGCAAGGCTCCGAACAGAAAAAATGCAGCAGCTCTTTCAAATGGACTTTCGACTGTATTGGTTAACGCTTCCAGGCCTTCGGAAAAAACACGGTTGAGCTCAGGGGCTCCGGGCACAGTGGGTAGTGGCGTGTAGCGACCTTCAGGACCTAGGCCAACGTCGGGTGTGTAGTTAGTCTCTAGACCTTCTCCACGAAAATGTCCCCATTCCAGCGCTTCATTTTTTGCTACCAGTCCATGTAGCTGGGTGAATGTGATTTTGTCCAGCTTGAACTTTCCAGCTTTGACAAGTGACAGCAGGTATTTGGAGCTTTCGGCCAAGTTCAGTACTTGTTCTTGATCGGAAATTTTCCGGCCACCGACCGTCACACCTTCAAGCAAAGTTTTGACTTCTGGAAACGTAAAGGGATTGCCTTCAAGCACTGATGCGTCCCAAACATACGTAGTGAGCATTCGATGGAAATGAAAAGTCACCCGATCAATCGAATGGGTAGGAATCTGTTGAGGAATTTTTTCGCGGTTCCAGCGAAAGCCTAAAGCGGCGAACAGGTCAATCATTTTTATCTTGCTCCATGGACAAATGTCATTTTTGTAAAAACCTTGGATGCCCTCAGGCCTGAGATTTTTTTCGTGACGTTTGATCGGGTGATGGTGTCTTGCCGGTACGGCCTTTTTTGAGTCCAGTTTGAGCCTTTTCTTCTTCAGGCCAAGGCTCATGATCGGGGGTTATGGTGGCAGTCCGAATGATCCATACACCTTTAGCTGGCGACTCAATCAGGACTTGTCTTCCCGCGAACTCTTTGCCTAAAGAGATTTGTCCACTTGCGCCGATGGATTTGACCATCTTGCTGTCAGTTGCTGTGTTGGACATTGCGGTTTCCTTAAGGTTCATGCGTTCATGCTGCATGATATGTTCTGAAAAACTCGTCGTCAACCTGGATGTAGGGCTGCATGTGGGCCAGTGGTGCAGTTTAGAAGTTCGATACTCTCCGGGTTCGATGAACAAAACTTTATATACATTGGGCCTTTTCAAGGCCAAACTTAGCGTATGAAAGGCTCACCTGCATCGCACGTGACTTCATGAAAAGTAGTGATCACGCGGGCAGTCGATCAAAAGCTTGGTTTAAGCTGACATGGTTGTTGGGCGAGGCGTGTAGTTCTGACTTTTAGAGTAGGGCGGTGGTGGTCTGCAAAACTCCATATGCATTGGCGGTCTGCGGCGCGAAACTTTATATACATTGAGCCTGTTCGAGCGAAAACTTTATATACATTGAGCCTGCCCGAGCAAAAACTCTATATACATTGACCCGTTTTTGAGCCACAATGACACCGTGAGAGGTGCTTAAAAAACTAGCACCGTAAAAAGAAATGACACTGGTTTACAGCTGGCGTCACAGAAGTGAAATTCTAATATCACTTTATAATTACATGGGTATACTACAAGTATACTACTTTGACCCAGTCGAAAACAGCTAAGTTGTTGTTTTTAAAGGGGAAAAGGGTGAAATGTTGGCGTTTTCACACTGCAGGGGTCGCAGGTTCAAACCCTGCATCGCCCACCACTTTTGGAATTTCCTCTTCCAAATCAACGGCTGTTAGGGTTTTCTTCACACTTGTTTTAGGTTTTCTAAGGCAGTGTTCTAGGAAACCCCATGCCCAAATTCAAACACCCCATCGATCTCAAAGCTGCAGCGGATGCGGCTTCATCTTTGGTTCCCGTTGACGTCACGTTGGCTGAACTGGTTCAAGCGCATTCGCTTGCAAAACCCCGTCTTGAACTGGAGCTGCGGCTCAGAAAATGGTGCGATCCAGTCCATGGTTTCGGTCACGAATCGGCATGGTCCATTTCCAGTGAACGGCTGCAAAAGGCAGCAGAGGCGTTGGTTGAGGCAGGGTACGCAACTTCCACGGTTAACCGCGACATCGGTGCACTGGGACAAGTCTATAGATGGGCTGTTGTGAATCGTCGGATGGCTCCAAGAGGATTCATTTCCCCCACACTTGCCGTCAAGCGCTTTGAGGAAAAAATCCGTTACGTTGCATCGTCAGAGCAGGATATTTTGTCTTTGCGCCTGGCCGCAAAAATGGGCAGGGATCGCTTGTTCACGCTGTTCGTTTGGATGCTGGTGGACTCTGGCGCACGCAAGAGTGAGCTGCTTCAAAGGTCATGGCAAGAACTTGATATCGTTGGCGGCAAACTCATCGTGCCCAGGACCAAGAACGGGGATTCACACACACTGTTCTTTACGCCAGAAACAATGGCATTGGCCAAACGTTTGAAACCTGCATTGACTGCGGGTTCTGGGGATCGATTGATCTTTGCGGGCAAGAACGGCATCACGCCCATTTGCTATCGAAAGAAGTGGAGCAGCATGACGAGCATGTTGCGTCGTCCAGATTTACGCGTGCATGACATACGACATTGGGTCGCTGCATCGCTGTTGAGGAATGGCGTGGGTGTTGGGGTGGCCTCTCAAATTCTCGGGCATCGGGATCAGACCATGTTGCTCCGCAGATATGGCCACCTGGATCACATGTCACTTCTGGAGGCACAACAAGTGCGGTGGCAATCGGTCAGTGCTTCAACAGCGCAGCTCAACCCGACATGGTCCTTCGATGACAGTTGCATCGCAAGAGCAGGCCAGGATTGAAATCAAATCCCAATAAAGTGGCTTCTTCAGGCTGGAAGCAGGCACCCAGTCCAGCCCGATGACGGGCAGTAGCCGACCCCAAGCCGTCATCGGGGCTGCGACAAAGCAGTCAATCGCGCGGTCCTTTTCTATGAAGGCATATCAAGCCCCACTGCAATTTGATTCGCTAGTGTGCTTCTAGGCTAATTTTGCTTGGCTCGCAAATTATGCTAAAGTAATTCATCAATTACTTATTTATGATCCCTCCTACAAGAGTTAAGCTCAAAACCGAAGACCGCCAGGCAGAACTGATCCAGGCGGCCTTGGAGTTAGCTGCTGAGCGCAGCCCGACCGAAATTACCACGGGTGATCTGGCTTTGGCAATCGGCATCACCCAAGGGGGAGTTTTCAGGCATTTCGACAGCAAAGAGACCATCTGGCTGGCTGTTGTCGATTGGGCGCACGAGACCTTGATGGAGCGGCTACAGCAAGCAGCTCAAACTCGTCAGGCTAACGCTTTGCAGGCTCTGCGGGCCGTGTTCATGGCCCACATCAATTTTGTGGAGCAGTACCCGGGCGTTCCACGTCTTGTTTTTCAGGAGCTGCAGCATGCCAAAACCACCCCGCTCAAGACAAGGGTGCAGCACCTTATGGCCGACTACCGGACTTTGATCGCCCAATTGCTGACCCGAGCCCGTGAAGAGGGTCTACTGGCATCCGAGGTGGACCCCGCGTCAGCTGTGGTCCTCTTCATGGGAGCAGTTCAGGGACTCGTCATTCAGTCTCTGGTTACTGGCAAGCTGCGCGACTTAGCGAGCCAGGGGAAAGCCGTATTCAACCTCTATGAGGCAGGTCTCTTGCCCAAACAAAGAAACTGACGAAAGTAGCACCGATGACATTCAGAAAAATCAATAAGCGGCAAGTCTTGGTCGCGACCGGTGTAGTGATGGTGCTCATGGCTGTAGGATTTATTGCGACTAATGTGGGGCCACTCGCCCCCATCAATGTCACAGTAATACAAGTCAAGAGTGAAAGCTTGAGACCCTCAATTTTCGGTGTTGGCACTGTCGAAGCTCGTCAGAGCTGGTTGATGGGACCCACGATGGCTGGGCGTGTCTTGCGCGTGCATGTCGATGTGGGGCAATCGGTCAAAGCAGGTCAGCTTCTTGCCGAGATGGATCCGGTGGACCTGGACCAGCGCCTGCAGGCGCAAGAAGCTGCCTTGTCCAAGGCCAGCAGTGTGCAGACAGCAACTCAGGCACAACTGGCCGATGCCAGAGCACGGCGCGATCTGGCCACCACCAATCTGAACCGGCAAAAGGAACTGGCCCGTCAGAACTTCATCAGCCCGTCTGCGCTAGAGGGGCGCGAGCAGGAACTCAAGTCTGCTCAGGCTGCCTTCGAAGCAGCCCAGGCCAACTTGCAAGCAAGCCGACAGGACGCCCAGCGCTTGCAGGCCGAGCGCGCTGCCGCCGTGCAGCAAAAACAGAACACCCGCTTGATCGCCCCCGCCGATGCGGTGGTGCTAAGCCGCGATGCCGAAGCCGGCAGCACGGTGGTGGCGGGCCAGGCCGTGGTCCGGTTGGCAAATCCCGCCAGCCTCTGGGTGAAGCTGCGTGTGGACCAGGCGCGCTCAAGCGGTCTCGCAGTGGGTTTGCCGGCCCAGATCACCTTACGCTCGCGGATGCAGCAGGTGCTGGCCGGCCGGGTGGAGCGGGTGGAGCTGCAGGCCGATGCAGTGACCGAGGAGCGCATCGCACAAGTGATGTTCGACCAGATTCCAGCAGCGCTGTCGATCGGTGAGATGGCCGAAGTCACGCTTCAGTTACAAGAGACAGACCCGGCTTTGGTGGTGCCGCAGGCCAGTGTGCAGACGCACCAAGGCCGCACAGGCGCGTGGCGGCTTAAAGACGGCGCGCTGAACTTTGTGTCCGTTCAGTGGGGCGCGTCCAGCCCGGACGGTCGCGTGCAGGCACTGAGCGGCCTGGCCTCGGGCGACACGGTGGTGGTCTACAGCGACAGGCCCTTGTCGGTCGGAACCCGCTTCAAGGTGGTGAACTCGCTGGTTAACAAGGCCCAGCCATGATCAGCCTGGCTGCGCGCGACATTCAGCACAGCTGGGCCAAGTTCGTGCTCACCGGGTTGGGGCTGGGTTTGCTCATTGGCGTGACGTTGACCATGGCAGGTGTGTTTCGCGGCATGGTTGACGATGCGCAGGCCCTGCTCAACAACAGCGGTGCCGACCTCTGGGTGGTTCAAAAGGATACGCAGGGGCCGTACGCAGAATCGTCCAGCCTGAAGGACGATGTGGTGCGCAGCATTGCGGGCATGCCAGGGGTGGCCATGGCGGCCAACATCACTTACTTCACCATGCAGGTCAAGGCCGTGGGGGGCAAGGAAGCCCGGGCCATGGTTGTAGGGATCGCGCCTGGAATCGCCGGTTTGCCTGGACAACCGGGCCATTTGTTGGCAGGCCGGCATCTCACACGCAGCCACTACGAGGCAGTTGTGGACATCAAGACCGGACTGACGCTGGGCGATAAGGTGCAAATCCGGCGTCACACCTACGAGGTGGTAGGCCTGACGCGCCGCATGGTCTCATCCGGAGGGGATCCGATGGTGTTTATCCCCATCAAGGACGCGCAGGAAGCGCAGTTCCTCAAGGACAACGACGCCATCGTGAACGACCGGGTGCGCACAGCCGCCAACCCCGCCTTCAATCGGCCGGCAGTGCCGGGCATGCTTGATGCAGTACAGAACCTGCAGACCAGCAGCCGCAACGTCAATGCCGTGCTGGTGCGAGTGGCCGATGGCTGGAGTGCAGAGCGTGTGGCCGAGCCGATCCAGCACTGGAAGCACCTGACCGTGTTCACTCGTGCAGACATGGAAGACATCCTGGTGGACAAACTCATTGCCACCTCGGCCAAACAAATCGGCATGTTTCTGGCCATCCTGACGGTGGTGAGTGCGGCGATTGTGGCGTTCATCATCTACACCATGACGCTGGGCAAGATCCGCGAGATCGCAGTGCTTAAGCTGATCGGCACCCGCAACCTCACCATTGCGGCCATGATCTTGCAGCAGGCACTAGGCCTAGGGGTGATCGGCTTTGTGGTCGGCAAGGTAGCTGCCACGATTTGGGCACCAGTGTTTCCTAAGTTTGTATTGCTCTTGACGCAAGATGCGATTGTTGGTTTTGGGGCAACGATGCTCATCTGTGCACTGGCCAGCACGATGGCTATTCGAGTGGCCTTGCGTGTTGATCCGGCGCAGGCCATCAGTTGAGGCGTACGACATGACATACCAAACAGGTGGCATCCGTATCGAGAATTTGCGCAAAGTCTATGGACATGGAGACACGGCTGTAGAGGCTTTGAAAAGCGTCAATATGCAAGTTTCTCCAGGTGAGGTGGTTGGACTTGTTGGACCATCTGGCTCAGGCAAAAGTACTTTACTGAAATGTTTAGGCGCCATCATCGAGCCTACGTCGGGCCGAATGACTTTAGGCAACGAAGTGATTTTCGAAGACGGCTGGAAGATCCCAGACTTACGAACCTTACGACGCGATCGGATTGGATTTGTGTTCCAAGCGCCGTACCTCATTCCTTTTTTGAACGTCACTGATAACGTCGCATTGCTGCCTATGCTGGCTGGCATTCCCAATGAAATTGCTAGAAAACGAGCACTTGAATTGTTGTCCTCTTTGGATGTGTTGCATCGCGCAAAGGCTGAACCTTCTCAGCTATCTGGTGGTGAGCAGCAACGAGTGTCAATCGCCCGTGCATTGGCAAACAAGCCGCCAGTGATTTTGGCTGATGAGCCAACCGCACCTCTTGACAGTGAGCGGGCGCTGTCTGTCATTCGAATTCTCAACGACATGGCCCGTCTTGCACAGACGGCCATCATCGTGGTGACACATGACGAAAAGATCATCCCAACCTTCAAGCGCATCTATCACATTCGTGATGGACAGACGGTGGAGGAAAAAGGTGAGGGACGCTCTCTTGATTAACTTAGGAGAGCTACGTTTTATTTGTAAAACATTAGCGACCAGTTTTGCTGCTACCCCATTGATCCATGATGCGCTGGTCGCGCGCTGTTTCAGCCTCAATCGAGTCTTGGGGAAGTTGCTTCAAACATTCCTCCAGAGCCTGCGGGTCCAGCTTTTCGACCTTTTGCGGCTTTGCCCGTACTTGAGGTGATTTGCCATCCCATGCGAACGGGTTACGGAATACAGGCGGGTCTGGCAAGCAGTCTTCCTTGTAGCTTGGAGGACCGTCTGATGCGAAGGGTGTGAACGAAATAGTTTTTTCAAATATCAAGGGCTTACCGGTAGGAGTAGGAGGCAAGGCAGGCATGGACTCGACTGCCTGTCGGGCCAATCGCTCGGCCACTTCAGAGGTCGTCCACAGCGTTTCCAGTTTGGCGAGCGTGCCATCAGGCGCAATCTCTATTCTGAAACGCACGAAGCCCTGATCAGGGCCCTCAACCGCCGGCCCCATCATGCTGCGAACCTGTTGCCCCCAGCTGTAGCGGTAGCCCTTGCTGTTTTTGTTTGTGTATTTGGCCGCAAAGGCCCATTCGTCAGCCGTGGGCGCGGGCGGGGCAGCCATGCGGGCTGGTTCTTTAGCTGGCGGTGGCTTATCTTGCGAGTCAGCGGCTTCAGTAATGACTGGTGGTTTCTCGGCCGATGGCTTCGCCACTGGCGAATGTTCTTGATCCTTGGAAGGCACTTGCTCTTGCGGCGGCGGCAAGATTTGCATGAAGACGACTTGGGTATCAGGCGGCGCTTTCTGTGTGGTGCGAAAGCCAAATTGATAACCACTGGCCAGAGCGAAGACCGCCGCATGCAGTCCCAAGCTGAAGGCTATAGCCAAGACATGCGAGCGATCAGTTGCACGCATGCGTGTCAATAACTGTTAGTCTTGAGCGATCAAGTCAGTGCTTGGGCGCTGCACCACTGGCTCGTGCGTTGGCGTCAAGACCACCTTTGGCTTTCCACTCGGCGTATCCACCCTGGAGAATCTTGACGTTTTCCCAGCCCGACACGCGCAGCGCAAAGCCTGCCTGGGCAGACAGACTGCCTGTGTTGCAATAAATCAGCACAGCTTTGTCCTTAGGGATGCTTGAACTCTTGGCCAGGACCTGGCGCCACTCGATGTTGACCGCCCCAAGCATGTGCTCTTTGGCAAATTGCGCGGCGTCCCGTGCGTCGATGATCATCATCTTGCTGTACTCGCTCTTGGGAATTTGCTCTGCAAAAATGGTGCCGCCACCGTAATCCACAAACTCCAGGTAGCCTGACAATTCGTCCATCAGCTTGGCTTTGTCATTGGCGACAGCAGGCGCACCAGCCAACAGGATGAGCATTGCGGTGCAGAGTAGTTTTTTCATAGTTGCATATTCCATAAGCGATGTCTAATATTATTGCTCAAGCAACGCATCCACAGTCAGGTGCTACATGGTTCATCCAACCGACCATTGGGAAAACGTCTATCGAAGTAAAAGTTTTGATGCGGTGAGTTGGTACGCGCCTCATCTGGGCGAGTCACTGCGCCTGATTGAACAACTGTGTCCAGACAAGACTGCGGCTATTGTCGATGTTGGTGGAGGTGAGTCCACCTTGGTGGATGATCTTTTGCACCGTCACTGCCTTGACCTGTCGGTGCTCGACATTTCCGCAGCTGCGATCGATTTCACCAAACGCCGTCTAGGCGCGAAAGCTCAGCAAGTGAACTGGCATGTTGGGGACATCACGCGCTACAACTTCGGAGACAAGAAGTTTGACCTTTGGCACGACCGTGCGGTGTTTCATTTCTTGACCGATCCAGCCGCTCGGCAGGCATATGTTGATCTGGTACGAGGCTCAGTCAAGCCCGGCGGATACGTGCTCATGGCCACGTTCGGCCCGAACGGGCCTTTGCAGTGCAGCGGGCTGCATGTGGCCGGCAGCAGCTAGTCAAGCATCAACTCTGACCGACAGCTACCGCTGCATTGCAGTTATAAAAAATAACCTGGTGAGTCATCGGCGCAGGTGAAATTTATGAGCTCCCTGCCGCTAATCGTCAGCAAAGCGAAGGGGGTAGGTCGAAGTACAAATCACAAACTTCATGCACATCGGGCACTTCAAACAAAAAATTTATATACATTGATCGACGGCTCTACGTGTGACTCGCTTGAAAGTTGTGGCTCGAAAATTTCTCAGCGTAAAAAAATGACACTTGATCACAGCTATGGAATTGTTCCGACGATTTAACTGACATCAAATTCTGTACATTGACGTTGGATCGAGCGCGCACAAATCAATCCCCATCCTGCGGCGCCCAACTCATAGGAAGAGGGTGCTCAATCGTCGCCATCAAAACTTTATATACATTGGCCAGTGCGAACCAAAACTCCATGCACATTGCCGGTCTGTGGCTTGAAACTCTATACACATTGAGCCAGCCCGTGCAAAAACTCTATATACATTGAGCCGTTTCTGAGCAACAATGACATGTGAGAGGTGCTTAAAAAACTAGCACCGTAAAAAGAAATGACACTGGTTTACAGTCGGCGTCACAAAGTAAATTTTAAAATATCACTTTATAATTAAATTGGTATACTACAAGTATACTACTTTGACCCTGTTGAAATCAGCTAAGTTGTTGTTTTTAATGGGGAAAAAGGTGAAATGTTGGCGTTTTCACACTGCAGGGGTCGCAAGTTCGAAACTTGCATCGCCCACCAAAATTTCTCAATTAAAAAAGCACTTAGAGATGCCTCTAAGTGCTTTTTTTATTGGTTTAGAGAAGTATGGGCCGTATTTGGAAATTCAAACAAATTCAAAGGTCAATGCAAACCAGCGTCACATCGTCTCGGCGTTCGTGAGTGCCACGCCAAGTATCCATGCCGATCATCAGACTTTCCAAAACCTCATTGACCGATTTGTCGTGGGTTGACTCAAAAATGGCATTGGTTCGGCCATAACCGAATGAACGCAGTCTTTCACCGCCCCCCACTTGATCGGTCAGGCCATCGGTGGTGATGAGTAAGCGGTCTCCTACTGAATAGTCGATGTGACGAATCGCCATTGGCAGGTCTGCGCTGGGCTTGGCTGAAATGCCATTGCGGGGCGACTCTATCCAATCGAGCTTCTTTTGGGCGTTTCGGTAGTGCATGACATCGATGCCCGCCAGCCCCAGTCGCAGTTGATGGGACTGAGGCACCTGCTGAATCAAAACCAAATCGCAGCCGTTGGCCACATCGCTGTTTTGGTCAAAACTACCAAAGGACTGAACCAGGGACTGGCCTATGCCAGCGGCTGCAGTCTCCAAAGTGCAAAAAGGATCCTCTGCAAACAATCGGGTCAAAGTGTTGCTCACCAACATGGCCGTCATGGCCCCTGGCACACCGTGTCCAGTGCAATCGATCACGGCCAGTGTCACAGGTCCTGGCGAATCTTCTGAAGACAACCACCAGGTGTCGCCTCCAATGGTGTCCTTGGGTTCCCAAAGGACGGCAAAGTCTTTGAATCCGTGCCTTGGGCTCACTTTGGGCAATTGATTGAGCTGAACTGCTGCTGCATAACGAATTGACTCCATGGTTTTATCATGGACTCGTTTGAGGGCTTGTTCTTGCTTGAAGGTTTGGTCTAATGCGGCTTTCAGAAGAGCCTCTCTGCATTCGAGCCGATCTTTCAACACGCAATAGGCCCGATTTTGATCAGGCGCCATGGGCATGAGTACCAAATCAAAGAAATACTCCGAATGAGACACCAACTCGTGGGTCAGTTCTTTGTTGAGCGTTAATTGAAAGTCCCAACCATCTGGTAATTGCAAGCGCAAGTTGAACTGAATGGTGCCTCGTGACCAGAGCGAATAAGGCTTGGCTAATTTGGAGTTGAGTTGAATGAGGTAATGGAGAGGCAATCCCGATGGATGGCGACGTAAAAACTGCCCGACAGGGTAATCGGCTTGCAAAGTCGAAGCCACCAGAATCTTGGTCACTTCCTCACAATAGGCGTTCAAAAAATTTTGAAAAAATTGCTCCAACTCAACAGGGTTGGAATGAAGCCTCCCCTCGAACTGGTACTCGGGCTCGTTGAGTCGAAGCTGCAGTGGGGAGCGAGCGAGTTCTTCTGGCGAAAAAAACTGTCTGGGCGACTCCAATCCAATCCAGGTCAATCCAGCATCACCAAACCGCTCATAAACAGCTTCAAACAAATCGACGCGCAGCTGATTGGGATAAAAAAGCGTTCGATCAATCGAGTCGATGTTGTGTTTGGCCAAAACCGACTGACCCAAGTGGTTGAATTCTTTGAGCGTTTCAACCGCTGCCGCAAAGAAGGCCCCAGAAACCTCGAACGAAGACTTCGCTGGATTAATCATGTGTTGGCTCCCCAAGGAGATGTTGGGCAATTTTCACGAAATTTGGTTCGCCACAGCGCGCAGTTGTTCTGCCAATTGCTGGCGTTCGGAAGGTGTCAAAGTGGACACGTCCAGATCGATGTTGACGCCAGCCTGATGGTTCAAGGCCACGGATTTAGGGGTCTGGATTTGCTTGGGCCCCAAGACCGCGAAGGTTTTCACATCACGGGCAATGCCCTTCATTTTGACCGGCTGGCGTTCTTCCACCTCAACCAAATCTTGAACGTAGCAATAGGTTTCGTAACTCATCAAGATGCCGCCTGGATCTGAGTGGGATTCCAAGCGTTGGGTCAAATTGACCTCGCCGCCAATGATGGTGTAGCTGAGGCGCTGGTCGCTGCCGAAGTTACCGACATTGCAGTAACCCGTGTTGATGCCAATCCGAATCACAAAGGGGTTTTCAAACCCCTTGTTTTTCCATCGGACCGCCAGTTCTTTCATTCGCGCTTGCATGGCCATTGCCATCAAAACACAGGCTTGCGCGTCTTCTTGGTGGCCTTTGCTTTCTGGGTCGCCAAAGAAGACCATCATCGCATCGCCAATGTATTTATCAATGGTGGCGCCGTGGGCCATCGCAATCTCGGTCATTTCCGAGAAGTACTCGTTCAAATACTCGGTCAAGGCTTCGGGTTGGAGCAGATCTGAAGTGGCTGTGAAGTCACGAATATCGCTGAAAAAAACGGTGAGTTTTTTTCTTTGCGTGGCGACCTTTGATTGGTAGGTGCCCGACAACAAAGCCGACATGATTTGAGGCGGTAAATACTTGGCCAATTGCTGCGAGAGCAACTCTTGCGTCTGCCTTTTGAGTTCCAGCTCTTGTGTTTGGGCCTTCAAATTCTGGTTCAATTTCACCAGCCGCTGCTCTTGCCGGTCAGAATGCCTCAGCAAATTTTGATTTTCATTGAACAAGCTCACAAAACCATCAAACAGCCTTTGGGCGAAAGGCTTGAGGGTTTTCAAGTCCTGCGACTCAAGCAAGGTTGAGCCCTCTGAAATCAGAGCCTTTTCTCGGTCGTACAGGTCAAAAGAATCTTTGCTCAAGTGGACAGCGTCTTAATGGTTAAATTGGGAAAGCGGTCGATGAAATCCTCACCCAGCTCTTGCATGATGTCATCGTCCTCATCAGCCAACCACTGGATGGCCACCTTTTGGCCCTTTTTTCGATATTCATCGAAGCCCTCAAAGATTCTGAATATCGCTTTGATGCTGGAACTGTTGATGTAGATGAGTTGGATTTCAACGGTCAATTCACCAGCTGGAGACTCAACCAAAGAATTGACCGCCTGGATAACTTGGCCATAAAAGGCTGAGACGTCCTCAGGGTAGGACTCCCCTTTGATGCTCAACTTGGCAGGTTGAGAACTCAAGACAATTTCAGGGGTGCGGTCGGTGGCGGCAATGTTCAGCAACATTTTTTTCCTTAAATGGTCGCGGCCAAAATGAAATCAACAGTGTCTTTGTCGACATCCACAAAGGCGTAATTGATAGGTTGGCTGGATCGTCGGGCAATTTCCAACAGTCCCAAACCAGCGCCAGGCCCTTCATGTTCGTTTGAGCTGGACATGCCTTCACGGTAAAGTTGACGGATGGTTTCTTTGTCAGCGTTGACGATTTGGCTGAGTCGCTCTCTCAACTCAAGGGTGTCTTTTTGCGCAATCCGGTTGCCGCACATGATGGTGACTTGCCCTTGGTCTTGGGTGATCAAAATCATGCCCGATGTGTCTGAGTCGTCCCCACCGTGCCAAATCAAATTTTGCACGCCCTCCATGAAAACCGAAAAAATGGTTTTGGAGCGTTTGGGATCGTCTTGGGCCAACATTCGACTTTTCAGCAAATCGGCCAATGTCAACATCAGTTCATCTGAAATGGCACCGTTGTAGGCCATGATGACTTTGTGAGTTCTTAGCTGGTTGCGCAAACCAATCGCTTGATTGAGATCCATGCCGATGCCCCTTTGGGTAAACAGGTGCTATGAATTGATAAATCTGATTCTAGTGGCAAAGCACGCCATGGCCATTGAGGTTGTTGCGGTCTTTGTTCGCCTTCTTTCGGTCTTTGTATTGTCCGTTTAGGATTGATTGGTTATTTGGAATGGCGTGCGGTTATTGGGTTGCCCCTTACATTTAATATCAAAAGCTCTAGAATTTGTTAATTATCAGATTGGATCAACAAATGGCTTGTCAAATGAATGCAGTCAGCGGAACTTGTTTGGGGCTTTTATGGCTCGCTGTGGTTTCAGGCGCACAAGCTCAAAACAATCCTAAATCGAACGGGTCGCTCCCCATCACAGCCGATGCAACTTGCATCGTTGCAGATTTGAAGGCCATTGCTTTAGAAACTCATGATGTTCATGAGCGGGGCGTGAGGGCCAAAGGCTGGCTTCAAAAATTTGGCCCCAATTGTTCGCCATTTCAAATTGCCTTGATCAGTGCCAATCGAAACACTTGGTTGGGCCATGCGGATTCGCCGAATTTTGTCGCCATGATTGATCGCATCAATGAGCTGAAGCACATCAACATGACCAACGCCCAAAGTCCCAGCAAACCTTTGGGCGCCGATGACGCTGCATCTTCCCAAGTCAGTGCAGTGGCAAAGGCCAGGCCTCCCAACCTGGCGCAAGCCAACCAGCAGCCTGTCATGGCCCAACCCGTGGTCCAACCGCTGGTGCAACCCAATTTGGCGCCTGCTGCGGCACAAGGCCAGCTGGCGCCTAAACCCGTCCAGCAAGCAGCTGCTGGCGCGGCACCCCAAGTCGCCGCAGCTGCACCTGCACCTGCAGCAGCAGGCGCGAAAAAATGATGTGACCCCTTATTTCTGACGGACCGTCTCAAGGGGCACGATGCGGAAACCTTGAACACCTTTTTCCGTGCATTTCCCGCGACAACTCAGCGGGCTGGGCATTTCAAGGACATCAGCCGCCAGTTGAATCCTTGATGCATTTCTTGGTGAAGCTGTTTTTCGCAGCGCCAGCCAGTTTTTTCTCAGTGGCCTGCGCTTCGCAGGTGGTGGTGGCTGTTGCAAGCGCTGCAGCGGCATCTTTTTCGCATTTTTGGAGGAAGCTGTTTTTGGCTGCTCCTGCGAGCTTTTTCTCTGAGGCTTGTGCATCGCAGGTAGCGGCAAAGGCAGGCGAACTCAAGGTCACGATGGCGAGCGAGAGCAGGGCGATCAATTTGTGCATGAGATTTCCGTGAGCCAATCAAAAACTGCAAGTTATCAAAATTGATGACTGTTGGCAAGACTGACGTATTTGGTGGTTTTGGGGCGCTCCTGTTTGTTCTGTTTCGTCCGATGACTTTAAGAGCTTGTTCAGAGGGCATGCTGCAGTGAATGCTTTGACAGGCACTTGTAAACTTCACGGGTGTGCACTAATTTCACGCCAATCAAACGCAGCCAGTGGGTCAGGGACAACTTCGGTGTTGATTTGCCATCCGGCTATCCCGATGAAGCCTTCCCTGGTTACGCGGCCCCTTTGGTTGTCAAAAGTCACCAGTCTGGGCGAGTGGCTTGTGGTTTGGCCAAATTTGGTTTGATCCCTGCTTGGGCCAAAGACAACAAAATCAGCCGTCACACCTACAACGCTCGCAGCGAGACGGTGACGGAAAAGCCGAGTTACAGAACCGCCTGGCGGCAACGTCAATTTGGGCTGGTGTTGGTCGATGATTTTTACGAACCCAGCTATGAATCTGGCAAAGCCGTGCGCTGGAAGATTCAGCTTGCCTCGGGTGATCCGTTTGCCATTGCCTGTCTTTGGGACCGATGGAAAGATCCCCAGACAGGTGAAGTGCTGGTCAGTTTTTCCATGCTGACAGTCAACGCCGACGAGCACCCCGTCATGCGTCAATTTCACAAGCCTGGCGATGAAAAGCGCACACCCGTTGTCATGGCGCCGCACTTGCATGACCAATGGCTGTCCGCGAACACGGCACAAGCCCATGCGCTGATGGCCTTGACCCACATGCCTGAGTTGAAGGCCTTCTCGGCCCCATCAACACTCGCTACTCGGCAACAAATGGCCTGACAGAACCGATTCAGTTCTGGGCACACCACCCAAAAAATTGGTGAATGTCTTCATGTTGCGCCATGGCATCTGCTTCACCCAAGGCAATGAGTTCTTGGGTGTATGCGGCTTCAAACAACAAATAACTCACCAGTGCATTGCCTTGGCCCTGAAGCGTGTTGAGGCTGGCGCCCAAGGTGCGCAGCAGGCTTTTGACCGTGGCGGGCAAGGCATCGGCGTGCTTGGCTGCGATCACATCCAAACGCTGAGAGGGGGCAATCAAGAGCAATTGAACGGGGCGCAAATGGGTGGAATGGCGTTTGTCCTCCGGTATCAGCGCCAAGGTTTGGTTGATGCGCTGCATGCGTTCAACGTCCACAGCCAGTGAGTCCAAAAAAATACTCGACAAGGCATGACCAGCAATATGGGCCAGCGAGGGGTAACTGGGTTCACCCGAATCCTTTTTGGGAGGCTCGAGCATGCGGCCTGCGCCTACGACCAATATTTTGTCAGCGCCCAAATGGATGGCGGGTGAAATCGGCGCTGTTTGCCGCATGGAGCCGTCACCAAAATACGCATTTCCCTGAGGTCCATCCAGCCGCATGGCCGGAAAGATGAAAGGAATGGCCGAGCTGGCGAGCAGGTGCTCGTTTGACAAGCGGCCGTGTTGCGCCAGTCGTTGGTTGCGAACCCAAGGGGTAACCGCATGTTGGCTGTCATAAAAAGTGACATGTTCGCCAGTGCTGTAGCTGGAGGCCGTGATGGCCAAAGCGCGCAAATGGCCTTGCTCCATCAAAGCAGGTAAGCGCTGCAGATCGATGCGTTGAGCCAACAGTTCACTCAAGGGGTCGTTGTTCAGCAGTGATTTGGGGCGAATGCGCTTTTGAGCAATCAACCAGCCCAGTGAGAGCAAAGAAATCCAGCGTGCGCCAGATCGGATCATGCCCAGAACGTCTGAGCGGTAGACCTGTTCGACCTGAAAATTTCTCCAGACATCGACCAACTCGTCCAAGGCCAGGTCAAATCGGTCGGCATTGCTGGCCAGAAAAGCGGCATTGATGGCGCCAGCGGACGTACCAGAGATCACCGGGAAAGGGTTGCCTTGGGCGGCTCCCGCTTCGCGCCGCATGCGCCCTATGGCTGCCAACACGCCTACTTGGTAAGCCGCGCGGGCGCCGCCGCCAGAGAGGATGAGACCGGTTTTTTGAGCCATGGCCTTGATCGTATTGGCGTTTTGATCATCTCAAAATGGGGAATACACCTGTTTTGCGAGGAAACTTCGTGGGTGCAAATAAATGCTAATTTTTGAGATTTGTTTTCACCATCAGTTGGTAAAATGCTTTGAAGATCTGATAACCGATAAATTTCTGAATCTGCAAACCTCCAACCTCTATTTATGACTACTATTTTGCTCGTTGAAGATGAGGTCTTGTTGCGTGAAGGCGTTCAAGAAACGCTGGAGGTTTATGGCTACACCGTCATTGGTGCTGGAGACGGTATCGAGGCCTTGGATTGGTTGGAGCAAACGCCCATTTCCATGATCATCACGGATTTGGTCATGCCCAAAATGAACGGTGTGGCCTTCATCGAGCAAGTTCGGATCAAACACCCCAGTCTGCCCATCATCGTCGCCTCGGGTAGCCCTGATTCGGTGACCAGCCGATTGGGAATCGATACGATCCACGTCCCTGGGGCCACAGCCTGCATCGTCAAACCATTCAAAAGCAAAGACCTGGTCGCCTTGGTCGAAAAGGTCATGGCCGATACCAAGGCTTGAGTTTGCAGCGTTTCCATCGTTTGTCAGGCTGCTCACAGTCGTCGGTTTGCAACAACGGTATGTACATGGAAGGACTTCAGGGTCACAATGCTCGTGTAAAACAATACTGCGAGGCAAATCATGAATAAATTGAAAATTTCCCAAATTAAAAGTCTCTCTGCAGGCTACTACGCAGTTGGCATCGCAGCTTTTTCGGCCTTTTTTGGGATCTTGGCCGTCATCGTGGAACTGGTGCACCGCAACAGTTGACCGCTTAAGGCTTGTTGCATCCAACAAGCACAGCCGACCTTTCCAAGGTTTGTTGCTGAAAAATGATGGATCCAGAAGCAGCATTTCTTGGTTGGATTCAATTCTGAGAAGCCATGTTGGAATTTGGCTCGCATGACTGACTGAGTTGCAGTAAGCTACGAGGTTTTCCACGCAACTTGTTGTCGTTCATGGACAGTCTGCTCCCCCCCATACCTGCCAAACGCTACTTCACCATCGGTGAAGTGGGCGAATTGTGCGGCGTCAAGCCGCACGTTTTGCGGTATTGGGAGCAAGAATTCACGCAGTTGAGGCCCGTCAAGCGCCGCGGCAATCGCCGCTATTACCAGCACCACGAAGTGCTGATGATTCGGCGCATTAGAGACTTGCTCTACGACCAAGGCTTCACCATCAGCGGAGCGCGTAACCGCTTGCAAGAGTTGGTGCAATCTGACCGTGCGGGTCGTTCTGAGGGGCCAATGGAGGTCGATTTGGACGATTCCGAAATGATGGACCCAGAGTTGATGGGCGTCGCTCCAGTGCGGCCAGTTTTGTTGCCCGCCGGTTGGGGTGAAGCGAGTGGAGCGGGGCATTCGCTTCAGCAAGAACTGGTAGAAATTAGAGCGATGCTGACTCTTTAAGTGTCATTTATCCGGTTATACTTTCAGCTTGTCGGCGTGTAGCGCAGCCTGGTAGCGCACTTGCATGGGGTGCAAGGGGTCGCGAGTTCGAATCCCGCCACGCCGACCAATCAATCTGAAAAAGACCTCTAACCAACTTGGTTAGAGGTCTTTTTTTTCGCCGACAAGTTCATCTGAGCTCGGTGAGCCCAGATTCGTCTTTTCAATTCAAGCCCAGTTGTGTGATGCAAAGGGCCAATTGCTGAAGCGACGTTACCTGCATTTTTTCGAGAATGCGCGATTTGTGCACCTTGACGGTGGCGTTGCTGATGTCCAAATTCAGGGCAATGGATTTGCTGAGCAGACCTTGAACCAGCAAAGCACAGACCTCTTTTTCGCGAGGCGTCAGGCTGTTGTAGCGAGTCCTCAGGTCAACCTTCACCATGGCCTTGGTCGATTCCTGCAGGTCTTTGCTCAGGGCCGATTCGATGGCGGTCAACAAATCCTCCAAATTAAAGGGTTTGAACAAAAAGTCGACGGCCCCTTGCTTCATGGCCAGCACGATCTCGCTGGCTTGCCATTCGCCGCTGATGAAAATGATGGGCGTTTTCCGCCCAATGCTGGCCAACTGCTTTTGTAAGGCCACTCCTGACATGCCTGGCATCTGCATGTCCAGCAAGATCGTAGCGGGCGAAACGGGCAGGGCGTTTTGCAAGAACGCTTGGGGGTCGTTGTAAACCTCTGTGCTGTATCCCAGACGGGACAACGTGTTCCCCAGAGTTTCTCCAACGATTGCGTTGTCATCGATGACGTAGACGTGCTTCATGAATGGTTCGTTTGTTTGGCTTTCATTCATCCTAATAGGCTATTGGCTTTGAGGATATTGGCTTTAGAGCTAATAAGTAGCGTTTTGGCGAGCAGCAGTGCTTCATCCTAGCCCAAGAGCTAATGGTTCAAAGTCTTGAAATTTGATACTTTCAACACACTTCGCAACAATTTTTCATTATTGCGATATCTGAATTTATTTAACTCTAAAAGTAACTTTTTCACTTGATCATCCAAGGTTCGATGAAGTAAAGGTTTTGGAGTTCCCCTCAAATTTTGTTGAAACATGCGTCAGTGCTTTTGACGCGAAGCTTTGCCTGAGAGATAGAACATGACCGTGATTGCCCAAGCCTCCGCCAAAAAAATACTCTTGTTGGCCAAGTCCAGCCGCAGCACCAAAAACGAGCAAAGCTACAGCGTGAATCCTGGTGATGGCGATGCCGGCACACCGGTTCGCATCCAGGCCGAAATGGCCACCCGATACGAGCTGCGCGACCTCAAAAGCGAGCGTGCCCCTGAAAAAGTGCGCGCCAAGCGCGTGGGCCGTGACCTCGAAATTTACTTTGAAGGCTCGGTCAAAGCCGACATCATCATCGAGCAGTACTACGACGAAGCCATCGTCGAGTTCCCCAAAGACAGCCTGACTGGCCGCTTGCCCAAAGGCGACATCAGCGTTTACGTGATCGACGAAGGCACCCGCCCCGCGCTGACCACCTTGATTTCGGAAGTGACGCCCATCACCTTGGTCGAAAACGTGGTTTGGTTCAACCCATGGTGGTTGGCGGGCGGTGCGGGCTTGGCCGCTGCCGCTGGCGGTGGTGGCGGTGGTTCTGGTGGCAACGCTCCGGTTATTACAGCGCCTCCACCGGCCGTTGTTCAGCTCACCGCTCAGTTGGCATCCGCAAGCGACACGGGCGCGAGCAACACGGACAAATTGACCAACGTGAGCCGCCCCGTTCTCGAAGGCACGGGCACGGCTGGTGACACCATCACCGTCAAAAACGCCGCAGGCCAAGTTATCGCTACCACCACCGTGGCTGCTGACGGCACTTGGCGTGTCACCCCTGTTCTGCCTTTGGCAGAAGGTCTGAACACCCTCAGCATCACGGCCACCAGCCCAGCCGGTACCGTCAGTCCTGCCGTGCCGCTGCCCATCACCATCGACACCGTGGCACCCACAGCACCTGCAGCGGCGCTCGCAGCCAGCAGCGACACCGGTGTGGTGGGCGACAGCATCACCTCAGACACCACGCCCACCATCACGGGCACAGGCACGCCTGGCGACACCATCAAGCTCTACGCGCCCGATGGCACCACTTTGCTGGGCACTGCTGTGGTCGCGCCCAACGGCAGCTGGAGCATCACACCCGCAGCAGTGCAGCCTCTGGGGCTGAACAATTTTGTGGTCACGGCCACCGATGCAGCAGGCAACACCAGCGCGCCTGCCACCTTGCCGGTCACGATCATCGCCGGCACTCCGCCTGATTTGATTGTCCAAGGCAGTGTGGCCGCAGGACCTGTGTCTGACGGAGCGGATGTGTTCGTCTACGACAGCACGGGCACTTTGCTGGGCCAATCGGTTATTGCTGACAACGGCACTTTCCGGGTCGTGCGTGCGGGCATGGGTGACTACCGGGGCACTGTGCTGGTCAAGGTGGTCGATGCGAACGGCGTGGCTACCAACTACCTGGACGAAGTCAGCGCTTCGCCCAAGTCGCTTGACACCGCCTTGCGCGCCATGGGCGTGGCCGAGGTGGGGTCCGCCCAATTTGTGGTTGTGCCTGCCACCTCCACACTGACCATCCACATCACCCCCATCACCGAGTTGGCCGTTCGCAAAGCAGTTGGTGTGAGTGCAGATGTGCCGCCCGCAGCCTCTGTCGTCCTGGCCACCAATGCTGCTGTCGCGAAAGCCTTCGGCTTGGCGGGTGTGGACATCACCGCCACAGCCCCCACCACCACCAACAGTGGCAGCTTCAACGCTGCGCCCTTGGTGCAGCCCAACGGCAGTGTGGCCCTGACCGGCGACCTCAAATACGGTTTGGCCCTGGCCAAACTCTCGGGCGTGGACAGCAACACGGGCAGCCTGGCCAGCAGCCTGAATCAGCTGACCGCCAACATCGACGTCAGCACCGGCAGCCTCAACTCGGCAGGGGCCACCTTGGTCGATGCAGGCCGTCAAACCGCGTTGAACGCCCTCAAGGCTGCACCCACCACCGCTGAAAAAACCTTCACCCAAGACACCCAGCTCAACCGCTGGCTGCTCGGCGAGGTGCTGGTTACCAGCCAAACGCCCAGTGGCTCCAATGTGGCCGTCACCGGCACGGCTCTGCCGCTGTCCACCGTCACCGTGACCTTGCCAAACGGCACCACCGTTCAGGCCGCAGTCGATGCCAGCGGCCGCTTCAGCGTCAACTTGCCCGCATCGGTTGGTACGGCCACTTTGCCCTTTACCGGCAGTGACGGCTTGGTTCAACCTGCTGCAATCCCCTTTGCCTTGACGCCTGTTACCCCACCGGCCCCGCCTGCGCCACCAGCACCGCCCGCTGTGCCCACAGCTCCGGCCGCCGACATGGCCGCAGCCAGCGACAGTGGCGTCAGCGACACCGACAACATCACCAGCGACAACACGCCCACCATTGCCGGCACAGGCACTGCCGGTGACACCATCACCGTGACCATGCCCGGCACCGGCGAAGTGCTTACCACCACCGTGGCCTCCAACGGCAGCTGGAGCGTCACGCCCACGCAGCCGCTGGCCAATGGTGCCGCCACCGCCAGCGTGACCGCGAGCAATGTTTCTGGCACCAGCCCAGCCACACAAGTTCCCATCACGATCGATGCCGCAGCGCCAATCGTCCCTACGGTCAGCGCACTCACCAGCAACACACTCACGCCCACAATCACGGGTACAGCGGTGGTGGCGGCAGGCGAAACTTTCACGGTCACCGTTCACGGTGCCACCTACGCCGTGACGCCCAACGCGCAAGGTCTCTGGTCTCTGGATCTGGCATCGGCCATACCCACCAGCGGCACGCTGGGCACCTTTGTAGACGGTAACAACTACAGCGTCACCGCCACCACCACCGACGTCGCTGGCAACACCAGCATCGACACCTCGGCCGGCGAGCTGACCATCAACACCAGTGCACCCAGCGTCACACTGCCCGAAGCCCCCAAAGGCGTGAACGCCACTGAAGTCAGCAGCAACACCGGCACGCCCTTGGTCATTCGTTTGCCCCAAAACGCGCAAGATGGTGACACGGTCAACAGCGTGGTCACCAAGCCCGATGGCACCACGCTCACATTGACCACGGTCTTGAGCCAGGCAGACATCGATGCAGGCAGCATTGAACAAATCATCTTGACGGCTGATCTGACAGTCAACGGTGTCTGGAACACCAGCACCACCATCACCCCCAATGGCGGCTCTGCAGGTCCCGCCGCCCCTGGCAGTTTCACGCTCGACACCGTGGCCCCCGCTGCCCCTGCGGCTGATGTGGCCGCCCTCAGCGATACCGGCACCAGCAACACCGACAACCTGACGACCGACACCACGCCCACCATCAGCGGTGCCGGCGCCACGCCCGGTGACACCATCACCGTGACCATGCCCGGTACAGGCGAAGTGCTCACCACCGTGGTGGCCGTCAACGGCACCTGGAGCGTCACCCCCACCCAAGCCTTGGCCGAAGGTCCTGGCAACGTGAGCGTCACCGCTACCGATCCGGCGGGCAACACCAGCGCGGCCACCACCGTTGCGTTGGTCATCGACGCCACTGGGCCAGCTGCCCCTGCGGCCGATGTGGCCGCTGCCAGTGACACCGGCACCAGCAGCACCGACAACATCACCCGCGACACCACGCCCGAGATCAGCGGTACAGGCACTGCAGGCGACACCATCACCGTCACATTGCCCACCGGCGAGGTGCTCACTGCGGTGGTGGCTGGCAACGGCAGCTGGAGCGTCACACCCCCCCAAGCGTTGCCAGAAGGCACCACGAATGTGAGCGTCACCGCCACCGACCCAGCGGGCAATGTCAGCGCACCAGCCACCGTGCCCGTGACCATCGACACCACACCCCCTGCGCCACCTGCAGCCGATTTGGCCGCTGGCAGCGACACGGGCACCAGCAACACCGATAACATCACCACCGACACCACGCCCACCATCACGGGCAGCGGCACGCCCGGCCACACCATCAAGCTGTACGCACCCGATGGCGTCACCGAGTTAGGAACTGCCACGGTCGCCAACGACGGCACTTGGAGTATCACACCCGGAGCGGCGCAACCAGAGGGCCTCAACACCTTCAAGGTCACCGCCACCGACTCGGCAGGCAACACCAGTGCCCCGGCCGATGTGCCTGTGACCATCGACAACACCGCCAACGTTCCCACGGTGGTGCCCACACTGGGCAACACCCTCACGCCAGTGATCACCGGCGGTGCCAACCTGGCCCCGGGCGAAACCCTCACCGTCAACGTGGGCGGCGCCACTTACGCTGTGGTGCCCGATGCCCTAGGCACTTGGACTTTGAACCTGGCCACCGCCACGGCGGTCACCGGCACACTGACCTTGGCCAACGGGACCCACAGCGTGACCGCCGTCATCACCGATGCCGCAGGCAACGTGGGCACCGACATCAGCACGAACGAACTCGTCATCGACACCGGTCGCATCGCGGTCAGCTTGCCTGAAGCGCCCTTGGGTGTGAACGCAGCCGAAGCCGCCAGCGCAGGCGGCACGCCCGTCGTCTCTCAGTTGCCAGTGGGTGCCGTGGCCGGTGACGTGGTCACCACCACCGTCACCAAGCCCGGTGGCGGCACGCTCACCTTGACCACCACGCTCAGCGCCGCAGACATCCTGGCGGGCCGCATCAGCCAGCTGATCCCGAGCAGTGAGCTGTCCAACGTCAACAACGGCGCTTGGACCACCAGCACCACCCTTGACCACAACGGTGTGCCTGGCACAGCCACGCCCGGCGGTTTCACGCTCGACACCGTGGCACCGGCCGCACCAGCGGCCGATGTGGCCACCCTCAGCGACACCGGCAGTAGCAACACCGACAACAACACTTCAGACCACACCCCCACCATCAGTGGTACAGGGGCCACACCGGGCGACACCATCACCGTCACCATGCCCACGGGTGAAGTGCTCAAAGTCGTGGTTCCTGCCGGTGGCAACTGGAGCGTCACGCCCACCCAACCCTTGCCAGACGGCGCAGCCAATGTGCTGGTCACCGCCACCGACCCCGCAGGCAACACCAGCGCACCGACCACGGTGGCGCTCGTCATCGACACCGCCGCACCCGCAGCACCGGGCGTCGCCATTCCTGAAGCGGCAGGTGGCGTGAGCGCCGCAGAAGCCGCCAACGGCGTGCAACTCTCAGTGACACTGCCGGCAGACGCCCGCGTGGGCGATGTGGTCACCACCGTGGTCACAGCACCCAACGGCACGACCAGCACCCTCACATACACCGTGTTGGCGGCCGATGTATCCACTGCCAATGGCGGCACCGCCATCGGCAGCGGGCCCTTCACCGTCACGCAAACTGTGCCGCTTCTGACACTGCAACCTGCAGGTGCCAACACCGCCTACCTGGATGGCGACTGGACCACCCGTTCCACGCTCACCGACCCCGCAGGCAACGTCAGCCCCGCCATGGCCGATGGGTTCACACTCTCGGCCACGCCGCCCAGCATCAGCATCGCCACCGTCGCGGGCGACAACACGGTCAACGCCGCAGAGGCCAGCGGCGCCTTGCCCGTTGCAGGCACCACCACGGCCGAGCCAGGCCAAACCGTGACCGTTCAACTCGTGAACGGTGCCACCGTGCTGGGCACCTACACCGCCGTGGTGCAAGCCAATGGCAGTTACAGCCTGAACATTCCCGCTGCCGATTTGCCCGCAGACGGTTCGTACACCCTCAAGGCCGATGTGTCGAATGCCGCAGGCACGCCTGCCTCGCAGGCCAGCCGTGCGCTGACCGTTGACACCACCGCGCCAGTCATCACCATCACCAGCATTGCAGGTGATGCCATCGACCCCACCCACCTCACCGGCGAGTTCAACGCCGCCGAGCGCGGTGCGTTGACTTCCAACGCCGTCACCACACGCCCGGTCATCAGCGGCACGACCGACGCTGAGGTGGGCCAAACCATCACCCTCACGCTGGACGGACAAACCTACACCACCTCCGTTCAAAACGGAGGCGTCTGGACCTACACGCTCAGCAACGCCGATGCGCTCGGCCTGAACCACGGCAGCACCTACGCCATCACCGCGACAGTCAGCGACGTGGCGGGCAACACCGGCACCGGCACCGACACCGACAACGGCTTGGTCGTCAACACTGCGGCCCCTGACATCCCGACCGTGGTCGAGCAATACACCGCGCTGCACACGCCCACCATCATCGGCCGCGCCATGAAAGACGCGGGGGGCAACACCTACATCAACTTGGCCAACGGTGACGTGCTCACCGTGACGGTGAACAGCGCCACCTACACCCTGACGGTGGGCGGCACCAGCAGCCCCGCAGGTTTGACTTACACCAACGGCACTTGGAGCTTGCTGCCCGCCAGCATCCCCAACGGCCACTACGAAGTCGCTGTCAGTGTCACCGCCGGTGGCATCACCAAGACCGACATCTCCAACACCGAGCTGCACATCAACGATGTGCCCCCCGCCATCACCCTCAACCCCATCAGCGACGGGACCCTCAACGACGCTGAAAGCACCCAGCCCCTGCCCATCACCGGCACCACCGATGCGCCTGTGGGCGCCACGGTCACACTCATCCTGGATGGCCAAACCTATACCGCCGTGGTGCAAGCGGGTGGCATTTTCAGCGTGACCGTGCCCGGCGCGGCTGTGGCCGCCATCGCCGATGGCACCCAAACTGTCAGCGCCAGCGTGGTCAACGCCTATGGTGTGACGGGCAATGGCACCCAAAGTTTCATGGTCGACACCACCGCACCTGGTGCGGCCACCGTGGCCATTCCTGAAGGCACCCTGGTCAACGCTGCCGAAGCGCTCAGCTCGGGCGGCACAGCCCTCAACATCACACTGCCCGCTGGCTCGCAAGTCGGCGACGTGGTCAAAAGCGTGGTCACTGCACCGGATGGCTCCGTGCAAGTGCTCAGCACCACGCTCACTGCCGCCCACATCACGGCCGGCAGCATCAGTCAG
The DNA here is from genome assembly GCF_034680285.1 of Limnohabitans sp. Lineage (GTDB taxonomy): Bacteria > Pseudomonadota > Gammaproteobacteria > Burkholderiales > Burkholderiaceae_C > Limnohabitans_A. The sequence continues at coordinate 254,996 of NZ_JAXITC010000003.1, forward strand.
CTCATCCCCACCTCGGCGCTGACGGTCGACGGTGCTTGGACCAGCTCGACCACCATCACCGACACCGCTGGCAACACCGGCCCATCCAGTGCGGGCGGCTTCACCCTCGATACCACTGCGCCTGCTGCGCCCTCGGGCATTTTGAACAGCGCCAGCGACACGGGCTTGGCGGGTGACAGCACCACCAGCGACACCACCCCCACCTTGAGTGGGGCAGGGGAGCCCGGCGACACCATCACCGTCAAAGACGCTGCGGGCAACGTCATTGCCACGGCCACCGTGCAAGCCGATGGCACCTGGAGCGCCACACCTACAGCCGCATTGCCAGAAGGCCTCAATGCCTTGAAAGTCACGGCCACTGACCCGGCGGGCAACACCAGTGCCCCGGCCGACTTGCCTGTCACCATCGACACCATGGCCAACGTGCCCACGGTCGTACCCACTTTGGGCAACACACTCACGCCCGTGCTCACCGGCGGTGCCAACCTGGCCCCCGGCGAAAGCCTCACCGTGACTGTGGGCGGAGCCACTTATGCCGTCACGCCCAACGATCAAGGGGTCTGGACACTCAATCTGGCCACCGCCACGCCCACCAGCGGTGCATTGTCCTTGGCGACGGCCAACACCTACAACGTCACTGCTGTCATCACCGACGCCGCAGGCAACGTGGGCACCGACGTCAGCACCGGCGAGCTCAGCATCGACGTCGGTCGCATCGCCGTCAGCTTGCCCGAAGCATCGAATGGCGTGAACGCCGCAGAAGCCACCAGCGCGGGCGGCACGCCTGTGGTGTCTTCGCTGCCATCTGGCGCTGTGGCCGGCGACGTGGTCACCACCATCGTCACCAAGCCCGGTGGCGGCACACTCACGCTCACCACCACGCTGAGCGCCACCGACATCGTCGCGGGCACCATCAGCCAGATCATCCCCAGCAGCGAGCTGACCAACGCCAACAACGGCGCTTGGACCACCAGCACCAAGCTCAACAACGGCACAGCCACGCCCGGCAGTTTCACCCTGGACACGGTGGTCCCCGCAGCGCCAGCGGCTGACGTGGCCGCCGCCAGCGACACCGGCAGCAGCAGCACCGACAACAACACCAGCGACAACACGCCTGTCATCAGCGGCACAGGCGCCACACCCGGCGACACCATCACCGTCACCTTGCCCACGGGCGAAGTGCTCGAAGTGGTGGTGCCCGCCAATGGCAACTGGAGCGTCACACCCACCCAAGCCTTGCCCGACGGCGCGGCCAACGTGTTGGTCACAGCCACTGACCCCATGGGCAACACCAGCGCCGCGACCACCGTGGCCTTGGTCATCGACACCACCGCCCCCGCTTCTCCAGTGGCCGATGTGGCCACCCTCAGCGACACCGGCTCCAGCAGCACCGACAACCTGACGCGCGACACCACGCCCACCCTCAGCGGCACCGGCACGGCAGGCCATGCCATCACCGTGACCCTGCCCACCGGCGAAGTGCTCAACACCGTGGTGGCGGGCGACGGCACCTGGAGCGTCACACCCACGCAAGCCCTGCCCGAGGGCAGCGCCAACGTCAGCGTTACCGCCACCGACTTGGCGGGCAACACCAGCGCCCCAGCCAACGTGGCGCTTGTCATCGACACCCAGGCCCCCGCAGCCCCAGCAGCCGATGTTCTGGCCACCAGCGACAGCGGCCGCAGTGACATCGACAACATCACCCGCGATGACACACCCACCATCGGTGGTGGTGGAGCCACGCCTGGTGACACCATCACCGTCACCATGCCCGGCACTGGCGAAGTCTTGACCGCCTTGGTGGCTGCAGACGGCAGTTGGTACGTCACACCCACTCAAGCTCTGGCCAACGGCACCGCCCAAGTCAGCGTGACCGCCACCGACCCGGCGGGCAACGTGAGCCCCGCCACCCTGGTGCCGGTGACCATTGACACCACCGCGCCCACAGCGCCTGTGGCCGACGTGGCCGTAGAAAGCGACAACGGCGCCAGCAACACCGACAACCTGACCAACGACACCACCCCGACCGTCCGTGGCACGGGCAGTGCAGGCGACACCATCACGGTGACCTTGCCCACCGGCGAAGTGCTCACCACCGTCGTGGCCAGCGACGGCAGCTGGAGCGTCACACCCACCCAGGCCCTGCCCAGTGGCGTGGCCAGTGTGTCGGTCACCGCGACCGACGTGGCGGGCAACACCAGCCCCGCTTCGACGGTGGACTTGACCATTGACACCTCAGCGCCCGCTGCGCCAACGGTGACCACCTCTCTCACCTCAGACACCACGCCTGTCCTCCGAGGCACGGCCAGCGTGCAGCCTGGTGAGACCCTCACCGTCACCGTCAACGGTGCCACCTACACCGTGGTGCCCGACGCCCAGGGCCAGTGGCGCGTGGACACCCAAACGGCTGTGCCCACCAGCGGCACTTTGGCCCCGTTTGCCAACGGCCAGACCTACAACGTCACGGCCACCACCACCGACGCTGCAGGCAACAGCACCAGCGACGTCAGCACGGGCGAACTGTCCATCGACACCAGCCTTCCCGCCACCCCCGCAGACCCTGACTTGACCGCTGCAACCGACACTGGCGCGAGCGATACCGACAACCTCACCAGCAACAACACGCCCAGCTTCGCCGTCACGGCGCCCCCTGCAGGCGGCACACACATCTTGTATGTGGATGGTGTGGCCGTTGCGGCCACTTATGCCAACGGCGTGCTCACACCCAACAGCGCCTTGCCTGATGGCCCGCACACCATCACCTACGCCGTGCAAGTGGGCAGCTTTGTCAGTGAAACCAGCGGTCCATTGGCCATCGTCATTGACACCGCTGCCCCGGCCACGCCACCAGCCCCCGACCTGACATCGGCCACCGACAGCGGTGGCAACACCAGCGACGACGTCACCGGAAACAACCGACCTGACTTCGCCGTCACGGCCCCGCCTACGGGCGGCAGTGTGGTGTTGTTGGTCGACGGTGTGGCGGTTGCGGCCACCTACGACCCCAACACCGGCACCATCACGCCCAACAGCCCCTTGGCCGACGGCGTGCGCGCCATCAGCTACCAGCTGGTGGACGCCGCTGGCAACACCAGCAGCGCCAGTGCCGCACTGTCGGTCACCGTCGACACGGCAGCTCCGGCCACACCCGCCGCGCCCGACATGACCGCCGCCACCGACAGCGGCGTCAACACCGACAACCTGACCAGCGACACCACGCCCAGCTTTGCTGTGTCTGCGCCGCCCGCTGGCGGCAACGTGGTGCTCTATGTCGATGGTCTGGCCGTTCCCGCCACTTACGCCAACGGCGAAGTCACGCCCCTAGACCCTTTGCCAGCCGGCGCACACACCATCACTTACGCCTTGGTCGATACCGCTGGCAACACCAGTGCCGCCAGCCCCAGCCTGGCCATCACCATCGATGCCACGGCGACAGCCGCACCCACAGTCGCCATCCTAGAGGCCACAGACGGCGTCATTGCTGCTGAAGCCGCCGATGGCGTTGCGCTGAGCATCACGCTGCCCGCAGGGGCCGCTGTGGGCGACGTGGTCACCACGGTTGTGGCAGGCCCAGGTGGTGCCACCATCACCCTGACGACCACCTTGAACGCGGGACACATCACCGCCGGCAGCATCAGCGAGACCATCCCCTACAGCACGCTGCATCCTTCAACCAGCTACCTGGATGGTGCTTGGACCACCAGCACCACCTTGACCGATGCGGCAGGCAACACCAGCCCCGCCGATACCGATGGTTTCAACTTGGCGGCCAACACCCCCACCGTGACCATTGGCAACGTGGCGGGTGACGACACCGTCAATGAAGCCGAAAAATCTGGCGCTGTGGCCGTGGGCGGCAGCGTGACTTTCGTTGAAGCGGGTCAGACGGTAACTGTCAAACTGATGCAGGGCAGCACCGAACTGCGCAGCTACACCGCTATCGTGCAGCCCGACGGCACTTACACCCTCAACATCCCGGCAGCGCACCTGCCTGCTGACGGCAGCTACACCCTGACCGCCGATGCCACCAACCTGGTGGGCACGGCCGCAACACAAGCGACCCAAGCGTTGGTGTTGGACACCACCGCGCCTTCCATCAGCGTCACCAGTGTCGCTGGCGATGCCGTCACAGGTTCGCAAAACGGCACCTTTGGCGTCAGCGAGCGCGGCTTGCCTAACGTCACACCAACCACTTCGCCAGTGATCAGCGGCACCACCGATGCTCAAGCAGGGGGCACAGTCACCTTGACGTTAAATGGTCAGGTTTACACCACAACCGTGGTAGCTGGCACCGGTGCAAATCCAAATACTTGGACCTACACCTTGTCGGACGCCGACGCCATTGCCTTGAAACATGGCAGCACCTACGCCATCACCGCCAGCGTCAGTGATGCGGCGGGCAACACAGGGAGAGACACCGATAACGGCGTAGTGGTTGACATTGCTATGCCAGACACACCGACCGTCGTCGAGTTGTACACCGACAGCAGCACGCCCACCATCACTGGCAGCGCTAGAAAATACGATGGAACCAATTACATCAACCTTGCCAATGGCGACATCTTGCAAATCGCAGTAGCAGGGCAAACCTACAGCCTGGTCATCGGCGGGAGTTCTTCACCCGCAGGCCTCACTTATGCCAGCGGGACGTGGTCCTTGGTCATTGGTGCAAGCATCGCCGCTGGAGATCACCATGTCAACGTGACAGCCAACACCGGCGGCACTTTGAGTGGTAGCACCATTACGGGCGGAGCAACCAAAACCGACATCAGTTCATTAGAGCTGCACATCAACAACAGCCCGCCCACCATCATGCTGAACACTATCAGCGGCGGCACGATCAATTTGGCTGAAGAGACGCAGGCGCTGCCCATCAGCGGCACAACCAACGCGCCTGTGGGGGCCACGGTCACCGTCAACATCGGTGGCAACAACTACACCACCGTGGTGCAAGCCGACGGTACCTTTACCGTCACCGTGCCTGGCACGGCTGTCGCAGCCTTGGCCGACGGTACCCAAACCGCCACCGCCAGCGTCACCAACCGGTATGGCGTGACCGGCACCGACACCGAAACAGTGCTGGTGGACACCACGGCGCCGACAGCACCCCCTGCCGATGTGGCCACAGCCAGCGACAGCGGCAGCAACACCGGCGACAACATCACCAACGACACCACGCCCACCATCAGTGGCACGGGCACCGACGGCGATGTCATCACCGTGGTCATGCCGGGAACAGGCGAAGTCTTGACCGCTACGGTCACAGGGGGCGTGTGGAGCGTGACGCCCACACAAACCCTGGCCAACGGCACGGCCGACGTGCGTGTCACCGCCACCGACACGGCTGGCAACACCAGCCCGGTGACCTTGGTGCCCGTCACCATCGACACCACGCCGCCTGCGGCGCCCGTCGTCACCCCGCTGGTCACCGGCGACAGCCGTCCGATCATCACCGGCACGGCCACCATGGCCAACGGCGACACCCTGCAAGTGACCGTCAACGGCGCCACCTACAACGTGACCGTGACCAACGGCGCCTGGACGCTCGACACCTCGTCGGCCACGCCGGTCAGTGGCGCTTTGGGCACCTTCACGGCGGGCCAGACCTACAGCGTCACTGCCACCGTGACCGACTTGGCGGGTAACACCCGCAGCGACACCAGCAGCGGTGAAATCAGCGTCGTGACCTCCTTGTTGGCGGGCCGACTCGACGCCAGCAGCGACAGCGGCATCAGCGGCGATGCCCGCACCAACGACACCACGCCCACCTTGAGTGGCACTGGCAAGCCGGGTGACACCATCCGCCTCTTCGCAGCCAATGGCTCCACCGTTTTGGGCACCACCGTGGTGTTGGCCGACGGTTCTTGGGTCATCACGCCCACCACCGCCTTGGCGCAAGGCTTGCAGAACCTGAGCATCACCGCCACCAGCCCCTCGGGCAGCGTGACCGGCCCCGCCACGGTGCCTGTGACCATCGACACCGCCAGCACCATCACCATCACCAGCGTGGCCGGCGATGCCGTGGCCGCTTCTGGCAACGGCACCTTCAGCATTGGCGAGCGCGGCATCAACGGCAACGACTACACGCTCAGCACCACGGTGGCCACGCCACCTGTGGTCAGCGGCACCACCGACGCCGATGTAGGCAGCACCGTCACCCTCACGCTCAACAGCAGGACCTACACCACCACCGTGCAAACTGGTGGCACTTGGTCTTACACCCTGAGCGACGCCGACGCCAAGCTGCTCAACCACGGCAACACCTACGCCATCACGGCCAGCGTGACCGATGCCGCCGCCAACACCGGCACCGACACCAACAATGGTGTGGTCGTCAACATCGCACCGCCCGATGTGCCCACGGTGAACAACCAGCAAAACATCACCACCTTGGTGCCCATCATCACGGGCACTGCCAACAAGATCAACAACTCGAATGCCACCATTGCGCTGGAGGGTGGCGATGTGTTGACCGTGGTGCTCAAAAACAATGCGGGTTCGACCTTGGCCACCTACACCCTGACCGTGGGGCCCAACGCGGTCACCACCGGCACGGGCGGTACAGGCGTCAACGCCAACACCGAGCTGAGCTACAGTAAAACCACAGGCACATGGACGTTGGGTGGAGTCGATGGCATTCCTGCCAACGTGTTCACCACTGCCGGCTCTTACAACGTCGACGTGACCACCACCGTGCCCAACGGCGGCAGTCCGCTTTCACGCAGCGACGTGAGCAGCGCGGAAATTTCCATCGTGCCGACGCCACCGACCATCAGCGCCAGTTTGTGGACACCCTCTGGCCCTGGCAACCTCAGCAGCCTGACCGGTGTGCAAGAGGCTTATTTCGACAGAAACAGCACCACTTTCAGCGCTGCTGGTGGCGTGATTGACAACCGCCTCTGGTACAGCGAGGCCAGCACCCCCACCAACACCGCAGGCACCGTAGTGCGTGTGCAATTGCCTTACAGCACAGGTGCGGTGCCAGCCGTGGCCGGTGACGTGATCCAACTGAACTGGGGCCCTGACACCACCACGCAGGTCACGCTGAGTGCCACCAACATCACCAACCACTATGTGGATGTGACGGTGCCTTACAGCGTGATCAGTGCGCAAAGCTTTGGCAGCGTCACCGTTAGCGCCAAGCTCTTGGTCACGGGTACCAGTTTGGAGGCCAGCTCGGCCACCTTGAACGCCACCTACTTCTTTGACTTGCCGCTGGCCAATACTGGCGGTGTGGCAGGTGATAACTTTGGCTACCGCATCAACGGTCGCCCCAGCGACAACATCGGAGCCAAGAGTGCAGGAAACGCGCCAGGCACAGTGATGGTCGGCGATGTGAACGGTGACGGCTTCGACGACATGGTGATTGGCGCTGGTCAAACCACCTACAACACCAGCGCAGCGGCTTTTGTGGTGTTTGGCAGTTCTGCACCGCAAAACGTGGACCTCTCCGCCATCGCTTTGGGCAACTCCACCCAAGGTTTCATGGTCGCCGGTCTGACTTCTGCTTATTCGGTCAGTTTGAACATCGACCACGGTGACTTCAACGGCGATGGTCTGGATGACATCAGTTTTGCGGGAACGGACTCCGGGCAATACATCGTCTATGGCCGCTCCAACAGCACGGCCACAGTGCAGGTCAGCAGCTTGACCACCACGGCCAACAGCAACGGCCTGAAGGTCAACGCCAGCATTGGTCTGAACAACCTTGGTGATCTCAACGGCGACGGCGTGCAGGACTGGGGCAGCGCGTTTATCGTGTCCATGTATTCGCAATGGAGAGAATTCCAAGCGCAGTACGGGGTGGCCGACGCTACCAGCATGACCATCCAAAACGGCGTGGGCAGTAATTTCCGCCTCAATAACAATGGGGGGACTACCACTGGCTATCAGGACTACGCCACCGGCGCCGATGTGAACGGCGACGGCTACACCGATTTGGTATTGCGTGGCACCTATGCCCAAGACGGTACCACCACCTACGCCTATGTATACTTCGGCAGCGCCTCGGGCTTGTCCACCGCTGCAGGCCAAAGTTACACAATTTCGGGTCTCGGGGGTTTGAATGGCCAAATGATTGGCACCGGTGACATCAACGGCGACGGCAAGGCCGACATGGTCATGTCGGTCAGTGGCCCTGCTGTGTACGTCAATTTTGGTAAGAGCACGTCAGCTAACTACAACATCACAGATCTCAACAGTGGCACCAGCAGCAATGGCTTCATGGTGCAAGGCGTGACAACGGGCACGCCCGACCTGTTCACCCAGGCCAGGGTGGTGGGTGACTTCAACGGCGATGGCTTGGACGACTTCGTGTTTGCCCAGCAGACCATGACCATCAACGGTGCCAATACCGGCGGTGGCTACCTGATCTACGGCAAGACCAGCTCCAGCACGGTGTTCATCACCGACCTGAAAGTGTCCGAGGGCTTCCGCATCGACGGCGTGTTGGGGGGCGACAAGGCCCTGACCGCTGTCTCGGGTGGTGGTGACGTGAACGGCGACGGCTTTGCCGACTTGATCGTGTCCTCTCCCAACGCCATCAGCAGCAGCAACAACGGGGTGGGCCAAGCCTCTGGCACCACCGCTGGTGGTGTGGACTACATCATCTATGGCGGCCCGAGCATCTTGAACCCCATGGTCTTCCAAGGCAGTCGGGGTGACCAGATCGGCACCGGGGCCAATGACACCCTGACCGGCACCAGCGGCAACAACCAGATCGTGGGCGGTCAAGGCAACGATACCTTGGTGGGGTCAGGCGGTGCTGACATGTTGGCGGGCGGTGCGGGCAGCGACGTGTTCGTTCTCAACGCCGACAACGTGCGGTCTTTGGCCGTGCGCATCGGTGTGGACACGCAAAACATCGCCCGCGTGGACGGCGGCGGCGGCATGGACACGCTGCGCTTTGCCGAGCCCCTGGTGCTGAGCTTGCAAAGCGCCCGCACCCGTTTGGAGAACCTGGAGCGTTTCGACTTGAATGCCACCGGAGGCACCTTGCAGATCGAAACCGGACTGGATCTGAACGCCACGGTGGGCGACTACAACCGCTTCAACACCACCAACGGCTGGACAGTCACAGGTACTGTCACAGGCTTTGACGGCTCGAGTAACTACTACCAGGTGGTGGTGGACGGCACCGCGGCCGACACCGTGCGCTTGGGCGCAGGCTTTGTCAAAGAAACCGGCAGCTTGACTTATGCGGGCAGCGTCACCACGGCCGGTGCTTACGAGGTGTACACCAGCGCCACCACGCGCAGCCAAGTGCTGGTCAAGCAGGGTGTACAAGTGGTGCCGGTGCTCTTGCCCGCAGCGGCCATCACGATGCCCGAGGCTGATTTGCTTTCGAGCTTTGGCTTCTTGTCGCTGGCCGAGGCGCAAGACACGGGCAACGCCAACAGCACCAGCAGCGTGGCGGGCACGCCAGTGCTGGTGTCTCTGGCTGGCCTGGGCGCGGCCGTGGGCGACGAGGTGCGTGTGAACTGGGAAAACCAGACCGCTGTGCTCTACACCCTCACGGCCGCAGACGTGGCTGCTGGTGTAGCCCGCGTGGCGGTGCCTGCCTCGGCCCTGCTGGCCGCTACGGCTGCGGGCACCAAAGAAACGGTGGGCATCACCGCCCAAGTGTTCAACGCTGTGGGTGTGCCACTCACCACTGTGGGTGTGGGCAGCGCAGCGGTCGACTTTGTGACCGCACCCACAGCGCCACCCCTGAACGCCCCGATCATCTCCAACGTGAACGGCTCCACCAGCGTCATGACGGGCTTGAGCGAGGTGGTCAACACCAACGTCATTTACCGCAGCGCTGCGCTCGACGGTGTGCAGGTCAACGTGGTGCTCAAGACCGCGGCTGCTGCTGGCGACTGGCTCAAGTTCACCTGGGGTAACCAGGAGTACACCTACAAGTTCACTGCTGCGGTGGCAATCAACACGCCAACCACCATCACCGTTCCTTACTCGGTGGTAGACGCGCAGGGCTTTGGCACCTTCAACGTGTCGGTCCAGCAGTTCAAGGCCGATGCCGTGAGCGGCACGGCCATCAGCGCGGCCAACACGGTCACCGGCGTGCGTTACGCCTTTGACATGCAGGCCAACGAGGGCACCACAGACGCCACACGGGGCTTCACCCTGGTGGGAGAGGCCGCCAACCACAACGCGGGATATGCCGTGTCGAACGCAGGCGATGTCAACGGCGACGGTTATGACGACTTCATCGTGGGGGCTCCCGGAGCTGCAGGCTACGCGGGTCGCAGCTATGTGGTGTTTGGTGGCAGCCAAGCGATCAACTCCTTGCAGCTGTCGCAGCTGACCGTAGTGGGCAACACGCGGGGCTTTGTCATCACCGGCGTGCCGGGCGATGGCATGAGCGGCGCTACCGTGACAGGGGGAGGCGACATCAACGGGGACGGCCTGGCCGACCTGGTGGTGGCCAGCAGGGCCAACTACACCATCAGTGCCGGTTGGTACCCGATGGAATACGCCAGCAGTGGAACCACGAGCGAAACTTATGTGGTGTTTGGCAAAACCAACACCACGGCGGTCAACCTCACGGCCCTGACAGCGGCCACCAACCTGACCAACACGGCCAGCGCTTTGGGCTTCAAGATCAACACCAGCGGCACCACACCGGCAGGTTGGAGTGTGAGCAATGCAGGCGACGTGAACGGCGACGGTTTGGACGACATGCTGGTGGCCAACCCCAACTACGGTTCACGCGACGGCCGGGCTTACCTGATTTACGGCAAGGCCTCGGGCGCGGCGGTGGAGGTGAGCAGCCTGCCCGCCATTGGCGCTAGCAACAGCGTGGGCTTCATGGTCACGGCCGACCAGCCCAGCAACAACCCTGCATTGACCACCATGGCCAGCGGTGACGTCAACGGCGACGGCTACAGCGATTTGGTATTGGGCGCATGGTTCCAGGGTTCTACTGGCGTTGGCCCTGGCGGCGCCTATGTGGTGTACGGCAATGCGACCAACACCTCACTCGACATCTCGACCTTGACCGCGGGTAGCAACACCCGGGGCTTCCAGATCATCGGCGAAGGCAACGCGGGCATCGACATCGCGGGCGTGGGCGACGTGAACGGTGACGGCTTGGCAGACGTGTTGCTGCAAGGCAACCAGGGCTTGGTGGGCGCGGGCAACACCACGCTCAAAGGCGCCGCCTGGGTGGCGTTTGGCAAAACCGACAACAACCCGATCAACGTCTCGTCCATCGAGGCCGGTGTGGGGGGCTTTGCCATTGGCTTGGGCTTGGACACCACCAACTACGGTGCGTATGCGGTGAGCAGCGCGGGTGACTTCAACGGCGACGGTTTGACGGACGTCATCGTCACCCACGCCAATGCGCCTTACGTCAACAACGGAGTGACCAACGCGTCTGCAGGTGCGGCTTACATTGTGTTTGGCAAAACCGGCACCGGCACTGTGCAGGTCACCAGCCTGGATGGCAGTGAGGGCTTCCGCATCGTCAACCCGTATATGAACGAACGCATGGGCGTTTCTGTCTCCGGTGGTGGCGACATCAACGGCGATGGTTTTGACGATGTGATCATCGGCAACCATTTGGGTGACACCACCTTGGCCGACGTTGGCAAGGTGTATGTGGTGTTTGGTGGCGTGAGCAACCAGCAGTCCACTGTGTTCCAAGTGAGCAATGGCGACCGCATCGGCACGGCCGCTGCAGACACCTTGACCGGCACCACTGGGGCCAACCAGTTGGTGGGCGGCTTGGGCAACGACACGCTTGTCGGTGGCGGCGGCGCAGACGTGCTGTACGGTGGTGCAGGCCACGATGTCATGCAGGTCAATGCCGACAACCTGGCCAAGCTGGCTTTGACGGGCACCAGCCAGAGCGTGATGCGCATCGACGGCGGTGGCGGCATCGACACCTTGAAGTTGGTCGGCACGGGCCTCACGCTCGACCTGGCCAACGTCAAGGGTGTCGCCATGCAAAACATGGAAAAAGTCGACCTGACCGGTTCGGGCGACAACACGCTGAAGCTGACCGCCCGCGATTTGCTGGAGAACTTCACCAGCGCTGACGTGTGGAACGCTGGCAACAGCAGCACTGGCAACCTCGGGCTCACCGTCAGGCGCAACCAGCTGATGGTGACGGGCAATGCCGGTGACGCAGTGGTGCTGACCGATTTGGCCAATTGGACGGCTGCGGGAGCAGTGATCACCATCAACAACAACACCTACACGGGCTACAACCACAACAGCCTGGCGGCGCAGTTGTTGATCGACACGGCACTGACGGTCTCTGCGACCTGACGCGCTGTGACTAGCGAGAGAGCCGCCTGGCTTTTGCTGGGCCGCAGGGCTGGTGGATGCCGCAAGGTGTTTACCAGCCTTGTTGTTTGTGGATGGGCTGCGTGCTCACCGATAATGTTCATTTAAGTATTCAAAAATTAAGGTCTGGTTCATGAGTTTCAAAGTGCATCCAACAAGGACTTGGCTCGGTGGTTTGGCTTTGGGCCTGCTGCTCAGCCAAGCCACAGGGGCTGCGGCGCAAGACGGTGCCCTGCTGGCCGTGGTGCGTGAGGCGCTGGTGCGTTACCCGGCGGCGTTGGCGGCAAGGTCGCAGGTGAGCGCCGCGGTGGCCGATCTGGACAAAGCCACTGCCGCCCGTTGGCCTGTGCTGGGCGTGGGTGCTTCGGCCACACAGCAGAGCACAGGGGCCAGCACACAGGCGCTCACGCCTCAGGCGAGCTACACCCTGTATGCGGGCGGCGGTATCGAGGCCGGTGTGCAGCGGGCCCAGCAGCTGGTGCGGGCCGCCGAGGGCAAGGCCAGTGGCACGCTGGACGATGTGGCCCAGCAAGCGGCCGAGGCGTATGTGTTGTGGGCGAGAGCCATGGCGCAAAAAACGCTGGCCGAGCAAAACCTGGACGCCCTCACGCAAATGGCCGACGACGTGCGCAAAATTGTGGCGGTCGATGCGGGCAGGGCGGTGGACCTGGGGCAAGCCGAAGTGCGGGTCAACGCCGCTGCCCTAACGGTGGTTCAGCGCGATGTGGAATTGCAACAAGCCCGGGCCCGTTTGGCGCGTTACACCGATGCACTGCCCGCCCAGCCTGTGGGCTTGGACAGCTTGGTTTTGGCCATGCCCGCCAACCTGGGCACCGCTTTGGATGCCGCCAGCCCCAGGCACCCCTTGCTGGTGCAAGCCGCAGCGCAGCTGGACGCGGCCAAAGCCGGTGTGGCGGTGGCGCGTGCCCAAACCCGCCCCAAAGTCGACTGGACGCTGTCGCGCCAAGTGAACCCCACGTCGCTGCAAGCGAGTACGCTGCAGCAAATGAGCGTGAACATGCCAGTGTTCAACGGCGGTGCAGGCGAGGCCAATGTGCGCTCGGCGGCCGAGCAGGTGCAGGCCGCACAAAACGCGCTCGATGAGCAAACGCTGGTGTTGCGCGAAAAAATCAGCGCTGCGTGGGCCGACTGGGCACTGGCCCAACAACGCGCCAACCTGAACCAAGAGCAAGCCCTTGCCGGGCAAAAGCTGGTGGAGAGTTACCGCCTGCAGTTTCGATTGGCCCGCCGCTCCTTGCTGGATTTGCTGAATGTGCAAAACGAAGCTTTCGGCTACCAAGCCGCTGCCGTGCAAACCCAATTCGATCACCGTCTGTCGCGCATCCGCCTGGCCGCGGCCATGGGTGAGCTGGCGCGTGCGGTGAAGGGTGAGCCGTGAGCTTTTTGGAAGCACATGGCGTGCTTGGCACTTTAAACCCAGGAATTTTCGAAATTATCGACCTCATGAGGTCAATTGAAATTGAATTCCATCAAATATCTGTAAAATTTGACCTCATGGGAATAATTTTTGATATATCAAAAGTTATTCGTTATTTTTTGACCCCATGAGATCAAAATGAAAATTGAAACATCGGACCTGCTTGAATTGGGCAAGGCGCTGGCCGTTGAGCGCAAACGCCAAAAGCTTTCTCGAGAGGAAGCGGCGTCTGTTTGCGGGGTGAGCGCTTCTTTCATTCGCGATGCAGAGTCCGATCCCCAAAACTGCAGTCTTGGCAAGTTGGTCAGGCTGGTCAGCGGCTTGGGACTGAGCCTGAGTGTTTCCGGATGGCCCCAAGCGCAAGGCCAGGACCACGCGGCTGGGCGGGTTGATTTTGGCGTCCTGGCCGAGCGTATCGTCCCTGCGACAGGTGAGGCTTCATGATCCGGCTGCGAGTGTGGGCCAATGCCCAGCCCATGGGGTGGTTGGGTCATGAAGCGGCGCAGTATTTTTTCCAATACGACGCGCTGTGGATCGCGCATGCGGGGGCTTTTCCCCTTGCACCTCACTTGGCTTTGCGCGAGGGGCCTTACAGAGGTGATGCGGTCAAGACCTTCTTTGCCAATTTGTTGCCAGAGGGCACTGCGCTGGCTGAGGTCTTGAATCAAATGCCCATTCGCAACGCCAACACTTTTGAGCTGGTGGGCGAGATGGGGGCCGATTTGCCGGGTGTGCTCTGCGTGTTGCCCGAGGGGCAGCAGCCCAATGCCCAGCACGAATACAGCGTGTTGTCCAAAGAGGCGTTGAGTGCACGGGTCAAGTCACGCGCGCTTCAAAAGCCATTGTTGACCTCCAACGTTCAAACGCGCATGTCGCTTGCTGGGGCGCAAGACAAAGTCGGTTTGCGTTACGACGACCAGCGGGATGTTTTGTACGACAGCGTGGGGGGCGCGCCAACTACTCATATTGCCAAACCCGATTCGAGGCTGGAGAGGTACCAACCGAGCGCCATCAACGAGTATCTGTGCATGAAATTGGCGCATGACATGCAGTTGCCGGTGCCGCGTGTTCATTTGCTGCAGGTTCCCGAAAAAGTTTATGTGGTGGAGCGTTATGACCGGCGGGTGGACAGTGCAAAGGTGGTTTGCTTGCACCAGATTGACGCTTGCCAGTTGCTGGGCGTGGGGGCCGATTGGAAGTACGAACGGCAAGGCGGTTTCGTGAGTCTTCCCAAAATAGTGAACGCGTTTCGCGATTTGAAGTTGTCGGGCAAAGACCTGCTGTCTGTGCAGCGCTGGGTGATGTTCAATTACTTGATCGGTAACAGCGACGCACATGCCAAAAATATTTCACTGATGGTCACCCCCCAAGGCTATGCTTTGGCACCGTTTTATGACCTTTTGTGTGTGCAAGCCTATGGTGACCAGGACCTTGCGCTGTTCATCGGCGATGACAGCACGTTTGCCGCGGTCGGCGCGCATTCATGGGAGGCGTTGTGTGAGGACTGTGGTTTTGGCTTGAAGCCGACCCTGGCCCTGTTCAGAAAAATGGCCCAAGATGTCCGCAAGTCTTGGGACAAAACGGTGGCCACGGCCACCCGCCAATACCTGCTGAGCGCAGACGAGAAATCACTCATTGAGCGGATGGGGGGCGTCATCGAGACAAACCGCCAAGCCGCTTTGTCAATGTCCATGCCATGACCCTTCAAACAACCAACCCGCTCGAAGCGGGCAAACAAGCTTTGCAAACCGGTGACCTGGCTGCAGCTGAAGCCGCGTTGGCGCAAGCCGCAGAGCAAGACCCCGATTCGCCCGAGGTGGCTTTGTTGTGGGCGCAGTGTGCGGTGCGGCGGGGCGAGGTGCGCACGGCGCGTGAGCGTTTTGCGGCGCTGCTGCGTCAGCACCCCACACATTTCAGGGGCTGGCTGGAGGCGGGTCATTTGTCGCGCCAGCTGGGCCGACAAGCAGAGGTGATGCATTTCTACCGCATGGCCACGCAGGTGGCGCCCACGCATTGGGAAGGCTGGTTGACGTTGGCCGGAGCGCTGGAGGCCGCAGGCCAGTGGGACGAGGCTGCGGCTTGCTACCACCGCGCTTTGCCCTTGGCCACGCAGGCCACCGAGGGCGAGGCGGTGCCGGTCAGCCGCGTGCATGCCTCGATGGCCAAGATCCGCTTGGAGCGGGGCGACGCGGCGCGGGCGCTGGAGTCGCTGCGCCAGGCGCTGGGCTTGATGCGGGTAGAAAAGCCTGAGCCCGATGTGAACGTGACGGCGGCTTTGCAAATTGACCTGGGCGATGCGCTGATGCGTCTGGGCCTGACCGAAGCCGCACACCGCGCGTTCGAGCGCGCATCGGCCGCCACCAGCGAGGAGGTGCTCACGCGCCTGGCGATGCAGTCGTTCCACCACAACCTGTGGGAAGAAGCGCAAGCGGTGCTCAAACGCAATGTGGCGCTCCACCCGGGCAGCGCTTTGGCGCTGTGGAACCTGGCCCATTCTTATGTGGAGAGCTGGCAGATGGACGAGGCGCTGCAAACGCTGGCGCAGGCCGAAGCCATCGCGCCGCAGCCCGGGGCCAAGTCGATGCGCGCCTCGGTGGCGGGGCGCTTGGGCGATGCCGACCAGGCGCTTGCGCTGTACCGCGAGCTGGCCGAAGAGGAAGGCCCCGAGTCGGCCATGCTCTCCAGCGCGGCCATGAGCGCGCTTTACAGCGACAGCCTGACGGCACAAGAAGTGGCCGATTTGCACCGAAGCTTGTTTGCAGGCTGGGGCAAGGGCGCACGGCCTGTGGCAGAGTTTGCCAATGCCCGCGAGTCGGGCAAGCGCATCAAACTGGGGTTGCTGAGTGCGGATTTTCACCACCAGCACCCGGTCAACATCTTCATGCAGCCGGTGCTGGCGCGGCTGGACAAGTCGCAGTTTGAGGTGACGCTTTACAACGTGGGCATGGCCCACGACGACCAGACGCAGCAGGCGCAACGCCGCGTGGACCACTGGGTGCAGGCCACCAGTTGGACGCCGGTGCAACTGGCGCGGCGCATGCGTGACGATGGCATCGATGTGCTGATCGACTTGGCGGGCCACACTTCGCACAACCGCTTGCTGATGCTGTCGCAGCGTGTCGCACCGGTGCAGGTGTCGTTTTTGGGCTATCCCGGCTCGACCGGTGTGCCCAACATCGACTGGCTGCTGGCCGACCCGGTGGTGGTGCCGCCCGCGCACGATGCGCTCTGCACCGAGCGCGTGCACCGCTTGCCGAACACGGTGTTTTGCTTCGCGCCAGAAGCCGATTACCCGTACCCGGTGTACGGCCAGGCGCAGGCCCAGCGACCCCTGACGTTTGGCTCGTTCAATAACGTGCCCAAGCTCACGCCACACACCATCGCTCTGTGGGCCAAAGTGTTGGCGCGGGTGCCGGGCTCGCGCTTGCTGCTCAAGGCACCGAGTTTTCGCGACGAGTCGGCGATCCGCATCTTCCGGGAGCGGTTTGTGCAGCAAGGTGTTGATGCCAGCCGTATTGAGTTTCGCGGGCCAGTGGGGCTGGCCGACATGATGGCCGAGTACGCCGATGTGGACATCGCGCTGGACCCCGTGCCCTACAACGGCGGCACAACCACGCTGCAAGCGCTGTGGATGGGTGTGCCTGTGGTGGTCAAAGAAGGCCAGAACTTTGTCTCGCGCATGGGGGCGAGCTTCATGCGTGCCGCAGGCTTGCCCGATTGGGTGGCGGCCAGCGACGAGGCTTATGTGGAGATTGCCGCACGCATGGCGGCGGACCGTCAAGCGCTGTTGCAGCTCAAGGCGGGGTTGCGTGCGCGTTTGCAGGCGGCACCCGCTTGGGATGTGGACCAATACACCCGCGACATGGAGAGCGCTTTGCGTGCCATGTGGACAGACCATTGCCAACCATGAACGCATCTTCTTTTGACCCTGCAACGGCCTATTTGGCGGCGGGCTTTTTGTACGTGATCATGCCCTTGGCGGCTTGGGTGGTCATGGGCAAGAGCCGCACCTTGGCGGCGGGTATTTGGTGTGGTGGCAGTTTGAGTTTGGGATTGGCGTCCTTGCTGCTGTCGTTTCGCACACCCGATATGCCGGGGTGGGTGGCTTTTGGCGTGATGAACGCGTTTTTCTACGGCGGTAACCTGATGCATGTGGTGGGTTTGCGCATGGAGCTGGGAAAGCGCTCTACATGGCCCATCGCGTTGCTGGTGGGTGTGGGGATGTTGGGCATTCAGGAGTTTTTCCGTTTGGGCTTAGAAAGCGTGGTGTTGCGCTTGAGCTGGGTTTTGCTGGCCATGGGCACCTTATTTGCCTGGACGGCTTGGCTGGCTTGGCAGGTACACAAGAAGGAAAGCAGCAGCAGCGCCAGGTGGTTGACGCAGGTTTATGTTTTTGGTGCCCTGGCCACTTTGGTGCGCGCCGCCCGTGTGTTGCTGGGGATGAGCTCGACCGATCCCTTGGGTGTCAATTGGGACAGTGTGCTCACGACTTCCAGTTTGTTTGTGATGTCGGTGTTTGGCAGTGTGGCCATTTTGGGTTTGTACCTGGAGCGGTCTACGCGGCGGTATGTGGCCAACGAAGTGGCGATGCGCTCACAGCAAACCAGTCAGTTGTTGGGTCAGCAAATTGCCAATTTGGACCGTCAGCGCAGCATGGGTGAGCTGGCGGGGGCCATGGCCCACGAGATGGCCCAGCCGTTGACAGTGGTCACTGTGGAGCTGGGTTTGTTGCGGCATGAAATGCGTGCAGTGGATGATTCGAGGCAGAGCCAAGTTGAACAGATCCTGGCTCATATTGAGCGTGTTTCGAACGTGCTCAAGGGCATTCGCAATTTCATTCGACCTGCAGAACCTGATTTCAAACCTGTGAACTTGTTGGTCGTGGTGCAGGATGTTCTGCAACTGTTGCCCGCCCATGAGCGCCAAGATGCGGCAGACATTCAGGTGCGCACCGACGTGCTGTCGCCCATGGTGATGGGAGATTCTGTGCAGTTGTCCCAGGTGTTGCTGAATGTTTTGCGCAACGCGGTGCAGGCACAAGTGCCGGGCAAGCCTGTGCACATCCGCATTCATGTGCTGGCCGTGGATGAGCGACTCCAGGTCGTGGTGGAGGACGACGGCCCTGGGTTTTCAGCGCAGTTGCTTGGCAGCAACGATGTGGCGTTTTCGAGCACGAAAAAAGACGGCATGGGGATTGGCTTGGCCATTTCTCGCCGCATTGCGGTGCAACACGGCGGGACTTTGCTGTGGCGCAATCGTGCGCATGGCGGTGGGGCGCAGGTCGTGCTCGACTTGCCTGTTTGGATGGTTTCGAAGGGAAAAAAATGACAATGAGTGCCATACCTCAACAAACGCTGGCAGCGTCGGCCCCAATGGGAGCAGATCCTTTGCTGCATTGCCTGTCTTTGGCATCCCATTTGTTGGGATTGCCTGTGCACGTGTCCGCTTTGCGGGTGGGCTTTGCGGTAGACGACAACGGCCATGTGCCTGCGGCGTCGATGCCCGACTTGGCCCGCCAGCATGGCTTGTTGGCGGCTTGGTCCCGCGTCAAACCCAGTGCTGTGCCAGGCTATGTGTTGCCGGTCATCGTGCCGCTGCAAGACGGACGGGCTTGTGTGCTGCGCACCATCGAGCAGGGCCAAGCCCAAATTTTGTCGCCCGAGACCGGGCAGCAAGAATTGGTGATGCCGGTGGCCGAGTTGGATGCGCTGGCCACAGGCGAGGTGCTGGTGGTCAAGCTACCGCCGCAACGCGCCGACCAAACATTGACACCCATGCAGGGCGCGGCGTTTGACTGGTTTTGGGGCACGCTGTGGCGCTTTCGGCATTTTTATGTCGAGTCCATGTTGGCCACGGTGGTGGCAAACATTCTGGCGCTGGCCAGCGTGTTTTTCACGATGAACGTGTACGACCGTGTGGTGCCCACGCAGGCGTATGCCTCGCTCTGGACCTTGGCCATTGGCACGCTGGTGGCGGCCGTGCTGGAATATGTGATGCGTTGGCTCAAGGCGCGCTTGGTGGATTTGGGCGGCAAGCGGGCAGACTTGGCGATCAATGCCACGTTGCTGCGCGAGATCATGTCGATCCGCTTGGAGCACAGGCCGCAGTCGATCGGCATTTTTTCCAGCTCAATGAAGGACTTTGAAGCGCTGCGCGATTTCTTCTCGTCAGCGTCTTTGGTGGTGCTGGCCGATTTGCCTTTTGTTCTGGTGTTTATTTTGTTGATCGCCATCGTGGGCGGACCTTTGGCCTGGATTCCGGCTTTGGCAGTGCCCGTGGTGTTGCTGCTGGCATGGTGGGTGCAAAAGCCTTTGATGGTGGCCATGCGCGAAAACATGAAGGAGTCGGGCGACAAGCAAAGCGTGTTGGTCGAGGCTGTCCTGAACTTGGAGTTGCTCAAGGCACACAACGCTGAAGGCTATTTGCAGCGCCGCTGGGAGCAGTCGAACCTGGCCGGAGCCGATTCGTACCGCAAGATCCGGTCGCTCTCGAACGCGGTGACCGGTTTCATCAGCACGCTCTCGCAGGTGGCCACGGTGGCCATGGTGGTGTGGGGCGTGTACCTGATCCACGCCAACCAGTTGACGCTGGGCGGCTTGATTGCCTGCGTGATTTTGCTGGGTCGTGCGATTTCGCCGCTGGGCAGTGTCATGGGACTGGCTTCGCGCTTTCAGCAAGCCCGCACGGCGCTGGAGACTTTGGATGGCTTGATCAAGCGGCCACGCGACCGCGAGGTGGGCAAAAGGTATGTGGTGCCCGAGCAGGTGCAAGGGCGCATCGAGGCTTTGGACTTGGAGTTCGCCTATCCGGGTGAGTCGCGCATGCCGGTGATCCGCCGTTTGAATTTGGGCCTTGAGGCAGGCTCGCATTTGGCCTTGCTGGGCCGTGTGGGCAGCGGCAAGAGCACCTTGATTCGATTGATGGCAGGTTTGTACGACCCGCTGGGCGGCAGTGTGCGGGTGGACGGCATTGACATGCGCCAGTTGGACCCGGCCGAGTTGCGTGCGCGCATTGGCTATGTGTCGCAGGACCCGCAGTTGTTCATGGGCACTTTGCGTGAGAACTTGATTCTGTCGGACAGCTGGATTTCGGACGCGAAGATCGTGCAGGTGTTGCAGACCCTGGACATGTACAACATGGTGGCGGCGCACCCCAAAGGCCTGGACATGCCTTTGACCGAAGCAGGGGGTGGTTTGTCGGGCGGTCAGCGCCAGTTGGTGACTTTGGCCCGTTTGATGTTGCGCGACCCGGCCATTGTGTTCATGGACGAGCCGACTGCCAACATGGACCAGAACACCGAGGCCCGTGTGATTGCCGTGCTGGGCCAGTGGCTGCAGGGCCGTACGTTGGTGTTGTCGACCCACCGCACGCAGTTGCTGGAGTGGGTGGACCGCATTGCCGTGATCGACGCAGGCCAGTGTGTGGTGGAAGGCCCCAAGGCTGAGATGATTGAAAAACTGAGCAAGGGCATTTCGGTTGCTGCGAAAGCCCCTGCCACACCTGGAGGTGCAGCATGAGCCGTAAAGAATTTGGCATCCTGACGGTGGACGAAGAGGAACGCCGCGCCAGCCAGTGGCTGCTGTGGTCCACCGTGTTGACTTTGGTGGTGGCCTTGTCTTGGGCCGCTTGGTTTGAGTTGGACGAGGTGACCAAGGGCCAGGGCAAGGTGATTCCGGCCAGCCGTGAGCAGGTGGTTCAGAGCCTAGACTCGGGTGTGGTGAGCCAGATTCTTGTGCGCGAGGGGGCGGTGGTTAAAAAAGGCGATGTGCTGATCCGTTTGGATGACAAGCGATCGGGCCCCGTGTTCCGTGAGGCCAAAGAGAAAAAACTGGCCCTTGAAGCCTTGGCTGTGCGCTTGCGTGCAGAGGCTTATGGCCGCAATTTGGATTTTGGCAAAGACATTCCGAAAGAGTTGGCCGCACGCGAACGCCAAGCGTATGCGGCCCGTCGCCAGTCTTTGGATGAGGCGTTGTCGAGCTTCAGGCGGTCTTTGGAGGCGCTGAACCGCGAAATTGCGATGACTGAACCGCTGACCAAGCAGGGCGTGGTGTCTGAGGTGGAGTTGTTGCGCCTGAAGCGGCAGCAGTCTGACTTGAACGGGCAGTTGTCCGAGCGGCGCAACCGCTACGCCACCGATGCGGCCAACGAGCTGGTACGGGTGGACTCTGAGTTGTCGCAGACCCGAGAAAACGCTTCGGCCCGGGAAGATGCGTTCATCCGCACCGTGATCAAGGCGCCGATGGATGGCATTGTGAAAAACGTGCAAATCACCACCATTGGCGGTGTGGTTCAGGCGGGCATGCCCATTTTGGAGATCGTTCCGACCCAAGATCAAATGTTGGTCGAGGCCTATGTGAAACCTGCCGAGGTGGCTTTTTTGAAGCCTGAGCAGAAAGTGACCGTCAAGCTCACGGCCTACGACTACAACCGCTTTGGTGGGCTGGAGGGCGTGCTGGAGCACATCAGCCCGGACACGATGCGCGATGAAAAACAACGCCGTCCCGGTGTGGCAATGGAACTGGAGGAGGGCTATTACCGCCTGATGGTGCGCATCACCGAAACCGACTGGGAGCGTAACGGCTTGCGTTTGCAACCCTTGCCGGGCATGACGGCTTCGGTGGAAATCAAGACGGGCAGCAAAAGCGTGCTGGCTTACTTGTTCCGGCCTCTGCAAAACGTGACCCAAGCCTTGCGAGAGCGTTGATGGGCGCTCAAAAACCTTTGTCCATTGGCCATGTTTTTGTGGTCGATGACAACCCGGACATTCGTGTTTATTTGACCGACTTGTTGCAGCAAATGGGTTACACCGTAGAGAGTTTTGAGAGCGCCCAATCGTTTTTGAAGCAGTCTTTGGATATCTTTCCTGCCGTTTTGGTGCTGGATGTGCGCATGCCCCAGATGTCGGGCATTGAGCTGCAGCAAGAGATGCGGTCCTTGGGACGCCAAACGCCCATCATTTTCATCAGCGGCGAAAGCCACTCAGAAGAAATCATTCTGGCCATGAAAGGCCAACCGATTGAGTTTTTACTCAAGCCATTTCAAATTCAGAGCTTGATTGACGCGATTGACAAGGGCTTGGTACGCGACGGCATGAATCGGGAGAACTTCATTCGCCACAACGACATCCGCCGCAAATGGCAGACCTTGTCTGCCCGTGAGCGAGATGTTTGCCTATTGATGTTGGATGGATTCACCAACAAGGGGATTGCCGAGCGTCTCAACATCCTGCCCGACACTGCCAAGAAGCACCGTGCCATCGTCTTGCAAAAAATGCAGACGCCCGACTTGGCCGAATTGGTGGCTGTGTGCAGGGGCGTTGATGTGAAGGTGTTGAGCTGAACACTGGGCCCGAGAACGCCGTTCTTCAGCTCCCACTCATCTGGGCACCTTAGATTAGGGTTTTCTTCAACCCCTCTTCAAAGGTTCCTATGAGCAACAATGCCAGCAAAGCTTACCAATTCAACATCGTGAACGGTGTTGTGGTCGCTGTTTATGAGGTCAAAAATGGCCGCGCCAAGTTAGAACGCATGGAACGTGATGAGTCTTGGTCCGTGCAAGACGGCAACGTCATCAAAACTGAGATGGAGCACGGTCGCTTGGAGACGACCACTTACAGCGATGTCGACGGTGATGGCTTGTTTTTGAAAGTGTCCAAGGTCACCGCAGCGGTTGATGGTGCCGTGTGGGCTGGTCGTTCCGACCCCGACCAAAATGACCACTGGAAAGGCAGCAGCCGGGACGACCATTTTGACGCGGGTTCGGGCCATGACGAACTGGTCGGCGGCGCGGGCAACGATGATTTGTATGGTGCAGAGGGCAATGACCGCTTGTCCGGCGATGTGGGTTCAGACGACCTGCACGGCGGTGACGGAGATGACGTTCTAACCGGTGGATCTGGTTCCGACGATCTGTATGGGGGCTTGGGAGATGATGTTTTCAAGATCAACAGCGTCACCGAATCTGGTGCGAACATGGCCAGCCGTGACCGTATCTTTGATTTCGAAACGGGCGACAAGATTGATTTGTCCAATGTCGATGCCAAATTGGGCACCCGATTCAACGATGCATTTGTGTTCATCGGCAGTGCTGCGGAGCTCAGTTCGGCCAATGCCAACGGCGCTGTTTGGTTCGAAAACGGCATCGTTTACGGCAGCAATGACCGGGACTTGGACGCCGAGTTTCAGATTGAGGTGATGGGTATTCAGAAACTCGTGTCTACTGATTTCGTTCTCTAACGACGAAGAAAACCCCAAAGAAAAAGCCCCTGCAATGGCTTGCAGGGGCTTTACTTTTTGGCTCCTCGACCTGGGCTCGAACCAGGGACCTACGGATTAACAGTCCGGCGCTCTACCGACTGAGCTATCGAGGAATAGCTTTGAATTATAGAGGTGTTTTTGGCCTGTTTTGAGAGGGAGGCGAAGATTTTTTGAAAATCTCGTGACATCCTTTTAGAAGCTGGCTTTCACACCCAAGCGCAGAGTTCGAGGTGCGCCGGGGTACAGGTAGTAGTGGCCAAATTGCTTGGGCGATTCGCGCCAGTAATGGCGATCGGCCAGGTTGTCGATGGCCAGCGTCCATTGTGCGCGCGTGCCACTGATGCGCGTGTCGTAATGTGCGGCGAAATCCAGTGTGGTCCAGCTGGGCAGGTGGATGCTGCCGTCTTCGGTCACGCGGCGTGCGCCTTCATGGCTCAGACGCAGGCTGGTGCGCAGCCCTGGGACATCGGCGAATCGGTACTGGGCCAAGGCGCGCAAGGTCAGTGCAGGGACGTTCAATGGCTTGGACCCGTTCAAGGCTGTGTTGAGCAACGCACCCGAGAGGCGTGCGTCAAGCCATTGCGCCTGACCTGCAAGTTGCCACTGCTGATGGCGCCATTGAAGACCTGCGTCCAGGCCCTTGTGGGTTTGGGTGCCATCGACGACGCGTTCGCCCGCGAAGTCATAAGCTGCGGGGCGCTCGATGTGGAACAGCGCTGTGTTCCAGCTCAAGCTGTTGCCAACTTTGCCTTTGGCCCCCAGTTCGACCTGTTTGCTTCTCTGAACACCTAAAAACTGTCCCGCGTTGGCATAGTTGGCGTTGTTGGGTGCTGCGAACAATTCGACGCCTTCGCCATAAGAGGCATAAGCGGTCGACCCGTTGCTGTATTCGTGAGAAAGCGCAATCCAAGGCGTGGTGAATCCGGTTTTTTGGTGTTGGGGGTTGGGGTTGGCGGCATCCAGCGAAACGGTGCTGCGATCACTTTGGGTGTGGCGCAGGCCGAACCATGCAGACGTTTTGTCAGACAGTTCGATGCGGTCCGTCAAGGACAGTTCGGTGCTGTATTCGCTGCGGTTGACGTTGGGGTAGGTTTGATCGATCACTTGTGCAGGGACTGCGCTGCCGGTGGCTGCGCTGGTGCCCGCGTAGCTGTAGAGCTGGGTGGCTTGAAGTCGGTCAAGTTGGCGGCTTCGCGCTGCGCTGAATGTCAGGTTGTGCGTGAGACCTGCCACTTTCATCTGTCCAGTCAGGCTGGTCTGCAGGGACTCGGTCAGGCGGCGTTCGTTGTCGCTGCGGTAGTCGTAGATGTCGAAGCTGCCGTCGGCATAAAAGCGGTCACAGTTGCCCCCGCAACCGAAAGCATAGGAAAGGCGGTCATCGGTGCGCAGGTGTTGCGCGCCATACTGCGTGCTCCATAACCAGCCTTGCCCCAAGGTTTGTTTGACTCGGATGGAGCCGGTGGTCGCACCAAAAATGGCGGGCACGGACCACGATTGCCGAGTGAGGTTGGTTTTGGGATCCACAACAGGCGGCAGACCTGCTGCGCCTTCCCACAGGCTGTAGCCATTCACCCCCAATTGCTGGCGTTCGCTGCGCTCGATCTCCCATTCCAGTTTGGTGTCAGGGCTGATGCGCCAGTCCATCGCCAAGGCCAACAATGTGCGGTGGCCTTGCGTGTTTCGGATGTAAGGGTTCAGGTCTTCGTAAGCGGCATTGAAGCGGTAGCCCAAGGACTGGTCTTGACCAAAGCGACCTCCCAAGTCCAGAGCGGTGCTGCTGCTATGGCCCGGGCCATAGCTGGCGCTGACCGAGCGAATGGTTTCGTCCTTGGCCGAAGGCGGGCGTTTGACCACGTAGTTGACCAAGCCGCCCGGGGCGCTGGTGCCAGCTTGAATGCCGCTGGTGCCTTTGAACAATTCGATGCGTTCTTTGTTGTCCATGGGGATCATGGTCTCGGCCGAGATCGGTAGGCCTTCGCGGCGGTAGTTGTAGCGGTTGTCCAGCGTGTAGCCGCGCACGCTCAGGCTGTCCCAATAAGCGGGGGAGTTGTAGCTGTCGGCCACACTCGCGTCGAGCCGCAGGGCGTCAGAGACACGCTGAGCCCCGATGTCTTGCAGGGTTTGCTGGTCAATGCTGACGGCGCTGAAGGGCGCTTTGCCGAGCGGTACATCGCCAAAACCACTGACCTGCGAGGGGGCGGTATCGGTGATGGTGATTTCAGTCAGGCTTTGTGCATGGGCGCTGCCCAGTATCAGCAGGGTAATGGCGCTTGCGATGTGACTGGCGCGAAATGTTCTGCGCTCAGTGGACCGGCGTGAAAATGGCGAAAAAAATGCCATGACGTTTTTCCTTCAACGAAATGGCAGGTCGGCTGGCTGGGAACGTGATGAGCCCGGAGTGGGGCTCGGTTCTTTTGACAAGCTTCCCTGCGCGAGGATTACCTCAATCAGGTTCAAAGGGACTTTCTCAGTCGAGGGCCTCACGGTCCTCAACACCCCTAGCGAATGCACCGATCAACGAACGGTGCGGTTTGCATTTTAGGCGATGCCCAAGCGCTGTTGCAGCAATGTGGAGGTTGTCGTGTACTGCAGCAGGGTCTTTTCTGCGGGGCGCAGCAGGGTCACTGCACCGAAGGCTGCCAAGGTGGCTTCGTGAAAGCCGCAGAGGATGAGCTTCTTTTTGCCGGGATAGGTATTGATGTCACCCACCGCAAAAATGCCGGGCTCTGAGGTGGCGAAGTTTTCGGTGTTGACCACCAATTGCTTACGCTCCATGGCCAGGCCCCATTGCGCCACAGGCCCCAACTTGGGGGACAGGCCCAAGCAAGTTTGCAGGACCTCGAGACTCAGCCACTCGGTTTCGCCTTGTGGGTTGAGCAGCTCCAGCGCTTGCAATTGGCCTTGTTTAGTCCTAAGGCCCGTGGGCTGACCCGCCACAAAGCGCATGCGGCCTTCGGAACAGGCTTGGCGCATTTTTTCGACCGATTCGGGTGCTGCACTGAACTGATCGCGGCGGTGCAGCAGCGTGACGCTGGCAGCGGCTTGTGGGCCTTGGCAGGCATTGAGGCAAGTTTGCAGGGCTTCGTCGCCGTCGCCTGCCACCACGAGGTGCAAGCCTGCCCAGCGTTCGGGGGCAGGATGTTCGGCAAAAACTTGCGTTCCCTCAAAAGCACTCAGGCCGTCCAGCACCATGCGGCGAGGCACGAAAGCACCGACGCCAGCGGCGATCAACAGGGTCGAGGTGAGAAAGCGTTGACCTGAATCGGTCGTGACGGCCAAGCGCTGGTCGGCTTGGCGTTCAATTTGGCTGACTTGTTGGCCCAAGTGCAGCGTGGGCTTGAAGGGGGAGATTTGCTGCTGCAACCGCTCCACCAGCTCCTGTCCGGTGCAAAAAGGGATGCCTGGGATGTCGTAAATGGGTTTGCCGGCATACAACTCGGCGCACTGGCCGCCCACATGGGGCAGGGCGTCGACCACATGGCAGTGAATGCCTTGCAAGCCCAGTTGAAACACCTGGAACAAGCCCACTGGGCCTGCGCCGATCACCAGGGCTTCTGTTTCGATCGGCAAATCCATGGGCAAATTCAGCGAACCAATTGCGCCAATTTGCCGGTTTTGTCTTTCCAGGCATCGGCGTCGGCCATGGGGGCCTTGCGCTTGGTGATGCTCTTCCAGCCGGGCAACAGGGCGAGCTCGGCGTTCAATTTGGTCATGTGCTGCTGGTCGGCGGGCAGGTCTTCTTCGGCGTAAATCGCGTTGACGGGGCATTCGGGGATGCACACGGCGCAGTCGATGCACTCATCGGGGTCGATGGTCAAGAAGTTGGGGCCTTCGCGAAAGCAATCCACCGGGCAAACATCCACACAGTCGGTGTATTTGCACTGGATGCAGGATTCGGAAACAACGTGGGTCATGGTGGGCTCTGAAAATGAGGCTGCTCGGTCACATTCGGGCAGATTTGTAGATTTTAAAGGAGTTCAGTTCACCAGGACTGCGCCTGAGGTCTTGTGACTGGCCGTGTCCACCAGCACCAGCGCGCCTAAGATGCGCGATTGTGCAAATGGCAGGGTGACCAATGGCTCTTGCAGGGCCAGGGTGACGTGTCCGATGGCGTTGGGGGGCAGTTCGGTGGCTTCTTCTTCGGCCAGGGTGTTCACGTTCAGGCGGTGCACCATGCGCTGCACCTTGACCTTGACCCAGCGGTGGCCATGAAGTGCCCAGTAAAGGCGCCCTGCCACCAGGGGCTCGTCATCCATCCAGGCGATGGTGGTGCTCAGCTGGCGCTGGCCTTCGGGGGCACCTTCGGCTGCCAAGAGCCAATCGCCACGCGACACGTCCACCTCGCGGTCGAGCACGATGCCTGCGCTGTGCCCTGCGGCCTTGTTTTGCGGCTGGCGGGTGGCGCTCAGCACTTGCGCCACCACGGCGGTCTGGCCGCTGGGGAAGACTTGGATAGTCTGGCCCGGCTCGATGCTGCCCGTGGCCACACGGCCCCAGAACACGCGGCGGCCCTGAGTGGTCACACCGGAGTCGTGGTGCTGCGCCGCCGGGCCGCCCCAAGGCGCAGCAGCGGCCCCCCCGGGGGGCAGCGCAGTACGCGAAGCGACAAGCGTGGGGGCACCAGGTTTCTCGACCCACTGCACCGGGAAGCTGAAAGCCACATCGGTCTCGGCCGGGGTGACGGGCAAGTCTTCGAGGATGCTGAGCAGGCTGGGGCCGGTGTAGCCGCACCAGTCAGTTTGGTCGTTGTTTTCGGTGGTCACCACGTTCCAGCCTTGGAGTGCCGAAACCGGCACCATGGCGGTGACGGTGATGCCAGCCGCTTTGGCGAACTTGTTCAGAGCACCCGCGATGTTTTTGTAAGCCACAGTGGCATCGGCCACCGCATCGAGCTTGTTGATGGCGAACACGACAGACGGCACGCGCAGCATGTTCACCAGCAGCGAATGGCGGCGGGTTTGTGGCAGCAGCTGCAGGTCTGGATTGTCCCAATCGAGCTTGATGGCGTCGACCAGCACCACGGCGGCGTCGGCGCTGGACGCGGCCGTGACCATGTTGCGGGTGTACTGCTCGTGGCCGGGTGCGTCGCCGATGATGAACTTGCGCGCTTCGGTGTTGAAGTAGCGGTACGCCACGTCGATGGTGATGCCTTGCTCGCGCTCGGCGGAGAGGCCGTCGGTCAGCAGAGCCAAATCGGTTTCACCCGAGCGCTGCACGCCTGCGAGGTGGTCTTGAAGCACGGCCTTGGTGTCCACCAGCAGGCGGCCGATCAGTGTGCTTTTGCCGTCGTCGACCGAGCCGCAGGTGATGAATCGCAACGCGGTTTGCGTGTTGCTTTCTGAGGACTTGGCAGAAAAGTGTTGTTCGTTGTGCATGTCTTTTGCTCCCTGATCAGAAATAGCCGTCTTTTTTGCGCTTCTCCATCGAAGCCTCGGACGTCTTGTCGTCCATGCGGGTCGCACCGCGTTCGCTCACATCGGCGGCCAGCGTCTCGATCACGATCTGCTCGGGCGTGGCCGCAGTGCTCTCGACTGGGCAGGTGCAGGTGATGTCGCCCACGGTGCGGAAACGCACGTCACGCACCACCACTTCTTCGCCGTCTTTGGGCGGGGTCAGCTCTGTCACCGGCACCAAGAGGCCGCGGCGGTCCACCACCTCGCGCTTGTGGGTGTAGTAGATCGAGGGCAGGGCGATTTTTTCTCGGGCGATGTATTGCCACACGTCCAGCTCGGTCCAGTTGCTGATCGGGAACACCCGGAAGTGCTCGCCCGGCTGCAGCTTGTGGTTGAACAGCGTCCACAGCTCGGGGCGCTGGGCCTTGGGCTGCCATTGACCAAAACTGTCGCGGTGGCTGAAGATGCGCTCTTTGGCGCGGGCTTTTTCTTCGTCACGACGTGCACCGCCAATCAGGGCATCAAAGCGGAACTCTTCGATGGCTTCGAGCAGCGTGACCGACTGGTGCACATTGCGGCTTTCACCGGGGTGCGTCAAGCGCACGGTGCCTTTTATCATGGAGTCTTCGACGCTGCGCACGATCAGCTCGGCACCCAGTTCCTTCGCACGCGAATCCCGGAAGTCGGTCACTTCGGTGAAGTTGTGCCCGGTGTCGATCATCAGCAGTGGGTAGGGGATGCGGCCGCTACCGGAGGGGCTGGTTTTCCCTCCAAAAGCCTTCTCGGCGCACTTGAGCATGACCAGCGAGTCCTTGCCGCCCGAAAACAGCAGGGTGGGGCGCTCGAAAGCGGCGGCGACTTCGCGCAGGATGAAGATGGTTTCTTCTTCCAGCGCGTCCAGGTGGCTGTTGCTCAGGGTGTGCAACTC